>NZ_WHZW01000003.1 GCF_010667685.1 Bifidobacterium aerophilum | reverse complement strand
GACCCCCTCAGTCAGCTGCGCTGACAGCTCCCCCTATCAGGGGGAGCAGAAGATGAGGAGTCGGTCGGCTTTGCTGAAAAGCGGCGGCTGAAAATCCGCAGACATTGTACTGCGTATTTCCTGTACGAATCCGAAACGAGAAATTAACAAACGGGTTCGTTGCGACGACCCGCCGCCAACTAAAACGGTTTTGCCATATCTCCGAACCGCAAATCCGTCAATACCCCATCTCATATATTGGATTGAATTTTGCGGGCGCCTGCGCGCGCGGTACTACTACTGAGGCTTTTAGGAGGTGACGGATGCTCAAGTACATTCTCAAGCGCATCGGCAACTACATCATCATGCTGTTCGTGGCGGTGTCGATGACGTATTTCCTGGCGAGCGCGTTCATGGATCCGCGTTCGAACTACATGTCGCGTAATCCGCGCCCGCCGATGGCATCCATCAACCGTTCGCTGGACATGGCGAA
Organism: Bifidobacterium aerophilum; assembly: GCF_010667685.1. Lineage (GTDB taxonomy): Bacteria > Actinomycetota > Actinomycetes > Actinomycetales > Bifidobacteriaceae > Bifidobacterium > Bifidobacterium aerophilum. The sequence goes on along the minus strand of NZ_WHZW01000003.1, from coordinate 171,382 downwards.
CATCAACGACCAGACGCCCGTCATCATTCGTTACGGCCGTTGGCTCAAGGGCATCGTGACCCGCTGGGATTGGGGCCTGAGCCCCGACCAGTCGCCGGTCGGCCCGGCCATCGCGTCGCGCATCGCCGCGTCGCTGCAGCTGGTGACGCTCGCCACGATCCTCGCGATCATCTTCGGCGTGAGCATCGGCGTGTACACCGCCATCCGCCAGTACAAGTGGCAGGATCGCGTGCTCAACTCGGTCGCCACGTTCTTCCTGGTCATCCCGGCCGCCGTCATGGGCCTGATGGTCGTGCTCATCGCGATCAACTTCAACAACCTCATCGGCACGCGCGCGTTCTACGTGACCGGCCTGCACTCGTACCAAGGCAACAATCCGGTCCTGTGGGTGCTCGACTACCTGCAGCACCTGATCCTGCCGACCATTGTCATGACGATCCCCGGCACGGTGAGCTACCACCTCACCCAGCGCACGTATCTGCTTGACACGATGAACGCCGATTATGTGCGCACCGCCCGTGCGAAGGGTCTGCCGCTCAACGTCGCGATCCGCCGCCACGCGCTGCGCACGAGCCTGATCCCGACGGCCGTGGACGTCGCGTTCTCGATCGCGGGCGTGTTCACCGGCGCGGTCATCACCGAGAACGTGTTCGCGATCAACGGGCTGGGCATGTACTTCACGCAGACGATCGCGCAGAACGACATCAACGGCGCGGTCGCCGTGGCCGCGTTCGGCGGCGTGTGCACGCTGACCGGCGCGCTGCTGGCCGACATCTTCTCCGCGTGGCTCGACCCGCGCATCCGACTGAGCTGAGACGCCCGATCCCGATACGTGGAACGTGAGTAAAGGACGATCGATATGATGAACGATTCCGAGAACATGGTCGCCGACGCGGACGCGACCGACGAGGTGCGCGACGAGCAGAACGGCGTCGACCAGACGGTCGCAGCCGGCAAGTCCGACAAGTCCGAGCACGACGATTTCAAGCGCACCGGCCGCATGATGCTGTACGTGCGCCGCTTCTGCCGTCGCCCGTCCGCGGTGGTCGGCCTGATCGTGCTGCTGATCCTGATCTTCTTCGCCACGTTCGGCGCGCGCTTCTCGCAGTGGAGCTACGACGAGCCGGACTTCGCCGCGCTCGCCGCGCCGCCGTCCGCCGACCACTGGCTCGGCACGACCGTCGGCGGCTCCGACCTGTACGCGATGATCGTGCGCGGCCTCGGCCGTTCGCTGACCATCGGCATCCTGAGCTCGGTGTGCATCACGATCATCGCCGCGCTCGTCGGCACTGCGGTCGCGTTCTTCGAGGGCTGGTTCGAGCACGTCGGCATGTGGCTGCTCGACATGCTGCTCGTCGTCCCGTCGTTCCTGCTCATCGCGCTGATCGTCGGCATGGCCAAGGGCGGCAGCGACTGGATCTGGCTGGCGATCGGCCTGACCGCGTTCGGCTGGATCGGCTACGCACGAACCCTGCGCACGCTGACGCTCTCGCTGCGCGACCGCGAATACGTGCGCGCAGCGAAGTTCATGGGCGTGCCGTCGTTCACGATCATCGTGCGCCACCTCGTGCCGAACCTCGGCTCCGTGCTCGTCATCAACACCGTCCTCGGCGTCATCGGCGCGGTCAACAGCGAAACCTCGCTGAGCTTCCTGGGCCTCGGCATCAAGGCCCCCGACACCTCCCTCGGCACGTTGTTGAACGCCGGCCAGTCGGTCGTGCAGACCTCCCCGTGGGTGCTGGTCTTCCCGTCGGTCATGCTGATCATCCTGACCTTCTCCGTGCAGCTGATCGGCGACGGCCTGCGCGACGCGATCGACCCGTACTCCCGCTCCGGCGGCAAGGCCGAGTAAGCCAGGACGGCGATCATCATGAACGACAAGAACGCAACGACTACGAACGCAACAGGAGCAACCGTGAACGACACCGCGAACGAGAACGAGCAGCCGGTCATCAGCGTGCGCGACCTCACCGTCAGCTTCGCCTCCGAAGCCGGCACGGTGCACGCGGTGCGTGGCATGAACTTCGACCTGTACCGCGGCCGCACGCTCGGCATCGTCGGCGAGTCCGGCTCGGGCAAGTCCGTCACGTCGATGGCCATCATGGGTCTGCTCGACAAGAACGCGAAGGTGACCGGCTCGATCACGTACCACGGCGACGAGCTGCTCACCAAGTCCGATCTCGAGATGAGCAAGATTCGCGGCAAGGGCATCGCGATGGTGTTCCAGGATCCGCTCTCGGCCCTGACCCCGGTGTTCTCGATCGGCGACCAGATCAAGGAGGCGCTGGTCACCCACAACCCGAAGATGACCGAACAGCAGATTCACGACCGTTCGATCGAGCTGATGAACCTCGTCGGCATCCCGGACCCCGAGGACCGTTTGAAGTCGTTCCCGCACGAGTTCTCCGGCGGCATGCGCCAGCGCGTCATGATCGCGATGGCCATCGCCAACGACCCCGACGTCATCATCGCCGACGAGCCGACCACCGCGCTCGACGTGACGATCCAGGCGCAGGTGCTTGAGGTCCTGCGCAAGGCGCAGCGCGAGACCGGCGCGGCCGTCATCTTCATCACCCACGACCTCGGCGTGATCGCCGGCATCGCGGACGACATCGTCGTCATGTACGCGGGCCGCCCGGTCGAAAAGTCCGACGTCGACACGATCTTCGCCAAGCCGGCCATGCCGTACACGATGGGCCTGCTCGGCGCCGTGCCGCGCTCCGACCGCGAACGCGCCAGCCGCCTCGTGCCGATCCCCGGCTCGCCGATGAACCTCGTGAACATGCCCAAGGGCTGCCCGTTCTCCCCGCGCTGCCCGCTTGCGACCGACGTGTGCCGGCAGTCCGAGCCGGCCATGCAGCCGGTGCCGGGCCGCGAAGGCCAGTTCGTCGCCTGCCATCGCGCGGCCGAGATCGTGAGCAAGGGACTCACGTTCCGCGACGTGTACAGCGTGGGTGAGGCCGCCAAGTCGAAGTTCGACGGCATCCCGCGCGAACAGCGCAAGACCGTGCTCGACGTGCGGCACATGCGCAAGACGTTCCCGCTGACCGGCGGCGGATTCCTGCGCCGCAAGATCGGCGAGGTGCGCGCGGTCGACGACGTGACGCTCAACGTGCGCGAAGGCGAGACCGTCGCGCTCGTCGGCGAATCCGGTTCCGGCAAGTCCACGACGCTCATGGAGATCATGGAATTCGCCAAGCCGCAGGAAGGCGAGATCGAGATGTTCGGCACCAAGCTCGAACGCAAGATGCCGCGCGAACAGCGCCGCGAACTGCGTTCCGCCGTGCAGTACGTCTTCCAGGACCCGATGAGCTCGCTCGACCCGCGCCTGCCGATCTACGACATCCTCGCCGAGCCGATGAAGGTGCAGCACTACTCCAAGGAGCAGATCCGCGAACGCATCGCCGAACTCATGCGGCTCGTCGAACTGAACCCCGATCAGGTCGACCGCTTCCCGACGCAGTTCTCCGGCGGCCAGCGCCAGCGCATCGCCATCGCGCGCGCCCTTGCCGTCAACCCCAAGCTCGTGCTGCTCGACGAGCCGGTGTCCGCGCTCGACGTGTCCATCCAGGCCGGCGTGATCAACCTGCTTGAGGATCTGCAGAACAAGCTCGGCGTGGCCTACCTGTTCGTGGCGCACAACCTGTCGGTCGTCCGCCACATCTCCAGCCAGGTCGCCGTCATGTACCTCGGCCGCATCGTCGAATCCGGCGAGACCGAGGACGTGTTCGAACACCCGCTGCACCCGTACACGCAGGCGCTCATCAGCGCCGTGCCGGTGCCCGATCCGGCCGCCGAGCGCACGCGCAAGCGCATCGTGCTCGAAGGCGAAGTGCCCAGCCCGACCGAATCGTTCACGGGCTGCCCGTTCGCCGGCCGATGCCCGCTCATGCCCACGCTGAGCGCCGACCAGCAGGCCCGTTGCCGCGGCGAAAAGCCGATGCTGCGCGCCGCCAATGCTTCCCGACCGAGCGGCCATCAGGTCGCATGCCATTTCGCATGACAGGTCGGAACCCGCGCGGGGAATCCCGCACGGGTGGAAATAGAGAGGAAACAATCATGAAGAACATGCGCAAGATGACCGCTGTCGCGGCGTCCGTCGCGGCGTTCGCCATGCTGCTCGCGGGCTGCGGCAGCACGGGCAACGGCAACGGTTCCAACGGTGCCGCTACCGTGACCGAGGAGCCGGCCGCCGGCTTCGACTCGTCGTACACCGGCGCCCTGCCGATGCCGAAGGCCGACCAGCGTTACGACAACCACATGGACCGTGACAAGGTCAAGGACGGCGGCACGCTGACCCTGCCGATCTCCGAGATCACCTCCAACTGGAACTACCTGTCCACCGACGGCAACACCGGCTACATGTCCGAGCTGTGGAGCTGGTACCAGCCGCAGCTGCTCATGACCGACGAGGTCGGCGGCGACCCGATCGAGGTCAACCCGGACTACCTGACCGACATGAAGCTCGTCAGCTCCGACCCGATGGTCGTGCAGTACGACATCAACCCGAAGGCCAAGTGGAACGATGGCAAGGACATCGACTGGACCGCGTTCGAGGCGACCTGGAAGGCCCTCAACGGCAAGGATTCCAACTACAACCCGCCGAGCACCGACGGCTTCGACCGCATCGCGAGCGTCAAGCAGGGCGACAGCGCCAAGCAGGTCATCGTGACCTACTCCGAGCCGTACTACCCGTGGCAGCTCGTGTTCTCCTCGCTGGTCAACCCGGAGGCCGGCGACGCCAAGACCTTCACCCAGGGCTGGGTCAAGAACCCGCACAACGAGTGGGCTGCCGGCCCGTACAAGGTCGACTCCTTCAACGACAACAGCGTGACCTTCGTGCCGAACCCGAACTGGTGGGGCGACAAGGCCAAGCTCGACAAGGTCGTCTACAAGGTCATGTCCTCGACCGCTGAGATCAACGCGTTCCAGAACGGCGAGATCGACGCCTCCACGTCCATCTCCACCAAGGACAACCTGAAGGCCGTGCGTTCCGTCAAGGACGCCCAGCTGCGCTACGGCTACAGCCTCAAGACCCGCGTGCTCGAGTACAACGGCAAGTCCAAGCCGCTCGACGACCTGCAGGTGCGCAAGGCCCTGACCCAGGCCTTCGATGCCGACACCTACAACAAGATCCAGTTCCAGGGCATGGACTGGGACGCCAAGCGCCCGGGCTCCGAGATGCTGCTGCCGTTCCAGAAGGGCTATGAGGACAACATGCCCGCCGAGTCCAAGTTCAGCACCGACGCCGCCAAGAAGACCCTCGAGGCCGACGGCTACAAGCTCGGCGACGACGGCTACTACGCCAAGGACGGCAAGACCCTTGAGGTCTCCTTCACGTTCTTCGGCGACGACGCCACCCAGCAGGCCCTCGCCAACGCCTACCAGGCGATGATGAAGAAGGCCGGCATCAAGATCAAGGTCGTGAACGTGGCCGAGTCCAAGTTCTCCGACACCGTCATGAACGGCGACTACCAGGTGCTGCCGATGGCTTGGCAGGCCTCCGCGGCCCTCGGCTTCGTGACCTCCGCCCCGCAGCTGTACACCTCCGACGGCCCGTCCAACTTCACCTACGTCGGTTCCGCCGAGGTCGACAAGCTCGTCAAGGCCGCCGGCGCCCACGAGAAGTACGACGACCAGGTCAAGGCCATGAACGAGGCCGAGAAGGCCGCGCTCAAGCTCTACGGCACCGTCCCTGTCTCCAACCCGGGCCAGTACGCGGCCGTCAAGAAGGGCCTCGCCAACTACGGTCCGTCCGGCTTCGCCGGCAACCTGCCGCAGAACATCGGCTGGGAGAAGTGAGCCTTTCGCCGCGCCCCTGAAGGGGAGCCGTGATAGCGGCGGATCCTGCCGTTGCGGTTCTCGTTCGCTGCTCCCCCTGAAGGGGGAGCTGGCAGCCGAAGGCTGACTGAGGGGTGCCACAGCCTCCCCGACATAACTGAACTTCCCTCCGTGCCGGCCCGAATCGGGAACAGCCGGGCCGGCCGACGGCGGGATGATGATTGCGTTCGCGCGCGTCTTTTCTCCTTATTCTGCGCGTGCGTCCGCGATCGATCGTGGCCTTCCGTGCCGATGCGTCCAATCGCATCGGGGCGGAAGGCCTTTTTTCGTATCGGGGCTGTTTGCGGGAATGGGCGTATGACCCGTGTGACTACCCCTCAGTCGGCTTCGCCGACAGCTCCCCTGACAAGGGGAGCTAGGAGAAAGGGAGTAGTCGTCGCGCGGATAGACAGCTCCCCTAGGGGAGCCGAGGAAAACGAGCCGCGCCGCCCGGCGTTTCGCGGGTTGCGTTCAAGCGCGCTTGAGGCGATAGCGTGGACGGCGACCACAAAGGAAACGCGGGCGAACACACAGGACCGGAGGTGGTGCCTTTGCCCCGGAAAACCAAGGCAACACGCCCGAATCGGACGGGTTGCAAACGCATGAGGTTCGCCTAGACTGGACCGCGTTTGCGAATCCGAACAGGGGTTTCGGCCGGCGAAGGAGAGCGCCGGTTGCGGGACGCTCGAAACACGACGGTCGTGAATCGTGGCGGCAGCGAATGTCGCGCACGGCGGGGGAAACACATACGCCGTGCCATACCACAAGCAAACAACCAAGAATGCGGGGGATCTCCTCACATGTACGTCGATCCGACGAAAAACCAAGACAAGGGCAACCTGCGCTGGATCCTGCCCTACTGCAAACCCGACCTGCCTCGCGTGGTCGGCGCGATGATCCTGTTCTGCGCCAACAACACGATGGCCCTGACCATCCCGCTGATCACCGGCATGATCGTCGATCAGGTCATCACGCAAGGCCACACCGAACGGCTCATCCACTTCTGCATGCTCATGATCGTCATGACGATCATCCGCGTCGCCTCCCGATACGGCTACCAGATGTGGATGGAACGCTTCGGCCAGAACTCCATCTACCGGCTCGTGTGCGACGAATACGAAAAGCTGCACGAGCTCGACTTCACCTACTTCAACCACACGCGCACCGGCGACATCATGAGCCGCATGACCTCCGACACCGACGCGCTGCGCCACATGCTCAGCTGGGTCAGCTATCAGATCGCCGACTGCGTGGTCATGTTCGTCGGCGCGCTGTGCGTCATGTTCGCGATCGACTGGCGCCTCGCGCTCGCGCTCGCCTGCGTCACGCCGTTCATCTTCGTGCTCACGCGCAGCCTGTCCACGCACGCGCACCCGCTGTTCTTCGCGATCCGCAACTCGCTCGCCTCGCTCAACTCGATGGTCGAGGAGAACATCGAAGGCAACCGCGTCGTCAAGGCCTTCGTGCGCGAACCGTACGAGACGCAGAAGTTCGACGAGCACAACGACGACTACATGCAGCGCAACATGAAGCTCGCCTACAACTCGCGCAAATACATGCCCTGGCTCGACGGCTTCGGCTTCAGCCTCCAGCTCATCACGCTCGGCCTCGGCGGCTTCCTCGTCATCCGCGGCTACATGACGCTCGGCAACCTCGTGAGCTTCAACTCGTTCCTGTGGATGATCGACGGCCCCGTGCGCGCCTCCGGCTGGCTCATCAACGACTGGCAGCGCTTCAACGCCAGCTGCATCAAGATCCGCCGCCTGCTCACCGAACAGCCGCGCATCACCGAAAAGCCCGACGCGAAGGAAACCGTCAAGCAAGCCGTCGCCATCGCCGAACAGGTTGGCTCGCCCCACCCGGCGACCCCCGACCGCATCAGCGGCGAAATCCGCTTCGACCACGTCAGCTTCGCCTTCCCCGACGATCCGGACACGCCGATCCTCAAGGACATCGACTTCACCATCCCCGCCGGCAGCAAACTCGGCATCCTCGGCGAAACCGGCGCCGGCAAGTCCACGCTCGTCAACCTCATCTCACGCTTCTACGACCCGACCGTCGGCCGCGTGCTCATCGACGGCATCGACGCGCGCGACTGGCCGCTGTCCACGCTGCGCTCGCAGGTGTGCATCGTCGCGCAGGACACGTTCCTGTTCTCCGACACGATCGGCGGCAACATCGGCTTCGGCGCCGACTCCGACACCGACGACTGCTACATCCACAGGATGGCGCAGATCGCCGGCGCGGACAACTTCATCAAATCCATGCCGCAAGGCTACGACACGGTCGTCGGCGAACGCGGCGTCGGCCTGTCCGGCGGCCAGAAGCAGCGCCTGTCGCTCGCCCGCGCGCTCGCCGACAACCCGAGCATCCTCATCATGGACGACACCACGTCGGCCGTCGACATGGAAACGGAAGCGGAAATCCAGCAGCACCTGCGCGAAATGGACGGCAACAAGACGATCGTGACGATCGCGCACCGCATCTCGTCCGTCAAGGACTCCGACCTGATCCTCGTGCTCGAGCACGGCCGCATCGTCGAACGCGGCACGCACGCCGAACTCGTCGCGCAGCACGGCCGCTACTGGGACATCTACCACAAGCAGCTCGGACTGCAATCCGGCGCCGCGCAAGGCTTCTGACCGACCGGCATCCGCAACAAGGACTTGTATAAGGACTTCTCATGGCACAACGCAACACCTACCGCGAGGACGAGGAACTCGAGGAAACCATCAATTTCCACGACATCCTGCGCGTCGGCAAATACCTCAAACCCTACCTGCCCCAGGTGGTCCGCATCCTCGTCGTCGTCATCTCGATGAGCTGCATCATCGTCACCGGACCGTACCTGACCAAGATCATGATCGACGACGCGATCCCGAACAAGGACCTCGGCAAGCTCGGACTGCTCGCCGCCGGCCTGTTCGCCCTGATCGTGATCTACGAACTCGCGCTGCGCTACCGCACGGTCGCGATCACCCGCGTCGGCCAGCTCATGCTCAAGGACATGCGCCGCGACCTGTTCACGCACATCCAGACCCTGCCGTTCAGCTACTTCGACTCGCGTCCGCACGGCAAGATCCTCATCCGCGTGGTCAACTACGTCAACACCCTCTCCGACACGCTGTCGTCCGGTCTGATCAGCGTGTTCGCCGACGTGTTCACGTTCTTCGTCACGCTCATCGTCATGTTCGCGATCGACTGGCGGCTCGCCCTGTGGAGCCTGATCCTGTTCCCGCTGCTCATCATCTGGGTGCGCGGACTGCAGTACTTCCAGCGCAAGGCCTACCAGAAGCTGTCCAACAAGCAGAGCAACCTCAACGCGTTCATCCACGAGTCGATCGCCGGCGTGAAGACCACGCAGACCTTCGCTCGCGAAAAACGGCAGTTCGAGATCTTCCAGCAGCAGCAGGACGACGTGCGCACCGCGTGGATGCACGCCAAGCACATCGAATTCCTCATGTGGCCGGGCGTGCAGACCATCTCCGTGATGACCATCTCGTTCATCTACTTCGTGGGCATCACCGGCTTCGGCGGCGTGAACGTGACCACCGGCATGCTCATCGCGTTCGTCGGCTACGCGAACAACTTCTGGAACCCGGTCATCAACATCGGCAACTTTTACAACCAGCTCGTCACCTGCTCGGCCTACCTCGAGCGCATCTTCGAAACGCTCGACGTGGTGCCGGAGATCGAGAACAAGCCGAACGCGGCCGACCTGCCGCAGATCCGCGGCAAGGTCGACTTCAACGACGTGGTGTTCCGCTACGAGGACGACGGCCGCAACATCCTCAACCTCGTCGACTTCCACGTCGAGCCGGGCCAGACGATCGCCCTGGTCGGCCCGACCGGCGCCGGCAAGACCACGATCGTGAGCCTGCTGTCGCGCTTCTACGACGTGTCGGAAGGCTCGGTCACTATCGACGGCTACGACGTGCGCGACGTGACGCTCGAATCGCTGCGCCGGCAGATGGGCGTCATGCTGCAGGACACGTTCATCTTCTCCGGCAACGTGCGCGAGAACATCCGCTACGGTCGTTTGGACGCGACCGACGAGGAGATCGAGGCCGCGGCGAAGGCCGTGCACGCGCATGAGTTCATCATGGAACTGCCCGACGGCTACGACACCGCGGTGGAGGAGCGCGGCTCGACCCTGTCCGCCGGCCAGCGCCAGCTCATCGCGTTCGCGCGCGTGCTGCTCGCCGACCCGCGCATCCTGATCCTCGACGAGGCGACGTCGAACATCGACACGCGCACCGAGGAGGCGCTGCAGGCCGGCCTGCAGCATCTGCTCAAGGGCCGCACGAGCTTCATCATCGCGCACCGCCTGTCCACCATCGAGAACGCGGACGAGATCTTCTACATCGACCACGGCCAGATCGTGGAGCACGGCTCGCACGCGGAGTTGCTCGCCAAGAAGGGCGCGTACTACCGCCTGTACGAGTCGCAGTACGCGATGATCCGCGTGGCGACCGGCGCCGCGGCGGCGAACGAATAGCGAACGGCAACGAACGATAACGGATAGGATTGACCCCATGGATATCATCATCAACGACGAACTGACCCAATTCCACCTGACCAACGGCCGGCTCAGCATGATCCTCAAGGTCGTCAACGGCAAGCTGCTCAACCTGTACACCGGCGCCGCCCTGCCGGATGCGGCGCTTGACGGCGGCGAACCGAGCGACTTCGGCTACCTGGTCGACGACCGCTTCCGCGTGCAGGCGTCCACGCCCAGCGACGACGAGGCGGACCGCCAGTTCGTCGAGCACCAGCGCGTCGAATACCCCGAATTCGGCATGGGTGACTACCGTCACCCCGCCATCGAGGCCGTGCAGGCGAACGGCTCGCGCGTCACCGACCTGCGTTTCGCCGGCTACCGGGTCGCCTCCGGCAAGCCTGCGCTGCCCGGTCTGCCTGCCACGTTCCCCGAGGTTCGCGACGGTAAGATCGCATACGATTCCCCGGCCGCCGAAACGTTGTCCATCGACCTCGCCGACGAGCTGACCGGCCTGACGGTGACGCTCAACTACACGATCTTCCGCGACGAGCCGGTCATCGCCCGGTCTGCAAGCATCGCCAACCGCGGCGCCGAGCCGCTGACGATCACGCGCGCGGCCAGCCTCAACCTCGACCTGCCGGATTCGGACTACGACATGATCGAGTTCACCGGCGCGTGGGCGCGCGAACGCACGCCGCAGCGCCAGCCGCTGCACCCCGGCATCCAGCAGATCGAATCGCTGCGCGGCGCCTCCAGCCCGTTCTTCAGCCCCAACGCGGTGTTCGCGCGCCCCGCCGCCACCGAGGACGCCGGCGAGGCGTTCGGCCTCGCGTTCGTCTACTCGGGCAACTTCGACCTGCACGCCGAAGTCGACACGTACCACGCCACGCGCCTGCAGCTGGGCATCAACCCGTTCGGCTTCGCCTGGCACCTGGCCCCCGGCGAGACCTTCCAGACCCCGGAGGCGCTGCTCGGCTACACCGACCGCGGCCTGAACGACCTGAGCCACACCTTCCACCGCATCGTGCTCGACCACCTGCAGCGGCCGGCGTGGGCGCGCCGCGAGCGCCCGGTGCTTATCAACAACTGGGAGGCCACCTACTTCGACTTCACCGAGGACAAGCTGCTCGACCTCGCGAAGCTCGCCAAGAAGGCCGGCATCGAACTGTTCGTGCTCGACGACGGCTGGTTCGGCGCACGCACCGACGAGGACGCCGGCCTGGGCGACTGGAAGGCCAACCCGGACCGCCTGCCCGAAGGCATCGCCGGCATCGCGCGCAAGATCAACGAGCTCGGCATGGACTTCGGCCTGTGGTTCGAGCCGGAAATGGTCAACAAGAACTCCGACCTGTACCGTGCGCACCCGGACTGGCTGATCTCGACGCCCGGCCGTCGCCAGAGCATCTACCGTCACCAGTTCGTGCTCAACTTCGCCGACCCGGCCGTGGTGGACGACATCTACGGCCAGATGCACGCGATCCTGGCGAACGCGAACGTGGCGTACGTCAAGTGGGACATGAACCGCTTCATCACCGAGGCGTACGACGCGACGCGTGGCGCCGAGCATCAGGGCGAGATCATGCACCGCTACATCCTCGGCGTGTACTCGCTGTACGAGCGCCTGTTCGCCGCGTTCCCCGACCTCATCATCGAGGGCTGCGCGTCCGGCGGCTCCCGCTTCGACTACGGCATCCTCGCGTATTCGCCGCAGATCTGGACCAGCGACGACACCGACGCGGTCGAGCGCATGTCGATCCAGTACGGCACGAGCTACTTCTTCCCGGTCGCCGCGATGGGCGCACACGTCTCGATCACGCCGAACCATCAGACCGGCCGTTCCGAGCCGCTGTCGACCCGCGCAAACGTCGCCATGTTCGGCACGTTCGGCTACGAGATGGACCTGACCCGCACCTCGGCCGAGGACCTGGACGAGATCGCCGAACAGGTCGCGTTCTTCAAGGAGCACGCCCCGCTGCTGCACAACGGCGACCTGTACCGTCTGCGCGCGCCGTACGACCACCGCCGCATGGCGTGGATGAGCGTCGATGCGGACCGCGCGCACGCGATCGTCGGCGACTACGTGATCCTCGGCATCCCGAACCGTCCGAAGTCGCGCCTGTATCTGCGCGGCCTCGACGAGACCGCCCGTTACCGGGTCGTCTCCACCGACGGCAGGTTCGACGCGGTGCGTTCCGGCGGCGAGCTCATGCGCGCCGGCATCGACGACACCGACCTCGGCCCGGACTTCGCCTCGCGCATCTACCTCGTGGACCGCGTGTGAGTTTGACGTGTGGCGTTTGCCGGGCTAGCGTCCGCTGATTGCCCGCAGGAGCGCGGAGTGCATACGGATGCCGTCGACGGTTCGGGTGATGATGCCGTTGCGATCCAAACCGCTCATGCGCTCCGCGGCGCTGTCCAGCGCCGTTGACAGGTTCTCGAGTGTCCGGTTCGTTCATTCGCCATAGGACATCTCCACCGTCATGCCGAGCGCCTGCGTCACCATCAGCACCTTCCTGAAATCGAAGGATGCCTTGCCGGTCTCCACCTTCGCGAGCCAGCTGCGGGACACCGACGCCTGATCAGCCAGCTCCTGCTGGCTCAGCCCAGCGTTTTCCCGCCCGGACCGGATGGCTATGCCAACGTCGTACATGGTACGTATCTTCATGGCGGCTCCTGTGGTTGTGTATGATCGTATACAAAAGAAATTGTATACGATCATACACAACGTGCAACATGCGGCGCCGACTGCGATCCAAAGTGACGTCGGACTTCCGGGAGGGGCTTGTGTGGGTGACTTGGCCGGAGTCGCGGCGATTGCGTTCGGGACATCGGCTCAGTTTGCGCAAAATCGAGCATCGTTGATCAAGCATGATTGAGTTTGCGTTAACTTGATTAATCTGATCGAAGGTGCTTTACTGTCTTGTAGCGATATAAGTTAACGTTATCCACAAGGTTTGTGGAGCGGTGACCAACGCTGACATCACCAACCCAATAACCAGCAAGGAAGCACCCATGCACCTCAACGCATCCGGAGGCAAGGGGCTCGTCGCCGCACTGGCATCGGCATCGATGCTCCTGTGCGCGCTGCCCGCCGCCACCGCATACGCCGAACCGGCCTCAAACGCCGGCGCCACGGCAACCGCGGCGGACACGCCCGCCGTCACCACGCAACTGGCGACCTACTACGGCAAGGCCCCGAACCTGCCCGCCGAAATCGACGGCAAGGCCGTCACCTGGAACGACGACTACACGCAGGGCGACACCTACAACGACCTGTGGGGCACCGTCACCGCCGAAGGCACCACCGCCGACGGCGGCAAAGCCACCGCCACCGTCGACGTCGTGCCCGAAGGCATCACCTACTTCGTCGACGCCGGCACCGGCAAGGACTGGAAGACCGCCGCATCCATCGCCCGCAAGGACATCACCTCCGGCACCTGGACCGCCGTCAAGGCGCTCGCCGGCGACCAGCTGCTCAACGGCACCGATTCCGACCAGTTCTACGTCGCCGCCGACGGCGACACCTGGGGCCACGAACAGTCCAAGCGCAGCAGCGACAACCGCCCCAGCCCGGACCAGGTCTCCTTCCCCGACACGACCGTCAACGACGGCGACACCGTGTCCGACAAGTACGCGATGGGCATGACCTCGCTCGACAAGAACAACTTCACGTACTACTTCACGCTCGACGCCGGCACGTACACGCTGACCACCGGCATCCGCGAGCTGTACAACGGCAACCACGGCCGCACCATCTCCCAGCAGGTCACCGACGCGGCCACCGGCGACGAGCTGCTCACGCTCGATGACGTGCGCCTGTCGCCGCGCGGCGGCAGCGCCAAGGCCAAGGACGCGTCCCCGGTCGTCTCCTCCGGCAGCTTCACGCTGACCAAGACCACGCTCGTCAAGGTCGCGTTCCCGCGCGGCCCCGACGTGTCCGGCCAGTCCAACGAAAACGGCGTGATCAGCTGGCTCGCGATCGCCACTGGCGAGAACCCCGGCCCGATCCTCAACAAGTCCGCGCTGCGCGCTGCGGTCAAGACCGCCAAGGCCATCCAGGCCGACGGCAAGACCTACGCCAAGCACAGCACCGAACTGTTCGACGCGGCCGTGAACGAGGCCGACAAGATCCTCGCCGACACCGACGGCAGCACCTACAGCCAGGACGAAGTCGACTGGCAGGTGCGCATGGTCGACGCCGCGACCGAAACCATGACCGAACGTGACCTCAATGAAACGCGCTACACCGGCGTGCAGGTCGGCAAGCAGTGGCTCGACACCGAAGGCGCCGCGATCCAGGCGCACGGCGGCGGCTTCCTGCAGCAGACCGACACCGACGGCAAGCCGATCTACTACTGGGTGGGCGAGGACAAGACCCACAACTCCTCCAACTACAACGGCATCGCCCTGTACTCCTCCAAGGATCTCGTCAACTGGACGTTCCGCCACCTGATCCTCAAGTACGACGTCGACACCCCGGGCCTCAACCAGAACAAGATCGAACGCCCGAAGCTCATCTACAACGCCAAGACCAAGAAGTACGTGCTGTGGGGCCACTGGGAAGGCTACGACAGCTACGCGTCCTCGCAGGTCGTGGTCGCCACCAGCGACACCGTCGACGGCGACTACCAGTACCTCGGCCACTGGCGTCCGGGAGCCGACGCGGACCACCGCAACTGGCGCACCGAACGCGGCCACACCTTCTTCGAGAACGGCGACGAGATCGACTCCGCCGACCTGGCCGACACCGCCAAGTGGGGCTACGGCTCGCGTGACATGACCCTGTTCGTGGACGACGACGGCACCGCGTACATGATCTCCGCGCAGGACGGCTCCCGCATGCGCATCTACCAGCTCAACGACGACTACACCGACGTCGCGTTCAACGACGACGGCACCGTCAAGATGACCTACCTGATGTTCGACGGCGGCCGCCGCGAGGCCCCCGCGCTGTCGAAGGTCAACGGCAAGTACTACATCATCACGTCCGGCCAGTCCGGATGGCTGCCGAACGAGGCGCGCTACTCGTACACCTCCGACCTGACCGACCCGGACGGCTGGAAGACCGAAACGACCGGCAAGAGCCCGTTCGCGGCGATCGGCAACAACTCCACGTTCTACAGCCAGCCGACCAACATCATGCAGATCAACGGCTCCAAGGGCACCACGCTCGTCTACATGGGCGACCGCTGGAACCCGTCCGCGCTGCGCGACTCCACCTACGTGTGGCTGCCGCTGACCGAAACCGGCGACGCCGACAACCCGCTGACGATGAACTACTCCGACGGCTGGTCCGTGGACACCGAAACCGGCGAGGTCAGGCAGCCCGACATCCAGCTGCTCTCGCGCGGCGACGGCGTCACGACCTCCACCAACGCGGCCGTCACCGACAAGGAGGGCTTCGAGCTCAAGAACGCGAACGACGGCGACTACACGACGTTCTTCCGCGGCTATGACGCGGACGGCACCACCGTCACCATGCCGTTCACCTACACCGTCGACCTTGGCAGGATCAGCAACGTCAGCCGCGTCGACCTGTCCACCAGGCTCGTCAACGGTTCCGAGACGTACTACCAGTACGTGATCGAAACCAGCGTCAACGGCGTCAACTGGACCAAGCAGGTCGACCACAGCGACAACACCACCGTCGGCTTCCTGTCCGACTCCCTCTCCGGGCAGGCGCGCTACGTGCGCATGACCGTCACCAAGGTCGCCAAGCAGAAGGACAACCAGTCCGCCAGCTGGGCCGTGGGCGTGCAGGAATTCGAGGTGTACGGCACCAAGGCCGACAAGCTCGAGCCCGTCACCGACACCGCGCTCACCGCGCAGGCGTTCAAGGTCGCCGGCAAGGACCCGGTCAACCGCGTGCAGCTGCGCTGGAAGGGAGTCGACGCGGCCACCTCGTACGTCGTCTACCGTTCTCACAAGGCCGACATGAGCGACGCCGAGGCGGTCAAGACGTTCGACGAGACCGCCGGTTCCGCGACCGGCGACGATTCCGCAGCGACCGCGACCAGCTGGGTCGACAACCTGCCCGCCGCGAGCCGCACGTACTACTACCAAGTCAAGGGCATGCTCGGCGACCAGGTCGCCTCGACCAGCGTCGTCGTCTCCGCGAAGACGTACGCGACCCTGCCCGACGGCATGTCGAAGTACGACGACAACACCGGCGAAGGCTCCACCAGCTCCAATGACGAAGGCATCGTCGTGGACGGCGTGAAGTACCGTTACCGCGTCAGCGGCAACAACACCGACGCCGCGACGAACGGCTACGTCGTGCTCGAACAGAAGTCCACGGACGGCGGCAAGACGTGGGTCGATTCCGACATCGTCGTCGCGCCCTCCGACGCGACCGACGGCACGTTCGACGACTACAAGTTCGAATCCGTCAGCACCGTGTACAACAAGGCCAAGAACAAGGTCGTCATCTGGGCGCACTACGAGAAGCGCTCCGGCTACGCGACCGGCGCCCTGTTCGAAGCCGACGTCACGCCCGGTCATGCGGCGACCACCAAGCACTACGGCGGCCTCGTCTACCCGAACGGCTACCAGGCGCGCGACAAGGCGGTGTTCGTGGACGACGACGGCAGCGCGTACCTCGTCACCGCCAGCAACCAGGCCGGCGAAACCGCGAACCGCCACATCGTCATCAGCAAGCTGAACGACGACTGGACCGAGGTCGTGCCGGTCGGCGAGAACGGCTACGTGGCCAAGCTCACCGCATCCGGCTCGCGCGAGGCCCCGGCGCTCATCAAGTCGAACGGCTGGTACTACCTGTTCACCTCGGCCAACGCGGGCTGGCTGCCCAGCGCCGGCGGCTACTACTCCGCCAAGTCGCTCGACGGCACGTGGAGCGAACTGCGGCAGGTCGGCGAAGGCTCGTCCTTCTCCACCCAGCAGAACGGCGCCGGCACGTGGGTCGACGCGGACGGCAACGCCGTGTCCGCCACCGTCTCCGGCAACCGCTGGTGGCGCTCCGACGGCACCGCCGGCTGGCGCGTCACCCCGCTGCAGCTGTCCGAAGGCTACGCGACCTCCGAGTACTACCGCACCCTGTACACGAACGCGACCACCGGCGAGGTGATCCCCGAACGCGACGGCAGCGTGCTGTCCGAAGGCAAGACCGCGACGCTCAACGGCGCGGACGCCTCGGCCAGCGTGGACGGCGACTACACGACGGCCGCCGCCAACACCGACGCCGACCTCACCAAGCGCTGGCCCGCCACCTGGCAGGTCGACCTCGGCAAGGCGTACCCGCTCAGCGGACTCGAGATCTCCTCGTACATCATGAACGGCTCCGAAGGCTGGTACCCGTACACGGTCTACGGCAGCACCGACGGCGAGAACTTCACCGAGATCCTCGACCGCACCGCCAAGCCCGACGCCGCCAACAAGGCCGACTTCGGCTTCGCCGCCGAGACGCTGAGCGGCACGTACCGCTACGTGCGCGTGGTCTTCCAGGCCCCGTACACGCAGAACAACTGGACCAAGGGCCAGCAGACCTGGTGCCGCGCCCAGTTCGCCGAGATCAAGGTGCTCGGCGACGACGGACTGACCGCGCCCGAAGCCGGCGACAAGGCCCCGGAGCTGACCGGAACGGACGACGTGACCGTGCCGTTCGGCGGCGAGTTCGACCCGCTGGCCGGCGTGAAGGCCACCGATGACGTCGACGGCGACCTGACCGGCGACATCGCGGTGACGATCACCGACGGCTCCGGCAACGCGATCGACGCGATCGACACGACCAAGCCGGGCGTGTACACGGTCGTCTACGCCGTGGCCGACAAGGCCGGGCACGAGACGACGGCGACGCGCACCGTCACCGTCGAGGCCGAACCCGAGCCGGAACCGACCGAATACACGGTCACGTTCGACGCGAACGGCGGATCCGCGGTCAAGCCGGTCACGGTCAAGGCCGGCAAGCCGGTCGCCAAGCCCGCCGACCCGACCCGCGACGGCTATCGCCTGACCGGATGGACCACCGACAAGGAAGGCAAGTTCGCCTACGACTTCAACCAGCCGGTGAACGCCGACCTGACGCTGTACGCGCAGTGGGAGAAGACCTCCTCCGACGGCGGCAACGGCGGTTCTCAGCAACCGGGCGGTTCGGATAACGGCTCCGGCGATGGTTCGCAGGACGGCAATGGCTCCGGCGACGGCTCGGATGCCAACGGTTCCGGCAAGACCGACGCAGACAAGACCGGCAAGGTTGAATCGCTGACCAACACCGGTTCCGAAGTCGTCGTGGCGGCGATCCTGGCCGCGACCCTGCTGGCCGCGGGCTGCGCCATCATGACGCAGGTGCTGCGCCGTCGCCGGTGACGGCGGCGATGTGACGGGCCGGCCGGTCCGGCCATGCACCGGAAGGTGCGTGACGGGTCGGCCGGCCCAATCCGACCGTTGAACGGCCGTGACTGAGTCCTTCCCGTTGGGCAAGGATTCGATTACGGCCGTTTCTCATGTTCGAAACGGCCGTAATTGAGTCCGCGTACGGTGGCCGGACATGGTGTGTCTCGGATGTCTGATGAAATCCACTGCGTCAACGATTTGTCCACCTTCCGTCACCGGAAGTGCGACGTACGGTAGTCATCGTTCGCCAATGATCGCCGATCATATCGATCACCGGCATCCGTCGAAACCACCGGCATAAGTCAAAGGAGCCGATATGTCTACCGAAACCGCGCAGCCCAACCAGACCGCGCAATCCGCCGCGCAAACCCAGCCCGCGCGGCACAGCAAGCCGCTCGCCCTGCGCGACGTCACCGTCACCGACGCGTTCTGGCACGCCGAGCAGGAGCTCGTGCGCACCGCCGTCATCCCGTTCCAGTGGAACGCGCTCAACGACAACGTCCCCGGCGCCGCGCCCAGCTACTGCATGCACAACTTCAAGGCCGCCGCCGCGCAGAACGCGCGCAAGAGCACCGAAGGCAAGAAGTTCGTGCCGCCGGCCTACACCTACCGCGGCTTCGAATCCAAGCCCGCCGACCCCAAGCACCCCGATCCGGACAAGTTCTACGGCTTCGTGTTCCAGGACACCGACTTCTCGAAGTGGATCGAGGCGGTCGGCTACAGCCTCACCCAGCACCCGGACGCCGAGCTTGAAGCCACGGCGGACAAGGCGATCGACATCGTGTGCGCCGCCCAGCTCGACAACGGCTACCTCGACACGTACTACATTTTGAACGGCATGGACCGCGCGTTCCACAACCTGCGCTGGCACCACGAGCTGTACTGCCTCGGCCACCTCATCGAAGGCGCGATCGCGTACTACGAGGGCACCGGCAAGGACAAGCTGCTCAAGGCCGCGGAACGCTTCGCCGACTACGTGGGCGAGGTCTTCGGCCCCAAGCCGGACCAATGCAAGGGCTACCCGGGCCACGAGATCGCCGAAATGGCGCTCGCCCGCCTGGCGGACCTGACCGGCGAGAAGAAGTACCTCGACCTCGCCAAGTTCTTCATCGACGAACGCGGCACCGAACCAAACTACTTCGTCTACGAAGGCGAACGCGACAAGCGCGACGGCTACTCCGACACCAACTGGTCCTTCGACTGCGAGTACACGCAGGCCGACAAGCCGGTGCGCGAGCAGAAGGAGGCGGTCGGCCACGCGGTGCGCGCCGGCTACCTGTACTCCGGCATGGCCGCGGTCGCCAAGCTCACCGACGACGATTCGCTGGTCGCCGCATGCGAGAACCTGTGGCGCAACATCGTCGACAAGAAGCTGTACATCACCGGCGGCATCGGCGGCACGGTGAACGGCGAGGCGTTCTCCTACGACTACGATCTGCCGAACGACGCGGCCTATTCCGAGTCGTGCGCGGCGATCTCGCTCGCGTTCTTCGCCCGCCGCATGCTCGAGATCGCACCGAAGGCCGAATACGCGGACGTGATGGAGCAGGCGTTGTACAACACGACGCTGGCCGGCATGGCGCTCGACGGCAAGAGCTTCTTCTACGTGAACCCGCTTGAGGTCAACCCGTACGCCTGCCACAAGGACGACCGCCTGCGCCACGTCAAGCCGGTGCGTCAGAAGTGGTTCGGCTGCGCGTGCTGCCCGCCGAACATCGCCCGCATCGTCGAGTCGGTGCAGGAATACGCGTACACGGTCAGCGACGATACGTCCACCTTGTTCACGCACCTGTACATGGGCGGTGAGGCGCGTGCGACGCTCGGCGGCGCGTCCGTGACCCTGAGCGTGACGGCGAACTTGCCGTGGCGGGGCGATGGCTCGGCGACCGTGCGGCTCGGCGACGGTACCGATTCGGCGACGTTCACGCTGGCGTTCCGCCTGCCGGGCTGGGCCGGTTCCGCGGATGCGGCGGCCGCTGCGATCTCGGCGTCTGGTGAGAAGGCCGGCGGACGTGTCTCGCGCGACGTGCGCGACGGATACGTGTACCTTACCGGCGAATGGCATGACGGCGACACGGTGTCGTTCGACTTCCCGATGCCGGTGCGCATGATGGCCGCGAACCCGATGGTGCGCGAGGATGCGGGCAAGGTCGCGTTCGTGCGCGGTCCGATCACGTTCTGCGCCGAGGAGAAGGACAACGGCGCGAACCTGCACCTGCTGCACGCCGACGTCGCGGCGATCCTGAACGATCCGACGTCGGTCAAGGTCGTGCCGTTCGCGTTCCACGCGGGCGCGACCGGCATCGACGCGGACGGTCAGGGCGAGGTCGACGACGTGACCCGCGACATGGTGCGCCTCGAGGTGCCCGCATGGCGCGAGCCGGTACCGGCCGGCATGGACGCCGAATCACCGGCGTTCGCGCCGCTGTACGCCGAGTATGCGCCGGCGAAGCGCGAACCGGCGACCGCGACCCTCATCCCGTACTTCGCATGGGCCAACCGCGGCGAAAACGAGATGACCGTCTTCCTGCACGACTGACCGGTCGCGCGTGGCCGTGCGTGGCGGCGTGTGACGGTCCGGCGGACGGTCTGCGGCTACTCTGGAACCTATGAGCGTGACGACATGCAGGCTGGACGGGCCGGTGGAATTCCTGTCGATCGGACAGTTCGTGTCCGGTCCGGGATGGCGGCATACGCGCCGCATCATCGACTCGTCCGAACTCATGTTCGTCCGCCGCGGCACGTTGCCGATCCGGGTGGGGGAGCGCGAGATGCGCGTCGGCGCCGGCGAGGTCATCCTGCTGCCGCGCGGCGTGGAACATGCCGGCACCGAGATCATCACCGACGATCTGGAGTTCTACTGGCTGCACTTCCGCCTGCCCGACGCACGCGTCATCGCGGCGTCGTCCGCGGCCGACCTGCCGCAGGACGACCGCACGCTGATCCTGCCCGACCGCGACCGGATCCCCGACCCGGACCGCGTGGCCGTGCTGTGCGGCCAGCTGATCGACGTGTACGCGCGATTCGGTCCGCACCGCAACGCCTACTGCGACTATCTGGCAACCAGCCTGCTGCTGGAGATCAGCGTGCAGGAACGGGCCTCGATGACGATGGCGCTGAACCCCAGCGCATACATGATCGGCGGCATCATCGGGATCCGCGCCGACGGGCGGCCGATACTGGCGGCCGAGAGCGGCGGCGTGGGGCATGACGCGGCGCCGGACGGTGCCGCCGATGGTCCCGATGATGCCAATGATGCCGTCGGATGTGGTTCCGGTAGCAGGTCAGGTGGTGACGAGCCGTCCGACACGTCCGCCAGGCGGATCGGCCTCGCCCCCATGCTGGCCGTACGCGCTTGGATCATGGCGAACGCCTGCGACGACATCACCGTCGCCGCCGTCGCCGCGCGATTCCACTACTCGCCGAGCTATCTGACCGTCATGTACAAGCGCGTGTTCGGCGTCGGCGTGGCCGAACAGATCACCGAATACCGCATCGACCGCGCGCGGGACCTGCTGAGCACCACCGCCTCGCCGATCGCCAACATCGCCCATGACGTCGGCTACGACGATCCCAAGTATTTCATGCGCGTGTTCAAACGTCGCACCGGCCTCACTCCGGGGCAATACCGCGACGCCTTCCCCAAACGGCTCTACAACAGCGTGTGAGAGCGCGGCTGGTTCGTCACGTCTCCGGCGATCCGCCCCGCTGACGGAACGCGATGGGGGAGACCCCGGTCTTGCGCCTGAACGCGGCGCAGAACGCGCTGGTGTCGGTGAACCCGCATTCCTCGCACAGCTGCTTGAGCGGCATGTCGGTGGTGGTGAGCAGATACTTCGCCGCATGGATGCGCGCCTCCACCAGGTAGGCGTGGGGCGTGTACCCGGTCTCCTTCCTGAACACGCGGATGAAATGGTATTCGCTCATATAGGCGCGCGCCGCCATGTCCGCGACCGACAGCGGTTCGCCGAGATGCGCGGAGATATACGTGAGCACGTCCTCGATGGCGTGCGGCTGCCGTTGCGTCGCGGTGCCGCCGTCGGCCGAATCCATGGAGAACTCGGTGAGGATGTCGGTGACGTACTTCGACATCAGCGGTTCCGACACGCGCCCTCCCTGCCGGAACGTCTCGTAGATGTCGGACATCCGCGACAGCGCGAATCCCGGATCCTTCAGCGAGCACACCGTGCCGAGCTTGTCATGGATGAGATCGAAATACGCGCGGGCCGTCACGCCGTCGAAATGCAGCCACAGCACGTCGCTGTCCTCGGCGCAGCCATAGGAATGCGGCCGATAGCAGTCGACCAGGATGAAACTTCCCTTGTCCGCATGCAGCGTGCCTTGGCCGACGTCCACGTCGAACGATCCCTGCCGCACGGCCATGAGCAGGAAACTGTCGAACGAACTGCGCTCCTGCCGGTACCCGGCCTCGTACCTGAACGAGCCGACGCGCAACGGGTACAGAAACGTCTGCAACGCCGTTTTGCTTGGCGTGTAGATATAGAAATCCGACCCCTCGTCGAGAATCCCATGTTCAGCCGGTTTCATGACGCCGCCTCCTTGTGGCTGAGCAATTATTCTACATGGTAGCCGCCATGACGGCAGGTGCGTCCGCGGTCGCCGTCGAACGCAATTTTTGTGCCTACTTGAGCAGTTTTTCTACACCGCGCACGCCGGCGCGGGCATACGCTGGTAGCATGCTCCGCACGGGATACGGCGGGGAATGCATTGCCGGGCAACGGAGTCCGGCAGGGCTACACAGGGACGGTGAGGTTTTCCATGACGACACGACAATCACACAATGTGCTGCTGGACCTAAGCGGACCATGGGACTATCGGCTCGACCCCGATGACCGTGGCATGCCGGAGATCTGGTCGGCGCAATCTTTTGATGCGGCACCCTTCGAGCTGCCGGGAACCACGACCACGAATCATGTCGGGCACCGGCTTGAGGCCGACACGGAACTCAACGAGGATACCACCCGGTGCCTGCGCCAGCGCTACGATTACCTGGGCGCGCTGTGGGTGCAGCGTCGGATCGTTATGCCGCCGGCCGAAGCGCTCGCCGACGGCGTCGAACTGTATCTCGAACGGGTGATCTTCGAATCGGCCGTATGGATCGACGGTCATTACGTGGGACGCCGCGACTCGCTGTCCGCCGCGCACGTCTACGATCTGACGCCGTTCGTCGAACCGGGCCGCGAACAGACGCTGACGATCCGCATCGACAACCGCGACGTGGAACACATCTACGACAAGGCGAGCGCCTACACGGACGAGACGCAGACGCTGTGGAACGGCATCGTCGGCGCCATCGAACTGCGCGCCGGCGCCGGTCCGGTACGCGACGTGCAGGTGTTCCCGCGACCGTCGGACGGCTCGGTGCATGTGCTGCTGCGCGGCGTCGCGCAGTCGGCGACGACGGCGGACGTGCTGGTCCGGGACGCCGCCGGCGAGACCGTGGCCGAAAGCCATGGCGTCGCCGTCCATGCGGGCGACAACGGCATCGACGTCGTCCTGCCGCATTTCGAAACGTGGGACGAGTTCCATCCGACGCTGTACACGCTGTCGGTCATCGTCGACGGCCGCGAAACGGACGTGACGTTCGGCATGCGGGAGCTGTCGGTCGACGGCAGGACGCTGCGCATCAACGGCAACGGCATGTTCCTGCGCGGCACGCTCGACTGCTGCGTGTTCCCGAAAACCGGATTCCCGCCGTGCGACGTCGCCTCGTACGAGCACATCTACCGGCGCGTCAAGGAAGCGGGACTCAACCATGTGCGCTACCACAGCTGGTGCCCGCCGGAAGCCGCGTTCGAGGCGGCCGACCGGCTCGGCGTCTACCTGTCGGTCGAAGGCCCGTTCTGGATGGACGACTGGTTCAAGGGCGACGTCGGCTCGCACATCGACCACTACGACTACATCGAGGCCGAACTCAACCGCATCGTCGACGCGTACGGCAACCATCCGAGCCTGTGCATGCTCGTCGCCGGCAACGAGCTGAGCGGCGACTACACGTATCTCGAGGACGTGCTGACGCGCATCCGCAAGCGCGATCCGCGATTCCTGACCACGCTGACCTCCAACTCGGGATGCATCGTGACCCGGCGCCAGCCGACCGCCGCCGACGACTATTTCGTCGACGTGCAGTACGACGAAACCGGCATCCGCGGCCAGGCGTTCCTCGACGAAATGGTCGAGCAGACCACGCTGACCTACGACGAGGCGGTCGGCAAGGCGTCGCTGCCGCTCGTGGCGCACGAGCTCGGCCAGTACGCGGTGTTCCCGGACGTGAGCGAGATCCCCGAATACGACGGCGCGCTCGCCCCGGTCAACCTGGAGGTGATCAAGAACGATCTGGAACGCAAGGGCCTGATCGGCTACGCCAAGGACTACGTGCTCGCCTCCGGTCATCTGGCGGCCGTGCTGTACCGCGACGACATCGAATCGACGATGCGCACGCGCGGCTTCGGCGGATTCCAGATGCTTGACCTGCACGATTTCCCCGGACAGTCGACCGCCACGGTCGGCCTGCTCAACGCGTTCTGGGAGCCGAAGGGCATCGACGACATCGACCTGCACTGCGACGCGGTCAAGCCGCTGGTCATCCTCGACAAACGGCAGTTCGTCGCCGGCGAGACGCTGACGGCCACGCTGAAGGTGTTCAACTACGGCGCGGACGACATCGAGGCCGGGCGCTGGACGTGGAGCCTTGACGCCGTGGACGCGCGGTCGGATGCCGGGGTCGGCGTCCCGGCCGTCCATCTGGAAGGCGAGGTGGATGCCGCGGCCGCGCCGCAGGGCGACCTGACCGAAGTCGGCGCGTTCTCCGTGCCGCTGGATTGTTTCACGTCAAACACCAAGGCGCGGCTCGCCGTGCGCCATCCCGGTCTGGGCGTCGAGAATTCGTGGGACATCTGGGTGTACGCGCCCGAGCCGGCACGCGACTTCGCCGACGACGTGACCGTGTCCGACCGTTTCGACGACCGTGTGCGGCAGACGCTGGAACGGGGTGGCAAGGCGGTGATCCTCGCCGATCCGAACAAGGTCGCGAAGGCACGCAAGGGCGAGTTCTTCCCCGTGTTCTGGAGCCCGGTATGGTTCAAAAGCGTGGACCCGTGCGGCATGTTCTGCGACGAACGTCACCCCGCACTGCGGTCGTTCCCCGCGTCTCGGTACAGCGAACTGGTGTGGAAGGACCCGATCGAACGGTCGTTCAGCATCGTCATCGACGCCCTCGGCGGCGCGTTCAAGCCGATCACGCAGATCGTGCCCAACTTCTACACCATCGAACACGCCACCAACCTGTTCGAATGCGCGGTCGGCGACGGGCGGCTGCTGGTCTGCTCCATCAATCTGGACGCGACGGATTCGCCGTCGGTCCTCGCGCTGCGCAACAGCATCGTCGACTACGTCAACGGCGACGGGTTCGCTCCCGCGCAGTCCGTCGACGCGGCGACGCTGACCGCGCTGCTCAACCCGCCGGCCGGAGCGGTCGTGCCGGATCATGACGAGAAGCCGAACCTCGCGCTGCGCAAGCCGGCGTCCACCGACGGATCCAAGTCGAAGTCGCGCGGGCCGGAACACGCGGTCGACGGCAGCCCGCTCACGTTCTGGGAGTCGATCAACTCGCTGCCCGGCCACTGGTGGCGGGTCGACCTGCAGCAGGAGGCGACCGTCAGCCGGATCGAGATCGACCTGCAGGAACCGCAGGACACGGAACTGACCATCGACGGATCCGTTGACGGCTCGTCCTGGACGACGCTGGCGCAGCGCCGCGAACAGGCGAAGAACCGCGTCTACGACATCGAACCGCAGCCGCTGCGCTACATCAGGGTCACCTACGTGCAGCCGTCCACCATCGGCGCGGGCATGACCGACTTCCGCGTGAGCTGAACCGGATCGGGGCGGCCGGACTCGCGGGAGGTCCGGCCGCCCGCCCGGGATCCCGCAACGTCATAACCGAACATCAACCGAATATCGACCGAACCATACCAAGCGACGGAACGACGACGTCCCGCCGCATACAGCGAAGGAGCATCATCATGGCAACGGATATCGCGGCGTCAGGCGGCGCCGGCACGGCGGCGGGCATCACCAAGAACCCGAAGGACAAGGTCAGCTTCCTGGTCGCGTTCTCGTACGGCGCCGGCAGCTTCGGCGCCAACCTCACCTACTTCGTCATGGCCACCTACCTGATGTTCTTCTACACCGACAGCGTGGGACTCAAGGCGGCGGCCGTGGCGACCATGTTCCTGGTGACCAAGTGCATCGACGCGATCACCGACATCATGTGGGGCATCATCGTCGACAACACGAGCACGCGATGGGGCAAGTTCAAGCCGTTCATCTTCGTCGGCACGTCGCTGACCGTGCTCACCACGATCGCGCTGTACATCAGCCCCGACTTCGACGAGGCCGGCAAGCTCGTCTACGCGTACGCCACGTACATCCTGTGGAACATGACGTTCTCGATCCTCGACACGTCGTACTGGTCGCTGTCCTCGGCCATCACGCAGGACCCCGACGAGCGCGTCAAGGTCGTGGCCGTGCCGCGCACCGTCGCCGCGTTCGGCCAGCTCGCCATCAGCGCCTTCACGCTGCCGCTGGTCAGGATCCTCGGCTCGTGGACGATGGCCGTGACGATCATCATGATCACCGCCGCCGCCTGCCTGCTGCTCACGCTGCTGTTCGTGCCAGAAAACTATTCGACCAAGCGCGAGACCTCGCAGTCGCCGGTGCAGATCGCCAAGATGTTCGTGAAGAACACCCCGTTCACGCTCATCATGATCTCCATGTTCCTGCTCGAAATGGTCAGCAACATCAAGGGCTGCTTCCAGCTGTACTTCTTCAAGTACAACCTCGGCATGGAAAACGTCGTCCAGTACTACCTGACGCTCACGCTCGTCTTCCAGCTCATCGGCTCGTCCCTGTCGCCGTTCATTTCGAAGCTGTTCGGCAAGAAGAACTCGACGATCGGCTGCTACATCGCGATGTCCGTGTTCGGCGCGGCGCTGTTCCTGTTCCAGCATGAATACTGGGGCGTCATGATCATCGGCGCGATCATCTCGTTCTTCACCGGCGTCGCCAACATCACCGGCTTCTCGATGATCGTGGACTGCATCGAATACAACGAGTGGAAGACCGGCGAGCGTTCCGAAGGCGCCGTGTTCTCGCTCAACATCTTCAAGTCCCAGATCTCCAACGCGATCGGCGTGGCGTTCGGCGGCTACGTGCTCGCCTGGGCCGGTTTCGTGGCCAACACCGACCTGTCGGCGCACACGCTGTTCTGGATCGGCGCGATGTTCACCTTCATCCCGGCGATCCTGACGATCTTCGCGCTGATCCCGATGTTCAAGTACGAGATCACCGAGAAGCGGTTCCTCGAGATCGTCGCGATCCTGCGCGAACGCCGCGCCGCCAAGGCGGCCGCCGAGGCCGGAACGGACCCCGCCGCCGTCGCGAACTGACGACACGTAGGAAGCGGGGCGTCCGTCACGCCGCAATGCGGACGGACGCCCCGCCCGTGGTTTTCGGGAAGGAAACAACAATGATCATCGGTTTGGAAGGCTCCTGGAGCGCCGCCATCGACGACGGCATCGCACGGCCGGTCCGTCTGCCCGGCACGCTTGACACCAACGGGATCGGACACCCGGACGTCGCACGCACCCGCACGACGACGCCCGGCGTGATCGACGATTCCGTGGACCTGCGCCCATGGGCGACCCGATTGACGCGCAAGCACACGTTCGAAGGCGAGGCGAGGTTCACGCGGCATATCGCATACCGTCCAAAGCCCGGCGAACGCGTGTTCTTCGAAGTCGAACGAGCGCGCCACCTCGCCCTGCAGGTCGACGGCACGCCCGTGCCGCCGCATCTGCCCGGCACGTTGAGCACGCCGCACGTATTCGAAGTGACCGGCATGCTGACCGGCGACGACGAACTCGTCGTGCTCAGCGACAACAGCTATCCGGGCATGCCGCACGATGCGATCGTCGGCTCGTCCACGGCCACCGACGAGACGCAGACCAACTGGAACGGTCTGCTCGGCTACGTCCGGCTGCGCGTCGAACCGGAAACGTTCGTCTCCTCGGTGCGGGTCCTGCCGCACGGCGACATGGTGGACGTGACGGCAAGCGTGGACTGCGGCCGTGCGGCGTCGGCGACGATCCTCGTCCGTTCCGACGCGTTGGCCGATACGGCCCGGCGGACGGTCGCATTGGTCCCGGGCGTCAACGACATCACGTTCGAGTCGCTGCCGTTGCGCGACGGTGTACGCCGCTGGGACGAATACGACGGCAACCTGCAGTACCTGACCGTGACGCTTGGCCGCGATGGCGGTGCCGTTGACGGCGCTGACGGTCCGGACGAAACGGTCCGCGAGCTGCCGTCCGGTTCGCCGTCCGGCTCGACCATGACCGTACGGTTCGGCGTGCGCGATTTCGGCTCCGACGACCACGGTCGACTGACGATCAACGGACGCGCGTTCTTCCTGCGCGGCGAAGCGAACTGCGCCGAATTCCCGGAAACCGGCCATCCGCCGACGAGCGTGGACGACTGGCGGCGAATCCTCGACACCTACCGGTCCTACGGCGTCAACTGCATGCGGTTCCACTCGCACTGCCCGCCGGACGAGGCGTTCGCCGCGGCCGACGAGATCGGCATGATGATGCAGCCGGAACTGTCCCACTGGGATCCGCACACCGCGTTCGAATCCGACGAATCCTTCGCCTACTACCGCACCGAACTCGAACGGGTCATCCTCACGCTCGCCAACCACCCCTCGTTCGTCATGCTCACGCTCGGCAACGAGCTCGCCGCCGGCGACCTCGGCCACCGGCGCATGACCGAATTGCTCGACCTGGCGCGTTCCCTCGACCCGACCCGACTGTACGCATGGGGCTCCAACGTGCACTACGGGCTCAACGGCTGCGATCCGAACAGCGACTTCTATACGTCGCAGGCGTACCGGGACCATTTCCTGCGCGCCACCAGCTCGCCCATGACCGGACATCTCAACAACCGGTATCCGGGAGCCGACATGAATTACGAGCAGTCGATGGCCGCGCTGCGCGAACAATACGCGGGGCCGGTGTTCGGATTCGAGGTCGGCCAGTACGAGGTTTTGCCGGAACTGAGCGAGATCGAACGGTTCCAGGGCGTCACCGACCCGGCGAACTACCGGATCATCCGCGACCGCATTCATGCGCGCGGCCTCGACGACATCTGGCCAAAGTACGTCGAGGCCAGCGGCGAATTGTCCCTGATCGGCTATCGCGAGGAAGTCGAAGCCGTATTGCGCACCGGGTCGATGAGCGGACTGTCGTTGCTCGGACTGCAGGATTTCCCCGGACAGGGCACCGCGCTGGTGGGCATGCTCGACGCGCATCTGGAATCCAAGTCATACGGATTCGCGCAGCCGGAACGGTTCCGCGCGTTCTTCACCGACCGTCTGCCGCTCGCGCTGCTGCCGCGATACACGTACACCTGCGACGAGACGCTGTCCTGCGACGTGGTCATCGCCAATTACGGACGGACGGCGCTCGCCGGTCCGGTGCGGTTCTCGCTGACCGGCGACGGCATCTCGCTGAAGGACCGCCTGCCCGACGTCTACTGTCCCGTGGGAACGCTGACCTCGGCCGGCAGGTTGGCGTTGCCGCTGGACTCGGTACGGCCGCCGGCCAGGCTGGACCTGCGCATCGACATCGACGGAGCGACGAACTCGTACCCGATTTGGGTGTATGCGCCGACGACGCCGTCGCGGCCGGCGGGCGTGTATGAAACCGAACATTTCGACGAGACGGCCCGCGCTGTGCTCGACCGGGGCGGCGTGGTCTACCTGTCGCCGCGTTCCACGGCCGAAGCGCTGCCGGGGTCGGTGCAAGGCCAGTTCTCCACCGATTTCTGGTCGGTCGGCACGTTCCCCCAGCAAAACGGCGGCATGGGACAGTACATCGACGCCGACCATCCGCTGTTCGACGGGTTCCCGACCGAATCGCACACCGACTGGCAATGGTGGCCGATGGCCGGTCGCCGCGCCGTCGTACTGCCCGAGTCGGCGGGACGCATCCGTCCGATCGTCACCGAAATGGACAGTTACGCATACCTGCGTCCGATGGCGCAGCTGTTCGAATGCCGGTGCGGTAACGGACGACTGCTGTTCTCGTCGATGGGATTGCAGGATCTGCAGGATCATCCCGAAGGCCGCGCGTTGCAGGGCGCCATCTACCGGTATCTGGCATCGCCGGCATTCGACCCACGGCAGCGGATCGACATGGAGGTCATCGCGTCGATGGTGCGGTGACGTTGGTGCCGTGCCCGTGCGGGCGGCGTGGCCGGTCGGCTGCGCCGCCCGCACGGTCATATCTGTCGGCATTCGGCAAAGTGAGAGCAATTTTTCACTATTGGTGAGCAGAAAAAACCCTGTATCGGCCGGAAAACGGTCTTAGTCTTGAAGCAAGCGATCACTATGTTGCGGTAACGGCGACAATGGGCCGGTCGCATGGTTTCCAAGGCAGTTCCAATGAAGGAGCACACTATGGCAGTGACGATTCGGGACACCGTCATCACGATCCCCACCTACGAGATCGGCGCGGCGGACAAGAACCCGGAGTTCATCGAAAAGCGCGTGTATCAGGGCAGTTCGGGCCGCGTCTATCCGTATCCGGTCATCGAGACGATCAGCGATGTCAAGCGCGACAAGGACTACCGGGCCGTGATCATCGAGAACGAGTATCTCGAAGTGACCGTGCTGCCGGAACTCGGCGGTCGCATCCAATACGCGAAGGACAAGACGAACGGCTACGACTTCGTCTACCGCAACAACGTGATCAAACCGGCGCTCGTGGGTCTGACCGGACCGTGGATCTCCGGCGGCATCGAATTCAACTGGCCGCAGCACCACCGTCCGACCACGTACCTGCCGGTCGACTATACGGTCGAGGACCTGCCGGACGGCGGCAAGGCCGTGGCTCTCCACGACACCGACCAGATGTACGGCACGCAGGTCGTCACCACGATCGCGCTGCACCCGGGCAAGGCATACATCGAGATCGACGCGCAGCTGTACAACGGAACCGCGCTGCCGCAGACCTTCCTGTGGTGGGCGAACCCGGCCGTGCCCGTCAACGAGCACACGAAAACCGTGATGCCGCCGGACGTGACCGCCGTCATGGACCACGGCAAGCGCGACGTGTCCCGCTATCCGATCGCAACCGGCACGTATTACAAGCACGACTACTCCGAAGGCGTCGACATCGGCCGCTACAAGAACGTGCCCGTGCCGACCTCGTACATGGCCGCGCATTCCGACTACAACTTCGTCGGCGGCTACGACTTCGGCGTCGGCGCCGGCATCCTGCACGTGGCCGACCACCACATCTCGCCCGGCAAGAAGCAGTGGACGTGGGGCAACGGCGACTTCGGCCGCGCATGGGACCGTAACCTCACGGACGCGAACGGCCCGTACGTCGAGCTGATGACCGGCGTGTTCACCGACAACCAGCCCGACTTCACATGGCTCAAGCCGTACGAGGGCAAGACGTTCACCCAGTACTTCATGCCGTACAAGGGCGTGGGGCTGGTCAAGAACGCGTCGATCGACGCGGCCGTGAACCTCGAGATCGGACCGGAGGATTCGTTCGGCGCGGCCGGCGAGACCGAAGGCATCGAAGCGCAGGGGCTGGCCGCCGGTCAGGGGCGCGTCACCGCATACGCGACGAGCGTGTACGAGCATGCGCACGTCACCGTCACCGACGACCGCACCGGCGCGACGCTGTACTCGTACGTCGGCACGATCAGCCCGAACGACATCGTGCGCGCCGAATTCGACACCGGCGACGCGGCCGCCACCGACATCACCGCGACCGTGACCTCCGCCGACGGGACCGTGCTCGTCAAGTACACGCCACAGCCGAAGACGATCGACAAGCTGCCCGAGCCGGCCAAGGCCGCCGACGACCCGGAGGACATCCTCACAAACGAGGAGCTGCTGCTCGCCGGCCTGCACCTTGAGCAGTACCGTCACGCCACATACATGCCCGACCCGTACTATCTCGAAGGCTTGAAGCGCGACCCCGGCGACGCGCGCATCAACAACGCGTACGGCCGGCTGCTGCTGCGCCGCGGCGACTTCGCGGGTGCCGAACGGTACTTCCGCACCGCGATCAAGCGCCTGACCAAGCACAACACGCAGCCGTACGACTCGGAACCGCACTACAACCTCGGTCTCGACCTGCTCTACCAGGGCCGTGACGACGACGCGTTCGACATGTTCTACAAGGCCACCTGGGACGACGCGCAGAAAGAGCGCGCGTTCTTCGCCATGGCCGCCATCGCCGCCCGCCGCGGCGACTTCGCGGACGCGCTCGAATACGTCGACACCGCGCTCACCCGCAACACGATGAACATCAAGGCGCGCGGCCTGCGAGCCTACGTGCTGCGCAGGCTGGGACGCGCGGAAGACGCCGCGGCCGCGCTCGCCGAGAACCTCGCGGTTGACCGGTTCGACTTCGTGTCCGGCAACGAACGCGTGATCGCCGGGGGAGACCCGGCCGAACTGTCCGGTCTCATGCGCGGATTCTTCGAAAACCACCTGCAGGCCGCCCGCGACTACGCGCTGTTCGGCGCCTACGAGGAGGCGCTCGCGCTGCTCGCCGAGACCGACCAGTCGAAGCCGATGGTCAAGTACTACGAGGGTCTGTATCTGGCAGCGCTTGGCCGCGACGAGGAGGCGCGGACCGCGTTCGAGGCAGCCGAAGCCGCGCCGTCCGACTACTGCTTCCCGAACAAGCTTGAGGATATCGCGCCGTTGGAGGCCGCGATCGAGTCCGTGGACGGTGCCAGGGCGCCGTACTATCTCGGTTGCCTGTACTACGACAAGACGCTCGCCGACCGTGCGATCGGGCTGTGGGAGCGTTCGCGCGACCGTGATCCGGGCTTCCCGACCGTGCATCGCAACCTCGCGCTCGCCTACTACAACAAGCGCGGCGACGCGACGGCCGCACAGCGGGAGATCGAGGAGGCGTACCGTCTCGACGGGTCGGACGCGCGCGTCTTCCTTGAAATGGATCAGCTGCACCGCAAGATCGGTTGGACGTACGCGCAACGGCTTGCGGAATTCGAGAAGCACCCCGATGTGGTCGGCGAACGCGACGACCTGTATATCGAATACCTGACCGTGCTCAACCTCACCGGGCGTTACGCGCGGGCATACGAGCTGATGGGGCGGCGCCGCTTCCACCCGTGGGAGGGCGGCGAAGGCAAGATCACCGCGCAATACCGCATCGCGCTCACCCTGCTCGCCAAGGACGCGATGGCCGCCGGCGACTGGGATCGGGCGAAGGAGCTGCTCGGGCGCGCGCTGTCCTACCCACAGAACCTCGGCGAAGGCAAACTCGAAGGGCAGAAGGACAACGACATCCACTACTGGCTCGGCGTGGTCGAACGTGCGCTCGGCGACGAGTCGGCCGCGCGCGCCGAATTCCGGCAGGCGACGATCGGCCCCGACGAGGTGAAGGGCGCGATGTACTACAACGACCAGCCCGCCGAAATGATCCTGTTCCAGGGACTCGCCCACAAGGCGCTCGGCGAGGAAGGCCCGGCCAACGCGCGGTTCTACCGGCTGCTCGACTACGGCGAGCAGCACCTCGACGACCAGGTCAGGATCGACTACTTCGCCGTCTCGCTGCCGGACTTCCTCATCTTCGACAACGACTACACGAAGATGAACCGCGTCCACTGCCTCTACCTGATGGGACTGGCCAACATCGGCACCGGCGATCGCGAGGCGGCCGCGCGGTTCCTCGATGATGCGCTCGCGCTCGACCCGAGCCACATCCAGGCGAACCTGTTCGCCGACGAGATCGGCGTGCGGCAGCTGCTGTGACGGCTGGGGCGGCTGTGACGGTTATGGCATCAAGGTGATGGCATCGTGCCGGTTGCATCGGTCGTTATCGGTGCGCCGGCACGATGCCCGTCGTGGAGGGGCGTCTGCCGTGGGCGCCTACCATGAGACAGGGCGTTTTCGTCTGCGGAACCATCGTTCCGTGGAAGAAAACGCCCGTTCGTGCGTGAGCAAGGAGCGTTGCGGTGAGCGGTGAGGTCGGGGAACGTTGCGATGCGGGTGACCAGGCTGCTGACGGTGCTGGTGCCGACAGTGCCGTGTGCGGTACCGTCGGACGGATCTCTGGTGCCGGCTGCGCTGTCGGCGGGTCTGCGGGTCTGCCGGCAGCGGTGTTCTGGGACTTGGACGGCACGCTGATCGACTCGGACCCGTACTGGGTGCGCGCCGAGCGTGCATTGCTGGAGCGGTGCGGCGGCGCGTGGGACGACGCGCTCGCCGAGGCGATGCAGGGGGCCGCGCTGCCGATGATCATACGCCTGCTGCGCGAGCGCGGCGTTGACCTGCCGGATGAGGTGATCGTCTCCACGCTGACTGATCAGGTGATGTGCATGGAACGTGAACGTTTGCCGTGGATCGAAGGGGCTTGTGAATTATTGGCGGAACTTGCCGAGGCATGTGTGCCTTCCGTGTTGGTCACCGGTTCGCCGCGGCCGATCGTGGACAACGTGCTGGCCCACGCGCCGGCCGGTTCGTTCGTCGGTGCGATCAGCGGTGACGACGATGTCCCGCACAAGCCCGATCCGGCGCCGTATCTGGCGGCCGCGCGCATCGCCGTTACGGCCGGGTCGGAACACAGGATGCGCGACAGCGGTCGCCATGGTGAGGGCGTGAGCACGGGGAACGCGTCTATTCCGTCCCGTGATCTCATGCGTCGATGCGTGATCTTCGAGGACTCTCTGCCGGGGTTGGCCGCGGCCCGGGCCTCCGGCGGCTACGTGATCGCCGTCACCGGTCATGCCCGCGTTCCCGTCGCCGGCTGCGGCCGCTATGACCGCATGATCAGGGATTACCGTGGCCTGCGTCCGTCCGATCTCATTGTGGGCCATCCCTGATCCTTGCCGGACGGCTCGCGTGAACGAAGCCGGATGATTAGTGGTCCAAGTATTTAATACTCTTGAGTATGATACTCTAGAGTAAGATACTCGTGAGTATCATATGTAAGGTGGTTGCATGTTTGTCGGACGTGAACACGAACTGTCGGTGATGGAAGATCTGTGGGATCAGGACGATTTCCAGATGTTGGTGCTATACGGTCGTCGTCGTGTCGGCAAAACCGCGCTGCTTGACGAATTCGCGAGGGATCGCCATGCGCTTATGTTCACGGCTCGTCAACAGACCTCAGCCGCGAACCTGCGGGATTTTTCACGCGAGATCTATCGGTTTTTCGACGAGCCGATTTCAAGGCCGGCATTCTCGCTATGGCAGGATGCGTTCGATTTCATCGTCGAAAAGTCCAGGACGGAACCATCCCGTCGCATGCTGTTCGTGTTCGATGAATTCCCCTATGCGGCATTGAACGAACGGGCATTGCCCTCCATCCTGCAGGTCGCCATCGATCATGGTTTCAAAGACGCGAATGTGATGATGGTGCTGTGCGGCAGCAATGAAGGATTCATGGAAAGCGATGTGCTCGGCTACAAAAGTCCCTTGTACGGTCGGCGTACCGCGCAGATACGTCTTAAGCCGTTCGATGTGTTCGACACGGCTCGCATGCTTCCGTTCGCGTCGCCGATCGATGTCGTTCAGTATTACGCTACTTTTGGCGGCACTCCGTACTACCTGAAGCAGATTCGCGCGAATCTGTCGTACGAGCAGAATGTCGGCCGTCTGCTCTTTGACACCAGCGGGTTGCTCTATGAGGAACCGCTGATGCTATTGCGTCAGGAACTGCGCGACATTGCGGTGTACAACTCGGTGATGGAGGCGGTAGGGTCCGGTGCGACGCGACAGAACAAGATAGCCGGAAAAGCCGGCTTGGCAACATCATCGAGCGTCGGCAAGTACCTGAGCGTATTGTCCGATCTGGGATTGATCGAGCGCCGTGTTCCGTTCGGGGACAATCCGACGCATACGCGCAAAGGACTATGGGTGATCGGCGACCCGTTTTTCGCTTTCTGGTACCGTTTCGTCGGACCGAATTCGGATAGGATAGAGCGAGGCGACGGCGAGCTTGCGGTCGAAACCGACGTGATCGGCCCCGCTCTGGACACTTATGTCGGACAGCAGTATGAAACGGTATGCGAACAATGGCTGATACGAGCCAATCGTGAAGGGCATTTGCCGTTTCGCGCGACGGCCTTCGGCAAATGGTGGGGTGCTGATCCCCGGGTCAGGCAGGAAACGGATATCGATGTCATCGCCGCCGACGCGAAAACCGGTTCCATCCTGTTGGGCGAATGCAAGTGGAAGTCCAGTCTTGAGGTCGCTGACACGATCGCCGTTCTGCGATCCCGGGCGGACCTGATCCCGGGGTATGCCGACCGCCATTATGCCTTGTTCGTCAAAACCGACGAGCTGGCGCGGATCGCGGCCGGTCGTGGTGAGACGGGGCTGATGGCGATATCCGTGCAGGATATGCTGTCGCCGGACGGCCGATGATGTCGTATTCGGCCGCGGGGCGATGCGGAACCGTCAGTGGCGTATCGCCCCGCGATCGCACATGTCAGTGGCGGTCCGTCACGGAACCACGGTCGATGAGCGTCGGGTCGACGAAGACGTGACGCGTCGCCGCGTCCGGGTTCTGGATGCGTTCGATCAGCGTGGTGACCGCGGCCTCGGCCAGGTCCTGCGCACTGGAACGCAGCACGGTCAGCGGGCGCGAGCTCGGGGTGGCGAAACCATCGATCGAGATCAGCGACACGTCGTCCGGCACGCGGATGCCGCGCCGCTCAAGCACCTGTGCGATCGCGATCGCCAGATAATCGGAATGCACGAGCATCGCGGTGACGTGGGTCGCGGCGATGCGCTCCACGATCTCATCGACGCCGTGCGCGTCATACGGCTGTATGCCATCGCAGATGAACGGGCATTCGATCCGACCGTCGCTGGCATCGACCAGTTCGCGCCAGCTTTTCTGGATCATGGCCGACGTCGGCGTTTCGCTGAACGCGGCGCCGATGCGCGTATGACCATGGCCGAGGAAGTGCACGGCGGCCTTGCGCACGCCATACGGATGATTGGTACGCACAGAATCCACATAGCAGGTGCCCAGCGGTGGCTGATCGCGTTCGATCACCACCGTGGGAATCTGTGCACGTTCGATCCAATCCCATGCGCGTTTGCCGGATTCGGGATGGGAATTCGGTGCGACGATCAGGCCGCAGAGGTTCTGGTCGATGGTCAGACCCGCCATGATCTCGTCGTCGGGCGAGCCTTCGTCGTAGGACGATTCGCGCACGGTGAGTTGCAGACCGTACCGTGCCGCGATCGGAGCCATGCGTTCGATGACGCCGGGCCAGAAGAAGCTCGGTTCGGGCAGCATGACGCCGATGACCGGCTGCGCGTCGGGGCGGATGGCGGGGGCGGCCGCATCCGGGGCGATATTCGTCGTGATGCCTGGTGCGGCGTTCGCGACATGTCCCGGGACGTCGGGGGCTGCGGCGGATGCCGGGCCGGATTCGAAGCGTGCCGTGCGGCTGACGTTCGTGGATGGCTGAGGCGCGTCGTCGCTGCCCACCGACATCGCGCCGCCGCGGATGCGCTTGAGCAGGCCGGCGTTGCCCAGTTCGGCCAGATCCCTGCGCACCGTGATCTCCGTGGTGTTGAGCAGCGTGGCGAGTTCCGGCACCGTGGCCACGTTCTGCCGCGTGAGCAGGCTCAGGATCATGTCGCGGCGTTCGGCCGGCAGATAGTTGCGCTTGCGCTGGTTGTCCGGGGACTGGGGTTCTGACATCGTTCCGCTTTCCGAGGGCGCGCCGCCGTATCGCTTCGGGCTGCGCGCAGTCGCGTGCCGAAGAAATTGAGCGGTGCTGATCGTTTTTGCTTATACATTGTATCCGATGTGTTGATAACGGGTTGTGCTGTCGAGTGGCGGTATTGCGCCGAATTGGCAATGCTTGTGGAGAATCGGTGAGGATGGGGGCGTGGGTGTGATGATTGAATTTGATTGAATTCGTGCGTTATGGTATAGTTAACGATAACTACCGCAGAGGGGTACGTAGAGGTTCCTCGCGGACAACGACAGCAGGCATTGCGCGACAGCGACGTTCTGCGCAAACCGACCGACAAGGAAAGGAATCGTCATGGAACAGCACTTCAATGGATACGGCGTCAACGATGGCCTTGACCGCGCGTCTTCGCCCCAGTCTTCGGTTGAGACGGATGATTGGGCGGCGCTGTTCGCCGGTCTTGCCGCCTGAATTGGATATCCTCGGACGTCCGGCTGGCCTTGTGGCTCGCCGGGCGTTGTGGTATCGAGCGAAGGGTGAAAGCGCGACACAATTTATCAAAATTGATTGAAATTGATTAAAGTTGAGTGTATAATCAAAATTGATCAAACGATATGGTGTCGCGAGGCTAGGTATGCCGGACGGCACGACTTCTTCCAAGGAGAAAGCAATGGCGGTCGCTCCCTTCAACGCGCAGGTCGCGCGCAACCCGCTTCGTACCAAAGCCCAATGCGAACAGGCCCTCATCGATCTGCTCACCCCGGGCATGGAACTCATGATCAAGAACGGACGCTACGGCCGCTTCCGCATGAGCGACTCCGGCGCCGTCTACAGCCAGGACCGCACCTCGTCCGAAGGCTTCGCGCGCCTCCTGTGGGGTCTCGGCCCCCTGTTCCACAACCGCGACAACATCCGCCGCTTCGGCCACTGGTGGCAGTTCACCTGCGAAAGCCTCATCAACTGCACCGATCCGACCCATTCCGACTACTGGGGCGGCGACCTGACCGACTACGATCAGCTGTTCGTCGAAATGGGCGCGATCACCGCGTTCCTGTACGAAACCAAGTCCGAATTCTGGGATCACCTGACCACCAAGCAGCAGAACAACATCTTCGACTGGCTCGAACAGGTCAACCACAAGGTCCTGCCGAAAACCAACTGGCTGCTGTTCCGCACGCTCGTCAACAGCTGGTTCGCCGACAACGGCCACCCCGACCACGCCAAGCTCGTGCAGGACGATTTCGACATCACCAACTCGCACTATCTCGGCCACGGCTGGTCGTACGACGGCTACGTCAACCAGATCGACAACTACATCCCGTTCGCTTACCAGTTCTTCACACTCGTGCTCGTCGGCCTGACCAAGAAGAACGGCAAGCAGGAACAGCTGCTCAAGGAGCGCGCCACCGCGTTCGTGCCGAGCTATGCGAACTGGTTCACCACCGGCGGCGCCTGCCTGCCGTACGGCCGCAGCCTCGACTACCGCTTCGCGCAGGCCGCGTTCTGGGCCGCGGCCTCGTTCGCCGGCGTCGAACCGCCGGAAGGCTGGTCGATCGCCGACTTCAAGCACCTGCTGCTGAACAACCTGCGCTGGTGGTTCTCGCAGAACATCTTCCAGTCCGACGGCCTGATCCCGATCGGCTACGCCTACCCGAACATGAACATGGCCGAGGGCTA
This sequence comes from Bifidobacterium aerophilum, assembly GCF_010667685.1. Lineage (GTDB taxonomy): Bacteria > Actinomycetota > Actinomycetes > Actinomycetales > Bifidobacteriaceae > Bifidobacterium > Bifidobacterium aerophilum. The sequence goes on along the minus strand of NZ_WHZW01000003.1, from coordinate 131,244 downwards.
CAACGGGCCGGCCTCCGCCTACTGGGCGCTCAAGACGTTCATCTTCCTGTGCATCCCCGACGACGACCCGTTCTGGCAGGTGCGCGAGGCCGAGGACTTCAAGTTCGAGCCGCTCAAGAAGCAGCCCGAACCGCGCATGCTCGTCGCCCACAGCGCCACCGGCCGCGAGGTGCAGGCGTTCACCGCCGGACAGCACAGCCACGAGCATGCGCACGCCAACGCCAAGTACGAGAAGTACGTGTACTCCACCACCTTCGCGTTCTCCGTGCCGAAGGCCGCCGTGCTGCTCAAGCAGGGCGCGTACGACAGCACGCTGGCGGTGAGCGAAAGCGATCATTACTGGCAGACCGCGTACGGTTATGAAGATTATGCGATCCACGACGACTACGTGTACTCCGAATGGAAGCCGTGGAAGGACGTCGACATCAAGAACTTCGTCGTTCCGGACATGCCGTGGCACGTGCGCGTCCACGTCATCGATTCGGCGCGCGAGCTGCACCTCGCGGAAGGCGGCTTCTCGTTGCCGGACTACGGCGAGACGATCGAGACGGGCGTGCCGAACTCCGTGTTCTACCGCACCGAACAGGGCGTCATCGGACTGGTCGGAGCTGACGGTTTCAGCGTGGAACTGTCCACTCCGGAACCGAATGTGAACATCCTGTACCCGAAGACCCGCATCCCGATGCAGACGCGCGTGATCGAACCCGGCAAGTACGTGTTCGTCTCGCTGTACCTCGGCGACGCGGAAGGCGAGTCGCTCGACGCCGACGGCAAGGTCGTCGTCCCGGAGTTCCATCTTGACGGCAACGTGCTGACCGTCGGCGGCAAGACCGTCACGCTCGCCGAACTCGCGTAGCGCATCGTATTCGCGCGACGATGTTCATGGCGTAGTCCGTCAGTCATGCATGCATAGGGTGGCGTCCGGATCCGCGAAGGACCTGGGCGCCACCCTTACATATGTGGCTGACGCGGTTGCCCGGCGGTTCGTCGGCGGTGGTTACGCGCGTTCCAGCTTCGCGTAACGCAGTCGCGTGGCCTCGCCGGTAATGCCAAGCAGACGCCCGATGGTCTCCCAGGACGCGCCCCGTCGGTGCATAAGCAACACCATGCTGGTGAGGCGTCCGTCGATGTAGGCCAGTTCGGCCTTTCTCCGGTTCAGCAGTCGGCTGATCTCCAGCTCGGGGGAGAATCCCGGGTCGTCTTCGGGCAGGACGTCCGAGGGAGTGTCAGTCCGTTCGACCGCATCCGCCGCGGCGTTGCCCATGGCAAGCAGCTGTGCCTGCGTGTCGGGGTCAAGGTCTTCAAATCTCATATCGGTCACCTTCCTGTGCGGTATTGCAGCGTCAGCCATTTCGTTTCGTAGCTCAGTCGTGCGCGCATGGCGTGCACGATGACGTGTTCGGTTATCCCCGGCATCCAGGAGCGTTCGATGACGCCGATCTCGTACAGCACCGCCCCTGATCGGCCTGTGCCGACCAGTATGTGTGTAGGGGGCGTCCGGGAAACGTTGACGTCGACCTCGATGCCGTATCGGTAGGCGTGCAGAATGTCATCGTCGCTGATCGGCGGTTCGCCGTGTTTGTGTTCCCGGTGAGCCGAAGGAATGATCAGTGGATCCTCGTCGCCAATGGGAACAAGTATACTTGGCAAGTTCATTTGCATCAACTCCGTCGTCGCGTATTGGTCTGGTGCGCTGACTGTACCCGTTCGGCGCTCGCTGCAGTGCGTAAAACAAGTGCTGTGGTCGAAAGGTATGTCCGTCGGCGTGTCCTGTGCCGGTTGTGGATAACTGTCCGGAATGACGGCGGATTGCGGATACGTTGCGTGCGGAATGATCGGCTGGCTGATTGTCGGCGGGTGTCTGCTTGGAGACCGCCGTGATTCGGATGGGGTTGTCTGGGGGGGGGGTGAAGGCTGGTGATTGCAGACGATCTGGTCTGTGGAGGATCGTGGAAAGGGTTTCGCTCATGGGACGAGTGAAGAAAATCGCGGCCGCATTGATCGCGGCGTGCACGTTGTTCGGCGGCGCCGGTGCGGCATATGCGGGGGAGTCAGGAACTCCGTCGGATGCGGCGGCGCCGCAGACGGCCGCTGAAACCGGCAACCTGGTGTATGGCAAGACGTCCGTCAGCAACGTCAGGGTGTCGGATGTCGGCGCGCATACCGCCAACGTGACGTTTGATTACACCATCGATCAATCATTGCTGCCGCAAATCGAAAAAGTGTGCTTTGCGGTCGACCTGCAGCGCATTGCCGAGGTTACCGCTACGTCCGAGCCCGATCCGGGATATGCATGGGGACGTGGATCCTTTGACGTCGCATGCACCGGCGTGAAGGATGAGGATCTGACCCAGTCCACGTATAACAGCATTTACGGCATTCGTGCGAACCAGCCGGTCGTGGATGTTTCCGGTAATACCGTCGGCTCCGCCTCGTACCAGTCGTTCACTCGTTTTTACGATAGTTCGTGGGACGGAAAGGCGACCGGAACGTTCGACCTCACCGTGATCGGTCTGACCGCGGGCATGTCGTACGGCAACCGTAACGTCGACCAGTTCTCCGCCGCTCCGTTGATCGTGAACCTCTGGCGCATGGCCGATAAGGCATATCAGGAGGGTGGCCATGTCGCCGACGTGGATTTCAGCCAGGTCTATGCCGGTCTGCGCATTGATCTGAAGAACGGCGATCATGTGCCGTTCGACGATAACTCGACCAAAGTCCCCGATTTCACTACGACCGCCGAACCGGCGTCCACGCCGACCGCTCCCGATCTGACCGAATCGAACAAGGGTGATCTGGCCGTCGCCGATGGCACGGTCACGGCCGGCAGCGTGGCCCGCATCTATGTCAACAATCTCGCCAAGGGATGCGCGGCGAAGGTCGACGCCGGTGAGAATTGCTTCTGGTACTCCTACATCTATAGCGATCCGGTCAAGTTGACCGGCCCGGACGGCGCGCCGTACGTGACGATCGCGAAGGACGACGCGGGCAGGTACTACTTCGACGCATACATCCCGGTGGGCTATTCGGGCGCACACAAGATCTCGCTGCAGGATGCGGATGGCAACATCCAAGGCTGGACCGACATGACCGTGGGCGAGAAGACCCCGTCGTCGGTGGACAAGACCGCGCTGAACGCCGCGATTGCGGCCGCCGGCAAGCTGAACAAGTCCGACTACACCGAGGCGACGTGGAACGCGTTCGCCAAGGCGCTGGACTCGGCGAACGCCGTCGCCGCCAAGCAGGACGCCACGCAGGATGAGGTCGATGCGGCCACGAAGGCGCTGACTGACGCGCAGTCCGGTCTGAGGAAGGCCGCGGCAACGCCGACGACTCCCGTCACGCCGGCGCCGGATGACCAGTCCAAGAAAGACGAGCAACCCAAGGCGGACAAGGGCAAGGCGCAAGCCAAGCCCGCCGCGAAGGAGTTGTCGCAGACCGGCTCCGCAGTGACTGCGGTTGCGGCCGTGATGCTGGTGATGGTCGCCGCGGCCGGCGTCGTGACTGCCATTTGCCGCCGCGCCTGAGCCGTCGGTTCGCTGCATTGATGTTTTGGGGCTTCCCTGCGGGGAAGCCCTTTTGTGTATGGGGTGCGCCGCGCTCTGCGTCGGTCGTGTCGGGAACGCAACAATTTTTGTGCGTTTTTGGTAGAATGTGGTTGAAAATGTTTCGTCGTGATATACTGGAGGACGGAACTGGGACGATGCGGCGACGTTGCGGAAACGACACGGTGTACGTGCCGTCACCAGGCTTCACCGAGTCCCATATGACAACAAGGAGACTATCATGACGACCATTCTGGTCACCGGCGGCGCCGGCTACATCGGTTCGCACACCGACGTCGAACTGCTTGAGCAGGGCTACGACGTGGTCTGCGTCGACAACTACTGCAACTCCTCGCCGAAGTCGCTCGAACGCGTCGAGCAGATCACCGGCAAGAAGATCAAGTCCTACGAGGGCGACGTCCGCGACGAAGCCTTCATGGACAAGGTCTTCACCGAGAACAAGATCGACTGGGTCATCCACTTCGCGTCCCTCAAGTCGGTCGGCGAATCCGTCGCCAAGCCGATCGAGTACTACGACAACAACCTCAACAGCACCATCGCGCTGCTCAAGGTCATGCGCAAGCACGACGTGAAGAAGATCATTTTCTCCTCGTCCGCCACCGTGTACGGCACCCCGAAGCAGCTGCCGATCACCGAGGACACCCCGACCGGCGGCACCACCAACCCGTACGGCACCACCAAGCTGTTCGAGGAGCAGATCCTGCGCGACGTGCACGTCGCCGACGACTCGTGGACCGTCGTCATCCTGCGCTACTTCAACCCGGTCGGCGCCCATCCGTCCGGACTCATCGGCGAGGATCCGAAGGGCATCCCGGCCAACCTCACCCCGTACGTCGCCAAGGTCGCCATCGGCGAGCTCAAGGCCGTGCAGGTCATGGGCGACGACTACGACACCCCCGACGGCACCGGCGTGCGCGACTACATCCACGTCGTCGACCTCGCCAAGGGCCACGTCGCGGTCATCGGCAAGATCGATAAGCCGGGCGTGTTCACCTACAACCTCGGCACCGGTCACGGCTACTCCGTGCTGCAGGTCATCAAGGCGTACGAGAAGGCCGCCGGCCACGAGATTCCGTACGTGATCGTGCCGCGCCGCACCGGCGACATCGCCGCCTGCTACGCCGACTCGTCCAAGGCCGAGCGCGAGCTGGGCTGGAAGGCCGAGCTGGGCATCGACGACATGGCCGCGTCCTCGATGAACTGGCAGACCAAGAACCCGAACGGCTACCGCGACGCCGAGTGACGTTGCGGCCGATCGCGTAACTGATCGCTGAATAAACGATAAGCGCTTTCCGCGTGGGCATGACTCGCGCGGGGAGCGCTTTTTCGTATGTGTACGGTGCGCGATGATGCGGTGGATGTCGTGGGGTGGGGGTGGACTGAGGCATGGAAGGATGATCGAAAGTATTCAAAGATGATTATTGATGATTGAAGGTGCACAAATGACGATATATCGTGACGCCAAACCCGAAGACACCGACGAGGTCGTTGACCTGATCAACTACGCGTTCGGCATGCAGGCCCAGAAGATCCTCGCCAAGGCCTATGCGGAGAACGGGGAAGTACTTGAATCGCGACATAAGGTCGCCGTGGACGAAACAACCGGACGCATCGTAGCCGCGGTGGGCGTGTATCCGCAGACCATGCATGTGGCCGGCAAACAGCTCAATGCCATGTTCCTCGGTTGCGTATGCGTGCATCCGCGCCATCGCGGCGAAGGCCACATGGGCAAGCTCATCGGGATGTGGCACGACGAGCTGCGCGCTGAAGGCAACACCGACCTGATGGTGCTCTGGGGGCTGCGTCACCGCTACGCATACTTCGGCTATACGCCCTGTGGCTACGACTACACCTACTCGGTCAACCAATCCTGCGTCAAGCACGCGCTCGCCGGCACGGACGCCGACGGCATCACGTTCCGCACGCTGTTCACCAAGGACGGCGACGCCGCGCTTGCCGACCAGCTCAATCGTGAACGTCTGGTGTACGCCGAACGTCCCCTGCCTGTTCTTGAACGAATCTGCACGTATCTGAACAGCGAGGCGATCGCGATCGACCGCGACGGGGAGTCGATCGGCTACCTCATCCGCGCGCTCGCCGACCCGAGCGTCGTGCGCGAGATCGCACTGGTCGATCCCGCCGACTCGCCGGCCGTCTCCAAGGCGTACCTCGCCTCGCTCGCAGCCTGTCGCAAGGATGCGTTCACGGTGCGCGTCTCGCCGACCGATGTGGCGCTCAACGAACGGTTCGCCGCCTTCAGCGAGAACACGACGATCGGATGCCTGTGCCGGTGCAACGTCTTCGACTACGCGACGGTACTTGATGCCTACCTATCGGCGGCCGCGCGCTTGTGGCGGCTCGAACCGGGTCGGTTCAGCGTCGTGCTCGACGGCCAGCCGGTCACCGTCACCGTGCGTGATCACACATCCGACGGCGACGATCGCACCGCCGTCCGCCAATCCGTCACGGTTGAGCGTGCCGCCGATCCGGACGCGCCGCACCTGTCGCACATGGACGCGCAGGATCTGCTGCTCGGCATGGGCGCCCGTTTCCGCCACGACCTGCCGGTTGCGCCGGCCGGCTGGTTCCCGTTGGCCATGTGCTGGTACTGGCCCGACCTCAACTGATGTTGCGGACCGGCATCGGCGGACGGTCGCGAACGGTGCGTTCGGCATGACAGTCCGGCGGCGATGGGGGATACTGATGACGGTGACGATGATGGTGGCGTGACGACGCCGCGTCACCGTGTGACGGTCGAGAAAGGATCTGGCATGGCTGCGTATCGCGTGATTCCCATTGGCTCGCTGGAGAAGCTGCTGCCGTCCGATGACGCGCGGGCTTTGCCCTCGATCGACGGCGTGACCGGACTGGCGGGGGAGACGGTGTCGTTCCAGCTGGCGTACCGTGTGGAGGATGATCAATGCCATGAAGATACGGCGGATACCGATAGCGGTTTGTGCGGGACTGGTGAATCGGGCGATGTCACGCGTGAGATTGGTGGGGAATCTGGCGGACATGCGCGGGATGCGTGCGTGAACCAGTTCGTGACGCGGGTGTCGATGCGCGGCGCATTTGCCGAATATGCGCATATTCGCGCGGTGCGCGATGTCCCGGTCGATTTTCCGTGCTATCCCGGCAAAACCGACGACATGTACCTGTCCGAACGGCCCGGACTGTATCCCGACCTGCTGCAGGACACGAACGGCTGGGTCGCGTTCATGCCCGATCAGTGGCGATCGCTATGGGTCGATATCGATCTGCCGGCGATGTCGGATGACGGACATGTCGCACGAAGTTGTGAACGGAATGCAGGGGGGCGAGAATGTGGCGCGCAGGATCCTTTTGCGTCCGTGGCGGATGTGGCGGATGCGTGTTCCTCTGCGAATATTGTGTCGGGATCGCGGCCCGATGCGGCGGACGTGGAGGAACCGTCCGCGGTTCCTGTGTCAGGTAGCCTTATTGTGGAGTTCCGAACGCCTGATGGGGAGACGGTGAATGAAACCGCCGTATCGATCAGCCGCATTCCCGTGCAGCTGCCCGCGCTCGACATCGCGCACACCGAATGGTTCCACGCCGACTGCCTCGCGCAGTACTACGGGGTGCCCGTGTGGGGCGAGGAGCATTGGCGCATCGTGGAACGGTTCGTGGCGCTCGCCGCCAAACGCGGTGTGACGATGATCTACACGCCGCTGTTCACTCCGCCGCTCGACACCGAAGTCGGCGGCGAACGCCCCACCACGCAGCTCGTCGGCGTGACCCGGACGGGCGGCTCGTGGTCGTTCAACTTCAGCCGGCTCGAACGATGGACGCGCATGTGCGACCGCGCCGGCATCCGCCGATTCGAGATGAGTCACCTGTTCACCCAGTGGGGCGCCGAGCACTGCCCGAAGATCATGGCCACGGTGGACGGCACGGAACGGCGGGTCTTCGGCTGGGATACGTCGGCGACTGCGGACGGGTACCCTGAATTCCTCGCCGCGTTCCTGCCGGCGCTCGATCGGGAGCTGCATCGGCTCGGCATCGCCGACCGCACGGTGTTCCACGTCTCCGACGAGCCGACCGATGAGAATCTCGATTCGTATCTGGCCGCCAAGGCGGTGGTCGCGCCGTATCTGACGAGTTATCCGATCATGGACGCGCTGAGCCACATCGAGTTCTACGACAGCGGCGCCTGCGAGCATCCGGTGCCTGCTGAGAACAGGATCGAGCCGTTTGTCGCAGCCGGTGTGAAGGACCTGTGGACGTACCATTGCTGTGTACAGACGGTCGACGTGCCGAACCGTTTCATGGCGATGCCCTCGTATCGCAACCGTGTGCTCGGATTCCTGCTGTACGTGTACGATCTGGCCGGATTCCTGCATTGGGGGTTCAACTTCTACAACACCGAATATTCGCGACGCGCGATCAACCCGTACACCGAGCCGGGGTGCCCGGAAGGGTTCGCGGCCGGCGACGCGTTCCTCGTCTACCCCGGGCCGGGCGGAAGGCCCGAGGAATCGATCCGCATCATGGTGCTTGAGGAGGCGTTGAACGATCTGCGCGCCTGTCGTCTCCTCGAATCTCTCACCAGTCGTGATCAGGTCCTGTCGATCCTGACCGATGGGCTTGCGGAACCGCTCACTTTTGCCCGGTATCCGCACAGTGCCGCATGGTTGCTCGGCCGCCGCGACGCCATCAACCAAGCCATCGTCGACTATCTCGGCATGTGACGGCGCGGCCTACGATGTGCGCCGCGGCGGTAGCGGCACCGACAAGATGCGTTGCTGAACGTGTCTTGTCGGTGTAAGACGCGTTCAGCAAGGCACGTCGCATAAGGCGTGCTGTGCGCGACGGTTCTTCACGTCGAGATCAAACATTCCCCATAGTGATCAAAAGTGATAAAAAGGGATTATTTCGGTCTGTCGCAGTGAGCAGTTGTGTATAATAGTGATCGTTTAGAGGTTGCGATGCGATCGCAGTGATCGAATCGCGGTTATCATCCAACACCACGAGGGAGTGATCCTCATGACTGAGGCCCGTAATCCGTTTGCATATGAATACTGGACGCGCACGACCGGCGATCTGACCGACCGCCGCAAGCCGATCGCAACGCCGGTGATCGAAAATGATCATAACGGCGCGCAAACCGTCGTCATCGACCCGACCCGCCGCTACCAGTACTGGGAAGGCTGCGGCGCGGCCATCACCGACTCGTCCGCATCCCTGTTCATGCAGTCGATGACCGCCGAACAGCGCCACGCGATCCTCACCGAAATGTTCGATCCCGAACAGGGCGGCTTCTCGTCCGTGCGCATCTCCATCGGCGCCTGCGACTTCTCCAGCCAGAAGTACTACTCCTACGACGACCTGCCGGAAGGCGTCGTCGCCGACGCGGGCCTCAACTACTTCTCCATCGGCGAAGGCGAGCCGGGCGCGCCCGACGCGACCAAGGACCTCAAGAACGTCATCCCCGTCCTGCAGGAGATCGTCGCGATCAACCCGGCCGTCAAGATCATGGCCTCCCCGTGGTCCGCGCCCGCGTGGATGAAGACCTCCAACCGACTCGACGGCGCCGGCCGCCTGCGCCTCGGCGAATTCGTCGGCAACGGCTACCGTTACCAGGACACCATCGACTACGTGTACGCGCAGTACTTCGTCAAGTTCATCGCCGCGTACGCGAAGTACGGCATCCGCATCACGTCCGTCACCATGCAGAACGAGCCGAGCAACGGCTGCCCGTGGCCGATCACCGTGTGGACGCCCGAGGAACTCGCCAAGTGGGGCAGCGAATACCTGCGCCCCGCGCTCGACCGCACCTTCCCGGACGTCGAGATCTACTTCGGCGACGACAGCCTCCGCTTCTACCAGCGTCCGGTGAGCGAGTACATGACCCCCGCGCAGGCCAACGCGTTCGCCGGCGCCGCGTTCCACACCTACTCCGGTCTGCCCGAGTGGGTCCACAACGGCACCCGCCAGTTCCCGCAGTGGAAGGCCGCGATGACCGAACGCCGCTGCATGCTCGACGAAACCGTCGACGAGGCCAGCCACGTCATGTTCGGCGAGATCGGCACGTGGCTCGTGCGCAACGGCATCGGTCTGATCAACCTGTGGAACATGGCGCTCGATGAGCAGGGCTTCCCGAGCTGGGCCGGCACGTCCGGACGCCGCGGCGTCATCACCATCGACTCGTCCACCGGCAAGGTCAAGCGCAATCTCGAGTACTTCATGCTGCGCAACTACGGCCAGGACGTCACCGTCGGCTCGCAGCGCGTCGCCTCCACCAACCGCACGCCGGACGGCCGCCACGGCGGACTCGGCTCGGTCGCGTTCGTCAACGATTCGACCGGCGATCTCGCGGCGATCCTGTACAACCCGACGGGCGAGGACATCGAGGCCGCGGTGACGATCAATGGCGAGGGCGCGCGCTGGCAGAAGGTCACGGTTCCGGCATACGGCACCGTGAGCCTGCACAAGTCGCAGCATCCGGTCAACGAGTCCGAGGCTCCGGCCGACGACGAGTTCAAGATCACCTACACGCCGCACCCGGCCGACGACCACGACGAGACGCTGTTCTGATCCGTCTCTCGCGTGATTCGCTGCCCCGTTGGTTCATCTCATGCGCGCCAGCGGGGCATTTCCATGTCATGCTCCGGGAATTGCCCCGCTGAGTGGCATGTTTGCGGGGTGGTTCCCGGATCTATCATGAATTTGCCCCGCTAGAGGGCATGGTCGCGGGGTGATTCTCGAAACCATCGGGGGTTTGCCCCGCGGGGAGTGCTCTTTACGGGGCGGAATGGTGAGCTCGTCTTGGACTTGCCCCGCGGGTCGGCTTATGAGCAGGGTCAAACGGCGAAGTAGTTTTGGATTTGCCCTGCGAACCGGGCCGTGAGCGGGGCGGCATGGCGAAATCCTCCGCTGGTCGCCGCCCGGCTTACCGAGCGATGCCGATGCTGTCGCGCTCCACGAAATGCGAATCGAACATGATCGGCCGCCGGTTGCGCGGGTCGTTGACGTGCCGCACCGCCGCGAGCACCTCCTCGACCGCAGTCTCGCCGGCACGGTACCGCGCCAGATGCACGGTCGACAGCGTCGGCGTCACGAGCGCGCCGAGCTGGATGTCGTCGATGCCGACCACCGACACGTCGCCCGGCACCGAGATGCGCCGCGCCTGCAGCGACGTGATGAATCCGATCGCCATGATGTCGTTGTAGGCCAATACCGCGCTCGTCGGATTGCGCACGAACGCCTCGCCGCACAGGAATCCGCCGTGGAATGTCGGTTCGCTTGCGCCGATCCGCCGTACGCGTACGCCGTGCCGCCCGCAGATCGCGGTCAGCGTGCGCCATCGCACGCCGTCCTGCCACGACGATTCCGGCCCGGCCAGGTACGACAGCGATTCGTGGCCGAGCTGCGCGAGCCGCGAGATCGCCTGTTCCATGCCGGCCGTCGGGTCCGCGATCACCGACTGGATGCCCTGGATCGACCGGTTGATCGCGACGAGCGGCTTGATCTCGGCGAGTTTGCGGATGCCGGCGTCCGACAGACGCGACGAGGCGAGGATGATGCCGTCGATATGTCTGCTGGCCGACTGCAGCGCGGCTTTCTCGAGTTTGTCGGTTTCCTCCGAGTCGATGACCATGAGACCGTAGCCGTTGCGCAGGCACTGGTGCTGGGCGCTGCGCGTGTAGTCGGCGTACACGGGGTTGCGCAGGTCGGCCACGACGATCGCGAGCAGGCCGTTCGGCTCGCCGTCGGTCGCGGCGGTTTGCGCGGTGATCGTGCCGGCCCGGTATCCCAATCGCTGGGCCACGTCGCGGATGTGCGCGGTCGTCTCCGCACTGACCCGGCCGGGCCTGGCGAACGCGCGCGAGACGGTCGACGGCGCGACGCCCGCCGCCTCGGCCACGTCGCGGATCGTCACGCGACCGTGGCGGTGCGGTCCGTGAGCGGATTCGGATGCCGGTTGATGTGCGGATTCGTGCGCGGTGTCGTCGTCGCTCATGGGTGCCTCGTATTTCCGACGTTGGATGGTGCTCGATGTTGTTCAGATACATCGTACTGCCGATTGCCGTCGTTTGTTGCCAAATGTTGCCATATGCCGTGAGATGTTTGGAATTGAGATCGGTTCGAGGCGTCTTGCCTCTGTGTGCTCGGAAGTGCGCACGGCGGCAAACCGTGGCAACAAACCGTCCATTTGTTGCCAACATGGGACTATGGAGCCATGACTCAACCAGTGCAGTTTGATTTGAATCCCGATCGCCTGCTTCCTCCCGAACAGCCCACGCGCGACATCGCCCGCACGTTGTACGAATCGGTGAAGGACCTGCCGATCATCTCCCCGCACGGCCACGTGCCGATCAGCTGGTTCGCCGAAGAACAGCACTTCTCCGACCCGACCAGCCTGTTCATCACGCCCGACCATTACGTGACCCGCGTGCTGCACACCTGCGGCGAAAGCCTCGCCGACCTCGGCGTCAACCAGAAGGACTTCACCCCCGAACAGGCGCGCAACGCGTTCCTGCTGCTCGGCAAGCACTGGGCCGCGTTCGCCGGCACGCCGATGCGCTACTGGTTCGAGGACTCGCTGCGCAATGTCTTCGGCATCACCAGGCAGTTCGGCCCCGAAACGGCCGGCGAGATCTACGACGAACTCAACGCGCTGCTCGCCACCGACGACTTCACGACCCGCAAGCTCGTCAAGAAGTTCAACATCAGCTTCATCTCCACCACCGACGATCCGGTCGACGACCTGCACCTGCATGACCAGGTCGCGGCCGACAAGGAGTTCGGCGTGCGTGTCGCCCCGTGCTTCCGCCCGGACAAGTACCTTGAGCCGGCGCGCGTCGACTGGCCGGAACTCGTCGCCGCGCTCGGCAAGGCGGCCGGCGTGGACACGTCCACGTACGACGGCTTCTACGAGGCCATGCGCCGCCGTCGCCTGTACTTCAAGGAGCACGGCGCGGTTGCGTCCGACCATTCGCACGCCGACGCCGGCACCGCCCGCCTGACCGACGCCGAGGCCCGCGACCTGTACGCGCAGGCGCTCAAGGGGTCGATCAGCAAGACCGACGCGACCCGTCTGCGCCGTCACTTCGTCAATGACCAGGCCAAGCTCGCCCAGTCCGACGGCCTGACGATGACCATCCACCCGGCCGTCTACCGCAACTACGACTACCAAAACTTCGTCGATTTCGGCCCCGACACCGGCGCCGACATCCCCGACAAGGTCGACTTCGCGGCCGGACTGCGCCCACTGCTCAACGAGTACGGCAACAACCCGGACTTCCACTTCGTCGCGTTCACGATGGACGAAACCGAATACTCCCGCTCGCTCGGCCCGCTCGCCGGCTTCTACCCGGCGCTGTACGTCGGCGCCCCGTGGTGGTTCATCGACGCGCCCGAACCGATCCTGCGCTACTTCCAGGCGGTCGTGACCGCGGCCGGATTCACCAAGCTGTCCGGCTTCATCGACGACACACGCGCGCTGTGCTCGATCCCGGCCCGCCACGACATGAACCGCCGCCTCACCTCGCGGTTCGTGGCCACGCTCGTCGCCGACCACCGCCTCAGCCTCGACGAGGGCCTGCAGATCGTGCATGACGCGGTCTGTGCCCAGCCCGCCAAGGTGTTCAAGCTGTAAATCGTCAACCAAAGGACCAACATCATGACCGAAGCAACATACACGTCCAAGCCGCGGCTCAACCGCGCCGAACACGGCCGCAAGGCCGCGCCCGAGCGCATCCTGCACCTCGGCATCGGCAACTTCACCCGCGCCCACCAGGCGTTCTACACCGAACACGCGCCCGACGCCGCCGACTGGGGCATCGCCGCGTTCACCGGCCGCGCCGGCGACAACGTCATGCTCGACGCGCTCGCCCCGCAGGACAACGTCTACACGCTCATCGTCACCAACCAGGACGGCGACCATTTCGAGGTCATCTCCTCCGTCTCGTCCATCCACTCCGCCGACGACATCACCGCGCTGCGCCGCTACTTCGCCGATCCGAACATCGCGATCGTCACCTCCACCGTCACCGAAGCCGGCTACATGCGCGACCGCAACGGCGACCTCGACGTCGCCAACCCGGCCGTCGCCGCCGATCTCGCCGCGCTCAAAGCCGATCACGAGACCTCCGAACTGACCACGATCCCCGCCAAGGTGACCGCCGGCCTGCTCGCCCGCCGCGCGTCCGGCGCCGGCTCGATCACGATCCTGCCGTGCGACAACCTCGCCGGCAACGGCGCCGCCTTCCGCAAGGTCGTCGAACAGGCCATCACGGCCGTCGACCCGACCCTGCTCGACTGGGCGAACGACAACGTCGCATGGGCCACCTCGATGGTCGACCGCATCACGCCGCGCACCACCGACGCCGACCGCCAGACCGTCGCCGACGAACTCGGCTGGTACGACGAGTTCCCGGTGCGCACCGAACCGTTCATCGAATGGGTCATCCAAGGCGACTTCCCGAAGGGACGCCCGGCCTGGGACAAGGTCGGCGCGGTCATCACCGACGACGTGACCCCGTACGAGCACCGCAAGCTGTGGCTGCTCAACGGCGCGCACACGTCGATGGCGTACATCGGCACGCTGCTCGGCGTCAAGACCGTCGGCGAGGCGATCGCCGATCCGACGATCCGCGCATGGGTCAACGAATGGTGGGATCTGGCCAGCAGCTATCTGACCATCTCCACCGACGACTACCGTGCCAAGCTGATCGAACGCTTCTCCAACCCGCGCATGCACGACAACCTGCTGCGCATCGCGGAAGACGGCTCGCAGAAGCTGCCGGTGCGCATCGCGCCGGTCGCCAAGAAGGCGCTCGCCGACGGCAAGCCGATCACCCCGGCCGCCCGCGCGATCGCCGCGTGGATCCTGTTCCTGCGCGCGCACGGCGAAACCGACGCTCGCGACGCGTACCTCGACGACGTGCTGCCGCTGGCCAAGGCCGACGGTCCGGACGCGACGCGCAACGTCGTGGCCTACCTCGACAAGGAGCTGGCGACCTTTGACGAATTCGTCGCGGCCGTCGACGCGCAGAAGGAGGCGCTGGCCGCGGAAGCCGCCAAGCGTCAGTAATTTTCTGGCTCCCCTGGCAGGGGAGCCGTCAAACGCAGTTTGACTGAGGGGGCACCCGCCAGCCGAACCGCATCACATACCCCCTCAGTCAGCGTTGCTGACGGCTCCCCTCACAAGGGGAGCGGAAACAATGAAAGGAACCAACCACCATGGCAATCGAAAAAGCCGAAGTCTTCGTCACCAGCCCCGGCCGTAACTTCGTCGTCTTCCGCATCACCACCACCGACGGCGTCGTCGGCCTCGGCGATGCGACCCTCAACGGCCGCGAGCTCGTCGCCGCGGAGTACCTCAAGACCATCGCCCCGTCGCTGATCGGCAAGGACGAGGACAACATCGAGGACATCTGGCAGTACCTGTACAAGGGCGCCTACTGGAAGCGCGGCCCGGTCACGATGGCCGCGATCTCCGCCGTCGACGTCGCCCTGTGGGACATCAAGGCCAAGAAGGCCGGCGTGCCGGTCTACCAGCTGCTCGGCGGCGCCTCGCGCACCGGCATCCTGACCTACGCGCACGCCTCCGGCGTTGACCTGCCGAGCCTGTACGACAGCATCGACATGTACCGCGAGATGGGCTTCAAGGCCACCCGCATCCAGTACGCGCTGCCGGGCATCCCGTCCACCTACGGCGTTGCCGCCTCCGCCAACGCCCAGCAGGGCGAGGGCGAGAAGGGCGTGCGCTACGACTACGAGCCGGCCCGCCGCACCACCGTCCCGGTCGAGGAGGTGTGGGACGCCCGCACCTATCTCAACACCATCCCGGGCGTGTTCGAAGAGGTCCGCAACAAGTACGGCAAGGACCTGATCCTGCTGCACGACTCCCACCACCGTCTGCGCCCGATCGAGGCCGCCCGCTTCGGCAAGCTGCTCGAGCCGTACGACCTGTTCTGGATGGAGGACACCACCCCGGCCGAGGAGAACCAGCAGTACCTGCGCATCGTGCGCGAGCACACCACCACCCCGATCGCGATCGGCGAGATCATCAACTCCTGGTCCGACTACATCACGCTGATCGAGGAGCAGCTCATCGACTACGTGCGCTCCGCCGTCACCCACACCGGCGGTCTGACCCACATGAAGAAGCTCATGGCCTTCGCCGAGCTGTTCGGCGTGCGCTCCGGCTTCCACGGCCCGACCGACGTGTCCCCGGTGGGCATGGCCGCGAACCTGCACCTCGACCTCGCGATCCCGAACTTCGGCATCCAGGAGTACATGAAGCACTCCGAGGAGACGCTCGAGGTGTTCCACACCTCCTACACCTTCAAGGACGGCTACCTGCACCCGGGCAACAAGCCGGGCCTGGGCGTCGACTTCGACGAGAAGCTCGCCGCGAAGTACCCGTACCAGCCGGCCCCGCTGCCGGTCGACCGTCTGCTCGACGGCACCATGCACGAGTGGTGATCGGGGGTCGCTTGCGCCGGCCGCCGCGTGATGCGCGCAGGGCGGCTTCGCAGGCGATGACGACCACTGCCAGCTCCAGCTGACCTCGGCTGGGCGAAGCCAAACAGGCAGGCTCCGCCCAGCCGTTTTTTTGTGTGACGGACGATTTTGGCCGTTTGACAGGGGCTGACTGGCCGCCGATTACAAGCTTTTTGCAAACTTTGAGGCAGATTACGGATGAGGACGAGGTCTTTCTGCAAACTCTGAGGCAGGTGTTCCTCTCAATAACGCCATAATCCTTGGAAGGAGAGGCCAATTGAGGCCGATACGGCAGGTAGGCTGCCTCAGAGTTTAAGAAAAGACCCGTGCGGAAAGCCGAAACTGCCTCAGAGTTTGCGAAAAGCCCGTCAGCGGGCATCGTTGCGTCGGCGGCACCTGGCACCCGTACATCGCCAGTGGCTTGGAACGCCATCTGCTGTGCGTCCATCGATACTTGATACCAAGGAGTGAATAACGCTTATGCTCGATGAAACCTCATACGTCGGCGGCAGTCGGCCGGTCGACATCAACCTGCGCGCGGCCGATGTGGCCGCCGCCGCGAAGAACCGCAACGGCCTGACCTACAAGGGCTTCGGCGTGCTCTCGGGCAACGCCACGTCGGCGCTGCTCATGGACTACAAGGCCGAGCATCCGGACGCGTACTGGACGCTCGTGCGCACGCTGTACGGAGGCCCGCGCCCGATGATGAACACCGTCAAGATCGAAATGGGCAACGACCGCAACAACTCGACCGGTCCGAACGTCGCCACGATGCGCGAGCGGGACGAATACCCGCAGGTACGCCGCGAACCCGGCTTCCAGCTCGCCGCCGACGCCCGCCGCTACCAGCCCGGCGTGCACGTGAGCATCCTGCGCTGGCACGCCCCGACCTGGGTGCATGACAACGACGACGTGTACCGCTGGTACAAGAACACGATTCTGGCCGCATACCGCGAGTACGGCGTGATGGTCGACTCCGTAAACCCGGACGTGAACGAGCGCACCGCCGACCTCGACTGGGTGGCCGAGTTCGCTGATCGCGTGCACTCGGACACCGACGGTTTCCTGGGAAACGCTCCCGACGACCCGAACGCCGGCTTCCGTTCCGAGGCCGAGCGTGACCTGTTCCGCGCGATCAAGGTCATCACCTCCGACGAGGAGGTGACCGGCACATTCGGCGGCGACGTGATCGCGGACCCGCGTTATCTCAAGGCGATGGACGTGGCGTCGTACCACTATTCCGTCGAGGACGATAAAGACGGCAACTTCAAGCGCCTCGCCGACGAATACGACAAGGAGGTGTGGAACTCCGAGGCGCAGGCCGTGTTCTCTAACTCCGCCGACCGGCCGAACAACACGATGGACGACGGACTGGGGGAGCGCACCGGAACCGGCATCGGCGGCATCGGCGGCCCGCTGGAGATGGCGAACACGCTCATCAAGGGATTCGTCGAATCGCGCCGCACGGCCGCGTTCTACCAGCCGGCGATCGGCTCGTGCTACGAGCACATGGAGTACGCGTCGAAGGAGCTGATCTCCGCACGCGACCCGTGGAGCGGTTGGATGTATTACGATGCCGGCTGCGCCGTGCTTGAGCATTTCGCCCGTTTCGCGAACCTCGGCTATGACCCTGCCGTGACGTGGCGCGCCATTCCGCAGGCCAGCGACAGCAAGGTCGGCGGCAACAACCCGGTGTCCGGCGCGCGGCATGGCGAACCGAGCTACCTCACCCTCGCCGCGCCCGACGGCGGCGATACGAGCGTCGTCATCGTCAACGACAGTTCCCTGACCAAGACCTACCGCATCGCCATCGATTCCGCGTTGTCGGCCGCCGGTAAGCCGTTCACGATCTGGCAGACCCGCGCCGCGGATGCCGGTCAGCCGTACGATGCGAACTGGCGCAGGCCGGTCGCGATCGTGCGGTCGTCGGACGGTGACGGTCGCGGGGACGCCGCCGCGTATGAAATCGCCGTCGAACCGTGGAGCATGATCACCGCGACCACGCTCGACTCGGCGGACCCCGATCCCGCGAACGGCGGCACGTTCACGCCCAAGCCGGAATTCGCGTACGACCTGCCGCACACCGCCGAGAACAGCCGCGCCGTGCTCGATGTCGATCCCGCGAACGGCGTGCTGTACGCCGACGATTTCGCGTACGCCGACGCGCGGCCGGTGGAGGTCTACAAGTTCGACCGGCTGGTTTCCGAGGATTACCTGACCTCGCGCGGCGGCGATCACGGCGCGACCCCGCGGTACACCACCGACACGAACGGCGCGTTCGAGATCGTTCCGGACGACGAACGCGGCCACGTCCTGCGCCAGCAGATCGACTGGACGCACGCCGGCAACGCCTGGATCGAAGGCGACCCGCGCACCGCGATCGGCGACATGCGCTGGACGAACTACCGCGTGACGGTCGACGTGCAGTTCGAGGACTACCCGGGTCGCGCCCCGTACGCGCTGATCGGCGCGCGCGAGATGGGCGGCAACAAGTTCACCACCGACATCTGCGGCGTCGACTTCAAGATCCGCGCCGACGGCGTGTGGCTGCTGCGCAACTTCGGCAACGAGGTGCGTCGCGGCCATCTCGAGGATCTGAAAAAACGCGCCGCCGAAGCCGGCACGCGCCCGTTCGCGCCCGGTGCGGGCCAGTGGAACACGATCGCGCTTGAGGTCGCCGGCGACACCGCCACCGTGTTCGTCAACGGCGCGAAGATCACGACGTGGTCCGACCCCGCGCTGCAGTCCGCCGGCCGTGTGAACCTCGGCACGAGCTTCGATCACGTGCACTTCTCGAACCTGCGCGTCGAGCGCGTGGCGGGCGGCGCCTCGCCGTACTACACGCAGCTCATCGACGACATGCACATGACCTCGTGGGACGACTCCTCACGCCAGATCCTGCGCTACGAGGGCCCGTGGACGCACGACAACGGCCAGGGCATGTTCACGTACATGCGCACGATCTCGCGCGCCGACATGCCGGGGGCGTCCGTCGCGCTCGATTTCGACGGCACCGGCATCGACCTGTTCGGCCCGAGCGACGGGCGTGCACGGCTCGACGTGTTCGTGGACGGACATCTGGTGCGTGAGGCGGCGCCGACGTTTGCCACGAACGGCTCGCTGCGCTGCCAGCTGCGCGTCGACGGACTGGAACGCGGACGGCATGAGGTGGTGTTCCGCACCGCCGACTCGGCCGGTTTCGCGCTCGACGCGGTCGGCGTGCTCGCCTGATCCGGGCGGTTTCGCAAGACACGGGATAACGGCCGGTCACGCGACGGTTTTGTACCGCAACAATCCCTCGCGTGACCTTCCCGGTCCGAGCTGCCGCCGGCGGCCCGGTCTCCAGTCAATCCCCAGTTTGCCGACTATACTCAGGAACATTGCATAGGGGAGGTCCTGATATGGCTGATGACGACAAACTGGGGAACACCGGCGCCGCGAACGGCAGCGGCGAAGCGACCCCCGGCATCCTGACCGCTGAACAGCAGGATGCGGTCGCCGCGCTCGCCGCTACGAACAAGTACGCGAAACAGTCGAAGTGGAAGACGTTCAGGGAACTGCCCGCCAAGGACAAGTGGCCGTTCTTCGTGCAGCATTTCCTGTTGATTGTGGTCGGCGCGGTCATCGCCGTCGCCATGGTGCTTTCGCTGGTGCTGTCGGTGGCGCTCAAGGCGCCCGATCCGGAGCTGGCGATCGTCGGATTCGGCATGGACGACTACGCGGCCCAGCTCGACGAGCTCAAGGAGGCGTTCGTCAAGGAAGCCAAGATCGACGACGACCGTCTCGTGGACATCGACGGCTCGTACCGGCTCGGCGGCGACACCTCGAACATGTACGAGGACGATTCCGCGAAGATCATGGTGCGTGTCACCGCCGGCGACATCAACATGATGATCGTGGACAGGGATTCGATGCCGACGCTCATGCAGCGTGGCTACGTCTCGCCGATCAAGGACGCCGAAGGCAAGGATGCGCAGGCCGCGCTGGCGGCGTCCGGCGCGCTGGTCGACAAGAACGGCGAGACGACCGACGATGTGTCCAAGGCGCAGGGCCTCGACCTGTCCAAGTCGGCCACGTGGACCGGCATCGACGGCCTGCCGGACGACGCGATCCTCGTGTTCAGCAACATCGTCGACGACACGCACGCCGAACGTGCGCGCGAGTTCGTCGACTACCTGAAGTTCGAGTAGGGGCTGCTTCGGCTAAGGGCTATCGCACCGCGGTGGATTCGCGCTGGGTGAGCGTGTAGCCGACGGTGATCGTGGTCGGGTCGGGGCGTTTGCCGGCCGGGGCCTCGATCTGCTGGCGCAGGTTCATCACGGCAAGCGAGGCGAGCTGGCCCATGTCCACGCTGATCGTCGTCAGCGACGGCACCATGAACTCGCCCGAGGTCACGCCGTCGAAGCCGATCACCTTCACGTCGTCCGGCACGCGCAGTCCAAGATCGGCAAGTCCGCGGATCGTGCCGATCGCGGAGGAGTCGTTCAGGCAGAACAACCCGTCGAACGGCAGCCCGTCGCGGCCGCGCTCGCGGATCGCCTCGCGCGCGTACTCCTCGTTCATGCCCTTGAGCGGGATCACGACCGATTCGTCGTACGGCAAGCCGAGGTTGATGAGCGCCGACTTCGCGCCCATAAGGCGCAGCTTGCGCGTGGTGGGCGCGGACAGCAGTTCGTTCTTGTCGATGAACGGCGGGCCGACGATGCCGATGCGCTTGCAGCCCTGCGCGGCGAGATGCTGCACGGCCGCGCGTGCGCCCTCCTCGTTGGGGAACATGATCGCGGAGACGAGGGTCTTTTCCTCGCAGGTGTCGATGAACAGCGCCGGACGACCCTGTTTGATCGAGTCGACGAGTTCGCCGGTCAGGCCCGAGGCGTGGATGATCACGCCGTCGGCAAGCGTGCCGGAGAACAGCGAGTTCGACAGCGCGGTGGCCGCGGTGTCCGACTGGTATTTCGTCTCCTGCAGGAACGGCACCATGTCTTGGCTGACGATCGCGTTCGACAGCGCGTCGATGAGTTTCGAATAGAACGGGATGTCGTATTCGTTGACGATGACTTGGATGATGCCGCTGCGGCCGGATTTGAGCATGCTGGCCGACGCGTTGGCGGTGTAGCCCATCTCCTTGGCGATGGCCTGGATGCGGTCGCGCGTGGCATCGCTGATGCCGGGCGCGTTGCGCATGGCCTTGGATGCGGTCATGGCCGATACGCCGGCTGCTGCGGCTACATCTTTCAGCGTGACGGCGGCTCGTTTCATGATGCTCCTTTGGCATGCCTTGTGTAGAACTTCTCTATCGTAACCCAACGTTAGGTTAACGATCTCCGTTGTTTACCGATAATCATATAGATAATCCCAGCATTTCGTCAAATACGCGATTTGAGCAGTATGCGACACGCCGAAAGTTAACCGTAAACTATGATTTTGCCAAAATTTGCAATCGAGAAAACCGTTGGAATATAAGCGATCTACGGTATTGCTTCCGGTTGTCTCGCGGTTTTTCCCTGCACAATTTGCTGAACGTTAATCTATGGCTTATATTGGTTAGCGTTAACCCCACGACGAGGTGAACCGATAATTGAGTTGTTGTCCGGTACGGTTTTCTTCCTTTTCCTTCCGCGCCGGGCGGGGGCTCAGTCGTATCGGTGCGCGATGAACGCGCACAAGAAAGGAAACAAGATGTCGAACAAAGGTGTGGCGAAGAAGGCCATGGCCGCCATCGCGGCCGTCGGCGCCATGTCCATGATCCTGGCGGGCTGCGGCTCCTCTTCCGCCGACAAGAAGCAGGTCGACGAGAACGGCAAGCCGCTGGTCAAGGTCATGTTCCAGAACGCGACCAACCAGGACGTCAAGAACATGTCCTGGACCAAGGACCTCGAGAAGGCGTGCGGCTGCACGATCGAATGGTCCCAGGTTTCCGACGCCCAGTGGACGCAGCAGAAGTCCGCGACCCTGTCCGCAGGCAACCCGGCCGACGTCACCATCCGCGGCTACCACCCGGCCGACGCGCAGAAGTACCAGTTCTTCGAGGATCTGTCGGACGATCTCGACAAGATGCCGAACGTCGAGAAGTTCTTCAAGGAGCAGCCGCTCGCCAAGGGCATGGTCACCACCCCCGACGGCAAGATGTACACCCTGCCGCGTTACTCCGGCAAGAACTACAAGACCTCCGGCCAGCACCTGTTCATCAACAAGACCTGGCTCGACAAGCTGGGCCTGCAGGTGCCGAAGACCTGGGACGAGCTGTTCAAGGTGATGGACGCGTTCAAGACCCAGGATCCGAACGGCAACGGCCAGGCCGACGAGATCCCGTACGCGATGCGCAACATGGGCTCCGACATCGGCTGGTGGTCCCCGCTGCTGTTCCTGAACTCCACCGGCATCTCCACGCAGTTCAACAACTCCCCGTCGCGTTACGGCGCGTACGTCGAGAACGGCAAGGTCAAGAACTACCTGGTCTCCGACCAGCTGCGCGAGACCGTCGAGTTCCTGCACACGATGATCGAGAAGGGCTACAGCCCGAAGGACTCGCTGACGCAGGACTCGTCCAAGTACTACGCGTCGCTGACCGGTTCGTCGGATGGCAAGACCGCCACCGTGGGCCTGGCCATCACCAACGAGCCGAACGCCTTCGGCGCCGATCTGCGTGACCAGTACGAGGCGATCGAATGGCCGTCCTCCGCCGACGGCGTGACCGCCGCCGCCGATCACTCGCAGGACGAAGGCACGTTCGAGGACTACGGCGTGGCCGTGTCCGCCGACGCCCCGAACAAGGACGCGATCTTCAAGCTCATCAACGCCATGTACGACGGCTCCTCCAACTCCATCCAGCAGCGTTTCGGCGCCTTCGGCGAATGGGTCACCGATGAGGGCAACGACACCTACACCGTGAACTCCAAGTTCTTCAACCTCGGCGCCAACGACAAGAGCCCGGCCTTCGCCGACCGCTTCGCCGGCTGGATCCCGGATTCCGTCACCATCAAGGGCGACGAGGCCGCCGAACGCCTGAAGAAGGCCGACGACGTGTACGCCAAGGCCCTTGAGAACGTCGGCAAGGACTACTTCCCGATCACGCTTCTGCCGTCCGACGCGGATTCCACCACGCTGTCGAACAACTCCGCCACCTACCTGACCGCCGCCCTGCCGCAGATCGCCAAGTTCATCCAGAACGGCGGCGCGGACGACGACGCCACCTGGGACGCCTATGTCAAGGGCATCCAGCCGCTCGGCATCGACGAGAACAACCAGCTGTGGCAGAAGTGGTACGACGACGCCTGGAAGAAGATCAACGAGTGATCTCCTCCACGCCAGCGCCCCCTGTCAGGGGGAGCTGCCAGCCGCAGGCTGACTGAGGGGTCAAGCGCGACTGGCCTCTGACCCCCAGTCCGTTTCGTGGCCAGCTCCCCCTATCAGGGGGAGCAAAGAAACAAAGAAGATCCCCGCTCAGGGGAGCAAAAAAGGGGAATTCCCCGCAAGGGGGACAGAGAAACAACGAGCGCTCCCTCGCAAGAGGGGGCGCTCCCCTCCCAACAAACCAACCCATCTCCAAAGAGGAACAATGGTACAGAACACAGGCACGGGCGCGAGCGCAGTCTCGCAGACCGTCGACGCGGGCAACGCGGTTTCCGCGCCGGTTGTTGACAATATCGCGGCCCGCAAGCATCAGCCGCTTCCGGTGCGCATCGGACGGCATCTCAAGCTCTATTGGCAGTTGTGGACCTTCGTCCTGCCGGCCATGATCTTCGTGGCGCTCTTCGCATACGTCCCGATGTACGGCCTGCTGCTCGCCTTCAAGGATTACGATCCGCGCAAGGGCCTGATCGGCGGCAAGTTCGTCGGTCTCAAATACTTCAACCAGTTCTTCCAGAACCCTCAGTTCGGCACGATCCTGCGCAACACGATCAACATCGCCGTGCAGACCGTCGCCTTCGGCTTCGTCTTCCCGATCATCCTGGCGCTGCTCATCAACCAGATCCATTCGATGAAGATCAAGTCCTTCGTGCAGACCATCACGTACATGCCGCACTTCATCTCCACGGTCGTCATGGTCTCGCTCATCAACATCTTCCTGTCGCCGAACACCGGCATGATCGGCCGCTTCTTCGGCGAGCAGAGCCTGCTGGCCTACCCGCAGTTCTTCGCCCCGATCTACTGGATCACCGAGGTCTGGCAGCACTGCGGCTGGAACTGCATCATCTACCTCGCGGCCCTCTCCGCGGTCGACACGTCGCTGTACGAGGCCGCCAAGATCGACGGCGCCGGCCGACTCCAGCTCATCTGGTCCGTCGACCTGCCGACCATCCTGCCCACCTGCGTGATCATGCTGATCCTGAACATGGGCGGCATCCTGAACGTCGGCTTCGACAAGACCTTCCTGATGCAGAACGCGCTGAACCTGCCCGGTTCCGAGGTCCTCTCGACCTTCATCTACAAGATGGGTATCTTGAACGGCCAGATCTCCCTGTCCACGGCCGCGACGCTCTTCAACACACTGATCAACTTCTTCTTCCTGGTGCTGACCAACTTCATCTCGAAGAAGTTCTCGGACACGAGCATCTTCTAAAGGAGCGGGTGATACATCATGGCACAAGCAACTGCAACCCCCACCGGCGTCGCGCCGAAGACCGCCGCGGACGAGATTCCGTGGAACCCGAAGGTCACGCAGCATCGCACCGTCGGCGACTGGATCGTCGACATCGTGATCTGGACGATCCTGACCCTGGTCGTGCTCGCGGTGCTCTATCCGATCTGGTTCGTGATCATCGCGTCGTTCTCCGACCAGACGCTCGTCGCATCCGGCAAGGTGACGCTGTGGCCGCTCGGCTTCAACGTCAAGGGCTACGAGATGGTGTTCTCCGACGACCGCGTGTGGCAGGGCTACCTCAACACGATCATCTACTCCGTGCTCGGCACCGCGCTCAACGTGGCCGTGACCATCCCCGCCGCGTTCGCGCTGAGCCGCCGCGAGTTCGCCCCGCGCCGCATCATCATGTTCTTCTTCACGTTCACGATGTTCTTCGCGGGCGGCATGATCCCGAACTACCTGCTGTTCCGTTCCCTCGGCCTGCTGGACACCATGTGGGTGTTCATCCTGCCGAGCGCGGTCAACGTGTTCAACCTGATCGTCGCGCGTTCGTTCTTCGAGTCCTCGATCCCGGAGGAGCTGCACGAGGCCGCCCAGCTGGACGGCGAGTCGTACTACGGCTTCTTCTTCAAGATCGTCATCCCGCTGTCCGCCGCGATCATGGCCGTGATCATGCTGTACTACTTCGTGCAGCACTGGAACGACTTCGGCACGGGCCTCGTGTACATCCAGGACACGCACAAGCAGCCGCTGCAGAACGTGCTGCGCGACATCCTGCTCGCGAACTCGACGCAGACCGGCAACTCCTCGATGAGCGCCGGCGAGCTGCAGCTCTTCGCCGACCAGATCAAGTACGGCATCATCCTGATCTCCACGATCCCGCTCCTCATCCTCTACCCCTTCCTCCAGAAGTACTTCAACAAGGGGGTTATGGTCGGCGCTGTAAAGGGCTGATCCGTTAAGCGGACAGTCCGGTGGACTGTCCGTAGGATCAGCCTGAGTGAGGCGGTAGCCGAGCGAAGGTCGGATTGAGTCCGAGCGTAGCGAGGTCCGCTGTTGCAGGACTGATCTTCGATCAGCCTTTCAGGACAGTCCAGTGGACTGTCCGGCTGCGCCGAGCGGAGGGCTGCGGCAATACAGGCCGCAGCCCGGAGCCAGCATTGAGCCTCGCCGCAGGCGAGTCCTTAATTGCAGGACCGGAGCGGTCAAGACAGTCCGGTGGACTGTCTGTAGGCGTGGGGCGAGCGATATCGAGCCAGCATGATGTCACACGCAGTGTGTCCGTAATTGCAGATCCGAAGGCAGAGCCGGTCAAGATTCTCCCCTCCCTCCCCTCTCAGGGGAGGGTGTCAGCAACGCTGACGGGTGGGGTATCGCCGCGAATCCGCCAACAAAACAGCGTCGCTCACAGCCGAATCCCGTCCTCCCCGCGGTCCGAGGTCGCGGCTCCAGTCATCCTGCAGCCGACAGCGTTCCCCTGAAACGGGGAACGGAATCCTACACACTTGCCGGGCGCACTTCCAGAACAGAAGATTTCTCTCCTTCCGCTTCCGTTTCGGCCGTGCGCCCGGCTTTTTCATGTCCATATCCGTTGCGCGAAAACCGCCACGCAGAACCCGCACGGACGCGCACACATCCATCCATCCGCACTGTGAACAGTGAAAGGAACCAACTATGGCAACCACCAGATTGCCGCAACCGCAGGCGCCGGCCGACCCGTACGGCTACCTGCTCGTCCACTTCATCGAAGACCCCGACAACTACGCCGAGCGCATCTACCTCGACATCTCCGAAGGCGACGATCCCGAACGCTGGCATCCGTTGAACGGCGGCAATCCGATCCTCACGTCGAACCTCGGCACGACCGGCGTGCGCGACCCGTACCTGACCCGCAATCCGGAAACCGGCCGCGTCTACATCATCGCCACCGACCTGCGCGTCTTCGACGGCACCGGCCGCGGCTCCGCGCCGGGCAGCCCGTGGTACGGCTTCTCGCATCACGGCAGCACGAATCTCATCATCTGGTACTCCGACGATCTGATTCACTGGAGCGAACCGCACGCGCTCGACGTCTCCCGTCGCGTCGACGGCACGCATGCCCAGCTCGGCATGGCGTGGGCGCCGGAGGCCTTGTGGGTCGCGGACTACTATCCCGAAGGCTCGGAGGCCGAGCACAACGGCAGCCGTGGCGCGTTCGTCGTGTACTGGTCGAGCAAGCTGTTCGCCGACGACGATCCCGAACATGCCGACGACTCCGTCTACGACCGCATCCTGTGGGGCGCGACGAGCGACTTCACCGACGAGACGTTCGAATACGGCGGCATCTTCATCGACAAGCACCGCCCGACGATCGACACGACCATGCTGCAGCGCGCGCTGCCCGACGGCACCATCCGCACCTACCGCGCGACCAAGGCGAACGGCGCGTCCACGGTCGAACCGGCCGAGGTCAAGCGCGGCATCTGGCTCGACGCGACCGACGCGCCGCGCTGGTGGGAACCGGGAACCGAGTGGCACGTCATCCAGGAGGAGATCGGCGTCGACTGGATCCCGAACCGCGATCCGGCCGGCGTGGAAGGTCCGGCGCTGTTCGCCTCGCACTCCGACGACCGCGCGTACCTGTACGTGGACGTGATCCCGTCGATCGGCTACCGCCCGATGGTCACCACCGATCCCGACAAGGGGTTCGATTACCTGCGTTCCGGCGACTTTTCCATGCGCCCGCACACCAAGCATGGCGGCGTGATGTCCCTGTCCCGCGCCGAATACGACCGGCTGCGCGCGGCTGACGGTACACTTGGGTGATAGCGTTCACACAATCGTTGGTCAACGGGTAAGGGAGCTTCCATGCAACGGTTCGCAGTCGGATACGAGTTCGTGTGCCGCATCATCCTGATGCTCATGGTGTGTCAGGTCGCGTTCGTCGTGCATACGGTCATGGGCCTGGTCGTCGGCGGTTTCTTCCCGTCGATCGCGGCCCTGTACACCACGTTCCGCACCTGGCTGCTCGACGTGAAGGACCGCTCGTGGACCATCAAGCAGAGCTGGGTCACGTTCCACCGCGCATGGAAGGCGGAACTGGCCGGCGCGAACCTGTTCGGCTGGCCGCAGTTCATCGTCTGGGCGCTGCTGATCTGGGACTATTACCTCGTCAACTGGAACGACATGGGCCGCATCGGCTACGCGGTATCCGGCGTACTGCTCGTCATCAACGTGCTGTACGGCCTGTTCGTGCTCGTCTCGTGGGCGATCCGCGCGAACTTCGACGAAAAGCCGATGTGGGTGGTGCGCACGTCGGTCTCGATGGTGATCGCGCGCCCGTGGTGCTCGTTCATGGTGACCGTGCTGTTCTGCGCGACCGTCTGGGCGTACTGGACCTGGCCCGGTCTCGGCGTCGCGCTCGGCATCACCGTGCCGGTGTTCGCCGCGATGATGTGCATCTACTCCTACGGCCGCGTGCCCGGCATGGACATCCACGTGCTCGAGCCGGTCGAGGAAAAGAAGCGTCGCGGAAAGAAGAAGGAATCATGACGCAACCATACGAAGCGTACGTCTGGGCGTACTTCACCGGCGACCAAGGCGACAGCGAGCGGATCAGCCTCGCCATCTCGCGCGGCAACGACGCGCTGAACTGGCGGACGCTCAACGGCGGCCGTCCGCTGCTTACGTCCGCCTTCGGCACTCGCGGTCTGCGCGATCCGTTCATCATGCGCTCGCACGACGGCGATCGCTTCTATATCATCGCCACCGACCTCAACGTCGCCGCGCTGCACGGCGGCTTCCGCGAAGCCTAATGCCGTGGCTCACGCTGCTTGGAGATCTGGGAATCCGACGACCTCGTGCACTGGGGCGGTCAGCGGCACGTTCTCGTCTCCGCGCCGGACGCCGGCAATACGTGGGCGCCGGAAGCGTACTGGGTGCCCGAACTCGGCGAATACGCGGTCTACTGGTCGTCGAACCTGTATCCGGCGGTGGTGGGCGGCGGTGACGCTGCGGCTGGTTCCGTGTCCCACGGGGCCGACGACGCGACTGCGCCGACCGCTTCGCTTGCGTCGTCCGCACAGTCCGACCCCGCGCGCATGACCGCCGACGAGATCGCCGCGCAGACCGCGCGCGAACTGCCGACCTACGGACGCATGATGATCGCGACGACCAAGGATTTCCGCACGTTCTCCCGGCCTCGCGCGTGGATGGACGTGTGCCGCGGCAACGGTCACGACGGATTCGGCCTGATCGACGCGACCGTTGCGCACGACGGCGACTGGTGGTACCGGTTCGTCAAGGACGAGAAGCTCATGACCGTGCGCGAGGAACGGTCGCATGACCTGATGACGCCGGTCGTCGGGACGCTTCCGGGCGAGCATGGTGCGACGCCCGACGGCTGGCAGCTGATCCGCGAAAACGTCGGTGTCGGGCTGCCGAACGGCGAAACGGACGCCGATGGTACGCCGAAACTCTTCGCGCACGGCGAAGGGCCGTGCATCTTCCGCGCGAACCCCGGCGACGTGAACGGATACCGCTGGTTCCTGTTCATCGACCAGCCGCGTTACCACGGCGGCCCGAACCATTACATCGGCTTCGCCACGCAGGACCTCGCCGACCCGGACGGTTGGGTGCCGGTCAGCGGCAAGCTGCGCGAAGGCATCCCGACCAATGCGGACGGCGGCAAACCGCGTCACGGCACCGTCATGCCCATCACCGCCGCCGAACGCGACCGGCTCGTCGCCGCCTTCGGGGAGTGACGCGAGTCCTCTGTGCGCAAACCAACGCGAATCGGTTGTTTTGCGTCGGTTCGCGCACAGTAACATGCCGCTGGCCGTGACAATGGCAACAGGTGGCAAAACATGGCAACGGTGCGGCGCGCCGGATAGGCTGAAAAGCCGATGCGCCGATTATGCGCGGAAACCTGCCGTCCGGCTCGTCACTCAAGGAGGAGTCCCATCATGCTGCTGATCAACGATCGTCACGCCCCGGTGGATCTGGAACCAGGCATCACGCCTGTGCTGCGATGGCGTGACGACGCCGACAAGGAAGCGACTGATCCGGTACATAGCGGCGATCCGGTCGCTTGCCGGGCGGTCGTTGCCGAAACCCGCGAAGATGCGCTGGCCGGGCGCGGCACGGTATGGGACAGTGATTGGATCGATGGCGATGCGTGGGGCGGCGTGATGCTGGACGACATCGATATGAGGGCGTCGCGCCGATACTGGACGTCGCTGCGATGGAAGTATGCGGATGGCGCGATTGGCGATTGGGCCGAGCCGGCCACGTTCGGCACCGGTGCGGGTCACGAGTGGCAGGCCGACCCGATTTGGAGCGCGGAAGCTGGGGATGAGAAGATTGCTCCGCTTGCATCGCTCGGCCGAAATGACAAAAAAGATGGTTTGATCGATCGAAATGATGTGGATGATTCGGCCGATCGTCACAACCGCGATCTCGGCAACGCCGCCGGATGGGCGTTCCTGCGCGGCACCGTCACGCTGCCCGGCAAGCCGATCCGCTGGGCGACGCTCAACGCGACGGCCGCATCCACCCGCCCCGCGCGCCAGTTCGTCTATCGACTCTGGCTCAACAACCGATTCGTCGGCGTCGGCCCGACTTTCCCGATCCACGACGAGGCCCGATACGACGGATACGACGTCACCGCTCTCCTGCGATCGGGCGAGACGAACGCGATCGGCGTCGTCGCCTACACGATGGACGACCGTCGCTTTATCGCCCAACTCGACGTCTGCTATACGGACGGCACCATCGAACACTACGGCACCGGCGCGGACGCCACGCATGGCATGACCTGGCGCGCGCTCGCCGATCCGTCCGCCGTCTACCCGCCCAGCGCGTCGATCGGCACGCAGTACTTCGACGCCCCCGCCGAAAACCTGCGCGGCGACGCGTATCCGCGGCTTTTCGCCGATCCGGGCTCCGGTGATCTCGGCGGCGACAGTCGAGACTGGCTTCCCGTGACCGTCAAGCCGCAATTCGCCGAATTGCTGGCCACGCCGACCGACAAACTCGCCGTACGCTACGTGCGTCCGGCATCGCTGCTGCGCGTGGAACGCCCCGTGAAACAGGACGATCCCGATGATGCGGCGGTCTGCTGTATGGGCGAGGATGCGATTCGCGGTACGGCCGACACTGATTCTGACGCCCAGATCCTCAGCGTCATCGCCGACTTCGGCGGCGCGCGCATGGGCGGCATCCGACTCAACCTGCACCCGCGCCGGCCGATCGACGTCACCGTCCGTTACGGCGAGGTGCTCAACCCCGACGGTTCGGTGAAATTCCACCTCTCCGCCGGCAACGCGTACGAGGACCGCTGGCACGTCACGCCCGGCTGCGGGCCGCTCGCAACATGGGGGCTGCGCGTCTTCCGCTACGTCGAGATCAGCGTCGCCCAGCCGCCGGCCGCGCCGTCGTCGTGGGATACGCCGTCGCCCATCGGACTGGACGAACGCGCCGCCGCGATCGAGGAGATCCTGTTCGGCGGAGACGGCGACCGCACCGGTACTCCCGCACTGTCCGCCGCCGCGCTCGTCTACCCGTCCCTCGACGGCTCGACTGACGGATATCCGGGCTCGTTCCATTCGTCCGACCCCGCGCTCGACAGGGTCTGGCAGCTGTCCGCGCACACGATCGAGGCGCTGAACGGCAACATCTACGCCGATTCGTGGACCCGCGAACGTGCCGCCTACGAGGCCGACGCGTGGCTCCAGCAGCGCGCGCACCTCGCGCTCGACGCGGCGCCCGCGCTCGGCGCCTACACGGTCGACTACCTCATCGCGAACCGCACCTGGCCCACCGAATGGCCGTTGTACCTCATCCTCGCCGTGCACGATTCGTGGATGCGCAGCGGCTCGACCGCGCAGATCGCCGACCAGTACGACGGTCTGCTCACCTTGCTGCCCGACCGCTATCTCGACGCGGCGACCGGTCTGGTCGTCAAGGAACCGGGGGAGTCGAGCAAGACCGACGGCGATCTCGTGGACTGGCCGCCGTCCGAGCGCGACGGATTCCGGTTCGGGCAGGTCAACACGGTCGTCAACGCGCTCGCCTCGCGGGCTTACGCCGATATGGCCGATCTCGCGCGGGCCGTCGGGCATGACGACGATGCGTCGCGTTTCGCGGCCGTCGCGTCTCGCATGCGTGCGGCGATCCATGATCGGCTGTACGACGCGGGTCGCGGCGCGTATGTGGACGGACTGATGGTTCGCGCGACCGATGACGACGCGGCCGGGTTCGTTGCCGGCGGCCGCCGATTCGTACCGATCGATCATGCGTCGTTGCATGCGTCAGCGTTTGCCTTGGCGTTCGCCGATGTGCCGGCCGATCGGGTGCGGCGGGTCGTCGCGTTCCTGCGGTCGCGCGGCATGGCGTGCAGCGTGTACACGGCCGCACCGTACCTGCTCGGACTGTATGGGACGGGTGCGGCCGACGCCGCCGCCGATGCGACCGCGATGATCGTCGACCGTCGCACCACGCATTCGTGGGCATATATGATCGCGCAGAACGCGGGCGGCACGATGGAGGCGTGGGACGTGGCACGCAAGCCGAACACCACGTACTCGCATCCGTGGGCCGCGTCGCCGGCGTTCCTGCTGACGGAAGGATTGATGGGCGTGCGTCCGCTCGCGCCGGGATACCGCCGGTTCGAGGTCGCGCCGCAACCGGGCGGGGTGCGCGAGGCGGGTGCGGTTGTTCCGACGCCGGCCGGCGACATCCATGTTGCGTATCAGGTGAGGGAGGATGGCGCGATCGAACTCGATCTGACCGTTCCGTCGCGCACCCGCGCCGACGTGACTCTGCCGACCGCTACCTACCGTGATCTTGTCCCCGGTCGCCATCGCTTCATCGGATGAATTGCGGGGTGATGCGCGGGTAGGTTCGGCGGATTGCCCCGGATGTGCCAGTGTGAACAGGGCAATGTGCCGGAGTCTTCGGTGATTCGCCCCGCAGGCAGGTTGGTCAGCGAGGCGGGTCGCGGGGTATTTCCGTGTTTTGCCCACAAGGAGGGGCGTATGCGGGGCGGATCGCGGGTAGATTCCTTGGGACGCCTCGCAGGGAACTGCATGCAGGGCAACGGAGTGAGGTTTCCGGGATTTGCCCCGCTTGGGCATCTGTGTGCGGGGCGGATCACCGATACTTCCCGGGGTTGCCCTGCTATGCAGCTCACATGTGAAGCGACTTGCAGATGGTTTCCGGGATTTGCCTCGCTGGATGTCATGTGTATGAGGCGTTTCCCGAACGAATTTCTTGGCCTACCTTGCTGGAGGGCCATATGTGTCGGGGCGTCGATGGCTTCCGGGCTTTGCTCGGCGGGATGCGCGACTCCGAGCGTGTCGCAAAATTGTAGCGCTACAATAATGATCGTCAACGATGTTGTATCCATCCGTCATCAGCAAGGAAGCAGCCATGAGCAACACTTCATGCGATCAGTTCGCAATCGTCGGCAAACCGGCAAACGAAATCGCGGATCGGCTTGCCGGTGCGGCGAGCGGCAACGCAACCGACGTCAGCGTCGAAAATTCAGCCGCGTCGTCCGGCCAGCGCGACGCCATCGCCGCGCAGGTCTTCCGCGTCGACCCGTCCGGCACCGCGATCGAATGGACCAGCGACGGCGAATACGTGCGCGTCGACGCGTGGGGCGCGAACAGCGTGCGCGTGCGCGCCCGCCTCATGCAGCGTCCGCTCGACACCGACTGGGCGCTCCTCAAGCCGCCGGCCGACGCCCCCAAGCCGAGCATCGCGATCGGCGACACCGCCGCCGCACTCGTCAACGGCGAGATCGCGGTCAAACTCGAGGTCTTCGGCTGGGCCAAGGACAAGCTGCGCCTCACCTTCCTCGACACGCACACCGGCAAAACCCTCCTCAAGGAAGCCTCCGACGGCGGTGCCCTGCGACTGCGCGCCCGCAAGCACAACCCGCTCGAATCCGGCGCGGAAGCCCCCGTCGCCAGCTTCGAACCGCCGGCCGGCGAGCACCTGTACGGCATGGGCGAATACCAGCAGAACGTCCTCGACCTCAAAGGCTCCACGCTCGAACTCGCGCACCGCAACTCGCAATGCTCCGTCCCGTTCGTCGTATCCTCCGCCGGCTACGGGTTCCTGTGGCACAATCCGGCCATCGGCCGCGTCACGTTCGCACAAAACCGCACCGAATGGCAGGCCGACTACTGCGATCAGATCGACTACTGGATCACCGCCGGCCGCACGCCCGCGCAGATCGAATCGCAGTACGCCGACGCGACCGGCCACGCGCCCGTCATGCCCGAATGGGGCCTCGGATTCTGGCAGTGCAAACTGCGCTACTGGAACCAGCAGCAGCTGCTCGACGTGGCGCGCGGCTTCAGGAAGCGCAACATCCCGATCGACCTGATCGTCATCGACTTCTTCCACTGGCCGCTCATGGGCGACTTTCGCTTCGACGAGGAATTCTGGCCGGATCCCAAAGCCATGACCGACGAACTGCACAAGATGGGCATCAAGCTCATGGTCTCCATCTGGCCGCAGATCGACCTCAAATCCGAAAACTACGAGGAGATGCGCCACCGCAACTTCCTCGCCAAAACCCGTACCGGCAAGGACGTGGGCATGTGGTGGCCGCGCGACAGCCAGTTCTTCGACGCGACCAACCCGGACGCGCGCGCCTTCGTGTGGGGCAAGGTCAAGGAACACTACACCGACCTCGGCGTGGACGCGTTCTGGCTCGACGAGGCCGAACCCGAGTGGGGCGGCGACTACGACTACGCGCACTACATCTTCAACGCCGGCCCGGTCGGCAAGGTCGGCAACCTGTACCCGCAAAAGTACAACCAGACCTTCTACGAAGGGCAGCTGTCGATCGGCCGCGAAAACGACACGGTGAACCTGTCGCGTGCCGCATGGGCCGGCGCCCAGCGCTACGGTGCGCTCGTGTGGTCCGGCGACGTGCACTCCACGTTCGACGACCTCAAGGCGCAGATCACCTGCGCGATCCACATGGGCGCGGCCGGCATCCCGTGGTTCACCACCGACATGGGCGGCTTCGCGGGCTCCGACATCACCGCCGACGCGTTCAAGGAACTGTTCGTGCGCTGGTGCCAGTTCTCCACGTTCTGCCCGGTCATGCGCAACCACGGCGACCGCGGCCCGCGCAACCACCAGGTGCTCGACAACCGCGGCAACCAGATCACCCACGTGCACACCGGCGACGACAACGAGCCGTGGAGCTTCGGCCCGGACGTCGAGAGGACGATGGTCAAGTACATCCGGCTGCGTGAGGCGATGCGCCCGTACACGCGCGAGCTGTTCGCGGCGGCGCACGAATCCGGCCAGCCGCTCGTGCGCGGCCTGTTCTACGAGTTCCCCGGCGAGGAGGCGGCGGCCGACATCGCCGACGAGTACCTGTTCGGGCCGGATATCCTCGTCGCGCCGGTGACCGAACCGGGCGCGCGCTCGCGCGAGGTGTACCTGCCGGGTGCTGGTGTGAGCGAGGCCGACGACGCGGTTGGTGATGCGTCCGCCGAGCCGACCACGTGGACGAACCTGCACACCGGCGAAACGTTCGCCGGCGGCCAGACGATCACCGTCGACGCGCCGCTCGACGTCGTCCCCGCGTTCGCGCGCAACGGCCGCGATCACGGACTTGCCGGACTGATCTGACCGACCGGCTGATCGGTTGATCCGCCGACTGCGTCGACCGGATCGGCCGGTCAGCCGGTCCGATCGACCGTCGACCGGTTGACCCGAGCGGCCGTCGACCGGCAGGCGGGTCGACTACGATAAGACGCGGAGGTAAGGATGGTCACACTCGATGATGTAGCCGCACGCGCCGGCGTATCGCGCATGACCGCGTCGAACACATTGCGCGGCAAGATGGTAGGCGGCAGGCCGATCGTCAAGCCGGAAACCGCCGAACGCGTGCGCAAGGCGGCCGCCGAACTCGGCTATCGGCCGAACCTCGCCGCGCGTCAGCTCAGCTCCGGCCGCACCGGCATCATCGGACTGTCCGTCGCCGATCTCGACATGATCTTCCCGGCCGCGCTCGCCGCCACCCTCTCCGACGAAGCGTATCGGCGCGGCTACCAGCTCATCACCCAGCAGACGCGCATGTCCGCCGACTACGAGCGCGAAATGCTCGGCAGCGCCAGCGCGCAGATCTGCGACGGCACGATCGTGTGCTGGCCCAGCCGCGACACGGTATCCGCGCTTGCCTCCGCGCATGGGCATCCCCTGGTCGTGCTCGACGGATTCGGGCTTGAGGGGAGTGTCGACTGCGTGTTCACCCCGTGCGTTGATGGCGCGAAGGCGGCGGTGCGGCACATGGTCGCGTCCGGTGCGCGGCGGATGCTCGTTCTCGGCACATCGTACTGTTCCGGGAATGAGCTGACGAAGGCCGCGAACAGTGCCGGGCTGCGTTTGCGGGGTGCCTGCGAGGCACTGACCGAAGCCGGATTGCCGTATGGGCCTGACGATGTGGTGCCTTGCGGCTGGACCCGGCAATCCGGGTATGATGCCATGTCGCGGATCCTTGCGGATCGCGGCATGACTGCGGGGGACGGTCGCGCGAGCCATGATTCGCTGGGGTTCGATGCGGTGTTCTGCATGACGGACACGGTTGCGATCGGCGCGTTGCGGGCGCTGGCCGATGCCGGCGTGCGTGTGCCCGACGACGTGATGGTCATGGGCTTCGACGGCGTGGAGGACGGTCGGTACACGAATCCCGGCCTGTCCAGCGTGATGATCGATACCGCCGAGGTCTCGTCCGTCTGTCTGGACATGCTGGCGGATCGGATCGGCAAGTCTTCCGCTCGTTCGGGGGTTGGTGGCGCCGCTGCCGGTGCCTCCGATGCGCCGCGCACGCATATGCTCGCGTATCGCATTGTCTCGCGTGGCAGTGCCGAACGGTGACGGTTTTCGGCCGTGTTCGAGGGGCGGATTGTTTCTTGATGCGTTGGTGGGCTTACGGTACCTTCCGCCTCTTTTCGTATCCACTTGTCGGGAGGGCCGTTGCGCAGCGACTGTGGGACTGGCCGGGACTTGGGTTTTCGGCGCATACACCGGTAAAGATGGGGCAAATATTGCCGATTTGCAAACCTTGAGGCAGTTTTGACGACGCGGCGTCGTCGATTCGCAAACTGTGAGGCAGATGATGTTGCGAAACACGCTGAAACGCACCACCGAGCGGCCTTGTTGGATGCGATATATGCGATGCTGCGATCTGCGGCTACCTCAGAGTTTGCGAAATGACTTGTGCGGGACGGAATTTCTGCCTCAAGGTTTGCGAATTGCCTCGGTAATGGAGATCAGGGGGGATTTCGAGTGGGGTTCCCGAATTGCTGAGGGTCAAGTAGTGCTGATTCGCTGATGAGGAAAGTTCTGCTCGGCGTGTTATTCAAACGTTTGAATATACAATGATGGCAAATAAGGCCCCACAACGAGGAGGAGCGTCATGACCGCGTACCACGTTTCCGCATCCGCGCCCGCAACCGGCGCGGACGGCACCGAAGCCCATCCGTTCCGTACCATCAACGAGGCAGCCGCCATCGCGCGCGCCGGCGACGAGATCATCGTGCATGACGGCGTCTACCGCGAATCCGTCGACCCGCGATACGGCGGCGACGGCGCGGAGCATCGCATCGTCTACCGCGCGGCGGACGGCGAACACCCCGTCATCAAGGGTTCCGAGCGCGTCGACACCTGGGAGCGTGCCGAGGAGTCCTCGGACGGCATCGTGTGGAAGGCCGAGCTGTCGAACGCCATGTTCGGCGCGTTCAACCCGTATGCGCGCACGGTGTTCGGCGATTGGGTGATCGACGCCAGCTCGCACGCCCGTGCCATCCGCGAGGGGTGCGACGAACTCGCCCCGGAGGTCGTCGCGGCCGGCTACCCGGAACGTCCCGCTTGTCATCTCGGCTGTGTCTACCTCGACGGCCGTGCGCTCTACGAGGCATTCAGCCGCGAGGAGGTCGCCCATCCGCGCCCACGCACGGTTGGCTTCGACTCTGGCGCATGGCGCAACGGCCCGGTCGCGGACACCGCCGTCGGCAACCCGGACCTCACCACGCTTGTCTGGTACGCCGAAGTCACCGGCGACGCGTACACCGGCACCACCACCATCTGGGCCAACTTCCACGACGCGGACCCGAACAAGTCCCTCACCGAAATCAACGTGCGCGAAACCTGCTTCGCTCCATCCCGTCCCCAAACCAACTACATCACCGTGCGCGGCTTCGAAATCGCCCAGGCCGCAACCCCGTGGGCCCCGCCCACCGCCGACCAGACCGGCATGATCAACACGCACTGGTCGCGCGGCTGGATCATCGAAAACAACCACATCCACGACGCGAAGTGCTCCGCCGTCGCGCTCGGCAAGGAAGCCTCCACCGGCGACAACGACTGCACGCGCACCCGACGTAAGTCCGGCTACCAGTACCAGATGGAGGCCGTATTCAAGGCCCTGCGCTTCGGCTGGCAGCGCGGCGTGGTCGGCGGGCACCTCGTGCGGGGCAACCGCATCCACGACTGCGGCCAGACTGGCATCGTCGGCCACATGGGCTGTGCGTTCAGCCGCATCGAGCACAACGAGATCCACGACGTCGCCACGCGCCGCGAGTTCTGGGGCCACGAGATCGGCGGCATCAAGTTCCACGCCGCGGTCGATACGGTCATCGCGAACAACAACATCCACGACTGCACGCTCGGCATGTGGCTCGACTGGCAGACGCAGGGCACTCACATCGACCGCAACGTGTTCTGGGCGAACACGCGCGACATCATGATCGAGGTCAGCCACGGCCCGTACACGGTCAGCAACAACGTGCTCGCCTCGCCGATCAGCCTCGACATCATCTCCGACGGCGGCGCGTACGTGAACAACCTCATCGCCGGCACGATCCGGCTCGGCCGCGTCATGGACCGTTCCACGCCGTACCATTTCCCGCACACCACCGCGCCGGCCGGTTCCGCATTCGTCTACGGCGGCGACGACCGGTTCGTCAACAACCTGTTCGTGAAGGCCGACGGCACGCCCGACGACGCCGACGAACAGACCGGCTGGCTGGCCGAGGGGCATGGCACGCGCGCGTACAACCTGCAGGCCGCGCACGAGATGAAGCGTGGCGCGGGGGAGCATGGCGAGCGTCCGGCGACGCTTGACGAGTATCGCCGACTGGCCGACGAGTACGTCGGCATCAACGATGAGGATTATTTCCGCGATCTGCCGCAACCGGTGTTCTCGCGCGACAACACGTACGTCGGCGGTGCGAGGGCGCTGCTCGGAGAGACGGGTGCGCTGGTGCGCGACGGTTCGTTCGCGGTTGACATTGCGCAGGATGATGCCGATCGTTCGGTGCGATTGGCCGTGCGGGCTGATGGCGGTGCGGATGACGATGACGTGTTCGGCACAGGTGTGATCGTGCGCACCGCCGACCTCGGCGAGCCGCGCATCGTGGAGGAACGATTCGAACACGCGGACGGCAACCCGTTCGTCTTCGACACGGATATTGCGGGGGAGTCACGTGCGGCGCAATCCTCGCGCGGCCCGCTCGCCGCGTTCCGCCCGAACCGGTCTGTCACCGTGTGGCGCTGATCGGCGCGATCGCGGATATACGGAGTGTGTCGGTGCGACTGGCTTTCCCTTGTTGGATCGTGCGGTGATGGGTCCAGGGCTCGTCGCCGCACGATGTCGTGTCACACATTGTCGAAAATCGGTTTATATCGTTTTTGTGACAGCGATACTGTCGTCAATGGCGCGTATATCGTTTGACAAGGCAGGGTGCGACAGTTCGTCGAGAATCATGAACATTGGAATTAAGCCGTTTTCCCGCATGGCTGCTGTGCCGGCCGTGCGAGGAGCTGTCTCCAAAACGATTATGGGGCATAAATCGTCATGGTGAGACATGGAATATGAGCACGTCATGATTTCATCGATGCGATCATATGGTGTGGCAGGAATCCTCCACGAAGAAGTGGTTGTTCCTCAGCGTGCGGTGGATTCGCGCTGGACAAGACGGTAATTCGCGACCAGCCGCCGTGGGGCGGTCGTCTCGGACGGGCGCTCGATGCGCGAAACGAGCAGGTCGAGCGCCTTGCGCGCGTAGTCGTCATAGTCGATGTCGACCGTGCTGATCGACGGTGACGTATACGCCGCTTCGAGGATGCCGTCGAACCCGATGATCGCCACATCGGAGGGCACCCGTACGCCGCAGTCCGTAAATCCGCGTGCCGTGCCGATCGCCAGCGCATCGTTCAGGCAGAACAGGCCGTCAACCGGCAGACGATCATCCGTACGCCGCGCCGCCAATCGGTGCGCCGCTTCGCGTCCCGACTCGAAATCCCACGGACAGGCGATCGCCATATCCGGTTCGAACTCGATGCCGGCCTCATCCAACGCCGCCAAGGCCCCGCGCAGCCGTTGCGCGCGGAATGCGGAGTTGCCATCCGCATCCGAGACCGCCTTATTCCGTGCATCCTCGTGCGCGCCAATCCCCAGAATCCCGATCCGCCGGCAGCCGACCGCGATCAGATGCCGCACCGCATCCCGCGCCCCTTCGAAACTCGGCGTCACCACCGCGTCGAACAGCGGCTCGTCCGCGAAATCCTCGCACCACACCATCGGTTTCGTGCCGATATGCGACTTGATCTCCTCCGCCGACACCTTCGCCGGGCTGAAGATCAGGCCGTCGCAGAACTGGCTCGTCGTACGTTCCAGCGCCTGCAACTCGCCTTCGCGCGAATTGGCCGTTTCCTGAACGATCACGCGCAACCCGCGCTCGCCGGCCTCACGCGTGATCGCCGCCGCCAGCCGCATCGGCTGCGCGGCTTCCAGCGCATATACCGCCACGCCGATCACGCCGTTGCGTCCGGCCTTGAGGATCCTCGCCGACAGATTCGCCGTATATCCCAGCTCGCGCGCCGCCGCCCGCACCCGTTCGACCGTTTCCGTCTGGAACCGGGTATCCCCGCGAAGAATGTACGACACCGCCGACGCCGACACACCGGCCCGTGCCGCCACATCCCGCAACGTCGCCATGTCTCCTCCTTCGCCGTCGCGCCCGGAACCGGGCTGGATCGCACAGCATCATCGTAGTGCATCACCGCATCACCCCACCCGGCGCTTTGCGCCACCCTCCCCTTCAGGGGAGGGAAGAGGTGATTGGTGGTGGTCTTTTCCTCTCTTAACCGAATCCCGACTCCCTCTGCGTCACCTCGCCCGGCGCTTCGCGCCACCCTCCCCTTCAGGGGGGGCGCCGTTCGCGTTTCCGAGGATCGGGCTTCGTTGCGGCTTGCGGACCGGCCGGTTTTTCCTTCCCCTGAGGGGGAGTACGTCCTTCCGCCACGTCCATAGTGCGGTGCCCGCAGGTTTTCCCTCCCCTGAAGGTGAGGATGTCAGCGAAGCTGACGGGTGGGGTGCTACGGCGCGGAAATGCCGTTCATAACACGGCATCGCACGGCGGCCCGAACCTGCCATACCTGCCCGCATTCCATACCCGTATGACCGCAAAAACGTTGGGGCCCGGTTCGTGTGAACCGGGCCCCAACGCGAGAAAGGAGAAAGGAGAGAGAAGAGAGGAAGAAGATGTTCAGTTGTCGCGGCCTGTCCGGCCGTGATTCCCATATAACCGCACGTTCCATGACGTAGCGTGCGGTTTGTCTGGAAATCCTCTGGGAATCACGCGGTGAACTCGACCGCCGCCCACGAGACGGCAGGCAAAGCGAAAGTCAGCGTGCCGGCATCCACCGTCGTCACGTCGAGATCGCCCGGCGTCACGGCGTCCGTGTCCTCGGCCGTGTTCTGACGGTACGGATTGTCGTCGTGCAGGATCCGCGTGCGCGTCACGGTCATGTCTCCCGCGTCGGACAGTCCGTCGAGCGAGACGGTCACGTCGTGCGCCGCGCCGAGATCGCAGTTCACGGCAAGCAGCAGGCCGCGACGCGACGCGGCATCCCACGTCACCACCGCGTCGATCGCCGCCACGTCGCCGTACGACTTGGTCGCCACGGTCGGCGAGTCGATCGCCGGCACATACACGTCGCCGCGCGCGTGGTTCGCGGCTTCGGCGAACGGGTAGAAGATCGTCTGCTTCCACGCCTTGCCGCCATCCGGTTCGGCCATGATCGGCGCGATCACGTTGACGAGCTGCGCGCGCGACGCGGAACGCACACGATCGCAATGCTTGAGCAGCGTGATCATCAGCGATCCCTCGACCACCGCGTCGGCCGCGGTGTAGATGTCCTCGAGCAGGTGCGGCGCGACCGGCCAGGCCCCGTGATGCAGTCCGTTCGCGGACTCCTGTCTCCACGCCTCCTCCTGCTCGCCCCACGCATCGGAGTACCACACGCCCCATTCGTCGAACGACAGCGCGATGTCCTTGTCGCCGTGGTTCGCAGCCTTCGCGGCGTCCGCCTGCTTGGCCACGGTGTCGATGAAGTACGTCATGTCCTCGGCCGACGCGAGGAAATCCTGCAGCTCCACCGCATCATGCGTGCGATGGCCGCGATCCATGTAGTACGCGTGCGCGGACACGAAATCGAGGTTCCGGTACGCCTTGGTGAGCACCTTGCGCTCCCATTCGCCGAACGTCGGCATGTGCGCGTTCGACGAGCCGCACGCCACGAGCTCGAGACCGGATTCGGCCAGCTTCATCGCGTGCGCGACGCGGTCGACCGCCGCCGCGTACTCGTCCGGGCTCATGTGACCGACCTGCCATGGGCCGTCCATCTCGTTGCCGATGCACCACATCTTCACGTCCATCGGCTCCTCGATGCCGTTCTTCACGCGGCGGTCGGCCAGCTCGGTGCCGGCCGTACCGTTGACGTACTCGAGTTCCTCAAGCGCCGCGTGCAGCCCGCGCGAGCCCATGTTCACGGCGAGCATGATCTCGGTGCCGGACTTCTGGCTCCAACGGTAGAAGTCGTCGATGCCCATCTGGTTGGTTTCGGTGCAGTGCCATGCGAGGTCGCGGCGTACCGGGCGCTTCTCGCGCGGACCGGTGCCGTCCTCCCAGTTGTAGTTGGACACGAAGTTGCCGCCCGGATAACGCACGCAGGTCACGCCGAGCTCCTTGACGAGGTCGAGGACGTCCTGACGGAAGCCGTTTTCGTCGGCGGTGGGGTGGCCGGGCTCGTAGATGCCGCCGTAGACGCATCGGCCGAGATGTTCGACGAACGAGCCGAACAGGCGGCGGGGCACGTCGGCGATCGGTTTGGTGCCGGTGAGGCTGACGGTTGCGGTGTTGGTTGCTTCATTGCTCATGTGATACTGCTCCTTTGCGTGGGATGATGGACGATGACTGAGCGGATGCGATTGCGGTGATCGTCATTGGTGGAACGGCCGCGATTGAGTCCGCGTATCAATGACGGGACTCAGTTACAGTGGTGATTCATTCAGTTAACGACCATAACCGAGTCCGGATATGAGTAAGGGGACTCAGTTACGGCTGTTGCAAGACGGAAAACGACCGTGCCTGAGTCCCGATGATGGATCACAGCGCGAACGCGGCCTCGACGGCGTCGTATTCGGCCGCGGTGATCGGCAGGATCGCGCCGTGGCGCTTCTTCAGCCCGCCGAAGTCGATGTCGTCGGCCATGGCCCAGTCGGCCGGATCGCTGCTGGCGAGGTT
Source organism: Bifidobacterium aerophilum (assembly GCF_010667685.1). Classification (GTDB taxonomy): domain Bacteria; phylum Actinomycetota; class Actinomycetes; order Actinomycetales; family Bifidobacteriaceae; genus Bifidobacterium; species Bifidobacterium aerophilum. Next base: position 88,024 of record NZ_WHZW01000003.1, on the reverse strand, counting down.
CGCCGAGCGGAACGGCAGGTAGCCCTTGGCTTCCGCGTACTGGTCGCACATCAGGCCGAACCTCATCTCGCGGCCGTTCACCGTGCGCACGTCCGCGTCATTGTAACGGAACAGTTCCGGGCCTTCGAGATAGAACCACGAATAGCGGCCGTTGCCGAGGATGCTGGTCAGCGATCCGACGTACGACCATGCGTTCGGATCGTCGGTGCGCAGCACCTCATAGGCGCTCGCGTACGGATTGCGCGTGCGTTCGATCGTGATCTCGGAATCCTTGGACGCGCGGTACCACCAGCCGTCGTCGTCGCGCAGCATGGTCGAGTCGATCACACTGTTCTTGCGGTCGATCCACTTGACCGGATCGGAGAACGTGACGAGATCCTTGGAAGTCGCGTAGTACATGTTCGTGCGGTCGCCGAGCTCGTTGTCGAGCGGGTTGCCCGGCTCGTCGACGTTGGTCTTGGTGGCCCAGAACACGATCCACTGCTGCTTGTCCGGATCCCAGTTGGCTTCCGGCGCCCACGCCATGCCAGCGCCCGGAATCTTCGAGGCGACGTCGACGAGGCGCGGCTCGCTCCAGTGCACGAGGTCGGGGGAGTCCCAGATCACGAGGCCGGTCGATCCGTTCGTGGTCGCGCCGTCGTGCGGGCCCCAGCCGCCGCGGTAATGGATGGACAGATCGGTGGCGACGATGTGGAAGCCGCCGTTCGGGTCTCGCGTGATGTGCGGGTCGCGCGTGCCCTTCTCGCCGCCGAGCCAGGTGAGCGCCGGCTTGCCGGCCGGGCGCAGGTCGTGCCACGTGACGCCGTCGCGGCTCAGGGCGAAGTACAGCTGTTCGTCGGTCGGGGTCTTCTCGTCGCCGATGAAGTGGACGAAGAGGTACGCCTCGGTTTTCGGGGTGGATTCGGTCATGGATTGATCTCCTTGTTCGGATGGGTGATGTTGCAGTGATGCCTTGGGTTCAGTTGAGGGGGCCGTCGGATGCGCCGGTCGATTCGCGTGCGACGAGCTGATAGCCGATCGTGGCGCGCGACGGCGCGGTTTCGTCCTTGCCGTGCGTGCGCTGTTCGATGCGTCGGGTGATCATGTCGAGCGCGAACTGCGCCAACTGGTCGAGGTCGACCTGGATGGTGCTCAGCGTCGGCGTCGAGTACGCGCCGAAACTGGTGCCGTCGATGCCGATCACCTTCACGTCGTCGGGCACGCGGATGCCGCGGTCGGACAGCCCTCGGATCACGCCGAACGCGCCGTAGTCGTTCGCGCAGAACACGCCGTCGAACGGCGTTGCGGCACCGTCCGCGCGGGCCGCGAGAATCTCGTCGGCGATCGCGTGTCCCGCTTCGATGCCGCGCTCGCTGTTGTAGGCGTTGAACGTCACCGACTCGTCGTACGGCAGTCCCGCGTCGAGCAGCGCGCCGCTCGCGCCCCGCAGCCGCAGTCCGTACGATGTTTCGGCGTGGGCGAGTTCGGTGCGCGGCGTGTATCCGCCGCCGACGATCGCGATGCGCGTGCAGCCGCGTTCGATGAGATGCTGCACGGCGGCGCGCGCGCCTTCCTCGTTCGGGAAGTTCACGGTGTCGACGCTGGGCGTCTCTTCGCAGCCGTCGATGAGCACGAGCGGGCGGCCCGAGTTCATTTTGGCGAGCGGCAGGTTGGTGCCCAGACCGGACGCGTGGATGATTTCGCCGTCGAACAGCTGGCCGGAGAACGGGTTGGCGGACAGTGCCTGCTTGGCGGCGTCCGGCGAGTACCGGGTCTGTTCGACGAACGGCGTGAGCCCGCGCGCGGTGGTGGCGTTGGCCAGCGCCTGCACGAGCTTGGAGTAGAACGGCGAGTCGAATTCGTTGACGATGATATGGATGATGTTGCTGCGGCCCGACTTGAGCATGCTGGCGGTCAGATTGATGCGGTAGTCGAGCCGTTCGGCGGCCTCGATGACCTTCTGTCGGGTGGATTCCTTGACGCCGGCCTTGCCGTGCAGCGCGTTCGACGCGGTCATGGGGGAGACGCCGGCCGCTGCGGCCACATCACGCAGTGTCGTTTTGTCGTTGCCCATGTCGAGTCTCCTTTGCATCTGCCTTTCGGGTGCGGACGTATTAATCATATGTAACGGTATTCAAAAAAATATGGTTTGTAAAATCGCGAGTTTCGTATCGTAAATGTTGAAATATCAAGCGACTCGCTGAAAACGGCCTCAGTTGTCGCGCTACAATTTTCGAATAAAATATGTATCGGTACATAACACAACGCGGTATCCGATCAACGAAAGCAGGGAACAACATGGCATCACTCCCGCAGGCATGGCGCCCGCCGATGGGCTGGAACAGCTGGGATTCCTACGGAACCACCGTCACCGAAAGCGAGCTGCTCGCCAACGCGCGATTCATGGCCGAACACCTCAAGTCGGCCGGCTGGGACACGCTCGTCATCGACATCGACTGGTACGACCCGACCGCGCGCGCCCACGGCTACAACGAGAACGCGCCGCTCATCCTCGACGAATACGGCCGCCAGCTGCCCGACCCGGTACGCTTCCCGTCCGCCGCGAACGGCCGAGGATTCGCGCCGCTCGCCGCCGCCGTCCACGATCTCGGTCTGAAGCTCGGCGTGCACATGATGCGCGGCATCCCACGTCTCGCCGTCGACAAGAACCTGCCCGTGTACGGCACCGAATACACCGCGCGCGACGTCGCCGATCTCGACCACGTCTGCAAATGGAACCCCGACAACTACGGTCTCAACCAGCAGCATCCCGGCGCGCAGGCCTGGTACGACGCGCAGCTCGACCTGTTCGCCTCTTGGGGGCTCGACTTCCTCAAGGTCGACGACATGCAGACCCCGTTCCACAGTGACGAAATTGCCGCATACCATCGCGCGATCGCCAAGGCCGAGGCCAAGTACGGCCGTTCGATCGACCTGTCCCTGTCGCCCGGCGGCTGGGTGGCGACCTCGTACGTCGACTTTTTGCGCGAGAACGCGCAGATGTGGCGCATCTCCGACGACCTGTGGGACCGCTGGGAGGATATCTACCAGCAGTTCGCGCGGCTCGCCCGCTGGGCGCCGTTCCAGACGGCCGGCCACTGGGCCGACGCCGACATGGTGCCGTTCGGCCACATCGGGCTGCGCGCCGAACGCGGCGACGACCGCCAGTCGCGACTGACGTTGGACGAACAGAAAACGCTGCTCGCATTGTGGTGCATGGGCCGCTCACCGCTCATGGTCGGCGGCGACCTGCCGACCAGCACGCCCGAAACGATCGCGCTGCTCGCCAACCCGGCGTTGCGTGAGGTGCTCGCCGGATCGACCAACAATCGCGAAACCGTGCGCGAACGCATCTTCAAGCACTGGTGGGAAGACAACTCCTACCGCGGCGAATTCATCGTCTGGGCCGCCGACGCGGCCGACTGGGCCGACGGCACGCCGTCCGCACATCGCGGCGGCCACTATGCCGCCCTGTTCTGGACCGGTGACGACGATTTCGAGATCGGCGGCAACATCCAGCTGCAATCCATCGTGGGATTGGATGCGCGTGAGGATGGCTGGAAACTCACCGACCTGTTCGCCGGCGCGCCGGGTGCCGCCGCCGACGTGCGCATCGAAGGCAAAGGCGCCGACCGCATCATCACCGGCACGATACCGGCGCACGGCGCCCTCTGGATCGCCCTCGACCCGATCGCCGCATAACGGAGCGTCCTGCGCGCCGCGTCGGACTCGACGTATTGATATACGCCTTCGTTCGCCGCGGTGCGCAGGCCGCACGCGTTATGCGACGATCGGTCTGCGCGTGGTTGCTTAGAACGAATAACGGAGCGTCCTGCGCGCCGCTGCGGACTCGACGTATTGATATACGCCTTCGTTCGCCATAGGGCGAATTCCCGAAATTGTTGCGCTGACGGGGACTTGGCGCAACCATTTTCGGAAAAGAACGGCTTCGGCCTGAAATAGTTGCGCTGAGGTATTGCCGGCGCAACTATTTCCGGATGGGTGGGCTTGTTTCCCGGATGAGTGGGCTTATTTCCCGGATGAGTTGCGCTGGGATGGCATCAGTGCAACGAACTTCGGAGAAGTGGGCTGATCTCCCGAAATAGTTGCGCCGAGGACGGGATGGTTGGCTGCCGACCGTCCATGTCCTGCGAAGCGGGACTTCGGAGAAGCCAATGAAGCGCGATCCCGGAGGAGTAAATAAGGCGGCTAGACGGAGGTCTCGCCCGCGTCACGTGAAGCGCGACTCGCGGTTACCGGGCAATTCGGATAGGTCTCGCCCCCATCCGCGTCCGTCACGCGGATTCGCCGATGATGAGGCGGGAGCGAGCGGTTTCGATGCGCGGCGTGCGCGCCCGCCCCGGATGCTTGATCTGGTCGATCAGCATATTGACCGCCTTCGTGGCCGTGTCCTCATAATCGATTCCCACGGTCGTCAGCGTCGGCACCGTGAACGGCGGCGACATCACGCCGCTGCCGAAAATCCCGTCGTGACCGAACACCGCCACGTCATCCGGCACGCGCACGCCCTCATCGTGCAGTCCGCGGATCAGCCCGTACGCGACCAGATCGTTCATGCAGTAGAACACGTCATACCGATCGACCGCCCGCGTGCCGTCGTCGCCGGCCGCGCACAGCGCATGCGCCGCCTCGATGCCGCCCGCAACGCTCCAGTTGCATTCCGTGAAATCGCCGTCGCCGCCCAGGCCATTGGACTGCATCGCCTCCATGACGTACCGGATGCCGTCGTTGCGGCCGCTGGTATCCGGGTCGTTCCTGTCGAACGCGCGGCCGCCGACCACGCACGCATGCCGGTACCCGCGTCCGCACAGGTAACCGAACGCGGTGCTCGCGCCGGACGCCGCCGCGCCGCGTACGGTGTCGAACAGCGGCTCGGCGGCCGGATAGTTGAGCAGTACGGTCGGATGATTGCCGAGCATGCCGCGCAGATGCCGGTCGTCGACGTTGTTGACGTTCAGGATCAGCCCGTCGCACAGCGTCGCGTTGATCTGCTTGAGCACGTCGGATTCCGTGGTGGACGAATACCCGGTCTGCTGGATGACCGTGCGCAGGCCGTGTTTGCCGGCCGCGTCGCACACCGCGCTCACCAGATTCGTGTAATACGGGTGCAGGATGTCGGGCACCATGACGGCGATCGCGCCGGTGCTGCCCTTCTTCAAAAACCTGGCCGACAGGTTCGCGGAATAGCCGAGCTCGCGGGCGGCGGCCAGCACCTTCTCCTTGGTGGCCGCCTTGACGATGTCCTCGCCGCGCATCGCCGCGCCCGCCGTGCTCATCGACACGCCCGCCAGGGCCGCCACATCCTTGAGAGTCGCCATACTTCACCGCTCGATCATCATCGGAAACCACGTCGACGACCACTGTACCGCACGCTGCGCGCACAAGTCGAATCGTTGCGATTTGTGGTGAACAACGTGGCGTGACGTATCGCGCATCGCGCCGCATCGACGCACGTCACGACGCAACGGCCGTGGACTCGCGCTCGATCAGGCGGAAACCGGCGGTGACGCGCTGGGGGAGCGTGACAGGCGCATCGCCGAACTTGCGCAGCATCATCGAGACGGCGGTCGTCGCCATGCCCTCGTAGTCCAACGCGATCGTGGTGAGCGTCGGCACGCTCCAGCCGCCTTGCGGCACGCCGTCGAACCCGGTGACGGCCACGTCCTGCGGCACGCGCAGGCCGGCGTCGGACAGCCCCCGGATCACGCCGAGCGCGATGTCGTCATTCATGCAGCACACGCCGTCGTACCGTTTGCCGGACTTCGCCAGCGCGGCGAGCCGGTGTCCGAGTTCGATGCCGCCGTCCGGCCCCCACTCGCAGTCGATCATCGTGCTGTCGTCGTACAGGTCCAGCTCCTCGAGCGCGCGGACCGCAGCGTCGATGCGTTCGTATCGCGCGCGGCTGCTGTTCTGCTCGTCCTTGACGGCGCGGTTGGCCACGACCGTGCCGATGCCGCCGGCCGGTCTGCCGGACGGACGCGCGTCGCCGGGTCTGCCGGATGCCTGACCGCGCCGACGAACACCGCCGACCGGCGCGGCCCCGGCCACGCAGATGTGCGTGCGGCCATGCTCGGCCAGATGTCGGATGGCCTTGTCGATACCGTTTCCGCTGGGCGCGTTCACCGTGTCGAACGTGATGTCGGCGCTGTAGTCCTCGAACAATACGGTCGGATGCCCCTGCGTGAGCTCGGCGATCTCCCGGTTGCTCACGCGCGCCGGCAGCATGAACAGTCCTTCGGACAGCGTGTCCTCGGCCTGGGCGAGCACGCGGCGCTCCATCTGCGCGTCGAAGTTGGTCTGCTGGATGACGAGCTGGTAGCCGTTGCGTTCGACGCAGGTCTCCATCGCACTGGCGAGCCGGCTGTAGAACGGGATGGAGACGGTCGGGATGGCGAGCGAGAGGATGCCGGTGCGCCCCGAGCGCAGGGCGCGCGCCGAGACGTTCGCGGTGTAGTTGAGTTCCTGCGCGGCCTTGAGGACGCGTTCCGCGGTGTTCGGGCGGACGAAGTCGAGTCCTCTGAGCGCTCCGGACGCGGTCGACGGCGAGACGCCGGCTCTGGCTGCCACTTCCTTGAGGGTGACCATGGTTCTCTTCCCAGCCTTCTGTTGGTGCGTGCGCGGTGACGCGCGCGCTGCGGTGACCGTGCGACATCCGTACGCAACGATGCGGTTTGCGGCGTTCGTTGCCTGGAATATCCCACGATGACGGTGTTGGCGATCGGACACGTTGTCGAATCGCTTCGATTGTGTGCGATGGTATTCGTGAGTATAGCGCATAATCGTAGCGATGCGGAAGTAGGGCGTGTTGATAGACACGGTGGTGACTATATCCGAAAATCGTTGAAATTTAGCGGTTTTCCATATTTTTCACTGCAACACGCCGAGCGGTGTGCCTGGTTGACGGATCGCATCGAATCGATTTAGAATCGCAGCGTTGCGAGTTTGAAGATGACTCGCAGAACAGTGTCCACGCGGGAACCGGATGTGCTATACGATTTCCGCGCAAGAGGCACCCAGCGCCTCCGAACGCAGAGGTCGGAGGCATAGGAAAGGAAAAGGAAATGGCACGCAGAAGTGTGATCACCAAGGCGCTCGCCGCCATCGCCGCCGTCGTGACGCTGGGATCAATGGCCGCCTGCGGCAGCAGCGACAAGGCCGCCACCACCGAGGACGGCAAGCCGATCGTCACCATCCTGATCGTCAAGAACACCAACACCGACAAGGTCACCAACATGCAGTGGGCCAAGGACCTTGAGAAGGACGCCGGCGTCAAGATCGAATGGAAGGAAGTCACCGACGACCAGTGGGGCCAGCAGAAGAACCCGTCCATGAGCGCCGGCGAGATCGAGGACATCTCCCTGCGCGCGTTCAACCCGGACGACGCCGCACAGTTCCCCGACCTGTTCGAGGACTTCAGCAAGGACATGGACAAGCTGCCCAACGTCAAGAAGTTCTTCGACGAGAAGCCCGACGCCAAGAAGCTCGTCGCCGACCCCGAAGGCCACATCTACAACCTGCCGTCCTCCCGCGGCAAGGCGTACTCCGGCTCCGGCCAGAACATGATGATCAACAAGGCCTGGCTCGACAAGCTCGGCCTTGAGGTACCGAAGACCTGGGACGAGTTCGAGAAGGTCCTCGAGGCGTTCAAGAACGACGACCCGAACGGCAACGGCCAGGCCGACGAGATCCCGATGAACATCCGCAAGCTCGACACCGGCGGCTTCGGCTGGTACAGCCCGATGCTGCTGCTCAACTCCACCGGCATCGTCACCGGCTTCAACAAGGGCCCGAGCGCTCAGGGTATCTACGTGCAGGGCGGCAAGGTCAAGAGCTTCCTCGTCACCGACCAGTACAAGGAAGTCATCAAGTACTACCACGAACTCATCTCCAAGGGCCTCATCCCGGCCGACTGGTCCACCAAGGCCGATGACGCCTACTACGCCGACCAGACCAACGACGGCAAGACCGCCAAGACCGGCGTGATCTTCGGCTGGTCGCTCGCCGACTTCGGCGACCTGCGCGACCAGTACGAGGCGATGCCGGTACCGTCCGCGCCGGGCGTCTCCGCCGACAAGACCGTCTGGGACGGCTCCTCCAACGAGTTCGAGAACTACAAGTGCTCCGTCTCCGCCAACGCGAAGAACAAGGACGCCGCGCTCAAGGTCGTCAACCTGCTCTACTCCGAAAAGTACTCCGTGCAGCAGTTCGCCGGCTCCTTCGGCGACACGCTCACCGACGACGGCAACGGCAAGTACACCGAGGACGCCAAGAAGATGCAGGACCTCAAGGCCGACAACAAGATGCCGGCGCTCGCCGACCGTCTCGCCGGCTGGATCCCGGATTCGGTGACCATCGACGGCGACTACGACGCGGCCGACATCCAGGAGGTCAACAAGGCGTTCGACGAGCAGCGCTCGCACTTCGACCCGGTCAAGGACTACATGCCCGACTACGTGCGCGCCGACGCGACCGACTCCACCACGATCTCCAACAACAACACGCAGATCATGAACACCGCCATCCAGAAGACCGCCCAGTGGATGTCCGACGGCGGCATCGACAAGGAGTGGGACGCCTACGTCGAGCAGCTGAACAACCTCGGCCTGAACGACAACGTCAAGCTCTGGCAGAAGTGGTACGACACCTACACCAAGTGATGTCCTCGGCTCTGTAGCAGGAGCAAACTGATCCACGTATCCCTTTGCTCCCCCTTCCGGGGGAGCCGTCAGCCGCAGGCCGACTGAGGGGCGCAGAGGTTCTGCCCATCTGCCCCCTCAGTCCGCTTCGCGGCCAGCTCCTCCAGCAACTATGGACGGCCTTCGACCGACTGCCTGCCGGCTCGACTGTCGTCTCGCACATTGCCTACAAACAGCTCCGCTGTTTGCTGAACGGCAATGTCCTATCAGGGGGAGCAAAGGAAAAGGACAAAAAGAAAGAAACGACAATGTCTGCATCTCGTAAGACTGCGGCGACTACGGCTGCAGTACCGAACGGCGACGGAACCGCGTCCGTCGTCGACAACATCGAAGCCGCAAAGCACGCCCCTCTGGGCGTCAAGTTCGTCCGTCACTTCAAGCGTTACGGCGCCCTGTGGCTCATGAGCCTGCCGGCCATGATCTTCGTGGCCCTCTTCGCCTACGTGCCGATGTACGGCCTGCGCCTCGCCTTCTACAACTTCAACCCGAGCAAGGGCCTCATGGGCGGCACGTTCGCCGGCATGAAATACTTCAACCAGTTCTTCAAGTCCGGCATGTTCGTGCAGATCCTCACCAACACGCTGCGCATCTCCCTGTGGACGCTGATCATGGGCTTCATCGCGCCGATCATCCTTGCGCTGCTCATCAACCAGATCGGTTCCGTCAGGATCAAGTCGTTCGTGCAGACCGTCACCTATCTGCCGCACTTCATCTCCACCGTCGTCATCGTCACGATGATCAACATCTTCCTTGCCCCGAACACCGGTCTGCTCGGCCGGTTCTTCCCGGACACGAACCTGCTCGCCAAGCCGAACCTGTTCACCCCGATCTACTGGATCACCGAGGTATGGCAGCACATGGGCTGGAACTGCATCATCTACCTCGCCGCGCTTTCGAGCGTCGACCTCGCGCTGTACGAGGCCGCCAAGATCGACGGCGCCGGCCGACTGCAGCTCATCCGCTACGTCGACATTCCGACCATCATGCCGACCGTCGGCATCATGCTCATCATGAACATGGGCAACGTGCTCAACGTCGGATTCGAGAAGGTCTTCCTCATGCAGAACTCGATGAATCTGTCCGCATCCGAAGTCATCTCGACATACACGTACCGCATCGGCATCCTCGGCAACCAGTTCAGTTACGCGACGGCCATCGGACTGTTCAATACGTTGGTCAACTTCTTCTTCCTCGTGCTCGCCAACTTCATCTCGAAGAAGGCGTCCGACACGAGCATCTTCTAGCCCGGGCGAAGCGGAAAGGTAAGGCAAATCATGACTAGTGCAACCGTGCAGCCGTCGCTCGCGCCCAAGGCGAGCGCTGAGGACATTCCGTGGAACCCGAAGGTCCACCAGAAGAAGACCGTGTCCGACTGGATCACCGATACCGTGATCTGGGTGGTGCTGGCGTTGGTCGTCGTCGCGGTCATCTATCCGATCTGGTTCGTGATCATCGCGTCCGTGTCGAACCAGACGGCCGTGAACCAGGGGCAGGTGACCGTCTGGCCGGTCGGGTTCAGTCTCGGCGGCTATGAGAAGGTGTTCTCCGATTCGCGCATCTGGATCGGATACTGGAACACGATCGTGTACTCGGTGGTCGGCACCGCGCTCAACATGCTCGTGACGATCCCGGTCTCGTTCGCGCTGTCGCGGCGCGAGTTCAAGCCGCGGCGCATCATCCTGTTCCTGTTCACGTTCACGATGTTCTTCTCCGGCGGCCTGATCCCGAACTACCTGCTGTACAAGCAGCTCGGACTGCTCGACAACTGGCTGGTGTTCATCCTGCCGGGCGCGGTGTCGGTGTGGAACGTGATCATCGCGCGTTCGTTCTTCGAGTCGTCGATCCCCGAGGATCTGCACGACGCGTCGCAGCTCGACGGTCTCGGCTATTGGGGCTACTTCCTGAAGATCGTGATCCCGCTGTCGTCCGCGATCATCGCCGTGCTGGCGCTGTACTACTTCGTCGGCCACTGGAACGACTTCTTCACGGGCCTGGTGTACATCCGCGATACGGAGAAGCTGCCGTTGCAGAACGTGCTGCGTTCGATCCTGCTGGCGAACCAGACCGGCATCACCGGCGCGCAGTCGAGCGGCATGGACCTGATCCAGCAGCGCAAGTTCGCCAACCAGATCAAGTACGGCGTGATCATCGTCTCGACCCTGCCGCTGCTCGTGCTCTACCCCTTCCTCCAGAAGTACTTCAACAAGGGCGTGATGATCGGAGCCGTGAAGGGCTGATCTTCGATCAGCCCCTTCAGGAAAGCCCTGTGGGCTTTCCGACGGCGACGAGCGTAGGGCTGCGGCAATATGGGCCGCAGCCCGGAGCCAATGCTGAGTCTTCGCGCAGCGAAGTCCGTAGTTGCGAAGGCCGAAGGCGGAGCCGTCAAGGGCTGATCCGTTAAGCGGGAAGCCCGGTGGGCTTCCCGTAGGATCAGCCTGAGCGAGGCGGTAGCCGAGCGAAGGTCGGATTGAGTCCGAGCGTAGCGAGGTCCTTAATTGCAGGACTGATCCGTTAAGCGGGAAGCCCGGTGGGCTTCCCGTAGGATCAGCCTGAGCGAGGCGGTAGCCGAGCGAGGGTCGGATTGAGTCTCGCTCGTAGAGCGAGTCCGCTGTTGCGGGACTGATCCGTTAAGCGGACAGTCTCACTCCCGGCAGCCGCAACTGAGTCCCGCCGTACAATCCCGACTCATCTACGGTCGTTATTCTTTCGTAAACGGCCCTAACCGAGTCCGTTAGTCGTAACAGGCACTCATCTACGGTCGTTTCTCCTCCGTAAACGGCCCTAACCGAGTCCGCAAATCGTAACCGGCACTCAGTTGCGGCCGTTCCGATCGGCCCGCCCAAGTCATCAACCACTTACAATCCCAAAGGAACCCAATCATGGCAACACTTCACGGCGTACAGCTGTTCCGCGACACGGACGGCAACGTCGCCCAGCTCCACGGCATCGGCGTGCAGCGTTTCGGCGACCGCTGGTACGCGTACGGCGAGATCAAGAATCACGGCAACCTCTTCCAGGGCGTCGCCTGCTACTCCACCACGGATTTCGCGACGTGGCGCAACGAAGGCACGGTACTGCCGGTCGGCGACGAGGATTCGATCACCGGTCCGAAGCGCATCATCGAACGGCCGAAGGTCATGCGTCGCCCGTCGGACGGCAAGTACGTCATGTACCTGCACGTCGACGGCGAGGACAACTACTCGTACGCGCACATCGGCACCGCGATCGCGGATTCGCCGACCGGTCCGTTCGAGTTTCTCGCAACGTTCCAGTTCCGCGGCTACGAATCGCGCGACATCGGCGTGTTCCAGGATGAGGACGGCACTGGATACATCCTTTCGGAGGACCGTCCGCACGGCACGCACGTCTACCGACTGTCCGAGGACTACCTGTCAGTGGTCGAGGACGTGGTCTGCCTGCGCGGCACCGACTACTGGGCGGGCTACGAGTCACCGATCATGGTCAAGCGCGACGGCACCTACTACTGGTTCGGCTCGCAGCTGACCGGCTGGGACTGCAACGACAACATGTACGCCACCGCGACCGACCTGCACGGCCCGTGGAGCGAGTGGAAGGCGTTCACGCCGGCCGGATCGCGCACGTTCGACTCGCAGTGCGACATCGTCGTGCCGCTCAACGGTGCGGACGCCGGACGCGACGACTGGCATGCGAGCAGGTTCCTGTATATCGGCGACCGTTGGAATCCCAAGGATCTCGGCAATTCCGAACTCGTCACCCTGCCGATCGAGATCGGCGACGGCACGGCGCTGCTCGAATGGCACGACGAATGGGACAACGGCCTGTGACCGGAGGACTTCCTTCGGCCGGCCTCCGTGGCCGGTGGCGGTAATGGGCGCAAGCCAACGCTGCACGGGGTGTTTGCGTTGGTTTGCGCGCGGCGGGTGACCGGATGGCCGGATGGCGGCTCGGACGGGCCACCTGCCGAGGGCGGCGGCATGCGTCGTGGGGATTCCCTTTCTTCTCCCCGCGTGTATGCCGCCGTTTTCCTTATATTGGATGTGGTATGCGAGACGGGCCGGAATCGGGGAAGTGGCTATGGATTGCAACGGCAAGGTATTGTACGCGTTCGGCGACAGCATCATCGAGGGACATACGTATCCGCAGCGCTCGTGCGCGGATGTGGTCGCCGATGCGGAGGGGATACGGCTGTTCAAGTTCGCCCGCAACGGTGCGGCCATACTGCCGCGGCCGATGACGCGACCTGACTTGGGCGGCCAGATCATCGATCAGTGCGACGAGGTTCCGGCCGGCACGCCCGCTCCCGACGTGATCCTGTTCGACGGCGGTACGAATGACGGATACATGGACGGCATCATGGACCGGCTCGGCGCGGTGATCAACCGTGCCGCCGACGGTGACGATCGAATGGCGGTTGCCGGTGACCGGTCGCGGCGGACCCGGGGCGGTGACGCCCGCGATATCGTGCGGCGTGACGACGGCGCATCGCACGATTCGGTTCATTCCGATTCCGCAAACGGCGTTGCGTGCGATTGCCATTTCGGAGATGCTGCGACCCGTGACGAACGGTCGTCTGATGGCTGTAAGCAGGATTCGGCCGACGACATCGCCCACGGGCATGCCGATGATCATGACGTCGATGGCGTGGCCGGTCATGATGCGTTGGCGTTTGACCGCAGTACGTTCGCCGGCTGCTTCGAGGCGACGATCGCCGAATACCGCCGTCGCTGGCCGGCGGCGCGGATCGTCTATGTGGCGGTCGCGAAACTTGCCGGAGTGGACATGGAGATCCAGCTGGCCCTGCGGTCGATCGAGCTGGACGCATGCCGCAAGTGGGGCGTGAGCGTGGCAGACGTGTTCGACGACGCCGATCTCGACCCGCGCCGCGCCGCCGATCGCATCGCCTATTCCTTCGACCGCAATGGTTCGGATGGCCTGCCCGGCACCCCGCAAACCGTCACCTACGAGCACCCCGAACACCAGCCCAGCGGCACCCATCCGAACCTGATCGCCGTCGAACGCTTCTATGCACCAGTCATCCGCCGCGCCCTGTGCGCGCTGTAATGGCGAGATGTCGGCGGGGTGAATCACGGCCTGCGCACGCTGTAGCGGAGGATGGATTGTCGCAGCGTTCAGCTCCCGGTGCGGTGCTGGCTGAGGCTGGCTGATGATGACCGATGAAGGTCGGTGAAAGGTCGATCATGGTCGATGAGAGTCGATGAGAGTCGATGAGAGTCGGATGAGAGTCGATGAGAGTCGGATGATGTCCGGTTGGCAACATCCGGCCGTCAGCATCCCGGCGCAACTATTCTCGGAAATCAGCCCCGAACTCCCAAAATAGTTGCACCGGCAATATCTCGGCGCAACTATTCTGGGAAATCGTCCCTTTGTTCCGGAAATAGTTGTGTTGGCGATAGTTCAGCGCAACTATTCTGGGCCGAAGCCGTTCTTTTCCGGGAATAGTTGCGCTCCATTATCGGATGATTGGTGCTTAAGTCAATAGTGTTCACGGGACGGAATATCGGCTTGTTTTTCCGTCCCGTGCATACACGATTCCTCACGCGATGGAATTAGGCGTCGTCCTTCCATCCTATGCGCTTGACGGTGCCCGGAATCGACCTAATTTCGGTCACGGGATGGCGGATCGGCTCGTGGTGCCATCGCGCGACCGTGCGGTTGTTCAAGGGATGGCAAAGCTCGATGTTCTGCCATCCTGTGACCTCGCATTACCCCGTATTCGGGTATTGCGGGGTCGCGCGATGGTTTGTAGCGCGAGAATGCCATCGCGCGAGAAAGCGTTGGGTCATATGGTGGCATGGTGTGTGATTTTCCATCCAGTGCGCTGCAAATGACCGGAATTGGGGTGAAATTTGGCTATAGGGCGGCGTGTGACGTTGTGATGCCGGATGTGGCTTTGTGATGCCTGGGGTGACGTTGTTGTGATGCCGGATGTGGCTTTGTGATGCCAGGTGTGATGTTGTGATGCCGGCGTGGCAGTTGTCGTTCGCTGAGCGAGGTATCGGCGAGTGTTTTCTGCCACTAAGGATAGGGGTTGGCGGTTTTCGCTCGCTGACGTGTTGCCGTGCAAGTGTTTTCTGCCGCTAAGGATGGGGCGTAGCGTCGCTGTCGTTGCGCTGGGTTGAGGGTGTCATCCAGAGGTGTGCTATCCCGTGACCGAAATTCGGCGTTTTCGATTTGTGCGAAGATGCAAAATCGTATAGAATCGCAGCGTTGCGATTTTGGTTGATACGACGACGTTCGGAAGCGTCGATGCTTCGTGCAGAAAGGACTGGCGTATGTACTCGCTAGGCAAGAATTCCCCGGTAATTCCGGCATATGCGGACACCAGGTCCATGACGTCGGAACTTGGCGACCCCGGCGCCGTAACGATTCGATTCTCATCCGATCCGACTGGCATGAACTGGCTGCGCCCCGATCACCCGTACGCCGCGGTCAGCGCTCCGGATGGCATCCAGTCGTCCGTCCACATGCTGCGCGACGGCGACGTCAGCGTCACGACCATCGCCCTGTCCAACGCCACGGGCAAGCCGATCGTCACCACGGTCGGCGACATCGGCATCACCCTGCCGCTCGAAGACCGCTACTGGGACGACACCGGCGACTATTCGATCGACCGGCACTGCAACGTCCACCTGTTCTGCGGCGGCACCTGCAGCTGGGCTCTCGCCCTGCGCATGAACGGTCGTGCCCCGCACCTCGGCCTGATCCTGACCGAAGGCGCGCTCGCCGACTACAGCGTCAGCCGCGATTTCGTCCACTACAGCAACGACCGCGGCTGTTTCGTCCTGCACCCCGAGGCGATGGAATTCGCCCCCGGCCAGACCCGCACGATCTCATGGACGATCTTCCCCTGCGATTCGTGCGAGGACTTCTTCGCCCAGGCCGCCGAACGCAGCGCGTTCATCGACGCCCGCTGGAACACGTACGTCACGTTCCCGAGCGAAACCGCCGTGCTGCGCATCCGCCCGTCGTTCCGGCCAAGCCAGGACGATGCGTCCGACGCCGTCACCGTCAACGGCATCCCCGCCGCCCTCGAACCCGACGGCACGTACACCTTCGCCTTCACCCCGTCCGACGACGACCCGTACACCCACGACGAGTACCGCGACCGCGCCGGCGAGCACACGTTCACCGTCCGCATCGGCGACCGCACCGTGCGCACGCGCCTGTTCGTCTCCGCGCCGCTCGACGAACTCATCGCCCAGCGCGTGCGCTTCATCGCCCGCAAACAGCAGTACCGCGGCCAAAACGAGCACCTGACCGGCGCGTACCTGCCGTACGACAACGAGGATCGCCGCCAGTACTACTACGCCGGCGACGACAAGGGCAACGTGGTCAACGACTACAACGCCGGCCGCGAGCGCGTCGGCATGGGACTGCTCGTCGCCGCGTACCTGCGTGAGCTGGACCGCGGCATCGTCGAGGACGAGAACGGCGACCTGCTGGCCGACGTGTCGATGGCCCTGTCCGGCACGATGCCGGGCGGCGAGTGGCAGCCGTTGCGCGAGGAGCTGTCCGACAGTCTGCGCGACTACCGCTCGTTCGTCGAACGCGAGCTGGTCGACGTTGCGACCGGCGAGGTGTTCAACGACGCGCCGCGCGACAACTCGTACAAGCGCATGTACAACGCGCCGTGGTTCGCCGAACTGTACGTCGAGTTCTACCGGCTCGACGGCGACGTGGAGGACCTGCGTATCGCCTGCCGCATCGTCCGCTGGTTCTACGAGGGCGGCGGCAGCCGGTTCTATCCGATCGAACTGCCGATCCTCTCGTTGTGCCGCGCGCTCGAACAGGCCGGCGAAACCGGTCTGCTGGCCGAGATGCGCGACCTGTTCCTCACCCATGCGCGCACGCTGGCCGGACTTGGCCTGCACTATCCGAAGCACGAGGTCAACTACGAGCAGTCGATCGTCGCCCCGGCCGCGAGCGTGATCCTGCAGACCGCCGCGCTCACCGGCGACCGTGACCTGCTCGCCGCCGGTTTCGAACAGTTGCGCGTGCTCGACCAGTTCAACGGATGCCAGCCGGACGCGCACCTCAACGAGGTCGCGATCCGTCACTGGGACGGTTTCTGGTTCGGCAAACGCAAGCAGTACGGCGACACGTTCCCGCACTACTGGAGCGGACTGACCGCCGACATCTTCGACCTGGCCGCCGATCTCATGGACGACGAAGACGCGGCCGCGCGGTATCGCCGTCGTGCGACGGCGTCGCGACGCGCGCTGCTGCAGCTGTTCTTCCCGGACGGCAGCGCATCGTGCGCGTACGTGTTCCCGTTCTCGGTGAACGGCGAACGCGCGCATTTCGCCGATCCGATGGCCAACGACCAGGACTGGGCGCTGTACTTCACCGTCCGGCACATGCTGGACGCCGAGTGACGCCATTGCATATGGCACGACGCGACAACGCAACAAAGGAGTTTTCGATCATGACATCGACCGCATCAGCCGCATCAGCCGCATCGACCCGGCGGCAGACCCGGGAAACCAGCCCGACCCCGTTCTTCGCGGAGCGTCTCGCCTCACGCGGCAGCATGCTCTACGGCGGCGACTACAACCCCGAACAGTGGCCCGAATCCGTCTGGCGCGACGACATGCGGCTGTTCAAACAGGCCGGTATCAACGAAGTCACCCTCAACGTCTTCTCTTGGGCGCAGCTGCAGCCCAGCGAGGACGAATACGACTTCAGCAAACTCGACCGCATCGTGCGCGCCGTCAGCGACGCCGGCATGTCGATCGTCATGGCCACATCCACCGGCGCCCTGCCGGCCTGGATGAGCCTGCGTCATCCCGATGTCAACCGCGTCGACGAACGCGGCCGCAAGATGCGCCACCGCGAACGCCACAACGCGTGCATCAACAGCCCGACCTTCCGCAAATACTCCGCGGCGCTCGCCGGCAAACTCGCCGAACGCTACGGGCGGCTGGACAACCTCGTCGCGTGGCACGTCGGCAACGAATACGGCGGCATGTGCTGGTGCGACACCTGCGCGAAGGCATTCCGCGAGTGGCTGCGCCGCAAATACGGCACGATCGAGGCCGTGAACGAGGCGTGGAACACCGCGTTCTGGAGCCATACCTACCACGGCTTTGACGAGATCTTCCCGCCGAACGAGCTCGGCGACACGACCAGCTGGGGCGGCAAGGCGATCCTCGGCGGATTCTCGCTCGACTATCAGCGGTTCTACGGCGAGTGCGTGCTCGATTCGTACAACGAGGAGAAGGCCGCGATCCGCAAGTTCGACCCGGTCAATCCGGTCACGACGAACATGATGGGCACGTATCCGACGTACGACTACTTCCGTTGGCGGGCGGGCGCGAACCCGGCGGACGGGACGGTCGGCGACGCGGATGCCGCGAACGTCAGCACGACCGGCGACGCGACCGCCGCGGCTGATAACACAGTCGGCAATGCGACTGACGCAACCGCACCGACCGTCGGCGGCGTGGACGTCGTCTCGTGGGATTCCTACCCGCGCCCCGACACCGATCCCGCGAACGTCGCGTTCTGCCACGAGCTCATGCGCGGCGTGGGCGGCGGCAAGCCGTTCATGCTCATGGAACAGACCCCGAGCCGGCAGAACTGGATGGCGTACAACACGCAGAAACGCCCCGGCCAGATGCGCGAGCTGAGCTGGCAGGCCGTCGCCCACGGCGCGGACACCGTGCAGTTCTTCCAACTGCGGCAGAACCGGTCCGGCTGCGAGAAGTTCCACGGCGCGCTCATAAGCTCCGACGGCACCGACCGCACGCGCGCGTTCAAGGAATGCGCCGAGCTGGGCGCCGAACTGCGGCGTGTTTCCGGGCGCGTCCTCGGCAGCCGCGTGGTGCCGGCCCGCGTCGCGCTGGTCTTCGACTGGCAGTCGCGCTGGGCGATCGGCATGTCCGCAGGCCCCACGATCTCGATGGACTACGTGGCCGAAGTGCAGCGTTGGTACCGCGAACTGCACCGTCGCAACATCCCGGTCGACATCGTCGGACCGTACGACTCGTACGATGCGTACGACCTCGTGCTCGCGCCGTGTCTGTACATGATGCGCGCCGATCTGGTCGAGCGGTTGCGCGCGTTCGTGTCCGGCGGCGGACGGCTGCTGCTGACCGCGCTGAGCGCACTGGCCGACGAGCACGACAGCCTGTACCAGGGCGAGATCCCGGTGCCGTTGCGCGACCTGACCGGCGTGTGGGTCGAGGAGACCGACGCGCTCGACCCGAGCGAACACGTGGTGCCGCTGCGGTTCGCGGCCGATGATACGGATTCGGCCGGTGACGCGGCGGCCGGCACGAGCGGTGATGCGGCGGAATCTCACGGCCGCGTGCTGTTCGACGTGCTCGAAGCCGATGAAGGCACAACGGTGCTTGCCACCTACGGCAGCGAATACTATGCCGGTACGCCCGCCTTCACGTTCCGTCCGAGTGCGGGCGACGGCGGCGTGTTCTACGCGGCCACATTCCCGGACGATGCGGCCATGCCTCGATTCGTCGACGCCCTGCTCGCCGGCACCGGCATCACGGGTCTCACCGACGCGCCGCTGATCGGCACGGTCGAACGGTCCGCGGTGGTTCCGGACGCCACGGTGCCGGCCGACCTGCGCACGGTCGATCTTGAAGTCACGCGTCGCTTCGCGGCCGACGGCACCACGTTCACGTTCGTGCTCAACCCCGCAAACGCGCCAGTCTCCGTCGACCTGCCGGCCGCGCTCGCCGGCCGCGACCTCCTGACCGACGCGACCGTCACCCCCGGACGTCGCGTCCTGCCCCCATTCGCCGTGCTGGTCATCGAATCGAAGTGAGTCGGGCACAAGGACGTTGTCACGCTTTGCCGATTTGGAGTATTGAGTTGCAGGTGTGGCGCGATATGTTGTCACACCTGCGTCGGATAAGTGCTGTGACGGGAAGTGTGACAGGACATGTGTCACGCTTCCTCTCATATGACCGAATCCAGACAGGTGTGACAACTGCCGTCTCGGCGCATCCTTGATATTCCAAGGATGCGAAGTGCCGCGATCGCGTAGACGCAGATCGGGCTTGTCGTACTTTGCGAAAAATACGTTCGATAAAGATTGCGTGACAACGATTCGTGCCACACCTTCGCCGTTCATCGATTGACGAAGCGGGGTGTGACACATCAGCCGTTACGCAATGAGCAACAGTCAAAAAAAGGAGCGTGCCACTATGTCGGTGGTGCTGAACGGACATTCCACAGTCCGTTGGAATGATGCGGAAGAAGCGAGTGCGCCGGAACCGGTCGCGTTCGCGATCGAGGATCTGACGCATGATCTGGGCGTCGCGTTCGCGGGAGGCGACAGCATGGACGGCGCGACGATCAAGGTACGCTATGATCGCACGCTGGCGACCGAACAGTACCATGTGACCGTCGACCCGGCCGCGAACGTGGTGACCGTCGCCGGCGCGGACGACCTCGGCTGCATCTACGGCCTGTACGCGATCAGCCGCGAATGGCTCGGATTCGAGGACTTCTGGTTCTGGAACGACCAACGCCCTGCGCCGCGAGCCTCGCTCGCACTGCCCGATACCGCGCGGCTCGGCTCGCATCCCGCCGCCGTGCGCTACCGCGGCTGGTTCGTCAACGACGAGGTGCTCATCGTCTCATGGAACATCCGCAACGACAACGAACTGACCTGGCGCATGGTCTTCTCGACGCTCCTGCGCTGCGGCGGCAACCTCGTCATCCCCGGCTCCGGCCAGAACATGGCCCCGCACTGGGATCTCGCGCATCGCATGGGGCTGTATGTGAACCAGCACCATTCCACGCCGCTCGGTTCGCGCCTGTTCTCCGAAGCATATCCCGGTCTCAGGCCGCGCTGGCCCGAGGATCGCGACAAGTACGAGGCGCTGTGGCGCGAGGCGATCGGACAGCGTTGCGGCGCGGCGGCCGGCCGTGATGATCCGAAGGTCGTGTGGACGCTCGGTTTCCGCGGCAGCTGCGACGGTCCGTTCTGGACCGACGACCCGCGTTACGTGACCGACGAGGACCGCGGACGCGTGCTGTCCGAGGCGATGCGCGACGAATACGATCTCGTCCGCGCCGCCGACCCGGACGCGCCGGTCGCCGCGTACCTGTACTCCGAATCGCTCGAACTGTACCGCAAGGGACTGCTGCATCTGCCCGACGATGTGATCAAGATCTGGTCCGACAACGGCTACGGCCGCATGATGGTGCGCCGCAATGGCAACTGGGACCCGCGCGAGCCGGCCATGCCCGACGCCGACGATCCCGGCGAAAACGGCATCTACTATCACGCGTCGTTCTTCGACCTGCAGGCCGCCAACCACATCACCCAGATGCCCGAATCGGCCGACGACATCGCGCGCGAACTCGAAACCGTGATCGCCCGCGGCGGCGACTCGCTGTGGGCCGTCAACTGCTCGAACATCAAGCCGCACGTCTTCACGCTCGATCTCATCGCCCGCCTGTGGTGCGACGGTTCGCTCGGCGAACCGGCCGACCCGCATGCGCAGGTCGACGCGTTCCTGCTCGACTACTGCCGTCGTTACTACGGCGAGCCGTTCGCGCCGGCCGTGGCGCGACTGTTCCGCGCGTACTGGGATGCGGCCGCGGACTTCGGGCCGCAGGATGATCCGCAGTGGGATCAGAAGTGCGGCGAACAGTTCTACACGTACATTCCGCGCATGATGATCACGCACTACCTGTCCGGCAGCCGCGACGAGGAGAACGATCTCAAGTGGCTCGTGCGCGGGGACTTCGCCGCGCAGATCGCGTGGGTCAAGCAGTTGTGCGCGGACGCCTTGCCGCGATACGAACGGCTCGTGCGCGACTGCGCCCGCGCCGCGCTCGACGCGGAGGGCGCACTGTCGCCGGATTCCCGTGACTTGGGTGCGCTCGACGCGAGCCGTGATCCGACCGTGCGGCAATCCGCCGGCGCCCGCGCCGCCCGGCTCATCCGCGACACGATCGGCCTGCAATCGACCATCTACCGCGAATGCGCGGCCGGCGCGCTGCTCGTGTGCGACGCGCTCGAACAGGCGCTCGCCGGCGACTTCAAGCACGCGTTCTACCATGCCGGTCTCGCCCGCGAACGCTTCCGGGCCGGCGATGCGGCGATGCGCGCCCGCGAACACGGCGTATGGCAGGGCTTCTGGGCGAACGACTGCCTTGCGGACGTGAAGTTCTCCGGGCAGGTGTGCGGCGCGCTCATGTCCTACCTGCGCAATCGCGGCGACGGCCCGCACTACTACCGCTGGCAGCACGAGTTCCGCTACCCCGAACAGTGGCGCGACGTGATCGTCGTGCTCAACATGGAGAACCACGAGTCCGACGACGGGATCTTCCAGGCCATGAAACGCGCGTGGCAGGAATGACTCGCTGACATGACCTTCGGCGAGTCATTCCTGCCACGACTGTTGTCGTGCGGCGGTTTTTGCTCGCTAGGCGTCCCGTCGGTGTGCGAAAACCGCCACGAGAGCGAGTGGGTGACTGGGGCTGGTGGCAGGGATGTGTCGCTAATCTGTACCGGTACGGAAAAGTATCGATGGTCAATGATCGTACGGAAAACGCGAAAAACGTTGCGATAATGCGGGACTCACCGAGATGGCAACGCGGTTGTGGATTATGTTTCGACCGGTAATATATGTAACGGTACATATATGACTGCAAGTGGACGGCGATGTCATGCTCGCCGCCGACCGACGAAACGTAAGGGGATCGATCATGACCGACAAGCTCGTCGCGACGCTCGACAAGGCCGGGGTGCGTAGGATCAGCACCGACCTGTGGGGCATCTTCTTCGAGGACATCAGCTATTCGGGCGACGGCGGCCTGAACAGCGAGCTCGTGCAGAACGGCGCGTTCGAATACAACCGCGCCGACAGCGCCGACTGGAGCAACTACACCGCATGGCGCAAAATCGTGCCCACCGGCTCGTTCGCCGCGTTCGCAGTGGGGGAGAAGGCCCCGGTCGCGGTCGAGAACCCGCACTACGCGACCGTCGAAATCGGCTCGGTCGATGGTGGCTCGCCCGCGCTCGAAAACCTCGGCTTCGATGGCATGGTGTTCCGCGCCGGCGAAACCTACCACTTCTCCGTATGGACGCGCGTCCACGGCAACGAACTGCCGCTGACCGTCTCCCTGCGCGGCGACCACGGCGACCCCCTCGCCGAAGCGAACCTCGTCGCCCCCGAATCCTACGCCTGCGGCGACTGGTCATGGCTCCAGGCCACCCTGACCATCCCCGCTCGGGAAGACACCGCCAAGAACGACGAGCTGCCCGTCGTCGCCACGCAGGGCACGTTGCGCATCGCGTTCGACCAGCCCGGCACCATCGACCTCGACTTCATCTCCTGCGAACCGCAAACCACCTACCAAGGCCTCGAACACTTCCGCCCCGACCTCGTCAAGGCGCTCGCCGACCTGCACCCGCGCTTCATGCGCTTCCCCGGCGGCTGCATCACGCACGGCCTTGGCATGAGCAACATGTACCACTGGAACGCCACCATCGGCGACGTCGAGCACCGCCCGCACAACTTCAACGTGTGGGGCTACCACCAGTCGTTCCGCATCGGCTTCTACGAGTACTTCCGCCTGTGCGAGACCATCGGCGCCAAGCCCCTGCCCGTGTTGCCGGCCGGCGTGAGCTGCCAGAACACGAGCCAGGGCCCGGTCCCGGTCGCGCAGGAGGACATGCCCGCCTACATCGACGAGGTGCTCGGCCTCATCGACTTCTGCAACGCCGACCCGGCCGCCAACGCGTGGGCCGCCAAGCGCGCCGAAATGGGCCATCCGGAGCCGTTCGGCCTCGAGTACCTCGGCATCGGCAACGAGGATCTCATCGACGACGTGTTCAAGAACCGTTTCCAGCAGATCTTCGACGCGGTCAAGCGCGAACACCCCGAAATCACCGTCGTCGGCACCGTCGGCCCCGCGCCGAGCGGCCAGGACTACGAGCAGGGCTGGGCGTACGCGCGCGAAGCCGGCATCCCGATCGTCGACGAACACTCGTACCAGGCGCCGAGCTGGTGGTTCCACAACCTCGACCACTACGATCACACGGACCGCAAGGGCCCGAAGGTCTACCTCGGCGAATACGGCTCGTGGGGCACGGGCCTGATCAACGGCCTGTCCGAAGCCGCGTTCATGAGCCGTATGGAATTCAACGGCGACGTCGTGCACATGGCATCGTACGCGCCGCTGTTCTGCAAGCACGGCCACGGCAGCTGGAACCCCGACCTCATCTACTTCGACAACGAACGCACCTACCTGCCGTGCAGCTACTGGGTGCAGCGAATGTACGCGACCACCACGGCCGACACCGCATGGCCGGTCGCTATCGACGGTCCGACCACGTTCCGTCGCGAACTGCCGAACACGATCGGCCTCGCGCTCGGCGGCGGCGCGCACGCAGACTTCCGCGACTTCTCGATCGAAACGGCGGACGGCCAGCGCGTCGACCTGCCGGACGTCGAGTACCGCGGCAGCGGCATGACGCTGCCGGTCGATATTACGGCGGACGCGTACACGATCCGCGCGACCGTGACGTATTACACCGGCATGTGGGGCGTGCAGATCTCGTCCGGCGACCTTGCCGGCAAGGATCGCAACCGCGTCTCGCTCGGCCGCGGCTTCGCGTTGCAGGTCGTGCGCGACGGCAGCGGCTACAACATCGGCGGCACCGAAACGTCGATGGATGCGGTGCGGCCGGGCACGGTGTGGCATATGCGCATCGATGTCGCCGATCGCGGCGAGTCGATGAAGCTGTATATCGACGACCAGTTGGTCGCCGAAGGCCGCGAGGTCGCGGACGAGCCACGCCGTACGGTGACGGTGTCCCGCGATTCGTCTGCCGGCGTGGACTACGTGCGCATCGTCAACGCGCTGCCCGACGCGGTGGACGTCGACCTGACGCAGGTGCTCGACGAGCTGGGCGTTCCGGCCGAATCGCGCGCGGTCGTGGCCGCAACCGTGCTCGCCGGCGATGACCCGTACACCGGCCAGGAACCGGTCGGCAGCGAATCGCCGCAGCCGACCGCCCACGAGGTGAACCTCGCCGCCGGCACCTACGCCGCCCCCGCCTGGTCCTTCACCACGCTGGCGATCAGGTAGCGCGGATCGGTTTTCAGTCCAAGCTCATTCAGTGGGTGGAACCCGAATATTGGGTCCCATCCACTGTTGGGTTGTCATTCATGATAGGGAACCGTGATGGTGATTTCCCATATATCGTCGCTGATTGATGATGAAAGGGAGCCGCCTTTGGTCTTTAGCTCATCTTGAATGAATGACAAACCGAAACCTGATGATATGTCCGATTGAGGATCAATGCCGTTGCTTTCTTTGAGAACGACAGTGCCGTCTTTGCGGCATAGAGAAAGAGTGTAAGTGCTATCTAAGGGTGCGTGACGTATAATATTCGAAAATATCTCTCTGAGAATATTTACAATAAAAGGATCATTGACATATTTGAATATGTCATCTGCGTATATCTTTCCGTAACGTTTCAGTGATATTAATTGTTGTTCCTGTTGCTTTATATAATCGAAAACGCTTAGAGCGTTATTTTGTACTGGCTTGTTGTTTAGTATCCTGATTGAATTATGGATATTTAGTAATGCCATTTTTGCTAGTACGATAATTTCTTGTAATGATTTTTCTCTTGATGTCTTACCCGTCTGTAGTGTGTTTTGCGCAATGAGCAATATGGAGCTTAACTCATTTGTTGCTGATTCATGAAGCTGTTGTGATATCTTACGATCATGTTCTCGAATATATGCGGAAACCAGCTTTTGATTGAGTCGTATGGTGTATCCGAGAATATATGCGGTGAAATAGTTGCCGTATGTGGCTACTATAGAAGGCAGACCATTCATCTGGATGGTCTGCATTGTTGCGTCAACAGCTAAAATCAGTAGTAGAAGAGTGGCTGATTTTCTGAATTTGAATTTAAATCCTAAAAACGCAATAGCGAAATGGATTCCCCATGTTTGATATGCGCAATATGTGCCCGGTGTGGCTAGTGTGGCGAGATAGTTGATGATTGTGGGGTATATTGCGATTTTTGAAAGTAAAGGAAAGAGTAGTAATGATAGTATATGGATAGTCATATAAAGATTCATCAAGAAACTTGAGTATTTAATGCTTGGGACATATGATAATAAATCAAACAAAGCAGCACATATTGGGAATGCAGTAAAAATCACCTTTTTACTGTAAATAGAGGAATTTATTTCATGCATACTAATCCACCATTATATTCTCGGGTCCATTTTACAAGTGCTTGTGCGGTGGTGAAGGATTTCAGTTTAAATCTGATATGCATCATATGGGTTCTGACCGTAGTTGGGGTAATGGATAGCTGTTTTGCGATATTCTTTGGATCAATTCCACCTGATAGCATATTCAGTACTTGTATTTCCGTATACGTTAAGGACTCGAATCCGTCTTTTGGGGTCATCTCGAGACGCTGATGTGCGGTTTTCGATGTTTCGAAGTAATTTCTAAATGAAACGGGCGAGATGATATTGTTTTCTTTTATTTGTCTAATGGCGTAGTAAAGATTTAGATAATCGTTCTTTTCGATTATGCCTTGTGCGCCTGAATCGGCTATATCTGCCGCGTACAATTCTATTGGATATGATGTTATGGCCAGAATCTTTGGCTCCGATGAATTTCGTCGAATCCTTCGGCATACTTGCGTGCCCGGTATATCCGACAGGCCCATATCAAGCAGCAATACATCGGGTGAGTTGTCATCTTCTAAGCATTGCGTTAATGCAGAACGGCCGGATTGTGATATCCAAGTTACATGAATATTCGTGGTTTGGTTGATTAAGGATTGAAGTGTCTTTAAAGTTATTAGATCATTGTCAACGATGGCAATGGTTATAGGGCTTTTGTTTGTTGTAGATTCCGCCATAGAGAACATTATCCTATCGATCGTTGACTGGGAAACAATCGATTAGGTTTCTTTTTATCAACAAATGTTGATGGTCGGTCTTTTTGAAAATATTTGTTGATGGTAGTTGCTCTTGTTATTCATAAACGAAATAATTGTTTATGGACATATGGCGTAAGGTAGATGTTGCGTGAGAATGTCGTCCGGACGATGGTGATTTACCATTCTGCGTGAAACCATCGATTATGGGCGGTTAGCCGAGCATGTGCCGCACTGAGATAAACGAGGGTGTTTATGGGTATAGGATTTCAGACTCGAGAATGGACCGTTGCTCGTCGGCTAAGAATGATGATGGCTTTGGTCGTAGTCTGTGCGGCAGTGCTGGTGACCTTGGTCCTCGGCACTGCCAACGCATGGGCTGAAAACGGTACGAATGCTGGGCAGACCGACGGGATGCTTGCTCCGGTGACGATTCCGATGCCTTCCGATATGCAGGTTGATGATGGCCAAATGGATTTGTCGAATCTGCGGATGTCCCGGGATGGGAAACGGGTCTTCGTCACCATGATCGCGAAGGGGTCGGGTGAGACATCCTCGTCTTTGTGGTTTATGGATGTCGATATCGCCAAACAAGAGATATCACGATCGGTGAATCTAGGGGAAAATGCGGAAACCTTCAATCAAGGGCCGATCGCTGAAGTTCCGAACAGTGATGTCATATACGTGTGCGCCGATTCGGTATACCGGATTGATGCGGACTCGCATGTACGTGTTCTGGACGATGACGGATTCATCACTGCGGGTTGCGTGCTGAGCAAAGATGGCAGATTCCTGTATGCGGGAAAGGATCGCGGCCGGGCGGCCACATGGAACGATCCCATCCCGTGGGGCGTGAACGTATATGACGCCGTCAGCGGAAACTTGATCGGACAAGCCGATCTCTCGTCGCCGCAAAGACGCGTGTTTCTCCTCGGCGGAACAAACGACGGAAAGACGGCGTATGTATCCGCATGCCAAAGCGAAACGATATGCAGCGCGCAGTCATTGCGTATCGATAACGGTACGACTTCAGTAATCGATGACCTGTATACCATCGGCTCGGGGTATGCGGCACGATCGGGGGATTTCTTGATCCTCCGCAGACTGGACGGCGATCTGACGGTCCTGGACATGGAATCCCGGGAATCGCACATCCTGCACATGGATGACTCCGGAGACCCGTCCGCTTTCGTAGTCGCGGACGGCGGCGGCTCCGTAGGCGTCAGCAACGAGCAGGGCACGCGAATCTACGATACGGATAGCGGCGATCCGATCGGTACCGTCCCTGACACGACGGTGCGCTTGCTGTCGAAAGACGGGAAAATCGCGATAGCGAAGGGGAAGCAGGAATTTACGCTCTATGTGATCGATTCGTCAACGGGCAATGCGCTCGCGCGAATATCGGACGACGGATATCGCGCACTGTCCGATTACGGGAATCACAATATCTTCTGCGCGCTGACGCAAGGGGCCAAAGGTGTCAGCATACAAGTAGTCGATCTTTCCCAAGTCATCGGTGCCGAGTCGCAAGATAAGACGAATACGACAGCGGCTCCGGACGGCGATGAACAGGTGCGACCGGCAGCCGGCCATTTGCAATGGGTATACGTGCTCATTGCAGTGGCCATCGCGGGGATACTGATACTGATCCTGATCATTTGGCGGGGACGCCAGAGAAGACACGAGAACGCTCACTCGGATGCGGTTCCACGCCATCGTTCGGACAGTAAACGTTCACCTCTCACGAAGTGAACCTTGCCGATATCAGATACGCCGCCACGGTCGGGCCTTGCATTACGCTGTGATCAGATAGTGATATGTCTCTAGCCGTCACGCGCATCGCGCATCGACGGCCAAGGAGCTGCGGATCATGTCCACCTCATCCAGTCCCGCCCTGCGCGCGGCCGTAGCGACCCCGGGGCCGCGCAAGATCACCCTGCGCGATGCCGTCGGCTTCGGCATCGGCGACTTCTACGGCGGCGGCCAGCTCGTCATCATCGCCACGTACCTGTCCCTGTTCTGGACGCGCTTCTGCGGCATGACCATCGCGCAATCACAGACCATCATCGGCCTGAGCGCGTTCGTCAGCGCGCTCGCCGCACTCTGCTTCGGCGTCGCCGACGACAACCTCTACCGGTACCCGATCGGCCGTCGCTTTGGCCGCCGCCGGCTGCTCCTACTCGTCACCGCCCCGCTGCTCCTGTTCGGCGTCTTCCTGTGGATCCCCGGCCAGCCGATCGCCGTCTACGTTGCCGTCTACGTGCTGTGGGTCGTGCTCGCGCAACTGTTCCAGACCGCATACAATCCGCTGCCCGGCGAAATGACCCCCGACTTCAATGGCCGCACCACGCTGTCCACCGTCCGCCTGTTCATCTCCACCGGATCGGCCACCGTCATCCCGCTCGTCGGCAGCGCGGCCATCGCGCTCGCGGGCGAGTCCAATCCGGCCGGATACATGGCGTTCACCATCGCCATGACCGTCCTGTTCGCGCTCGCCGTGTTCGCCAGCTGGCGCCGCACATGGGAAATGACCCCCGAACAGGCCGGATTCGGCGCGTACGCTCGCGGCGAGATCCGCGACGGCCGCATCGGGGCGCGCGGCTGGCTCAGACGCGCCGGCAAGGTGCTGCGCGAATATGCGAGCACCCTGCGCGTGGCCGAGTTCCGCAAGCACCTGACGATCTACCTGCTCGTGCAGATGTCGATGGACGTGTTCGGGCAGACCTTCGTGTTCTTCGTCGTCTACGACTGGAACCGCACCGCCGCGTTCGCGTCGCTATTGCTCGGCTGCACGGCCATCTCCCTGCCGCTCATGCCGTTGTTCGGCCTCGGCATGGCCAAGCTCGGGCCGCGGCGCATGTACGCGATCAACTACACCGGATGCGCGATCGGCGTGATCTGGCTGTTCGCCGCGTGGATGACGGCCGAAAGCGGCGCGCTGCCCGGTCCCGCATGGACGGCGTTCGCCGTGGCCGGATCATTGTGGTTCTTCGCGTTCAAAGCATTGTGCGGCTACCTGCCATGGGCCGTGTTCCCGTACATTGCCGACATCGACCAGCTGGTCACGCGCCGCTACCGTTCGGCCACGTTCGCCGGATTGCAGGCGTCTTTGCGGCAGGTGTGCTCCGGCATCGGCACGATCGGCGTCGGCGTGATCCTGTCCGCGGTCGGATTCGACGCGACCCGGTCGTCGCAGTCGCCGGCCGCGCGCATCGGCCTCGGTGCGGTGTTGCTCGGCGGATTCACGCTGGCAATGATCGTCTGCTGGATCGTCTCCGCGCATCTGATCATCGACAAACGCACCGACGGCATCGTGCTGCACGAAATCGACCGGTTGCGCAACGGCGGCAGCAAGGCGGACATCGATCCCGCCGTCCGTCGCGTCGCCGAATCCCTCACCGGACTGCCGTACGAGCGCTGCTGGGGAGAGCGGTGACGGCCGGCGTCTAGCGGCGGGTGGACTCCCGTTCGATGAGGCGGAAGTCCGCGGTCAGCCGGCGTGTCGACAGGTCGGTTCCCTCCGGCACGTCGCCGTTGGCCACGTCGAGCCGGAAGGAGAGCAGTTCGATCGCCTTCTTCGCCAGATCGTCGAGATCGGTCTCGATCGTCGTCAGCGACGGTATGGAGTATTCGCCCTCGTTAATCCCGTCGAAACCGATCACCGCCATGTCGTCCGGCACGCGGACCCCGCGATCGGCCAGGCCGCGCAGCGCGCCGAGCGCCACGGTATCGGTCAGGCAGAACAGGCCGTCGAACATGCGGCCGGAGTCGACCAGCCGGTGCATGGTGGCACGCGCATGCTCCATGTCCCACAGGGTGTGCACGAAGTTGCGTTCATCCACGTTGATGTTCAGATCGTCGAACGCCTTGAGCGCGCCGGCGAGACGTCTGCCGGACACCGAAGTGGCCTGCGAGTCGTCGAGCAGGATCCGGTAGTCGACGCCGAGTACGCCGATGTTGCGGCAGCCGACCTCGTACAGATGTCGGATCGCGGCCTCGGCGCCCGCCTCACATGGCGTGAACACACAATCGAAGAGCGGATCGTCGGAGATGTCGTCAAGCAGGATCATCGGCTTGCCGCCGTACAGTGCGGTGATCTCCTCGGGCGAAACGTTGCCGGGGGAGAAGATCGTGCCGTCGCACAGCTGGCTGGTGACCTTGCGCAGGATCGAGATCTCGCGCTCCTTGGAGTTCGAGGTCTGCTGGACGATGGTCTCGAGCCCGTGCCTGGCGGCCTCGCGCGAGATCGCGGCGCTCATCTCGGACGGGTATGGCTTGTCGAGTTCGAAGATCGCCACGCCGATCACGCCGGAACGTCCGGAGCGTAGCGAACGGGCGGACAGGTTGGTGGTGTAGTTGAGGCTGGCGGCCGCCCTGCGTACCTTGTTGGCCGTGGCGGGGGAGATGCGCGGATCGCCGCGCAGCGCGTAGGACGCCGTCGCGCGCGACACGCCGGCTGCCTTCGCGACGTCAGTCATCGTAGCCATACTGCTCGCTCCTTGATGATCGGTAGGAAATCAACGGTTTCCATGGGTTGGTGAGTCATCGCTGATCCCTTGACGAGTTCAGTGTAACGCACGATTTGACACGATTCAAATTGTGGGTGTATAACTGAAGCATCCGATTTGAATCGTGTCAAGTAATCGATTCAACGATGATGGCAGACACGATGAGATCCGGTCAACAGTGGTGAAGTAGCCATAACTGAGTTCCGGGCGCAGCGGCCCGGTGCAAGGAGGAGACATGAAGTTCAACAAGAGCGTCAAGGTCGCGATCGCGGCCGCGGCCGCCGCCGCGATGCTGGTCCCGCTGGCCGCCTGCGGATCGAGCAACGGCGCCGATTCCGGCAAGATCACGCTGAGCTACCTGAGCTGGTCGAACGAGAACGACGCGAAGCCGTACATCGAAGAGTTCGAGAAGGAGAACCCGGACATCAAGATCGACTTCAGCTACGCCCCGCCGACCGCCGAATACATCCAGACCCTGCAGACCCGCCTCGTCGGCAACCAGGCCCCGGACGTGTTCGTCATCACTTCCGAGAACAAGGCCGACCTCATCAAGAACGGCTACGTCATGGATCTGACCGGCAAGTCCTACACCGAAAAGCTCTCCGACGCGAACAAGGAGTTCCTGACCAAGGACGGCAAGCTCTACGGCCAGTCGATCTCCTCGTGGGCGGCCGGCATCGCCTACAACAAGGACATGCTCAAGCAGGTCGGCTACACCGAGTTCCCGAAGACGTGGGACGAGTTCCTCAAGCTGTGCAAGAAGCTCAAGGACGCCGGCATCTCGCCGTACATCGAATCCATCGCCGACGGCAACGACCGCATCCCGGATTCCTTCACCGGTTCGATCCTCGCCAAGAAGGGCACCGATCTGACCACGCTGGCCGACGGCAACACCCCGGGCGCCAACGAACTGGAAGGCATCAAGGCGTGGATGAAGGTCTATGACGAGGGCTATGCGGACCGCAACGCGGTCGGCGTGAGCGGCGACGACGCCAAGACCCAGTTCGTCAACGGCCAGGTCGCCATGTACACCACCGGCGCGTGGGACTTCGACACCTTCAAGCAGGCCGGCTTCGACTGGGGCTTCGCTCCGATCCCGGCGATCGACTCCGAGCATGAGGCGTACGCGCAGGGCTCCCCGTCCCCGGGCCTGGCGATCTACTCCAAGCTGACCGGCGACAAGCTCAAGGCCGCCGAGAAGTTCCTCGAGTTCCAGGTCTCCGAATGGTCGCTCAAGAAGCACAGCGAGTCCGGCGACGCGATCACCGTCGAGGGCTTCAGCTCCGATGTGGACGAGCACTACAAGGACGTCTACGAGAACAACGTCAAGACCGGCAAGTACTTCCTGATCACCAACTTCTACAACAACCCGGACGTGCTGGGCTCCACCAACACCTCCGAGATCCAGCAGCTGGTGCAGGGCGCGATCACCCCGGAGCAGTGGGCGAAGAACATCGACGAGAAGATGGCCTCCGCGCAGTGACCTGGCAGCGGATCGCACATTAATCGCACATAGATAACCAACAATCTCCGGCTCGTATGAGCCGTGCGCATGGGAGGGCGGCCTGTCGGCTGCGGCTGGCCGCCTTTCGCATGCCCGCATATCGATTTTCGGTCATAAGCCAATGTCAAAGGAGGATGGCATATGAGCGCAACAATGCAAGGCTCGGCGGTCGGCGACCTGCCGCCGTTGGACGAAAGCCTGTATCGTCGGCGTCGTCGTGCGCGTGGCCTGCGTGAGGACGTGACGTCGTTCTGGTTCCTGCTGCCGATCCTGGCGGTGTTCGTGGTCCTGTTCCTGGTGCCCCTGGTCCAGACGGCGTACTTCTCGTTCACGGACTTCAACGGCTACAGCATGGACATGAACTGGGTCGGCCTGGACAACTACAGGAAGGTGTTCACGGACCCGTCCACCCTGCAGGGGCTTGGCTTCACGATCCTGTACGCGATCGTGGTGATGGTCGGCGTGACCGTGCTCGCGATCCCGCTCGCGGTCATCCTCAACCGCAAGTTCGTCGGCCGTGATTTCGTGCGTTCGGTGTTCTTCTTCTTCTCGGTGCCGTCGCTGGCGATCATGGGCATGGTGTGGAAGTACATCTTCTCCCCGATGAAGACCGGCGTGGTCAACAGCGTGCTCGCCGCGTTCGGCCTGGGCCCGGTGCCGTGGCTGTCGAACAACTCGCTGGCGAAGTTCTGCGTGATCTTCATCGCGATCTGGGCGCAGATCGGCTGGCACGCGACCCTGTACCTGGCGTTCCTGCAGGCGATCCCCGCGGACTTGTACGAGCAGGCGACCGTGGACGGCGCGAACCGCTGGCAGCAGTTCGCGCACATCACCCTGCCCCAGTTGATGCCGGGCATCGTGACCTCGACGTTCCTGCTCATGTCGGGCGGCCTGAAGGTGTACGACCTGCCGTTCACGATGACCAAGGGAGGTCCGGGCTATTCGACGTACACGGTCACGCAGTCGATCATCCAGCAGGGCATCGGCCAGTCGCAGTACGGCATCGGCTCCGCGCTGGCGGTCCTGTTCTTCATCGCCACGGGGATCGTGGTGTTCCTTCAGATGGGCATCTCCAACCTGATCTCGAGGAGGTTCGAGTAAATCATGGGTACCAAGGCTTCTTCCGTCACGGCCGCCGCGCCGAAGGGCATGAACTTCACGACGCGCAAGAGGATCGGTTCGGCGGTCACGAGCGTGGTGATGATCCTGGTCGCGCTCGTGTGCGCGGTCCCGCTGTGGTACATCCTGATCAACACGTTCAAGACCATCCCAGACATGAGCGCCAACCCGCTCGGCCTGCCCAGGGAATGGACGGTCAAGAACTACGTCGGCGCGTTCGAGACGGTGCCGGTGTTCCGCTCCCTGTTGAACACGCTGATCGTCACGTTCTTCGCGGTCGTGATCCAGGTGCTCGTGGGCGCGCTGGCCGCGTACGGCATGATCCTGCGCAAGTCGACGTTCACGGCCGCGGTGGGCGCGATCCTGATGGTCGCGTTCGTGGTCCCCTCGCAGACCACGCTGATCCCCCTGTACCGCATGGAGGCGAACGCGCACCTGGTCAACACGCTGGCCGGCCTGGTGATCATCTACCTGGGCGGCGCGGTGTTCTGCTACTTCCTGATCGTGGGGTACATGCGTTCCCTGCCGTTCGAGCTGATCGAGGCGGCGCGCATCGACGGCGCGGGCCCGCTGCGGATCTTCTGGTCGATCGTGATGCCGCTGATCCGCCCGATCCTGACGACCGTGGTCGTGTTCCAGACGATGGGCACGTGGAACGACTTCATGAACGCGAACGTGTTCCTGTCCAGTTCGGAACTGCGCACGATCGTGCTGCAGGTGTACAACGCGGTGGGCCAGTTCTCGACCGATTGGCCGAGCTTCATGACCATCACCGTGCTCGCCCTGCTGCCCGTGTTCGTGTTCTTCATCTTCTGCCAGAAGTGGATCGTCTCCGGCCTCGTCGCCGGAAGCGTCAAAGGCTGACGTCCCCATCCCACTCCGGCAACACGCGTTCCGTGCGGCGGACGCGAGGCTCCTCCTGTCCTCCTTCCCGCCGCTCGGACCCCTCATGAAAGGTATCTGCCATGACCACTGTTCTCGAACCGCCCCGCGTCGTATCGCGCGACCTGTTGCCGCACCGCGTCAACAACGCCGTACTCGCCACCAATCCGCTACACCGGTACTGCGCCGACCCGAACCTCGCGATCTTCGACGGCCGCTATTTCCTGTACTGCACCGACGACGGCGTGGACGACTGGGGCACGACCTGCTTC
This sequence comes from Bifidobacterium aerophilum, assembly GCF_010667685.1. Classification (GTDB taxonomy): domain Bacteria; phylum Actinomycetota; class Actinomycetes; order Actinomycetales; family Bifidobacteriaceae; genus Bifidobacterium; species Bifidobacterium aerophilum. The sequence continues at coordinate 53,141 of NZ_WHZW01000003.1, read as the reverse complement.
AGCGTGTACGTGTCCGACGACCTCGCTTCGTGGACGCGATACCCGGCGCTCGACCTGCGCGACGTGCCGTGGTGGGACGGTTCGGACGGTGCATGGGCGCCGACCATCGTGCGTCGCGCCGACGGCGACTACATGTTCTACTTCGTCGCCGGTTCGGCCATCGGCGCGGCCGTGGCCCCTTCCCCGTACGGCCCGTTCGTTCCCGAACCGGAGCCGATCGTGCGTCGCGGCACCTTTGACTGCCACACCATCGACCCTGGCGTGTTCACTGACGACGACGGCACCCGTTACCTCCTGTTCGGCAACGGCCGCGCATGGATCGTGCCGCTCAGTGACGACTGCCTGTCGTTCGACGAGTCGAAGGCGTTCTCCTGGGTGCCCGGCGACTTCCGCGAGGCCATCTGGATCCACAAGCGCGACGGCATCTACTATGCGAGCTGGTCGGAGAACGACGCCCGCGACCCGGAGTACTGCGTCCACTACGCGATGTCCGATTCGCTGCACGGCCCGTGGAGCGAGCCGCGCGTGCTCATCGAACAGGATCCGGCGCACAAGCTGTACGCCACCGCGCACCACAACATCGTGAACATCCCCGGCACCGACGAATGGATCGTGGCCTACCACCGGTTCGCCTACAATCCGGCCGGCCGCTGGGCCGGCGGCAACGGATGCCACCGCGAGGTCGTCTTCGCCCCGCTCATCCACAACGCCGACGGCACCCTCCAGCAGGTCCGCCCGCAGGTTGGCTCCTACATCCGGCCGCTTGCGTTCTGACTTTCAGCGCACGGGCCAAACGCGAACCAACGCCTTTTTGGTACCTGGTCGTGTTTGGCCCGTTTTTCATTTGGTTTTCGTTCGTCTCGCGTATGGCGACCGATGTGAATTCGTAAGTCCGTCAGATGGAGCGCACGCGGAACTTGCCGGTGCGGTTCGAGGCGACGATCATCTGATCGTTGTGCAACCGGGTCCAGCCGTCGTCCTCGGACTGGCCGAATCCGGAGCTGGCCACGACCACGCCGCCCTTGCCGGCGCCGCGAGAATCGACTGCGGAACCGTCGAGCGCGCGGTAGCGCAGCACACGGTAATCATGCGCCTGCTCGCCGCGGCCATAGCGGTCGTAGATCTCGACGATGCGCGGGCTGGTGACCTCGCGGCCCGCCGCGCACAGGGCGATGAACTGGTCCTGGCTCTGGATCATGCAGTTGTAGCTCGACTTCGGATAGGTCTGGCGCAGCTGGCGCACGGCCTGAGCCACGGCCTCGTCGAGCGCGAAACCGAAGCCGATGAACTCGAGGATCACGGAGAAGAAGATCGCCGAATCCGACTGGCCGCCGGTGGCGAGGAACGCGCCCTGATTGACCGGATAGCTGCGGTTGTTGACGATGTTCACGCCGTTGTCGTCGGAGATGTCGCCGTTGTGGATGAACGTGAGACCGTTCGCGTAGAACGGCTGCTGGTTCTCGATGATCAGCGGCAGGTTCGAGCTGGCAAGGCGCAGATGCCACAGCGCGCCGCGCGACGGGGCCGATGCGAATTCGTCGAACATCGAATCGTAACGCGCGGCGAGCGTGCTCTTATACAGTTGGACACCGGTTTCCGGCGCGGGCGCGCCGCCGTCCCGGGTGTAGGGCGGTTCGACGGGCTTCGAGAGCAGACCCACGCCCCAACCGTCGTTGTGGATCTCGCTGAGTTCACGGAACTCGTCTACGGCAGATTCACCGAGCACGGCCTTGAGGCTCGTGTTGGCCCCGGCCGCCGCATATCCCAGTAATCTGCACATGGTTATGTACTGTACCGGACGTTCGGCGTCGGCATGACCGTGTCGCTATAGGAGTTGCTTATAGCGGTCTATTCATCGGATCGCGACGGGCCGGAAGCGTCGCCATCCGCGTGCTCGGCAGGAACGTCGTTACCGTTCGCCGACGCTTTGATCGGTGCCACCGGGCCGGTGATCCGCTGCATCACCACCGTCGTCTCGCCGTCGGCGACCGTCCGCAACGGCTTGTGCTCGGCCGCATCCCGCATGGCGGCGTTCGCCGCGCGCGCCCACGACTTGTTGGACGGCGCGGGCTGCCTGACCACGCCGAATCCGGCGTCGGCGGCGTCCGCGGACAGCCCCGCCCCGTTCTCGCTCATGCGTCCCTCGTTCGCCGGCCTGTGCAGGCTGACGCGCTTGAGCCGCGGCGGGCGTCGCGTCGAGATGAACAGCGGCTGCACCTCCACGATCGGGTTGAACGGCGCGAGCCCGAACCATTTGAACGGCGAACCGGCGACATGGCGGATCGCGTACTTGGTGCGCAGCGCGACCGCGCCCAGCGCCGTGACCTTCGACTCGGGCATGAGGTCCTTGTGGATGAGCACGTAGCGGATGGTGCCGATGCCCGGGTCCGCGTCGACCTTCGGATAGATCGACTTCTGCTCGGGCAGCTCGCCGGTGCGGCTCAGATCGTGCATGATCTGGTGCAGGTACGGCGGGATCGACTGCGACACCTTGAATCCCAGTCGGATGCGTACTCGGAACAGGTACTCGGTGCCGAAATCCTCCACCGAATACTCGCGAGTGAACGGCTCGTCGGTGGTCTGCACCGACACGACCCACCATGCGCGCGCCCGCTTGGGATGCTCGGCGAAGATCGAGAAGAACACGTCGGTGTCGAGCCGCTTCATTTCCGGATCCGCGGTCAGGTAGACGATGTTGTCGGCGAAATACGGGATGCGGAAATCGCCGTGCAGCCGGCCGAGCACCGGCAGGAAGTCGGCCGGGCGCATGTGCCGGCGCTGCGAGCGTTCGATTTTCGTGCCGCGGTCCCACGTGTACATGATGAACAGGATCGCCAGCGTGAGCAGCATGGTGAACCAGCCGCCGTGCAGGAACTTCGCCATCGACGCGATGAAGAACATGATCTGGATGGCGAGGAAGACCAGCAGGAACACGATCGCGCCGATGCGGCGTCCCGCGTACCAGATGTAGACGGCGAGCAGGATCGTGGTCGTGATCATCGTGACCGTGAGCGCGAGGCCGTACGCGGCGGAGATGTGCTCGGAGTCGCGGAACAGCGCGAGGACCGACAGCGTCGCGACCAGCAGCACGCCGTTGACGACCGGGATGTACAGCTGGCCGCGCGTGCGCGCCGGGTAACGGACCTGCAGATGCGGCATCCAGTTGAGTCGGGTCGCTTCCGAAACCATCGTGAACGCGCCGGTGATCAGGGCCTGCGAGGCGATCACGCCGGCCGTGACCGACAGGATGACCGCCACGTAGCGCACGCTCGGCGTCATCATCTGGAAGAACGGGTTGAGGCTGCGCACGTGCGCCAGCGCGGGGTTGTGCTGGTTCCTGAGCATCCACGCGCCCTGTCCGAAGTAGCACAGCACGAGCGCGACCTTGATGAACGGCCACGTGAAGTAGATGTTGCCGCGGCCCACATGGCCCATGTCCGAATAAAGCGCCTCCGCGCCGGTGGTGGCGAGGAACACGGTGCCCATGAGCGCGATGCCGGCCGCGTTGTGCGGGCTGAACAGGAACCGGATGCCGTAGACCGGGTTGAGCGCGGCGAAGACGGTCCAGTCGGCGGACAGGTTCGCCGCGCCGACGACCGCGAGGAACGAGAACCAGACGAGCACGATCGAGCCGAACACGCGGCCGATCGACTCGGTGCCGCGCGACTGCACGGCGAACAGGACCACGATGATGACCGTGGTGATCATGAGCGTGAGGTCCGGGTTCGCGTCGAATACGCCTTCGAGCGGCTTGAGCGTGGTCAGACCTTCGACGGCGGAGCTGATCGAGACCGCCGGCGTGAGCACCGAGTCGGCGAGGAACGCCGCGCCGCCGACCATCGCGGGGATGGCGAGCCATGCGCCGTGCCTGCGGATAAGCGAATACAACGCGAAGATGCCGCCTTCGCCGTTGTTGTCGATGCGCATCGCGATGAGCACGTATTTGACGGTGGTGATCAGCGTGATCGACCAGAAGACGAGCGAAAGCATGCCGAGCACGGCCTCACGGTCGGCGTTGGCGAGGCCGCCCTGTCCGGACAGGAACGTCTGCGCGGTGTACAGCGGCGATGTTCCGATGTCGCCGTAGACGACGCCGAGCGCGACGACGGCCATCGACAGGGTGATCTTGTCCGGTCCGGACTGGAGTCTGGCCCACCATCTGCCGATCGGCCCCTTGGACGCGGTCTCGTAGAGTTTTTCCGCTTCCTTCTGCTCGGCCGCGCGTTGCCTGCTGAGCTCCTCTTTTTCCTCTTCGGTCAGTGTTCGCTTGGAAACCTTGGGCGCGTTGGTGAACGTGTCGGCTTTCAGCAGGGTTTCGTCAGGTTGTTGGCCCATAACGTGTTCCTCCACAATGGCAGAGGACCTTCCCCCGCCTTGCACCACCTCGCATAGCAAAAGCCCGTCGGATTCGGACTTCCGACGGGCTTCATCGCTGCTAACGCGTCAGTCTAGGCGCGTTTGGGATTTTTGCCAACTTTTCACAGATCGACGGGAACTCAGATCCCGTACACCGTCCGCGTCGTCTCGCGCGTGCCGCGCGCCACGTCGGCGATCGGCAGATCGAATACGTCCGACAGCGCCGCCAGCGTGTACGGGATCATGTACGGCGCGTTCGTCCGCCCGCGGTACGGCATCGGCGTCAGATACGGCGCGTCGGTCTCGACCATCACATGATCCAGTCCGACGATCCTGGCCGACTCGCGGATCCCGTCGTTGCCCTTGTAGCTGCACGTTCCCGACATGCTCAGATACCAGCCGTGCTCGCGCGCGACCGCGGCCATCGCCGCGTCGCCCGAGTAGCTGTGGAATACGGTGCGTTCGGGCGCGCCGTCGGCGAGCAGCGTCTCGATGACCTCCTTGTGCGAGTCGCGGTCGTGGATCTGCATCGGCAGGTTCAGTTCCTTGGCGAGCGCGATGTGCGCGCGGAACGCCTCGCGTTGCAGGTGCGCGGCGGATTCGCCGGTGCGGAACAGGTCCATGCCGGTTTCGCCGATCGCGACGACCTGTTTGGGGTACGTGCGTGCGAGGCGGGCGACTTCGGCCATCGCGTCGTCGAAGCTGACGTCGTGGTACGGCTGGTATTTCACGGCGAGTCCGTCCGGTCCGGGCGCCGCGCGGTGGCCGTGGCGTACGGCTTCGTTGGGATGGATGGCGATCGCCGCGTGCACTTGGCCCGGATGTTCGCGGGCCATGTCGATCGCGACCTGCAGGTTCGGCAGTTCGCAGCCGCAGTCGATGATGCCGGTCACGCCGACCGCCGCGGCCTGCGCGAGCAGTTCGTCCACTCCGTATACGGGGACTTCCGGCTGGCCTTTTTCGACCGCTTCGTGACTCATGGCCCGGGCGAACGGTACGACGGAGGCGACGTGCGTGTGATTATCGATGACCTGCGCGTCCTCGGGCAGTGCGGGCGGCGCCGGCGCCCAGCTGCGGTCGCGATGATGATGCTTGCTCATAGGCTCCCAGTGTAGGCGGATGCCGGCCCGGTGGAATCGGACGTGCGGGCTTGCAGCCGGGATTCCCGACTACCGTGCGCAAACCAATGCAAATGGGTTGTTTTGCGTTGGTTTGCGCACAGTACGGGCATGCGAGGTTGACCGGTCGTGGGCCGAGCCGCCCTACAATGGCGGTATGACCGGATACATTCCCACGCTCGACCAGATCGACGAGCTGCATCGTCGCATCGCCCCGTCCGAAGCCGCTTACGACCTCATTCACACGCATTGCGTGATCGTCGCGCAGATCGCGTGCCAGCTCGCGCGCCGCCAGAACGCCCTGTTCATGCGCCGCTGCACGCTGCCTTCCGACGCGCCCGAACTGTCTCCCGCCGCCGCGCCAGCCGCGCCGGCATCGGACGCGAACCGGATCGCGTGGACGGTACCGCCTACCGGGGGAGTGGAAGGCGGCAAGGTTCCTCCGCGCCTGCTCGACGAGCACCTCGTCATGATCGGCGGGCTTCTGCATGACATCGGCACCTACAAGGTGCTCAAGCACGACGGCACGGACGGCGAGCCGCTCAAGTTCAGCGGCAAACGCTACATCCTGCACGGCCTGCTCGGCTACGAGTGGCTGCTCGAACAGGGCGTCGACGAGTCGATCGCGCAGTTCGCCCGCAACCACACCGGCGTGGGACTGACCAGGGACGAGGTGATTCGTCAGGAACTGCCGCTGCCGCCGGCCGACTATGTGCCCGTCAACCTCGAACAGGAGACGGTGATGGTCGCCGACAAATTCCACAGCAAGTCCACGCCGCCGAAATTCCTGTCGGTCGACGCGTACACCGCCAAGGCCGCGCGGTTCGGCGAGGAGAACAGCCGCAAGTGGCTGGCATTGGTCGACCAGTACGGGCGTCCGGACATCGCCGCGATGGCCGAGAAGTACCACATGCGCATGGTCTGAGCCGGCGACGGGCGTATTGCATATGACGGGTATTGACACCCTCAGTCAGCTTCGCTGACAGCTCCCCCTATCAGGGGAGCAATATTGGACAAGACCGGATCAAGACGACACGCCTGCTTCCCCTATCGGGGGAGACGGTATTTGGAGATAGCGACCATATGAGAAAAGCTCCCCTTGGGGAGCTTTTCTCATTCATACGTCGGGGACGCGGTCATTCGCTCACGGCGATGACTCGCTCGGCGACCTCGGCCACCTCGTCGTCGCCGGTGATCACGATCACGCAGCGCTTCGGGTCACCGTGCGTCAGGCCGATCAGCGTCTTGAGCACGACGACGCTGTCGTCGGCGTCCAGTCCGCCGGTGGGTTCGTCGGCGATGATCACCTCGGCGTCGCACGAGATCGCACGGGCGATCGCCACCAGCCGCTGCTGCAACGCCGGCAGCTTGCCGACCGCGGCGTTCGGTGTCTCACTGTCGAAGCCCACCTTCTGCAGCAGTTCGCGGGCGGCCACCGGCTTCGGCTTGAGGAACGTGCGGCCGGAGGCGTCCATCGCGTACAGCACGTTCTGCTCGGCGTTCAGGTCGTCGCGCACCGCATACCGTTGCGGGACGATGCCGAGACGATGGCCGCGCAACTCGCCCGGCTCGATCTCCAGGACGTTGAGGCTCTTGTTCATCACCGCGCCGTCGGTCGGACGCAGCATGCCGGTCATCACGCTCAGCAATGCGACGCGCTCGTCGTCGGATTCGACCTTGAACGCGTAGATATGGCCCGCATAGCAGTCGGCGCTTACGCGGTCAAGCGTGTTGTGGCCCGTCTTCGCATCGGTCAGCGTCACCTTGTTCAACGCCAGCGACGGATACGAGCGCATCAGCACCTTGTCGGAGGCGTTGGCGCGCAGCTCCTTGTCGAGACGTTCGGACAGTCGAAGCGCCGCCGGTTCCTTGGCCGGCTGGGCGGCCTTCTCGTCCGCGGCGTTCGGCTGAGCCGTCTTGCCGGCCAACGACAGGGTCTGCGCGACCTTCGCGGCATTGTCCGCCGCCACGGTGTCCTGCACGGCGATCGGCTTGGTCTCCTCCGGTTCGTTCTCGGCGGGCTCCTCGGGAGCCGTCGTTTCTTCCGCGTCTTCCGCGGTCGCATCCCCGGCACCGTCCGAAACGGCATCCGCCGCGGTCACGGCGTCCGTCGCGACGTCCGCGTCGTCGTCATCGAACACGATGCTGAAATTGACCTCCTCGGCCGGAGTCGACTGATCGGTCGTGGCCTCGTTCTCGGCCGGGGTCTGGGCTTCCTTCGCTTCGGTATCGCTCATCGTCGTATCCTCTCCGGTGATTGCCTGATCAGTGGCGGTTTCGTCTGCGGAACGCTCGCTCATGCCGTCGCCTCCTCGCCGTTGCCGGCTGCGTGCTCCTCGGACGCGTCGGACGTTTCGGCAGCGTCGTCGGCCGCAGCATCCGACTCGACAAGCGTCGACGTCGTGCCGACGCTCGCCGTCCAGCCGTCGCGGGCCTTGAACAGCGTCGCGGGACGGAAGCACACCGCGCGAAGTCCGGCCACGATCATCAGCACCAGCAACGTGCCGAGCGACAGCCAGATGCCGCGCCACACGCCGCTCGCCGGCGTCGCATAGCCGCCAGCCAGCGCCGCGCCGAGCGCCTTCGAACCGAAGCCGGCGGCCAGCAGGCCGATGCCGAGACCGACGAACACCGGGAAGAACGTCTCCAGCATGAACTGCCAGGCCATGCGGCCGCGAGTCACGCCGGACACGAGCGCTGTGCCGATCTCGGCGGAACGACGGGACACGCCCAGCAGCGTCAGACCCAGCAGCAGCACGCCGCAGACGGCCGGCACCGCGACGGACGCGACGGACATGCGCGACGCCAGCGTGGTCAGCGGCTCGACCTTGCGCTCATAGGCGGCGATGGTCGGCGAGCTCAGCGCGTACTTCTTGTCGATCTTCGACGCGACCTTCTTGCCGTACTTCTCATAGTCGGACATGCTGGAGAACTCGAACACGTAGCTCAGATCGGGCTTGCTCCAGTCGGAGGCCTCCTCGTTCGACCAGCCGAGGTTGTACATGGTGGCGTACGCCATGTAGATCACGTTGTCGCGGTTGTCCTTGGCGAGCTTCGCGTCGGAGCCGTGGCCGGCCATGGCCGTATCGTCCGTGTACTGGTAGATGCCGCGCACGGTGAACTTCTTCGTTTTGGACGCGTCGGTGGGGGAGGCCACGGTGATCGTGTCGCCGACCTTGAGCCCGTCCGCGTCGGCCAGCGCCTGCGAGATCAGCACGCCGTCGGGGGCCTTGCCCGAATAGCTCAGGTGCTTGCCCTTGACGACGGTGTAGGCGCCGAGCTCGTTGTCGCGCGCGGTCTCGACCGACGTGAACGCCTTGAGCGTGAACTCGCCGCCGGTCTTGTCGGCGTCCTGGTCGGCGGTGCCGGCGATGGCCTGCGCCGAATCCTTGGTCTGGCGCGCCGGGATCGACATCGACGCGTTCACGTTCGCCAGCGTGATCGAATTCTCGGTGACGACGGAATAGTAGTTGTTGTAGTCCGACGTGGTCAGGTAGTTCTTGACCCACGAATCGTCGGAACCGTCGTACTTGGCGGACTGGGCGGAGGTCATGCGCACGATCGCCTTCGGGGCGAGCGCCTCGCGGTCGGTGGTGACGGCCGTCGTGTTCGCCTGCTGCACCGACCATCCGAACAGCGTGCCGAAAGCGGCGACCAATGCGATGAGCAGGGTCAGCAGCGTGCGCAGCTTGTGACGCATCAGCTCGGCCCAGGCGTTCTTGAGAACGAACATACGGCTTCTCCAGTCCTCTATATATGTCACGCGGCCGGCACCGCCGGCAACGGTTCCATGACGAACGGCCCGCGACCCGACCGGTCGCGGTTCGTCATCGAGCTGCATGCAAGCGGCGCGTCCGCAGGTTAACGTTGGCCGGGATGCCGCCAGCGAGGCCCGCCCCAAGAGGCGAGGCATCCCGTGGCAACACTATGGCCGGGTTATGTGGACGTTTTCTTGTCGGATTCTACTGTAGTCCTGCAATAACCCTGAAAGAAACCTGAACGCGTAAGAGTGATATATGGCGGAAAATGGCGGGATGGCGCCTGTCCGGGGCGGCTCGGAGAGGTCGCGGACCGGTTCGGCGGCTTCTGTTACACTGGCGGACGACACAGTTGCAGGAAGGTCAGGAAGGTGACGTATGGCCAGACGACCCGAGCATGTGGCGGATCTGCCCAATCTGGGCTGGCGTCGTTCCAACATGCCGCATCATACCCTCGGATACCGGGCGACCCACAAGGTATTCACCGGCATCAGCCTTGCCATCGTGGCGGTGCTGGCGTTCGTGGGCACGTTCGCCGCGGCGACGTATGCGGACATCAGCAAGACCATCGACGACGGCAAGGTCCCTGTCATCAAGCAGGGAACCAGCGGCAAGAGCGCGGAAGAGGCGAACAAGCTCATCGACCCGTATGCGAACCAGGCGATCGACATCCTGCTCATCGGACAGGACACGCGTGACGGCGGCGGCAATACGGCCATCGGCGGCGACGACGCCTACACCCAGAACCTGCACAACTCCGATACGGTGCTGATCATGCAGATCTCCGCCGACCGCAAGACGATCAACCTCGTCTCGCTGCCGCGCGACCTCATGGTCGACACGCCGAGCTGCCAGACCACGAACGGCGAGATCCCCGCGCAGTATTCCGTGCAGTTCAACTCGATCTTCGCGAACGCGTATTCGATCGGCGGCGACGTCGCGTCGGCGGCCAGCTGCACGCTCAATGCGGTCAACTACATGAGCGGCATGGACATCACGAACTTCATGGTCATCGACTTCGCCGGCCTGGTGAAGATGATCGACGCGATCGGCGGCGTGGACATCTGCCTGCCGACCGACATGGTCGACTCGTACACGAACCTCAACCTCAAGCGCGGCATGAACCACCTGGACGGCGCCACGGCGACGCAGTACGCGCGCACGCGTCACGCCACCGGAACCGACGGTTCCGACACGATGCGCACCACCAGGCAGCAGTATCTCATCAAGAAGATCATCAGCACAGCGCTGTCGAAGAACTACTTCACGCAGACCAGCGAGCTCTACCAGCTCGCCAAGGCCGGCCTTGAATCCGTGCAGATGAGCGCCAGCCTCGCCGACGCGATGACGCTCGCCGGTCTCGGCATGAGCCTCAAGGACTTCGACATGACGCACCTGTACTCGCAGACGATCCCGGTCGTGCCGTGGACCCAGGACGCGAACCGCAGCCAGCTCGCCGATGGTGCGGAGGCCGTGTGGGAGAAGCTGCGCAACCACCAGCCGCTGGTCGACCAGACGGATTCGTCGTCGAAGGATTCCGGTTCGGACAATTCGAATGGTTCGGATAACTCCGGCGATACGAATTCCGGGGATACGACCGACAATTCGGGCGATACGAACTCGTCCACGAACGGGTCCGCCGATGGTTCCACGTCGGACGGCTCCACGTACAACGCGCAGACGGGCGTGACGACCCTTGCGGACGGCACTCTGATCGACAAGGAGACCGGAGGCATCATCGATCCGGAAACCGGCGCGATCCGCGATTCGGCGACCGGCCAGTTCATCGGACTGGCAAACCGGTATATCGAAGTCACTTACTGCGGCGTGAAATGACGTTGCGGGTGTGATGGCTGGATAGCGTGACATGACGGGGCCGTCGGCTGATGCCGGCGGTCCCGTTTGCGTGTCGGCCGGTGTCCTTGACGAGGTGGGTTTTCGTGTACCTGTGTCTCTCGCGTCGTTTGTGTGTGCCACGGTGGTTGGTTTTCTTATGGAATTGCGTAGCGTGGCAAGAAAACGCGCCACGGTAGCGTGAATCGTCCGAAAAAACGTTACCGTGGCACGGTGCCTTGCCACGGTAGGCGGATCAATCGATTTAAGGGCGTACCGGGACAGATCGTGAATACGCAAATCCTTGAAAAACCGCCATTCCTGAAAACCGCACGATGTCGCCTCTCAAAGGGCCGTGCCACGGTTCCTTCAAACCCTCGAAAATCGCGTACCGTGGCACGGAAATTTGTCCCGGTACACCGAATCGGTCGTAATTCAGCCACCGTGGCAACGATTGAAGTGCAATTCGTGCATACAGAACCGCGCAAGCTCCCATGAAGGCTGCTGTCGCGATTGGGATCGGGCGGAGAGCGCAGGGCGGGCGGAGAGAGCCAGCCCGCGTGTGTGCGTCGGCCATGCAGGCACGATACAAGCGGGGTTATGGGTTATAGGAACTAAACGTGGTGTTATGGACCAGAGTTTGGTCTTGTGGGACGTGCTGAGGCGGTTGCAATACGGCGTCGTGTTAACGACCCGTGGCTTGGCCGCACGATATCCGTGCATACGACGGAAAACGAAAAAGCCTCGGAAATATTTCCGAGGCTTCCGATCAAGCTCCTGCGGCTGGGCTTGAACCAGCGACCGTCCGATTAACAGTCGGATGCTCTGCCAACTGAGCTACGCAGGAATAACTCATCACTCTCAAGGACTTACGCCCCTCAGCGCAACGAGAAATAAAGATACGCGAATTTCGCGTTTTATGCAAATCGGCGTGTCGCGGTAAACGACGGGAGAATTCGGGTGCATGCGCGGGAACGGCAAGCCGCGTACCATGAATGGTGCGAGCCTATGCGCATGAGAGACATAAGTGGATAGAAGGACAATGATGTTTGGATTCGGCAAGAAGCAGCAGCCTGAGACCCCTACGGTGCAAATCCCGCAGTGGCCGGTACCCAACCTGACGGCGCCCGTCGCTGGTGCGGGAACCACGCCGGCAACCCCGGCTGTCGGCGCTACAACCCCGACCATACCTCCCGCACCTCCGACCGCTGCCCCGGCCAACGGTGTGCCCGGGGCTGCCGGTCCGGCTCCTCGGGGCGCTTCCGACTCAGCTGTCAAACGTGACTGGAAACGTATCGTCATGCGTGTCTTCGCGTTTGTAATCGTGTTTCTTGTCGGATTCGGGCTTGGCCATTCGCCCGTCGATCCGACGACCACACAGGAATACAAGGACCTGCACGAGCAGCTGGTGTCGCAGCAAGAGCAGACACAGGACGTGCAGGATCAACTTGACGACCTGAACGGTCAAGTCGACGATCTGGACATGTTGCGACAGCAGCTCGACGAGCAGAAACAGCAGCTTGACAAGCAGAAGGAAACGCTCGACAAAGAGAAGCAGACGCTTGACAAGCAGAAGAGCGAACAGGACAAGCGCCAGAAAGAACAGGATCAGCGCCAATCCGATCTTGACACCCGCGAGCAGAACATCGCTCAGCGCGAAAAGGAAAAGCAGCAGCGCGAACAGGAGGCGATGGCCGCCGCGCAGGCCCAGCAGCAGGCGCAACAGCAGCCTCAGCCCTCGCAGAATGCCTATTACGCGAACTGCACCGAGGCTCGCGCGGCGGGAGTGGCCCCGATCTACCGTGGTCAGCCGGGATATTCGTCCAAGCTCGATCGCGACGGTGATGGCGTCGCCTGCGAGTAAGCAGAACGTGCATTGCGGCGGTAGCCGGTGCATACATCGCGACACGGCCTTGCGGTAGTCGGGCAGGATTTCGTCGCAATGTTCGATGGACGCATGTTGCGACGGTGACTGGCGATCCGATGCTGGCATCGTCGCATACGCCTGTCATGGAAAGCGCAGGAACATGCGGTGCTGTTTCCGTCGCCCGTCATCCACCCGTTATGGAGGGTGCGCTACCATCGTCGACGATGACTGATGTACGACATACCGCAGAATCTCCGAATCCCTCGATCGGCAACCTCCGGCCGCAACCGATGACTCCGTCGGCCCGGAGAACATACGCGCCCGCAGCGTCCGCCATACCCCCGTTTGCGGCCGCGATACGCACGCGGTTCGTCACGTTGTCGGATCGCAGCGATGCCCTGTTCTATCTGGCGTTGATTGTGCTGCCGGTGGACGGCACCGTTCTGGGCCTGTACGCTCCGTTCTGGACGCCGATATCGCCATGGCTGTTCCTGTTGTATACGGCGGCGAATTGGCGCGAGCTGCCGCGCGTGTACCGCAGATTCCGCGTCTGGTGCCTGACTCCGCTGGTCATGGTGGTCCTGTCGGCCTTGGGTTGGGCGACGGTCGCGTTCCACCCGGTCCCCGCGCTGACGAGCCTGATGGCGGTGGTATGCGCGGCCGCGTGTCTGACGTCGCTGGACATCGCACTACGTGGCAAGCGGCTGCCGTGGCAGGACATGGTGCGCACGTTGATCGCTGCGTACTGGTTCGCCTTTGCCGTGGGCGTGGTGCAGTGGCTGGCGATCAGACTGGATCTCGGTTCGGTGCGCACGTATTTCACGCATCTGATGGCGCGCCCGTACGGTGGTTTGCCGTCGTCTCCGTGGGGAAGCGGACGTCCGCAGTTCCTGTTCGCCGAGCCGAGCTATATCGGCATGCACCTGTTCGGCGTGCTGTTGCCGCTGATGTGGATGATGCGTGGACGGGATGGCATCTACCGCAGGCGTCTGCGTGATCTGATCGTCGTGTTCTCGGTTGGCGCGGTGGTGATGGGCGCGGGCGTGCGGATCATTCTCGACTCTTTGGTCGCATTGGTGATCGTGATCGTGGAACGTACCAGCTGGCATGCCGCCGATCAGCGCCGGCAGGGCATCGCCGAGCTGTGCGGGGTGATGGTGCTTGGGGCGGCCAGCATGGCGTTGAACGGACGTCTCAACAGCATCGCCGCGAACGGCATGGAGGGCGACGGGTCGTTCTATGCCCGCATATGGCAGTCGTTGGCGCCGCTGTGCGGCCTGCTGCGGCAGCCGATCTACCTGCTGACCGGATACGGTGCCGGCAACATCGCCGATGCCACGCATGACGGTGCGGCATGGTCCGTGCACGTACTGCGGACGCTACGTTTGGACGCGAATACGCCGGCCGCGTGGTATGCGCGGATGACGCCGGACACGGTGTGGACGATGAGCGCGTACACGAGTTTCCTGACCGAGTACGGCCTGATCGGCTTGGCGGTGGTGATCGTGCTGCTGATCCGCCATGTGTCGGGCTTGCGCATGTGGAACAAGACCGTGACGTGCTGGCTGGTGCTGGTCGCTTATCTGTATGTTCAGTTCGAGGGATACGCGTTCTATGCGATCCCGTTGTTCGTGTGGGCGGTGGCCGAGCCGGAGACGCTGGCGCGTGGACCGATGCGGCCGGCGCCTTCCGTTCGGTAGGATCGGCCACCGCGATCTCCGTGCGTTCCCGCATGATGACGGGCAACAAAAAAGGAACGGATGATCATTTCCGTTCCTTTTTTGCTGCGATGGGCTGCCTATCGAGACCTTACTCGCTCTTCTTGCGGCCGCGGCGCTTCATGGTGCCGGCGGTGGCGCCGTCGATGTCGAAGATCACGACCTTTTCGTCCTTGTGGACGGTGCCGTTGACCGCCTGATAGGAGACCTCGCCTTCCGGGGCGTCGGCGAGTTCGAAGTACTTGAGCACCGCGGTGACGGCCGCGGCGTCCTTGACGCTGATCGAAGCGGCCTGCTTGCCTTCCGGCTTGCTGAACTTCACCGCGTTGTCGGCCTTCGCGGTGGTCGGCGTGACGGCGATCTGGCGGGTCTTGTCGTTGATGAGGATCTTCACGTACGCCGGGTAGCCGAGTTCGATGGCGGTGGCCTTGTTGAACTTCACGGCCGTTGCGGTCACGGTCATCACGGTCTTGCCGGCCGGCTTGACCAGGCGGACCTCCTCAAATCCCTGCAGCAGCGATGCCATATTGCGCTCCTTATTGTGCGACATGATTCATGGATAACTGATTCAATAATTATTATGCCATTATCGAGCATGAAAATCGTCAAATATTCATAAAAAACTGTTCGCAATGACATAAAAACATGAAAAAGTCGGTATTGATCCGACGAAAAGCATGGATCAATACCGGCGAATATCGTCGCGAATTATCACGAACCGTCACGCGGTCGCCTTGGCGATGATGGTCAGGGCGCGGCAGATCTGGTCGTAGGCCTTCTGGAACACAGGGAAATCCTTGCGATGAGGATCCTCGATGGACATGGGCTCCGGCAGCATCGGCCGGATCATCGACGCGTTGTCGATCACCGATTCGAGCCGCTCCTGCCGCGTGGCGCCGGTGATGAAACCCTGCCCGGCGCAGTAGGCGCACATGTTCGCGAAATCGGGCAGCAGGAACGTGCGGCGGCTGGCGCGCGGGGCGATCGTCGAGATGTCCTGCCGCTGATGCGGTTCGAAGCACAGGATCAGGTCCGCGCCGTCCGCGAGTTGCGGCGTGATGCGCTTGGAACGAAACGTGCTCGGGTCGATGCCGGCCTGTTCCATCAGCTTGGCGCTGGACGGGTCGATGGCGTGGGCGTCGAGACCGCGCGTACCGGCGCTGTCGGCGACGATACCGGGATCGTTGAGATAGCGGGGGAGCAGCAGCTCGCCCATCGGGGAGCGGCAGATGTTGCCGGTGCAGACGAACAGGATCTTCATGGGAACCACCTTACGTGAACGGGCATGCGACGGGACGGCATGCAAAAAGACCCCGGGCGGACCCGGGGTCTTCGTGATATTCAGATCAGCCTAAGCCGAACGGATTCAGCGGGCGTTGGTCTTGCGCACGGCGAAGACGGCCACGCCGGCGGCGGCCAGCAGGGCCACGGCCACGGCGTACGGAGCGATGGCGGCGCCGGTGTTGCCCAGCTCGTTGTTGGAGGCCTCGCCCTCGCCAGTAGCCGGAACGGTGGCGGTCGCGGAAGCCACGACGGCGCCGTCCTTCTGCAGGTCGGCCTTGATGACGGTACCGGCCTTGACGCCAGCCTTCAGGGTGAACTTGACCTTCAGCACGCCGTTGTCGTCGGACTTGAAGGAACCGAAGCTCTTGTAAGTGACCTGGGCGACGCTCTCGACGTAAGTGTCATCGGCGTAGACGTCGTAGTAGGTGTTCGGGGTCAGCTTCTCGAAGGTGTAGGTCACCACGGAGCCGGACACCACGCCGGTGCCGCCGTACGGGTCAGCCATAGCGGCGTTCGAAGCGAAACCAAAACCAAACACGGCGGCGATGGCGGCCAGCACGGCCACGATCTTCTTCTTCATAATCAAACCTCCACAAATACAGTCTTGCAGTCCAGACACCGGAGCGGATTCCTGTCTGTTCCTGATGTCTGAAAAGGGACTATACACCCCCTATTGATCTTTTTCTCAGGACAATTCGGGGGTATGTGACAACGTGATCACATCATGTGACAATGCCCGCACATGGTGTGACAGCGTTGTCACCCGGCAAATTTCCGCCATTTTCGTGGAAACCGTTAGAAAATAGCGGTTCTCGGATGAACCCCCGATGAATTCCTCTCTTTTTTGCCCTGCGACACGCCCGAACCATTCGACGGCCATATCGTGGAATCCCGGAGAGCGCCTCCCCGAGACCCCTCCTACTCCTCGTCGTCGAAGCTGAACAGGTCCTCCACGGTGGTGTCGAAGATCTTCGCGATGTCCATCGCCAGACGCAGCGACGGGCAGTATTGCCCCTGTTCGAGCCGCCCGATCGTCTCGCGGCGCACGTTGACCAGATCGGCGAGATCGGCCTGCTTCATGCCGCGTTCCATGCGGCGCATCTTCAAATTAGTCCTCATCGTCATCACCGCCGGCGAAGCCGTCGTGCTCAAGCCACAGGTAGCGCGCGTCGGCCACGGACAGCGCCAGCATCGCCAGGCTCGGCAGCATCATCGGCCCGACCATGATCGGTGTCTTCGTGACCAGCGTGTACAGCATACCGGCGAAGCCGATGACCGTCAGCGCGATCACCAACGCCAGCAGCGCGAAGCGGTAGGCAGCATACTGGTGCTTGTCGCTCAACTCGTCGGTACGAGGGTTGTCCCGGTTGAACACCATCACCGTCCAGATCTCCCCGACGACCCACACGAGCGCGATGATGCCGGTGATGATGATGCCGTTGAGGTTGTCGTTGCGGAACACCTGCGTGATGCAGGCGATCGCGCCGATCAGTTCGGTGACCATCCTGAACGCGATGTATCGGTTGAACGTCATGGCTGCCTCCCGTTGTGTGGACGGTACAACTATGTAACCTAGCACGAAAACGGGGGAACGTGCGTCCCGGGAAAGGGGTCATGGCCCGCAACGACACAAGGCGGACGCTCCGAAGGGAACGTCCGCCTTGTGCGAAACCCGAAAATCAGAACCGGTACGGGATCAGTACCAGTGATTGGCCAGCCAGAACGCGTACGCGCCCTGAATGGAGCCGTACCTGCTTTCGCAATAGCCCCAGAACCACTTGAGCTGCGTCTGGTAGTTCGTGGCCCAGTCGGAGCCGGCCGAGGCCATCTTGCTGCCCGGCAGCGCCTGCGCAAGACCGTACGCGCCCGAGCTGGCGTTCGTGGCGTTCACGCGCCAGCCGGACTCGTGGTTGATGATGTACGCGGTCGCCGTGAAATCGGCCTCCGTGTAACCGTTGTCCAGCAGATAGTCATGTGCCCACTGCTGCATGTCGCCGACCGGCGTGGTCGTGCCGATGTCCGTGGACGTCGCCGTGTCGGACGACGAGGACGATGACGAGGAGGACGATTCGCCGGTGCCCACGAGGATCACCTTGTCGACCGGGGCCTTCTTCACGTACGACGTGAACACGTTCGAGGAAATGACCTGTCCGCCGGAACGCGTGACGAGGCTCGTCGTCTCCATCACGCCCTTCTCGCCCTCGGTCTCCACCTTCTCGGTGCCCTTCGGCAGGTCGGCGGTCTCCTTGCGCACCTCGTTGAACGCGATCGGCTCGTCCTTCGTCTCGACCTGCGTGCCGGCGCGTTCGATCGTGATCACCGTGGACTCGCTCACCGATGCGGTGAGCGCCGGCGTGACCTTGTCGTCCGGTTCCAACGTGATGTCGCCCGCGTCCAGCACCGACTTGACGTCGGTGAAATCGGAGTCGAGCACGGTGCGGGACTGGCCGTTGATCTTCACCGTGACATACGTGGTGTCCTTGTCGGCGCCGCGCAGGTCGGAACGGGTCTGGCCGCGGGAGACCTCAAGCGCGTCCGGATCGGTGGCGGAATACGCCGTCACCTGCGGCGCCGCGGCGTTGACATGCTCTGCCACATAGAAGTTGCGCGAGATGACGCCGGCTCCGGCCAGCATGCCCACGGCCGCCACGATCGCCCCGAATTTCGCCCATTGACGCTTGCTCAGGGATCTCAGTGTCGGCGTGTGCCTGCGATGATTGGCCAAAAGTGCTCCTTGACGCTCGGATAATGCATTGCCTCGCCTTTCGGCGTTGAACGGCAAACTGACGTCCAGTGTAGCCGGTGAAGTTGACGTCGGACGTTACGGCCCGAAAGCGCCGCCCGTCACCGGCAGTCCGTCCGCTCAGTCGTTGCCCTGCCCGTCGTCGGCCGACACGTCCAGGTTCTTCGCCTGCTCGATCAGATCGTCGAGATCGGAAGCGCGCAGCGCGCCGGCCTGCTTGAACACCACCTGGCCGTTCTTGGCGATCAGCAGCGTCGGCACCGCCTGGATGCCGGCGGCCATGGCCAGATCCTGGTTCGCGTCGATGTCGACCTTGGCGAACACGATGTCCGGATGCTCCTCGCTGGCCTTTTCGAAGATCGGGCCGAACGCGCGGCACGGGCCGCACCACGTCGCCCAGAAATCGACGAACACCAGTTCGTGGTCGTTCAGCGTCTGCTCGAAATCCTGCGTATTGATCGCAACGGTTGCCACGGCGGACTCCCTTCGTCTCGTCCTGTATACGAATGACTTGTATACGAATAATGTTCTTCGTTACGACAATAACCGTACCCCGGCACCGCGCCCACGGTTCGGGCGAACGCTTCCACCCAGAGCCGAATCGCGCGCCGGATCGGTGCGCCGCGCGCCGTGTCACCTATCCGGGGCGATAATGGGAAGCATGCCAGTCATGAATGATGAGGTGCCCGACGAGGGCGATTTCGACGCGGGACGCCGTCGCGGCGAATTCGACAACATCACGCCCGAGGATTTCATCCGCGGCACGGGCCACGGCAACCCGCCCGGATGGCTCGGCCGCGCCGACATCGACCGCGCGCGGCGGCAGATGCCGATCGCGTACGTGGAGATCGTGCCGGTGCGCACCGACGACCTGGGACGCGTCGCGCAGGTCGGCTCGCTGCTGCGCGTGGCGGACGACGGTTCGATCGAACGCACGCTGATCACCGGTCGTGTGCTGTTCCACGAGTCGCTGCGCGAGGCGATCGCCCGCAACGTGGCCAAGGATCTGGGCGACATCGCGCTGCCGGTGCTGCCGCAGAGCCTGCAGCCGTTCTGCGTGGCCGAGTTCTTCCCAACGCCGGGCATGAGCGAGTACTACGATCCGCGCCAGCATGCGATCGCGCTGTGCTATGTGGTGCCGATCGCGGGCGACTGCAAGCCGCAGGACGAGACGCTCGACGTGGAATGGGTCGATCCGCACGGTGACCTGATGGAGACGTTCATCGCGCAGATGACCAATGGCCACGGCGACATCGTGCGCCGCGCGCTGGCGTGGCTCGGCAACTGACCGGCGCGCCGATCGCGGGTCTTCGAACGGATCCGCGCAACCAAGGGGGATTTGTCATGACCATCGAACTCAAGAACACCGTGTATCGCGCGGGCGAGAGCGGCACCGTCCCGCTGGTGCTGGTCCACGCGTTCCCGGTCGACCACCGCATGTGGGACGACTGCGCGGCCGAGATCATCCGCCAGTCCGACGCGGCTGGCATGACGCCGTTCGCCGTCTGGGCACCCGACATGCCCGGCGCGGGCGACGGGCCGATCCCGGACGTGGCCGCTGCCGGCGGACAGGCTCCGGACGGCGCGTACGACCATGCGCTCGACCTGCTGGCCGACGCGTATGTCGACCTGCTGCACGAGGCCGGATACAAGCACGCCGTATGGGCCGGACTGTCGATGGGCGGCTACGTGATCCTCGACATCCAGCGGCGTCACCCGGACGCGGTCGCCGGATTCGCGATGTGCGACACGAAGGGCGACGCCGATACGCCGACGCAGCGGGCGAACCGCGTGCGCGTGGCCGAAACCTGCGAGCGGACGCGGTCGGTCGAGCCGGTGATGCATTTCGCCGACGCGACCGAATCCGATTCGAGCTTCAAACGGTCCGAGGCCGGCAAGGCGCTGTTCGCGCGGTGGATCCGCGAACAGCGGCCGGAGGGCATCGCCTGGCGTCAGCGCATGGCCGCGGGCCGGCCCGACCTGAACGACCAGCTGTCGCTGGTGCACGCGCCGGCCGCCGTGATCTGCGGCGACAAGGACCCGTTCGCCGACGAGACGCGGATGCGCACGATCGCCGACGCGATGACCGGCACCGAGGCCGCGTACACGCTGGTCGACGACTGCGGCCATTTCAGCGCGGTCGAACATCCCGCCACGGTCGCCGCGGCGCTGACGACACTCATGCGCAGGGCCTCGCAGACCCCGGACGCGCAGGCCAACCGAGCGGTCGCGTGACCGTCGAACGAAAGGAATCCGCTGCCATGTTCTCACCATTGGCGCTCACCCAGGCGCTTCCGTTCCTGCCGTTGGCGCAGGGCGACATCGACTACCAGACCGAACGCCGCGGCGAGGACGGCCTGATCGACACGCTCCTGTCCGAGCCGTCGACCAAGGTCATCCTCACGCGCGCCGGCCGCATCGCCGTGCCCAAGGGCCAGGGCGGCATCGTCGACTACGAGAACGTGCGCATGCGGCTGGCGACGCTGCCCGGCGCATACGTACGCGCCGAACTGGCGTCGCACCCGGCCGCGGTCGCCATGTTCCTCGGCGGATACGGCGGCGAGCGCAACGAGCATGTGATCGCCGTCGACGTCACGCGGCTTCCCGAGGTTCCCGCGTCCGCGACGTCCGCCGTCGTGCCGGATTCGGCCGGCACCGGTGCGGACGACGCCTTCGACGAGCATGATGCCGCGCAATCGCGCGCGACAGCCCGGCCGAGTCTGCTCGAACAGGCGGTCACGCGTTTTGATTGGGTCGATCTGCGCGGTTTCGCCCCGCACGCCACCCCGCGCGAGGCCGGGCAGGCCACGAGCGCGATCTCGCTGAGCATCTGGCATACGCGGCAGCGGTTCTGCCCGACCTGCGGCGCGCCGGTCGAAACCGCGATGGGCGGCTGGGCGCAACGTTGCACGAGCGATGCCGACGGGCGCCGCCTGCTGTTCCCGCGCGTCGAACCGGCCGTGATCACCGCGATCGTGGACGGCGACGACCGTCTGCTGCTTCAGCACAACGTCGCGTGGAAGGACGCCCGGCTGTATTCGGTGTCCGCCGGTTTCGTCGAGGCCGGCGAGAACCTCGAACATGCGGTGCGTCGCGAGGCCAAGGAGGAGGTCGGGCTCACGCTCGGCGCGGTCAAGTATCTCGGCTCGCAGCCGTGGCCGTTCCCGGCTTCGCTCATGATGGCGTTCAAGGCGCAGGCCGTCACCACCGACGTGCACGTCGACGGCGAGGAGACGAAGACCGCGCGTTGGGTCACGCGTGACGAGTACATGCACGAGCTGGTCTCCGGCCGCATGATCGCGCCGGGCAAGGCCACGATCGCGCGGTACATGATCGAGGAGTGGTACGGCCGCGAACTGTAGCCCCGACGGCGGCCCGCATTGCCCGTTCGGTGCGGTAGGCTGGTGACCATGAGCGAAAACGAAGCCCCAGAGAACCTCGACATCCCGGACCACCTGTCGTATTCGGAAGAGCACGCCTGGGTGGACGAATCCGTGTCCCCCGCGATCATCGGCATCACCGAGTATGCGGCCGAGCAGATGGGCGAACTCGTGTTCGTCGACCTGCCCGAGCCGGGCGACCGCGTCGAATCCGGCGACGAGATCGTCGAACTCGAATCGTCCAAGGCCGTGCAGCCGCTGATCAGCCCGGTGTCCGGCACAGTGCGCTACGTCAACCGCGAGGCGTCCGACGATCCGAGCGTCATCACCAACGATCCGTACGGCGAAGGCTGGCTGCTCAAGATCGAGCTGGACGACGACGAGCCGGAGCTGCTCGACGCCGCCGAGTACGCGAAGACGATCCGCTGACGGACGCCTTCGACCGAGCCGCCGTCCGCACGCTAGTGCGTTCGGCCGCGCGTAACCGGACGGTCAGTTGAGAACCGTATAGTAAGCGGTATGAGCAGGGTACAGCAGCAATCAGCAGACGACGAGGTCGCACGCGACGATGACGATATGGCGACCGTGCCGATTCCCGCGCGCACGGTCGTCACCACGTTCGACGCCGCGTCCAGGCACGAGCGCATCGAGAACAAGCCGCTGCCCGTGCGCGCGCTGCGCCGCGTGATCACGCGCGTGTTCGGCGCCTGGCTGAAACTGTCCACGCCGGCCGTGACCAGCTGGGGCTGGTATCCGAACGTCGAACCGTACGTCGGGTACGGCACCGAAGACTACTCGCGACTGATCTGCCGCACCGTCTACGCGCCGGCCCGCGCCCGTTCGGGGGCGCTCACGCGCGGCATCCGCGGCATGCTCGCCGTGCCCGCGCCGCATCGCCAGGTGCGTATTTCCATCGACGGCATGCCGTTGGAAACCGTGCAGGTCGGCCAGTCGGAAACCTACGACCGCATCGACCACGCGCGCGACCGCGGCAGCGAATACGCGATCTCCGACATGAGCGGATACCTCGATCTCGTGGCCGAGCACCGGCTGGAGCCGGGCGTGCACCGCGTCTCCTATCAGGTCGAACGCCGGCGCGCGGTCGAATCGAACCTGTTCACCATCCCGTCAGGCGCCAAGGTCGGCATCATCTCGGACGTGGACGACACGATCATGATCACGCAGGCGCCCACATTGTGGAAGGCAGCGTACAACCTGCTGTTCCTCAACCCGAAGAAGAAGGCGTCGGTGCCGGGCATGAGCGTGCTGTTCACCAAGCTCGCCGACCTGTACCCGGACGCGCCGTTCTTCTACCTGTCCACCTCGCCGTGGAACGTCGAAAGCTCGATCCGCCACTTCATCGCCGACCACGGATTCCCGGAAGGACCGCTGCTGCTGCGCGACCTCGACCCGCGTCCGAAGACGTTCGTGCCGACCGGCCCGCAGCACAAGCTCGAATTCGCCGAACAGCTCATGGCGGACTTCCCGGACATGAAGTTCATCCTCATCGGCGACGACGGCCAGAAGGATCCGACCACGTACGCGACGATCACGCGACGCTACCCGGGACGCATCATCGCCATCGGCATCCGCCAGCTGTCCCCGCGCGAATACTCGCCGATCTCGTCGATGGTGGGCACCACGTCCACCCAGCCGATGCCCGTCACCGACGTCCCGGTGTTCACGGGCACGACCGGCGCGAACCTCATGAAGACGATGCTGCCCTATCTGAAACAGCGCATGGCCTAGCGCATGGCCTGCCCGGCGTCTCCGGGCGTCGCTACGGCACGGCGGCCACTACAATGGTCGCTCATGACCGACGAAGAGCAATACGCCGACGGCCGGCCCGCGACGCCGCGGCCCCCCGTCGCCAAACAAGTGCCCCATGCGCGCACATTCCACGGCGACACGTTCATCGATCCGTACGAGTGGATGAGAGACAAGGACTCGCCTGACGTGCGCGAGTACGTCGCCGCGCAGAACGCCTACTGCGAGACGCGCATGGCGCCGCTCGCCGGGCTGCGCCGCACCCTGTTCGACGAACTGAAATCACACATCCAGCAGACCGACATGTCGGTGCCTACCCGCATGAACGACTATTGGTATTTCGCACGCACCCTCGAAGGCAGCCAGTACGGGCTGCAATGCCGCATGCCGGTGCGCGGCGAGGACGATTGGGACCCGCCCGTGGTGGACGCATCCTCGAAGCCGGGATCATTGCCCGGCGAGCAGGTGATCTTCGACGCGAACCGCGAGGCCGAAGGCCATGACTTCTTCCGGCTCGGCGGACTGGAACTCAGCCATGACGGCCGCTGGATGCTGTACGGCGTGGACACGAGCGGCGACGAACGCTACGATTTCCGCATCCGCGACCTCGACACCGGCGACGAACTGCCCGAAACGCTGGCCGGCATCGGCGGGGCGAGCCTGACGCCGGACGGCAAATGGGTGTTCTACGTGCTCGTCGACGATGCGTGGCGCCCGTATGCGGTGTGGAGGCATCGAGTCGGCACGCCGGTCGAGACGGACGTCGAGGTGTATCACGAGACGGACGAGCGCTTCTGGGTCGGCGTGGGCATGAGCTTCGACGAACGCAACATCGTGATCGGCACCGGTTCCAAAACCACGACCGAAGTGTGGATGCTGCCTGTGGACACGCCCGAAGGCGAGTTCTCGGTGTTCATCCCGCGCCAGGACGACATCGAATACGACGTGAGCTTCGCCTGTTTCGAAGGTGCGGGCGATGGCGGCGAAGACATTCCGCTGGCCATCGTGTACCACAACGCGTTCAACCCGAACTTCGAGATCGACGTGATCGACATGCGCGGCCACGAGCCGCCGTACCGGCTCGGCGAAGGGGCGCGCGTGGCCGTCGGCTCGCCGTACGGCTGCGAGCGGGGCGACGGGTTCGAGGCCGGCTCGTCCACGCGCCGGATCGGCGAGGCGTACTATAACCCGGTCAATCCGACGATCCTGCAGGGCGCGCATGGTCTGGCGATCGAGGGCATCGCCATGTACCGGCATTTCGTGTCGCTGGCATATCGCACCGACGGCCTGCCGCGTGTTGCGATCATGACCAAGGATCAGGCGGCGCGCGATTTTCTGGCCGGGCGTCCGTGGACGTTCCGCGAGCTGGTGCCGCCGGCGTTGAAGGACGATTGGGACGCCGACCTGGCGGCCGACGAGGCCGAGACGGGCGATGATGCGGCCGGTCCGCACCCGCATCACGGGGCACGCGGCGTTGACGGTGCCGGCATTGTTGAGGGCAATGGTGCTGCTGGGGCCGGCGTTGCCGGGTCTGACAGTGCGGACGGGCATCCGCACATGGTGACGACATGGGACGGCGCGGCCGACGACCTGCTGCCCGGCGAGACGCGGCGGCTGTACTCGATCGGTTCGGGCGGCAACCCCTCGTATCAGGCGCCGCGCATACGCTACTCGTTCTCCAGCTACACGCGGCCGGGAGAACTGCACGACATCGATCCCGCCACCGGCGAGGACCGGCTGCTCAAGCGCGCCACCGTGCTCGGCGATTTCGATCCGCGCGACTACATGGAACGCCGCGTGTGGATCACCGCGCGCGACGGAGAGCAGATTCCGGTGTCGCTGGCCTGGCGGCGCGACATCCCGGTGTCCGAATCGGCCATGTTCATCACCGGCTACGGCGCGTACGAGATCAGCTCCGATCCGGGCTTCTCCGTGGCCCGGCTGAGCATGCTCGACCGCGGCGTGCTGTACGCGGTCCCGCATATCCGCGGCGGCGGCGAGATGGGCCGCGCGTGGTACGAGCAGGGACGCCGGTTCAACAAGAAGCATTCGTTCGAGGATTTCGTGGACGCGACCGTCGCGCTGCAGGAGGCCGGTCTGGCCAGTCCGCATCGGACCGTGGCGAACGGCGGTTCGGCCGGCGGCCTGCTCATGGGCGCCGTGGCCAACATGGCGCCCGACCGGTTCGCCGGCATCGAGGCGGACGTGCCGTTCGTGGACGCGCTCACCTCGATCCTCGACCCGTCGCTGCCGCTGACCGTGACCGAATGGGACGAGTGGGGCGATCCGCTGCACGACGCCGACGTATACCGCTATATGAAGTCGTATACGCCATATGAAAACGCGCCGGAAGGCGACGGTGCCTCGGCCGGCGGGCCGGACGGTTCCTCCGGTCCTTCCGGTTCCGGCGGTTCCGTCGATTCCGCGAGGCCGACATTCCCGCGCATCTTCGTGACCACGTCGATGAACGATACGCGCGTGCTGGTCGTCGAACCGCTCAAATGGGTGGCGCGGCTGCAATCTGCGGGCGTGGACGCGATCGTCAAGATCGAGGTCGAGGCCGGCCACGGCGGCACCACCGGACGCTACAAGCAGTGGGAGGAGGTCTCCTACGAGAACGCATGGTGCCTGAGCGTGATGAACATCATGCACTGAACGCGACGGGCCGCGCCGGTTCGCGGGCGCGCCGGTTTTGCCGGACCGTGCCCCAGCCGGCCGCGCCGTCGTGCGGCCGGCGGGCCCGCTAGTCCCCTTGATTGAGTACCTTGGAACCCATGAGTTCCAAAGCACTTCGTATGTCTACCCTGTTCCTGCGCACGCTGCGCGAGGACCCCGCCGACGCGGACGTCGATTCCGCGAAACTGCTGCAGCGCGCCGGATACATCCGCAAGGCCGCGCCCGGCATCTGGACCTGGCTGCCGCTCGGCCTGCGCGTCCTGAACAAGATCGAGGAGATCATCCGCGAGGAGATGGCCGGCATCGGCGCGCAGGAAGTGCACTTCCCGGCGCTGCTGCCGCGCGAACCGTACGAGGCCACCCACCGCTGGGAGGAGTACGGCGACAACATCTTCCGTCTCAAGGACCGTCACCAGGCCGACTATCTGCTTGCGCCGACGCACGAGGAGATGTTCACGCTGCTGGTCAAGGACATGTACTCGTCGTACAAGGACCTGCCGGTCGTGCTGTACCAGATCCAGACCAAGTACCGCGACGAGTTCCGTCCGCGCGCCGGCCTGATCCGCGGCCGCGAGTTCGTGATGAAGGACGCCTACTCGTTCAACGTGGACGAGGAGGGCATGCGCAAGGCGTACATGGACGAGCGCGGCGCGTACGAGCGCGTGTTCCAGCGCATCGGCCTCAAGTACGTGCCGGTGTTCGCGATGTCCGGCCCGATGGGCGGCTCCGCGTCCGAGGAGTTCCTCGCCCCGATGCCGATCGGCGAGGACACGTTCGCTCTCGCCCCGTCCGGCAAGGCGTGGAACGTCGAGGCGCTGCACACGCCCGAACTGCCCGAGATCGACGCTTCCGCGACCCCGGCCGCCTCCAAGGAGGCCACGCCGGACGCGAAGACCATCGACAAGATGATCGAACGCGCCAACGCCGACCACCCGCGTGCGGACGGCCGTTCGTGGGAGGCGTCCGACATCCTCAAGAACGTGGTGATCGCCGTCAAGCATCCGGAGGACGCGGAGCATGACGAGCCGTGGCGCGAGATCATCGTCGTCGGCGTGCCGGGCGACCGCACGGTCGACATGAAGCGTCTCGAGGCGCAGTTCGCGCCGGCCGAGCTGGAGGAGGCCACCGAAGAGGATCTGAAGGCGCATCCGGAGCTCGTGCCGGGCTACATCGGGCCGATGGTGCTCGGCCCGCAGGCCGAAGCCGCCGGCGTCAAGGAGCCGCTGCGCTACCTCGTGGATGCTCACGTCGTCAAGGGTTCCGCATGGTTCACCGGCGCCGACGAGCATGAGGTCGACTACTACAACCTCGTCTACGGCCGCGATTTCAAGGCCGACGGCGTGGTGGAGGCCGTCGAGGTGCGCCACGGCGACATGAGCCCGGACGGATCCGGCCCGCTGAGCTTCGAACGCGGCGTGGAGATCGGCCAGGTGTTCCAGCTCGGTCTCAAGTACTCCAAGGCGCTTGACCTCAAGGTTCTCGACCAGAACGGCAAGGCCGTGCCGGTGTGGATGGGCTGCTACGGCATCGGCGTGAGCCGCGTGCTCGCGTGCGTCGCCGAAACGCATCACGACGAGAAGGGCCTTGCGTGGCCGTCCGTGATCGCGCCGGCCCAGGTGCACGTCGTGGCCACCGGCAAGGACGCGGCCGCGTTCGACGCCGCCGAGAAGCTCGTCGCCGATCTTGAGGCGCGCGGCGTCGAGGTCATCTACGACGACCGCAAGAAGGTGTCGCCGGGCGTCAAGTTCAAGGACGCCGAACTGATCGGCGTGCCGCTGATCGCCGTCGCCGGCCGCGACACGGTCAACAACGGCACGATCGAAGTGCGTGACCGCAACGGCGAGAACTCCGTCGCCGTGCCGGTCGCCGACGCGCTCGCCGCGATCGTCGACCGTCTGTGACGTCGTCGGCCGCCACGCCGGCCGTCGTCGGGTGACGGCGTAGTCCCGTTGGAAGGTCCCTTGCCTTGCGAGGCAGGGGACCTTTTCGTTGTCGGGAGGCCGTCGGGCGTGTGCGCGGTTGTGGACAGTGTTGTCCACAACCGGTTATCCACAACACGCCGAAGATCGTCGTCTGCGTCCACAGGGGTCGAAAACCGGGGGGTCGGAGCCACGCATACGGCATAGTGATGGATACCGCGCGGATCACGGTGCTGGTCGACGGAAGGGCCCGCCTCTCTCTCGCACACCTCCACTCCAAGGGCGCTTCGGCACAAGTCCCACGCACCGTGGTTTGCGCAGTCCACTTCAGCGACGAAAGGACCCGATCATGGCACTGCAACAAGGACTGATCACCATCACCGGCCGCGTAGGCAGCAATCCGCAAGGGCATGGCAACGGCAGCCCGCCCACCATCTGCACGTTCCGGCTCGGCAGCACGCGCGGCTACTACGACGTCAACCGGAAGTGGCGCTCGCTGCCGACCACGTGGATCACCGTGAAGGCCTACCGCGCGCTGGCGGCCAATGTGCATGCCTCGGTACGCACCGGCGATCCGATCATCGTCGTCGGAGTGCTCGCCACGGAGGAATGGACGGCCGAGAACGGGGAGAAGCGTTCGCGCATCGTCGTCGAAGCCAGCAACGTGGGCCATGACCTGAACTACGGCATGACGCGACCTGATGCGGGAAAGCGTGATGGCGGCGGCGCATCGTCCGGTGGTGGAGGGGGCCAAAGTGCTGTCGGAAACAGTGCCGCGGGCAACGGAGCCGCTGGTCCCGGCCGCGAACCGGTGCGCCTATTAACCAATGATCCCTATCAGGGATCACATGCACAGGCGAATATGCCGGCGGACAGTGGCGCTGCGACAGGTGCCGGGGTGTCGGCCGGTGCAGTGGCTGCCGGCGGTGCCGTTCCTGGCGGAGACGGAGGCGCCGTACAGGCGGGGACCGCGGTTTCGGCAAGCGACTCCGACGGCGGTGCCAGTCGAGAATCCTCGGCCAAGCGGTACGCCGACGGATTCGCGCAGTCCGTGCAAGGGGCGAGTGGGGTGTCCGGCGAGATTATTCCGCCGCCTGACGAACCTCCGGCCGGTGAATTCGAAGACGATGTGTTCTGACGATGTGTCGAGACGTGTGCGAGCCTATCGATGGTATTGGTAACGTTTGACGTTACTAACGTAAGGCGGTAGTATCATGTTTATTGCGACGAGAGACAAGGAGTTGGAAGAGTTTCTCTACGGCGGGCCATATCCGAGAGGATATCCGACCGGTTGCGAACGACGATTGGCTCGTCGTTTACAGATGTTGAAGGCCGCCCAGTCACTGCGTGATCTTGCGGTCCCTCCGGCCAACCGACTTGAACGATTGGCCGGGGACCTGTCCGGATATTGGAGCATCCGGGTCAATCGTCAGTATCGACTTGTTTTTCGCTGGAACGACAAGGACAAGGAGGTGTATGATGTCTATTTCGACGACTGCCACGATTGAGGATGACAATCGCGTGCTCAGCACCCCGGGGGAGATCCTCAAAGAGGAATTCCTTGCTCCGTTGGGTGTCAGCAACTATCGGCTGGCCAAAACCATAGGAGTGTCGGAGACTGCGGTCGGCGAAATCGTCCGCGGTGAGCGTCGGATCAGCGTGGCGATGGCATATCGGCTTGCGCGTGCGCTCGGTACGACTCCTGAATTTTGGATGAATCTGCAGCGCGACTGGGACGTGTATACCTTCGACGCCAGTTGTCTGGGCGATATACAGCCTCTCGTCAAGGCATGATAAAAGGGATGCGTCGAACGATGTTGAACCGCACGGCGTATCCCTTTACCGCTCAAACGCTGTCTATCGGCAAGCGGTGCCTTTGGTCGTCACCAGTGGTCGTCACCAGATGGAGACGCGGTGCTCGGGCGCGAGCCACATGCCGTCGCCCTCATGCACGTCGAACGCCGCGTAGAACAGGTCCACGTTGCGCACGATGCCGTTGGTGCGGCATTCGGCGGGGGAGTGCGGGTCGATCTGCAGGTACTGCTCGGCCAGCTCGTCGCGGTTCTTGGTGCGCCAGATCGAGGCGTAGCTCAGGAAGAAGCGCTGCAGGCCGGTGAAGCCGTCCATGACCGGCGCGGTGTCCAGCGCGGCCTTGATGCCTTCGGGCGAGCCGTTCTTCTCGCGGCCGGCGGCCTCGTCGAGCGCGAACGCATACGCCTTGAGCGCGATGTTCACGCCGCCCAGATCGCCGATGTTCTCGCCGATCGTCAGCGCGCCGTTGACGTGCGGGGCCTTGCTCGGGTCGTCGGCGTACTTCTCGGCCAGCTGCGTCGGCACGAACGCGTTGTACTGCTCGATGAGCGCCTTGGTGCGCTGTTCGAAGTTCGCGCGATCCTCCTCGGTCCACCAGTTGTTGAGCGCGCCGTCCCCGTCGTACTGCGAGCCCTGGTCGTCGAAACCGTGGCCGATCTCGTGGCCGATCACCGCGCCGATGCCGCCGTAGTTGGCCGCATCCTCGGCGTCCGGATTGAAGAACGGCGGCTGCAGGATCGCGGCCGGGAACACGATCACGTTCGTGCTCGGATCGTAATAGGCGTTGACGGTCTGCGGGTT
Source organism: Bifidobacterium aerophilum (assembly GCF_010667685.1). Lineage (GTDB taxonomy): Bacteria > Actinomycetota > Actinomycetes > Actinomycetales > Bifidobacteriaceae > Bifidobacterium > Bifidobacterium aerophilum. The sequence continues at coordinate 22,109 of NZ_WHZW01000003.1, read as the reverse complement.
CATGCCCCATTCGCCCTTGTCGACCGGCTTGCCGGCCTTGGCGAGCTGGTAGCCGTTCTCGTAGACGCTGGCCGCGGCCATGTTCTCGACGAGCGTCGAGTCCTCGTGCACGTCGAGTGCGCTGTAGTCGCGCCAGTGTTCGGTGTAGCCGATCATCGGCGTGAACTTGGAGAGCTTCTCCAGGGCCTTGTCCCGGGTCTCCTCGCCGAGCCACGTGCTGCCGCTGATCGACACGCGGTAGGCGTCGATCAGGTTCGCGACCAGCTGCTGCATGCGCTGCTTGGAGCTTTCCGGGAAGTGACGGCGCACGTACTCGCGGCCGACGTCCTCGCCGCACACGCCGTTGACCAGCGCGACGGCGCGCTTCCAGCGGTCGCGCTGCGCCTTCGCGCCCGACAGCACCTTGCCGTAGAAGGCGAAGTTCGTCTCGTCGAAGGTCTTGCTCAGGTAGGCGGCCGCGCCGATGATCGCGTGCACGCGCGCCCACAGCTTGAGGTCGTCCAGCTTTGCCTCGTCCCAGAACCGGTCGAAACCGGTCAGGAAGCTCGGCTCGTGCACGATCGTGTGCCGCGTCGCTGCGTTCATGTCCACGGGCTGGAACTTCGCCGCCGCGGTCTGGTCGTACGCCTGCTGCCAGGCATCGACCCACGCGGCGATGTCGAAGTGCGCGAGCTCCTTGCTCAGCGCGTCGAAATCGGTGGGGTTGTTGGTCTTCTGCGGGTCGCGCGTGGTCACGTTGTCCCAATGGTGCGCGGCGATGCGCGTCTCGACGTCGAGGAAGCGTTCGGCCTGCGTCTGCGCGCCGTCGCGGTCGCCGTACCCGGCGTTGGCGAGCTGCTTGGCGACCATCTCGACGTACGCCTCGCGCACCGGCTGGTAGCGGTCCTCGCGATAGTACGCCTCGTCCGGCAGTCCCAGACCGGACTGTTCGATGTGCACGGCGTTGATGTCCGGGTCGGCGGGGTCGCCGTAGATGCCGAAGGCGAACGGGCTGGTCGTCGCGCCGGACGGGTCGTACCGGCCGAGCACGCGGGTCAGCGAGACCTTGTCGGCGGCGGAGTCGATCGCCTCAAGCACCGGCTTGAGCGGCGCGATGCCGGCCTGCTCGATCGCGTCGGTGTCGAGGAAGGAGCGGTACAGAGCGCGGGACTTGACGGACGGGCAGTCGTCGTCCTCGAGAATGTCGTGGATCTGGTTTTCGGCGTCCTCGGCGAGCTTGTCGAACGAGCCGTAACGGGACTTGTCGTCGGGCAGCCGGTAGGTGTCGATCCATGGGCCGTTGACGTAGCGGAAGAAATCGTCGGACGGTTTGATGACGGATGAGAACGCGGCCGTATCGAGGCCGGAGGTCAATGCTGTAGTCATGGCGTCCAGCCTATTCACGTTAAGTGACAAGCAGTGATCCCCGCGACCCTGTGAGACTTTCCTGGGAGGCGCTCTCACATGGGTGCTCCGGCGACATATTCCCGGGAAGCGCACGGCGGGGTGGCGGTGCGATATGGATAAATGGACAGTTTGTCGCATTATGCCGATGGTGAGAATTAGACAGTCTGTCTAGACTGAAGGAGATGAACCGATCGCGTCGCCTTGCAGTCCGATGCGACGCGACGACGGTGACACGGCATGACACAGTCCCAAGGAGTCACGATGAGCGATCCGAACACGAATGGCACCAATCCGAACGACAATCCCAACGGCCAGCCGCAATACGGCGCCTACGCGCCGCAAGGCCAGCCGGCAGGACAGTACTATCCCTACGGCGGCGCGCCGAACGCGAACGGCCAGTACCAGTCCAACAGCCAGAACGGCAATCCGTACGCCGGCGGTCAGCCCCAAGGCCAGCCCTTCGCCTACCAGCCGTACGGCGGACAGCCGAACGCGCAGGGCCAGCCCGGCGGATGGCAGCCGGTCAACGCGTTCAAGCTGATCGAGGAGATGCTGCCGCAGCGCGCGAAGAACGCCGTGCGCGGCCTGTACGGCATCGTCGGCGCGGCCGCCGTCATCCTCGGCCTCGCGCTGCTCATCTGGCCCGGCAAGACCCTCACCGTGTTCGCCGTGGCGTTCGGCATCTACTTCGTCGTCTCCGGCGTGATCCGCATCGTCAGCGCACTCGTCACGATCGGACTGCCGGGCGGCTGGCGCGTACTCGACGTGCTCGTCGGCATCCTGCTCGCCTTCGGCGGCGTCGTCATGCTCAAGAACGCGGCGCTGTCGGGCGCGTCGCTCGCGATCTTCGTCACGTTGATCGTCGGTTTCGGCTGGATCATGGAAGGTGCGATGGCGCTCGCCGAATCCTGGCGCCTGCCGAGCTCCGGATGGGCCGTGCTGTACGCGATCGTCTCGATCATCGCCGGCATCGTCGTGATCATCTCCCCGGTCGATTCGATGGCGTTCCTCATCATCTTCGGCGGCTGCGCGCTGATCGTGATGGGCGTCTCCGCCATCGTGCGCGCGTTCACCTTCGGCAGGGCGCGCAAGTAGCGCGGTCTGAGTAGGCTGGGCGGCATGATCGAACTGAAAACCCCCAAGGAAATCGAAGAGATGAAGCCCGCCGGCCGTTTCGTCGGCGGCATCCTCAAGGAACTCAAGGAATTCACCAAGGTCGGCACCAACCTGCTCGAGATCGACGAATTCGTGCACAAGAAGATCGTCGACCGCAAGGGCGCCGAATCCTGCTACGTCGACTACGCTCCGGACTTCGGCACCGGCCCGTTCGCGCACTACATCTGCACGTCCGTCAACGACGCCGTGCTGCACGGCGTGCCGTACGACTACAGCCTCAAGGACGGCGACCTGCTCAGCCTCGACCTCGCGATCAGCGTCAACGGCTGGGTGGCCGACTCCGCGATCAGCTTCGTGGTCGGCAAGGACCAGGACCCCGACGACCTGCGCCTCATCAAGTGCACCGAGGAGGCGCTCGCCGCCGCGATCGACGTGGCCCGCCCGGGCAACCGTCTCGGCGACATCTCCAACACCATCGGCGACGTCGCCCGCGAATACGGCTATCCGATCAACCTCGAATTCGGCGGCCACGGCGTCGGCCACATCATGCACGGCGATCCGCACGTGCCCAACGACGGCCGCGCCCACCACGGCTACAAGCTGCGCGAGGGCCTGGTCATCGCGATCGAACCGTGGTTCCTCAAGACCACCGACGAGATCTACCAGGATCCGAAGGACGGCTGGACGCTACGTTCCGAAGACGGCTCGCGCGGCGCGCACAGCGAGCACACGATCGCCATCACCGACGACGGTCCGATCATCTTCACCGACCGCACCAACCTGTGACCGCGGGGCGGTGAACGGTTCGCGGGCTTCCCGACAAGGGAAGCCCGTTTTTCGTTTTTGAGACGCCGACTTGCGCCGAAACACGCGTGCCCTATAGTGATCCCTACTTTTCAGGCCGAACGACCGCGCGGCCGCATCCGAGGGGAGCACAGAGCATGGCAACAGCCCAATTGAACGTCGATGACAGCAAGTACACGCTGCCGGTCGTCAAAGCCAGCGCCGGCCCCGACGGCATCGTCGTCTCCAAACTGCGCAACGACGGATGGGTCACGCTTGACCCGGGATTCCTCACCACCGCGCAATGCGAGTCGAAAATCACGTTCATCGACGGCAACAACTCCGTGCTGCGCTACCGCGGCTATCCGATCGAGCAGCTGTGCGACCAGTCCGACTTCCTTGAGGTCGCCTGGCTGCTGCGTCACGGCGAACTGCCGAACCGCGAACAGTACGAGCGTTTCGTTTCCGACATCAACCACCGCACGATGGTCGGCGAGGACTTCCGCACGTTCATGGGATCGTTCCCGCGCACCGCGCACCCGATGAGCGTGCTCGCCTCCGCGATCAACGCGCTCGCCACGTTCTACCCGGACACCACCGACATCACCGATTCCGACCAGCTCGATGAGGCCGCGGTCATCATCATGGCGAAGGTCCGCACGATCGTGTCGTACATCTTCCGCCGCCGCCGTGACGAGCCGATGCTCTACCCGGACTATGCGCGCGGCTACGTCGACGATTTCCTGCGCATGTGCTTCGCCGTGCCGTACGAGCCGTTCGAATCTGACCCGCTGTACGTGCACGCGCTCGGCCGCCTGCTCATCATCCACGCCGACCACGAGCAGAACTGCTCGACCTCGGTGGTGCGCATCGCCGGCTCCGCGCACGCGAACCTGTATTCGGCCGTCGCCGCCGGCGTGAACGCGCTGTCCGGCCCATTGCACGGCGGCGCGAACGAAGCCGTGTTGCGCCAGCTCAAGGCGATCCGGGACTCCGGCAAGACGGTGCGCCAGTTCGTCGAGGACGCCAAGGAGGAAGGACACCGCATCTCCGGACTCGGCCACCGCGTATACAAGTCGTACGATCCGCGCGCGGCGATCGCCAAGACCTATCTCGAGAAGATCATGGAACGCGAGGACACATCGAAGCTGCCCGCCGACGAAAGCGCGCTCTTCGACGTCGCGAAGGAGCTGGAGGACATCGCGCTCACCGACGACTACTTCGTCTCGCGTCACCTGTACCCGAACGTCGACTTCTACACCGGCCTGATCTACCGTGCGATCGGCTTCGACCCGGCGATGTTCACCACGCTGTTCGCGCTCGGCCGCATCCCCGGCTGGATCGCCCAGTACCGCGAGATGCTCGCCGACCCGAACACGAAGATCGGCCGGCCCCGCCAGGTGTACACCGGCGAGACCGAACGGGATTATGTGCCCCTCGACGAGCGCTGACGCTGAATCGTGAATGACGGAGCGTTATCTGCGTTGCTCCTCGGTCGCGGTACTGAGTACCGCTTTCCTCGGTGCGCCTTGATACCGCACGCGTCATTCACGATTCAGTCTTATGCCGAGCCGTTAGGCGAGGGAGCAGCTGTGCTGCGACGGCTTCATAAGAACTGACTTCGTCAGTTCTTATGAAGCTTTTCGTTGAGTTCAATGCCGGTCTTGCGGTAGCGGGCTTCGATGCGTCCGGAGACGGAGTTGCGGATGAACAGGATGTTGTCCTTGCCGGACAGGTCCGCGCCCTTGACGACGTCGAGGGGTTCGCCGGCGGCGACCTTGGCCTTGTCGTAGACGGTGACCTTGGTGCCGGCGGTGATGTAGAGGCCCGCTTCGACGACGCAGTTGTCGCCGAGCGAGATGCCGATGCCGGCGTTGGCGCCGAGCAGGGAGTGCTCGCCGATCGAGTTGCGCAGCTTGCCGCCGCCGGACAGGGTGCCCATGATGGAGGCGCCGCCGCCGATGTCGGAGCCGTTGCCGACGACCACGCCCTGCGAGACGCGGCCTTCGACCATGGAGACGCCGAGGGTGCCGGCGTTGAAGTTCACGAAGCCGGCGTGCATGACGGTCGTGCCCTCGGCCAGGTGGGCGCCGAGGCGGATGCGGTCGGCGTCGCCGATGCGAACGCCGGTCGGGACGACGTAGTCGATCATGCGCGGGAACTTGTCGACGGACAGCACGTTGACGGTCGCGGCGGGGGAGGCGACGGGCAGTCCGACCTGCGCGGCGAACGCGTCGGCCGCAGTGATCGCCGCGGATTCGAGGTCGATCTTGCGCAGCGCGAAGTCCTCGACGGCGAACGGGCCGTAGTTCGTCCACACCACGTTGGCGAGCTTCGCGAAGATGCCGTCGAGGTTGAGCGTGTTCGGCTTGGCGAGACGCTGCGACAGCAGGTGCAGGCGCAGGTAGGCGTCGGCCGCGTCCTCGATCGGCGCGTCGAGGTCGGACACGGTGAACACGGGAATGCGGCGCACGCCGCGAGCGTCGGCCGTCTCGTGCACGAGCGCGCCGAACGCGTGGGCCGGACGGTCCGCGTCGGCGGGCGCGGCGCCCAGCGTGAGTGTCGGATACCAGACGTCCAGCGTGGTGCCGGCGGCGTCCACCGAGGCCAGGCCCCAGCCCCATGCGGTGCGTTCGTTTGCCATGACTGCTCCTTATCGATAGGGGTGACAATGCCTCCAGCATAATTCGGCCGCGGCATAAATCCGGGCGAGTCGTTACAATGGCGGACTGTGAACGAATACAGGGCCGAACGGGAGCAGCGCGAACGCCGCCGTCGCAACATCATGCGCGCGGTGTGCATCGTCGTCGCTGCCGCCATGCTGCTCAGCCTTGTCATTCCGGCGATCTACGCCGGTCTTTGACGCACCCTGCCCGCGCATGCCCAATGAGGGATATGCGTTCCTTGCATATATTGTGCGCACTGAGGATAACACGACCGGACACAACAATCACGACAAGTATGGTGGTTAACGATGGCAGAATTCGACTATAACCAGGCAATCGGCGACGCGCGCGCCAAATATGAGTCCATCGCCAAGGCGCTGGACATGGACCGGCTCAAGGCCGACATCAAGGAACTCGAAACGCAGGCGGCCGAGCCCGGCCTGTGGGACGATCCGGAGAACGCGCAGAAGATCACGAGCAAGCTGTCGGCCGCGCAGGCCCAGCTGCGCCGTCTGAACTCCGCGAGCCAGCGCATCGACGACGTGGAGACGCTCGTCGAGCTCGGCCGCGAGATGGAGGACGCGGACTCGCTGTCCGAGGCTCAGACCGAGATCGGCAAGATCCAGCAGGACCTCGACGACATGGAGATCCAGACGCTGCTCGACGGCGAATACGACGAGCGTTCCGCCGTCGTGACGATCCGCTCCGGCGCGGGCGGCGTGGATGCGGCCGACTTCGCGCAGATGCTGCTGCGCATGTACCTGCGCTGGGCCGAGCGCAACGGCTACAAGGCCAAGGTGATGGACACGTCGTACGCCGAAGAGGCCGGCATCAAGTCCGCTACCTTCCAGGTGGACGCGCCGTACGCGTTCGGCCGCCTGTCGGTCGAGGGCGGCACGCACCGCCTCGTGCGCATCTCCCCGTTCGACAACCAGGGCCGTCGCCAGACCAGCTTCGCCGCGGTCGAGGTCGTCCCGCTGGTCGAGGCGACCGATCACATCGACATCCCGGACACCGACATCCGCATCGACACCTACTGCTCCTCCGGCCCCGGCGGCCAGGGCGTGAACACCACGTACTCCGCGGTGCGCATCACCCACCTTCCGACCGGCATCGTCGTGACCATGCAGGACGAGCGCTCGCAGATCCAGAACCGCGCCGCCGCGATGGCCGTGCTGCAGTCCCGACTGCTCGTGCTGCGCCACGAGGAGGAGGCCAAGAAGAAGAAGGAGATCGCCGGCGACATCAAGGCCAGCTGGGGCGACCAGATGCGCTCGTACGTGCTGCACCCGTACCAGATGGTCAAGGACCTGCGTACCGGATACGAGACGAGCCAGACGCAGGCCGTGTTCGACGGCGACATCGACGCGTTCATCGAGGCCGGCATCCGCTGGCGTCACGAGCAGCGCCGCGCGGCCGCCGCGGAAGCGGAGGAGTAGTCCCGTTCCTGGCTTCCCCGCCAGGGGATCCGTCGGTGAAGCCGACCGGGGAAGCCAGGAAAAAGAACCTTGTCAGATATTGCTGACAGCTTCCCGGCAGGAGGGAAGCCAAGGAGGACGGAAAGCATCATGGCACTTATCTCGTTGGATCATGTGAGCAAGATCTATCCGCGCGGCACACGTCCCGCGCTGGACGACGTCAGCCTGCACATCGACCGGGGTGATTTCGTGTTCCTCGTCGGCGCGTCCGGCTCCGGCAAGACCACGCTGCTCAGCCTGCTGTTGCGCGAGGAGGAGGCCACCGACGGCGAGATCCATGTCGCCGGCAACGATTTGCGCCGCCTGACCAACCGTCAGGTGCCGCAGTACCGTCGTTCGATCGGCTTCATCTTCCAGGATTACAAGCTGCTCAACAACAAGACCGTCTGGCAGAACGTCGCGTTCGCGCTCGAGGTGATCGGCACGCGCCGTTCGACCATCAAGTCGCTGGTACCGAAGGTGCTGGAGACCGTAGGCCTGACGGGCAAGGAGAACAGCTATCCGCACGAGCTGTCCGGCGGCGAGCAGCAGCGCGTGACCATCGCCCGCGCGTACGTGAACCATCCGCAGATCCTGCTTGCCGACGAGCCGACCGGCAACCTCGATCCGACCACGTCGCTGGGCATCATGGAGGTGCTTGACGCGATCAACCGCACCGGCACCACGATCGTCATGGCCACGCACAACGAGGAGATCGTCAATTCGATGCGCAAGCGCGTCGTCGAGCTGCATGCCGGAAAGATCGTGCGCGACGAACGCCAGGGGTCCTACGATTCCGCGCTGTACTTCCCGGACGCCGAGGTCGAGTCCAAGTCCAAGCAGGCGCTGGGCGTGGCCGACGCGACGCCGCGCGAGACGGCGACCATCACCGCGTCCGCCGAGGTCACGATCGACGAACGGTCCGGCACGCGCGTCGAGCAGGCCGAACGCGTCGTCGAGCACGTGTCCGAGGTGATCAACGGCGAACGGACGGACGAGGGCATCGCTCGTCTGGCGAATTCGGTGCATTCCGGCCGTACCGGCCGTTACGGCGAGGTGTTCGCGCCGGTCGAGACGACGCTGACGTGGGGCCGCGGCCTCAAGCTCGACGAGTATGCCGCCGAGCAGGAGGCGGCCAAGCGGAAGTCCGAACAGGAGACCGGCCGTCGGGACGAGGACCAGCAGGCCGATCGGAAGGACCGTTCGAATGCGTCCGCCGCAGGTGACGAATCCGTGAAACAAGACGTGAAACAGTCGGTCGAGCGGGAGTCCGCACCGGCGGATGCGCAATCGGACGAACACCCGGAATCGCGGCCCGGCGAGAAACCGGCGGATACGTCCGCAGATGACGCCGCAAGCAAGCCGTCATCCGAAGTGCCCGAACAGCCGAATGATCGACCTGGCGAACAGCCGGCCCCGCAGTCGGACGAACGGCCTGCCGGACCCGCCGCCGCGCCGCTGCCTCCCATGCCGCCGGCGCCGCCCGCCCCGCCGCAGCAGCGGCATCGCGCGCACGCCGCCGATTCCAATCCGTCCGATGACGCCGCGACGGGCGCCGATACGAAGGAGACAACCCGATGAGAGTGCGGTTCATCCTGTCCGAAACCTGGACGAGTCTCAAGCGCAACGTGCCGATGCTGCTGTCCGTGATGCTCGTCACGTTCATCTCGTTCCTGTTCATCGGCGCGTCCGTGCTCACGCAGGCGCAGATCACCAAGGCGAAGGGCGGCTGGTACGACCAGGTCGAGGTCGTCGTATGGCTGTGCCCGGACGGCACCAGCCAGTCCGCGAACTGCGCGAGCGGCAAATCGCCGAGCGCGTCCGAGATCACCGCGCTCCAGCAGAAGATCCGCGACGAACTGCCCGATGTCGTCTCGAAGATCACGTACATGTCCAAGGACGAGTTCTACAAGAATACGTTCCTCAAGCAGTACCCGAACGGCGAATACCAGGGACGCACGCTCACCGCGGACGACATGCAGGACTCGCTGTGGCTCAAGCTCAAGAACCCCGAGAAATACCAGGTCGTCGCCGAGGTCCTGTCCGGCCAGGACGGCGTCGAGGAGGTCTCCGACCAGCGGCAGATCTTCGAACCGGTGTTCGCCGTGCTCAACCGCGCGACCGTCGTCACCGCGGTGCTCGCGGCGGTGATGGTGCTCGTCGCGATCCTCCTGACCGCGACCACGATCCGCATGTCCGCCGCCTCGCGCAGCAAGGAAACCGAGATCATGCGACTGGTCGGCGCATCGAACTGGACGATCCGGCTGCCGTTCATCCTCGAAGGAACGGTCGCGTCGCTGGTGGGTTCCGTGCTGTCGTGCGTGATGCTGTCGGTGATCGTGCGCGTGTTCATCACCGGATGGCTCGCGCAGTCGGTCACCTGGATTCCGTACGTCGACCAGACGACGGTGCTGCTCATGTCGCCGTTCCTCGTGCTCGGCGCGATCCTGCTGTCGGTGATCGCCTCGATGGTCTCGCTGCGCCGCTATCTCAAGGCGTGACGCGAGCCGTGCACGGAGTATGCGGCGTACGTGACGCGCGTCACGTTGCCGGCGGTACGTCCGCGGGCGGCGAAACGCGTTCAGACTCGTATGTTAGTGTGGGCACTGTTTGTGCAAGGAAAGGATGCTGATGATGCGGACACGAGTTGGCAAACCCGCGATCGCGATGATGTCGGCGGCGGCATTGTGCCTGACCATGGGGGTTTCGGTCGCAGGCATGTCGTTCGCGCCGGTCGCGCAGGCCGATACGTACAGCGATCTGATCAACGCGCAGGCGCAGCAGCAGTCGAGCGCCGCGCGCGAGGCCGAACTCAAGGCGAAACTGGCAGGCGTCAACAGCCAGCTGGCCGACAAAATCATCGAACTCGACACGCTGACCAACACGACGATTCCCGCGGCGCAGGCCACCGTGACCGCGGCGAACGACGCCGCGGCGCAGGCGCAGGACGAGGCCGACGCGATGGCCAAGCGCCTCGCCGCCGCGCAGAAGGACAAGGAGACGCTTGAGGCCGAGATCGCCAAGACCGGCGAGGACTACGACGACGCGCATGCGGCCGTGGCCCAGATGGCCCGCGACTCGATGCACGGCTCGAACGCCTCCGACGTGATGAGCGTGGTCACCGGATCGACCAGCACCAAGGAATTCGTCAATTCGATGCAGACGCGCGACGCCCTGTCGCGCACCGAATCGAACGCGGCGTCCGACGCGGCGGTGACGCTGAACACGTCGATGAACCGCAGCGAACGCCTGAGCGCGATCGAACAGCAGATCACCCAGCTCAAGACCAAGGCCGACGATGCGGCCGCCTCGGCGCAGAGCGCCGCCGCCGACGCGCAGGCCAAGCGCGACGCGCTCGAGAAGCTGCGTGAGGAAGGCAACGCCAAGCGCGCCGAACTGGAAAGCATGCAGGGCGAGCTGGAAAGCGCCGCCGCCAAGCAGGCCGCGCAGACCGTGCTCATCCAGTCGCAGGTCGACTCGCTCAACAGCAAGTACGCGGCCGAGCAGGCCGCCGCCGCGCAGAAGCCGAACAACGGCCAGCAGGGCACCACGCAGCCGCCGTCCGGAGGCAACACCGGCGGCAATACGGGTGGCAATTCCGGCGGTAACTCCGGTGGCAACTCGGGCGGCAATTCCGGTGGATCATCTTCCGGCGGGTCGTCGTCGGGCGGATCCACCTCCGGCGGCACGTCGGGCGGCCAGGGCACCAGCAACGGCGACTACGGCAACGCCTATCTTGCCGGCCAGTGCACTTGGTACGCATACAACCGCCGCAAGCAAATGGGCATCGGCACCCCGTCCTATCTGGGCAATGGCGGCGACTGGTATCGCACCGCCCCCGGATACGGCCTGCGCGTGGACCACAACCCGCAGGTCGGCGCGGCGCTGTCGTTCATCCCCGGCCAGGACGGTGCGGACGGCACGTACGGTCATGTCGCCGTGGTCGAGGCCGTCTACTCGGACGGCACGTTCCTCATCTCCGAGATGAACGTGAACGGCCCCTACAGCATGGGCTCTCGCGTGCTGACCAACCGCGGCCAGTACTGGTTCGTGCACTGATCTTCCACTGACGCACACCGCCCCGGCGCGGAACGTCGCTCGTGGCCAGGCCTCTTCGCTTCCGGCGAAGGGGCCTTTCCCATATGCGGATCGGTATGTCCGTGGTATTCTGAACTGTTGCGTCGCCATCGGAAAACGCTCGGCGAAAGGAGGAGGCAATGCCCAAGGAGACCGGCACGAAGCTCATCGTGCAGAACAAGAAGGCGCGTCACGACTACCTGATCGAGGACCACTACGAGGCGGGAATCGCACTCACCGGCACGGAAGTCAAGTCGCTGCGCGAAGGACGCGCGTCGCTGGCGGAGGCGTTCGTCTCCATCGACCGTCGCGGCGAGATCTGGCTCGAAGGCGCCAACATCCCCGAATACCTCAACGGCACGTGGAACAACCATGCGCCCAAGCGCAAGCGCAAGCTCCTGCTGCACGAGCGCGAGATCGTCAAGCTGTCCCGCCAGTCCGAGGCCAAGGGCTACACGATCATCCCGATCAGCCTGTACTTCAAGGACGGCCGCGTCAAGGCCGAAATCGCGCTGGCACGAGGCAAGAAGGAATACGACAAGCGTCAGGCGCTGCGCGAGGAGCAGGACAAGCGCGAGGCGCTGCGCGTCATGCGCTACAAGAACATGCGCGCACGCTGAAATACCGTCCATCCGGTAAGCCGTCCACCCAGTAAACCGTACGACATACGGTGATTACCGGTCTTTTGTATACTCGTGACACATGTCCGCGGGCCGGTCCCGCGGCGATTGTCACATCACGAGAGATACGAGAAGGCTTGATTATGCAGTGGACAGGTCTGAAAACCGCCGTGGCCGCGGCGGCAAGCATCGCGATGCTGCTGACGACGGCCGCCTGCGGCACGAAGGACACCGACGACGGCATCACCAGCTACGACGTGAGCGCCGTGACCAAGGATGAGGACATCGCCGCGCTGCTGCCCGATTCCGTCACCAAGGACGGCAAGCTGACGATCGGCACCAACCCGTCGTACGCGCCGGCCGAATTCCTCGCCGCCGACGGCAAGACGCAGATCGGCTACGACATGGACCTCGCCCGCGCGCTCGGCAACGTCTTCGGCCTCGAGACCGAAATCGTCTCGTCGAACTTCGACACGATCATCCCGGCCATCGGCACGAAATACGATCTGGGCATCGCCGCGTTCACCGTGACCAAGGAACGCCTCGAATCCGTCGATTTCGTCTCCTACTTCACCGCTGGCATGGCGTACGCGGTGCGCGCCGGCAACCCCGACAACGTGAGCGTCGACAGCCTGTGCGGCCTCAAGGTGGCCGTCGAGACCGGCACCGTCGAGGAGGAGTCGATCTACGATGCCGCCGACCAGTGCAAGGCGAGCGGCGACAGGCGCATCGAGGTCCAGTCGTTCAAGCAGCAGTCCGACGGCACCACCGCGGTCATGACCGGCAAGGCCGACGTGTTCTTCGCGGACTCGCCCGTGGTCGGCTACGCGATCGCGCAGACCGAAGGCCGGCTCGAACAGCTCGGCAAGGACTTCGACGACGTGCCCAACGCGATCGCGATCCGCAAGGGCGACGACGGCACCGCCGAGGCCGTGCGCCGCGCCATGCAGAAACTCATGGACGACGGCACGTACACGAAGATCCTCAGGCATTGGGGCGTCGAATCCGGCGCTCTGGACACGGCCGTCATCAACCCGGACGCCGACTGAACGGCATAGCAGCGTAAAGGAGCAACCGACATGGCAAAGCAACAAGCTGACGGTGAAGGGCTGGACATCCCGAACCGCATCGACGCACTGCCCGTGCGCCGCCCCGGCCCAATCGTGGCCGCCGTGATCGTGGCGCTGCTGGCCGCGATGCTCGTGCAGGGCGTGATCACCAACGACCGCTTCGAATGGCCGGTCGTATGGAAATACCTGTTCAACGAGAACGTGATGGAAGGCATCCGCTACACGCTCGAACTGACCGTGATCGCCATGGTCGTGGCCATCGTGCTCGCCGTCGGCCTCGCGATCATGCGCAAGTCCATCAATCCGGTGCTGCGTGGAGTCAGCTGGTTCTTCATCTGGTTCTTCCGCGGCACCCCGGTCTACACGCAGCTCATCTTCTGGGGACTGTTCCCTGTGCTCGTGCCGCGTCTGGGACTCGGCATCCCGTTCACGTCCGTCGAATTCTGGAGCATCGACTCCAGCGACGTGATCACCGCGTTCAACGCCGCATGGATCGGCTTGGCCCTGAACGAGGCCGCCTACCTGTCCGAAATCGTGCGCGCCGGCCTTGAGGCGGTCGACCCGGGTCAGGCCGAGGCCGCGCAGGCGCTCGGCATGAAGCGCTCGCTCATCATGCGCCGCATCATCCTGCCGCAGGCCATGCGCATCATCATCCCGCCCACCGGCAACGAGACGATCGGCATGCTCAAGACCACGTCGCTCGTCACCGCCGTGCCGTTCACGCTCGAACTGCAGTTCGCCACCAACGCGATCGCCAACCGTATCTACAAGCCGGTGCCGCTGCTGCTCGTGGCCTGCTTCTGGTACCTGCTCATCACGTCGATCCTCATGGTGATCCAATCGCGCATCGAAAAGCACTTCGGCAAGGGCTTCGACGCGCGCCCCACCGGCACGCGCGGCAAGCAGCCGCCGCTGCCCGGCAAGACGGACGGCGAGCCGAAGGACGACGTGAACAAGCTCAACGAGGCCGCGTTCAACGGGCTGACCGCCTGACGGTACGAACGAAGCTACGAGAGAAAGCGAATGGCAATGACTGATATGACAGCTGTCCCGGCCGTCAAGGCCGTCGGCGTGCACAAGGCGTACGGTTCGCTGCACGTGCTCAAGGGCGTCGACATGACGATCATGCCCGGTTCGGTGACCGTGATTCTCGGACCCTCCGGTTCGGGCAAGTCCACGTTCCTGCGGCTCATCAACCAGTTGGAGACGCTCACCGGCGGTTCGATCGAGGTCGACGGCGAACTCATCGGATACAAGCGCACCGGACGCACGGACGCCGACGGGCGCGAGATCCTGCAGACGCTCGACGACAAGGCCATCGCCGCGCAGCGTTCCAAGCTCGGCATGGTGTTCCAGCGGTTCAACCTGTTCCCGCACATGACCGCGCTCGAAAACGTGATGGAAGCGCCCGTGCACGTCAAACACATGAACAAGGCCGACGCGCGCCGGCTCGCCATCGCCGAGCTGGAACGCGTCGGATTGGGCGAACGCGTCGACCACTATCCGTCCGAACTGTCCGGCGGCCAGCAGCAGCGCGTCGCCATCGCACGAGCCCTCGCCATGAAGCCCGACATCATGCTGTTCGACGAGCCAACCTCCGCGCTCGACCCCGAACTGGTCGGCGAAGTGCTCAACGTGATGCTCTCGCTCGCCAAGGAAGGCATGACGATGGTCGTCGTCACCCACGAGATCGGCTTCGCCCGCGAGGTCGCCGACCAGGTCGTGTTCATGGACGGCGGCGTGGTCGTCGAATCCGGCGGCCCCGAAATCATCGACCACCCGAGCGAGCCGCGGTTCAAGGACTTCCTGCAGCACGTGCTGTAAGAAGGCTGTCAATTTACTATGGCACTGTCGTGCCCATTGCCTGTGTACCAGAACATTCCCTCCCCTCTAGGGGAGGGTGCCCGGCGCAGGCCGGGCGGGTTGGGGTACTGCGGCGCGCTGGCGCCGCCAACAACACAGCATCGTGCCACAGCGCGATACCAATCAAAAACCGCCTACTCCAAACTATCGTGCGCCAGTCGGCTGAACATGCCCTGCCTGGCGATGAGCTGGTCGTACGTGCCGGTTTCAGCGACACGGCCGTGGTCAAGCACGACGATCCGGTCCATGTGGGCGAGCACGTGCGGTCGGTGGCTGATGACGATCACGGTGGTGCCTTCGGGCCGGTTTTCGGTCAGGTCGTGGTAGATCGCGGCTTCGGCGGTCGCGTCCACGGCTGCGGTCGGTTCGTCCAGTATCCATAGCGGTTGGCCGGACAGGAACGTGCGGGCCAGCGCGAGGCGTTGCCATTGGCCGCCGGACAGGCCGATGCCGCCCCATTGTGCGCCGAGCTGGGTGTCCAGACCGTTCGGCTGGCCGGTGATATAGGTGTCGGCATGGGCGCGGGTGAGTCCGTCCCAGAGCTGCCGGTCCGTTTTCCGTCCGGTCGGGTCGATGAACTCGCGTACGGTGACCTCGAGCCGGGTGAAGTCCTGGAATGTCATGCTGGTCGCGCCGAGCCGCCCCAGCGCAGTTGTGACGGTCGTGTCGCCGGGGCGGGGCAGGGTGACCGTGCCGGAGTCGGGTTCGAGGATGCCGACGATGATCTTCGCCAGTGTTGTCTTGCCTGAGCCGTTCTCGCCGACGAGCGCGATGATCGATCCCGGTGCGATGTCGAGCGAGACGTCGTCTAACGCGGGGCGCATGGACGAGCCTGTCGTGTCGGACGATGCCGTGTCGATGCCGTCGTTGACATCGGTGTCATTCATGTCATCTGCGGTCGGGTATTGGTATGTGACATGCGCCATCTGCACGCCGACCGGCCCGTGCGTTTCGGGGATCGTCGGGTTAGTCCGCAACGTGTCCATGAGCTGTTGGTAGGCGAGTACCATCGGTGTGGAACTCATGAGCTCGCCGAACGCGTCGCCGGTGCTACGCGTGACCGACAATGCGGTGATCACGCCGACCACGGCGGCCGCGACCGTGGTGAGCGCGGCGTGGTCGTGGATGATGATCGTCGCGAACGCACCGCCCGCGCGGCATCGCGCAGCTGCGCGCCCACATTCCCCAACAGATTCCTCATACTCACAGCGCTCACGCGCCTCATGGTACGCCGCGGGGCGAGGAACATTGTTTCCGATGTTTTACAATGGGAGCCGACGGCAACGGCAAGGAGATGACCATGGTTCCGATCGAGGACGTGTACCGGCAGATCGTCGAGTTCGCGGTCGATGCGGGAGCCACGAAGGTCATACTGTTCGGCTCGCGGGCCAAGGGCACCGCGCGTCCGAAAAGCGACATCGACATCGCGGTCGCCGGATGTCCCGATTTCGACCGACTGTACCGGCGGCTGCAGGACGACCTGTGGTCGCTGCTTAAGATCGACGTGATCAACCTGGACGAACCGATCACCGACGAACTGCGCGAGGAGATCGCGACGACCGGAAGGACGCTGTATGAAAAAGTATGAGAACTACGCCTCCGCCCTGCGTTCGCTGCGCCAGGCCCCCGACCAGGATCTGGGTAACGAGTTCGTGCAAAGCGGTGTGATCGATAAGTTTGAATTGCAGTTCGAGCTCGGATGGAAACTGTTCAAGGCATTACTCGCATACGAAGGCGATCCGGTGTCGGTTTCCGGCTCGCCTCGCGACGTGCTGAAAACCGCATTCCAGTACTACGATTTCGTGGACGAGTCGACGTGGCTGCGCATGCTGCGCGACCGTAACGATTCGGCACATATCTACGACGCGGACAAGGCGTTGCGTTTGGTCGACGCGATCATCGCCGACTACATTCCCGAATTCGAGCGGGTGAACCAGGGACTGATCGACCGTTATGGCTCGATGCTGACCGAGTGATGTGCTCGTGACATGCCAAATAATGATGTTGGTATGCTGTCCCGCCTATGAAGCCACTGATCGGAGGGTACATAGGTGAGCATTGATGAGACCGGTGGTTTTACGACACGATTCCCGATCATCTTATTGGATCCGGTATGCCATTGATCGATGCCAGGGAGCATCAGCATCAGGTATCATATAAATATATGCTTGGAGCGGCTTGACCGCAAGTCGCACAATGGCACATCTGATTCAAAGGAGAATCTGATGAAAAAGAAGATATTGTCAGCGCTGATAACGATTTCGATGCTATTCACGCCTTACGCTGCGGCACTGGCGGATGAACCTACGTCAGCTGAATCTACGTCTTCCTCGGAAATGGCTGCTCCGAGGTACGGAGAGAGCGTTAAGACAGTGCTGTTGGCCACGAATTACAGGAGCGTCATTACCGAGCCGCAGCAACCTGCGAATGGCTTCAAACTCCCGACAGGCGGATGCATTTATGTCAACGCCGCGGCCGGACCTAAATACACTTTTAATGTCAGCGTGAATTGGGGAGTCGTGTCCACAGGTCTGAGCATTGGTACTGCAAATAGTTCCAGTGCATCCGGAATTTGTCTGACTGTACCTACCACCAAGCATTATTACAAGGCAAAGGTTCAAAAAGATTTAAAGATTAGCCATACTCGATTGGACTATTACGAATACGCAGTACTGAAATATTCATCGTATCGTGATGTAGTTGAAGTCATTGGTCTTGTGCCATATCTGGTTCGCACGTGAATGTCATAGCGGGTATATCGGGGTACCCCGATATACCCGCTGCATTTGATTGCCGGCGAATGAGTAATGATGGGGGGAGGAATCAACCGATGATTGGCGCAACGGCAAAAACTTATCATCGCACACCGTACGGTGAGCTAGTGGCGGCAGCGGTGGTTCTGGTGTTTCTGGTAATCGGCGCGTGGCTGTGGCAGAGGCCGCAGACGGTGTCAGTAAATAGCCTGACGCAGGAACTGAAACAGTGGAACACCGACGTGAGTGCGACTGAACTGCTCGCCGCTGGCTACATAGATGTGACAAATGTGCATGACTATCCGGATGCGACCATCGAACATTTCCTAGAGGAAGCGAATGCTGGTCGCCAATCGGTGCTGCACGTTTTTTCCCAGACTGATGGTGATATTCAGATTCGCGTGCTGTGGTTCGACCCGTACGTGACAGGAGATTGGATTAGTCGCATCGAAGGAACGCACACGGATGTCGAACAAGCGCATGGCCTGATACGTGAGCTACGGTGGCGTGCCGGTGACGTCGATGGCAGCAGCGAGTATTATGCGCGCGAACCCGAACGGATTACTGAAGGTTCCGAAACGCAGGTGCTACTGGCTCGGCGTTTCGATGCCACCAGCACCACGTGGATGGAAGGCGAAATGTGGCCGGAACCTACACCGTTGTACTCGTATCGTCTCTAGTCCAGTTCTAAAACCGCACTCTCTGATGTGGCCTGGTTTTTGTTCCGTGTTTCACCTTAATTGATGGGAGACTAGGAATATGACCGGAAAGACCCGTTATACGAAGGAGTTTCAGACGAGGGCGCTCAGGCTTCTTGAGGAGTCTCGCGCGAATCATTCGTCGGAGACGAAGGCCGTGGCCTCGGTCGCGCAGGGCCTGAGCATCGCGCCCGAGACGTTGCGCAGGTGGAGGAACAAGGCCGACCGGGCCGTCATGGCGCAGTCCGCGCGCGGCGCGGAGGAGACAGCCGCCGAGCTGAAGCGTCTCAGGGCTGAGGCTGCGGAATTGAGGAAAGTGAACGAGATCCTGACGACGGCGTCGGCTTTTTCGCGGTCAGGCTCGACCCGACACGGCGTTGAAGGCCGCGTACGTTGACGCCCTCAGGGGCCGTTTCGGGGTCGGGCCGATCTGCCGGGTGCTGTCCGCCGCGTTGGATTGCGGGTTCCTGACCGTCCGCGGCTACCGGGCGTTCAAGTCGAGGCCCGTCAGCCGCATGGAGGCACGCCACGAGGCGTTGGCCCGCGACATCATCGAGTTCCACGATGATGAGTTCATGCGCGTGTGTGTTTTGTCAAGTTGGGGTGGGTCGTTTTGGCGTTTCTTTTGGAACAAAAACCAGGCCACATCAAACGTTGGAAATGCTCGAACGCTTCCTGACTGCCTCTCTCCGTCCAGGATATGGTGAACCGATCACTTGCTGATGATGTGATGCCCCATATATGTGTGATGCTGCACTGTGGGGGCATACTGCTGATTACTGTGTCTCGAGATGAAAACCGGGAAGAGCTGGTTCCGCTCGCAACATGGTTCCGGTAGGGTAGTGAGCCATGTGTGGAATCGTAGGATATGCAGGAAACGTAGCAACCGCGTGCGGCAAGCCGCTTGAAGTGTGCCTTCAGGGCCTGGGCCGTCTCGAATACCGCGGATACGACTCGGCCGGCGTGGCCCTGAGCGCCCCCGGCATGGAAAAGGTCGCAGTGCGCAAGAAGGCCGGCCGTCTCGCCAACCTCGTCGAAGACATCAAGCGCAAGCCCATGCCGCTCGCCACGGTCGGCATCGGTCACACGCGTTGGGCCACCAACGGCGAACCGAGCGACGTGAACGCCCACCCGCACACGTCGCGCGACGGCAAGGTCGCCATCATCCACAACGGCATCATCGAAAACGCGTCCCAGCTGCGTCTCGACCTGCAGGCCGAAGGCTACCGGTTCTCGTCGAGCACCGACACCGAGGTCGCCGCGAAACTGCTCGGCAAGATCGTCGACGCGATCATCGCCGAAGACGGCAAGCCGGACCTGTTCAAGGCCGTGCGCCGTCTCGCCCGCATGCTCGAAGGCGCGTTCACGATCCTCGCCACCGACTGCCGACAGCCGGACATCGTCGTCGGCGCGCGCCATGATTCACCGCTCGTCGTCGGCCTCGGCGACGGCGAGAACTTCCTCGGCTCCGACGTGGCCGCGTTCGTCGCCTACACCAAGCGCGCGCTCGAAGTCGACCAGGACCAGGCCGTCTGCGTGTCCGCCGACAAGGTGACCGTCACCGACTTCTTCGGCAACGTCGTCGACGATCCGAAGACGTACACCGTCGACTGGGACGCGTCCGCCGCCGAAAAGGGCGGCTGGGACTCGTTCATGGACAAGGAGATCCACGAGGATCCCGCCGCTGTCCAGCGCACGCTGCTCGGCCGTCTCGACAAGAACGGCGACCTCAACCTCGACGAGGTGCGCATCGAGGAACACGAGCTCAAGGCGATCGACAAGATCATCGTCGTCGCGTGCGGCACCGCCGCCTACGCCGGCCAGGTCGCCAAATACGCGATCGAACATTGGGTGCGCATCCCGGTCGAGATCGAACTCGCGCACGAATTCCGCTACCGCGACCCGATCCTCACCCCGCGCACGCTCGTCGTCGCGATCTCGCAGTCCGGTGAGACGATGGACACGCTCATGGCCCTGCGTCACGCGCGCGAACAGGGCTCCAAGGTGCTCGCGATCTGCAACACGCAGGGCGCGTCCATCCCGCGCGAATCCGACGCCGTGCTGTACACGCACGCCGGCCCCGAGGTCGCCGTCGCGTCCACCAAGGCGTTCGTCGCGCAGATCACCGCCGCCTACGTGCTCGGCCTGTATCTCGCGCAGGTCAAGGGCGCGATGTTCCGCGACGAGATCCAGGCGACGCTCGACGCGCTCAAGGCCATGCCGCGCAAGATCCAGTGGATCCTCGACACGCAGGCCGCGACCGTGCGCAAGGCCGCCGAACAGCTGACCGACGCGAAGTCGTTCCTGTTCCTCGGCCGCCACGTCGGCTACCCGGTCGCGATGGAAGGCGCGCTCAAGCTCAAGGAGATCGCGTACACGTTCACCGAGGGCTTCGCCGCCGGCGAACTGAAGCATGGTCCGATCGCGCTCGTGGACGAAGGCGAGCCGGTCGTGTTCATCGTGCCGCCCGCGCGCGGCCGCAACGTGCTGCATGCGAAGGTGATCTCCGGCATCGAAGAGGTGAAGGCGCGCGGCGCGGCCATCATCGCCGTCGCCGAGGAGGGCGACCCGGATGTGGAACGCTACGCCGACATCGTGTTCTGGCGGCCGAAGTGCCCGACGCTGATGAGCCCGCTCGTCGACGTGGTGCCGCTGCAGCTGTTCGCGATGGACATGGCCAAGCTCAAGGGCTACGACGTCGACAAGCCGCGCAACCTCGCCAAGTCCGTCACGGTGGAGTAGCGGTTACGTTGTCGTGATTCCGGCGCGGGTGACCGGTGGAGTCCGGCACATGCAACGCTGGACACACTCAAGGCCGTTCGGCCAAGCCTACGGTCGAGCAACATGCATGCCGGCCACCACCTCGTTGCGTACGAACATCACGTTTGGTTCGTCTGTACGGAAGTCTGGCAAAACGTAACGTTACGTATCGCTGAGGGAGTGGTCGGGGCATGCGTTGACCGACCGTATGACTTGGCCGAGCGGCCCGGAGCGTGTCGGACAATGCATGCCCCGACCACTCCCGGTCACCGCTGGAACTGTGGAAAGCGCGGGTGGGTAGGTAATGACGCAACATCATCGCTGGGTGACGGATGAGCCTCGGATTCCGTTTGACTTCGAGGTGCTGTACGAGGACGCGGGGATCATCGTGATCGATAAGCCGCATTTTCTGGCGACCACGCCGCGCGGCATGTGGTATCGCGAGACGGCGCTGATCCGGCTGCGCGAGCGGTACGGCGAGCCGGACATCGTGCCGGCGCACCGGCTGGACCGGCTCACGGCCGGCGTGGTCGTGTTCGTGCGCGATCCCGCATTGCGTGGGGCATACCAGATGCTGTTTCAGGAGCGGCGCACGACCAAAGTATATGAGTGCCTGGCTCCGGCCGCGCCGATCAGACGGCCCCGGTACGGAACGATCGCGTCTCTTGAGCCGCCACGCGTGTTTCCTCTGTTGCGGCGTTCGCGCATCGTCAAGCAACGTGGGATATTGCAGGCGTACGAGGAACCAGACGAGGTGAACGCCGAGACGGTGATCGAACTTGGGGCGGAGGCTTGCGTGTGTGACCCCCTCAGTCGGCTGCGCCGACAGCTCCCCCTATCAGGGCTGTCTCTTATACACA
>NZ_WHZW01000002.1:127899-200239 GCF_010667685.1 Bifidobacterium aerophilum | reverse complement strand
TACAGAAACAATGTTCAAAGATTCTTTCCACTTTTGACCAAGAGATCAACAATCTCACTCTGACAAACGGCCATTTGCATGAACGGTTTGCGCTGGCGGCGTAGGCAATTCAACCTTCGACACATCAATCTCACCTGACATCAGTTTGGGCAGCAATGTATCGCGAAGTTGTGAGAGCTTCATGATCTGTTCGGAATTAGCTCGCACAGCATTCAGTATCTCAGAGAGTTTTTGCCCTATCTCTTGCAGGAGTCCATCAGAAGGGATGTAAATCGGACAATTCAGAGCGTCTCTTACCGAGACTCTTTGTCTACCACTGCTACCAGTCATGTGCCGAATTAGGTAATCAACGAAGGTTTCATTCTTCGCGAGAAAATACATTATCTCGTTGGGAATTCCTTGCTTACCGGTCAAAACAATGTATTCGGTCGATCCAAAAGCGACTTCATTCTCGTCGAGGAAATTGACATACGCGGCTTTGCCGTTTTCGAGACATGGCGTAATACGTGCTATGAGCGTATCTCCATTCGTAAAACGCATTCCTCCGTTATATGACCTTTTATTCCATCCATCAGGATATGATCCGGAGGTCGATAAGCTTCCCATATCAACGTATTTTGCAAATGCGTTTTTACTGAGCTTTCGACGAGGATTTCCTTCAGCGATATCACTAAGAACGCCAGCCTTGCCATCTGTGGAGTCACAAAGTCCAAGCTTTACATCAAATAGACTTTGCCCAATCTCCAACAAATGGCCGTTTGCAAGATTAAGGTTAGCTATCTCAGCGTCAAGAGATGTAAGTATCCCTGCAATACGTAATTGAGTTTCCATGGAAGGCAAAGATACTGGACATTTCATCAATTCGGGTTGCCGAAGACCTATGACCGTAGTACCAGTGGCCCTGTTTTTGAGCTCCTCTTGAAAAGACCGACTACACATCCAGTAATAAAGATACCGAGAATCACAAATCTCATTATTAGGACGAATTGCAAACAGTCGTTGACTTAGAACAATTTTCTCATCACTGTTCCAACGATAAATCTGACCGAAAGGAGCTTCTGAGGTAATGAGAATATCACCTCGTTGAACCTCGTCCTTCATCCATGCGTGGTATAAATCATCATCTGCGTAATAGACGTTTTCAGGCTGAACAATCTGGCCAGTCTTAATATTCCTCGCAGATAGTGCCCGATATCCAGCTAAAGACCATTCTCTTCCTAGCTTCTTAGGGGTCTTTCCGCGATAATCGATAACCAACGAAATACAATCGCGAAGTAGCACTGTACGACTAGAGCTCATACCCAATCGCCTCCAGATTCTTTTTGATTTCGGCTTGCAGTCGGTTGGATTCCTCGAAGCATTTGGCGAGTTCACCGGTCAAACGCTTCATCTTATCGTCAAACGGCTCATCGTCCTCTTCCTGTTCGGCAATACCGACATAACGGCCGGGCGTAAGAATGTAATCCTGCTTGGCAATGTCTTCGATGGACACCGCCGCTGAGAAGCCCTTCTCCTCTTCCAGCGTTCCGTCACGGAACGTATCAAATGTGGAGGCGATCTTCTGAATGTCCTCATCAGTCAGCGTCCGCTGCGAACGACTGATCATCGTGCCCATGCTGCGTGCGTCCACGAACAATGTCTTGGAATCGGCAGGGCGCCCTTTGCGCAGGAACCACAGGCATACCGGAATCTGCGTGGAGAAGAACAGCTGCGTCGGCATGGCAACGATGCCTTCCACCAGCCCGGCATTGACGATGTTCTTGCGAATCTCGCCCTCGTTGTTCGTCTGGGATGACAACGAGCCATTGGCGAGCACCAAACCGATACGGCCGGACTGCGATAGGTGGTGAATCATATGCTGCATCCACGCGAAGTTCGCATTGCTCTCGGGTGGCACACCGTATTCCCAGCGCGGGTCATCCTTGAGCTTGTCGCCGCCCCAATCGGAGAGGTTGAACGGCGGGTTGGCGAGAATATAGTCGAACCGTTCGGTGCGGTGCAGATCGTTGAAGAACGTATCGTCATTCTTCGGACCAAGATCGGCATCGATTCCACGGATGGCAAGATTCATCGTGGCCATCTTCCATGTCGTCGGGTTCGACTCCTGACCATAGACGGAGATGTTGTTGATGTTGCCCTGATGGTTGCGCACAAACTCGGCGGATTGCACGAACATGCCACCGGAACCGCACGCAGGATCGTAGACACGCCCCTTGAACGGTTCAAGCACGTTCACCAGCGTCTTCACTACGCATTTCGGCGTGTAGAACTCGCCGGCGTTCTTACCTTCCTGAGATGCGAATTGCGCCAAGCAATACTCATACGTGCGGCCAAGTAGATCATGGGTGTCGCCGTTTTCGGTCATCTTCACGTTGGTAAACAGGTCGACCACTTCGCCAAGACGGCGCTTGTCCAGCTCAGGGCGTGCGAAGTTCTTGGGTAACACGCCCTTGAGCTTCTTGTTCTCCTGTTCGATCAGCCTCATCGATTCATCAATGACCTTGCCAACCTCGGGCGTGTGTGCGGCCGACGCCACGACTTCCCATCGAGCCTCTTTTGGCACCCAGAAGATGTTCTCGGACGTGTACTCGTCACGGTCTTCCTCGAATCCTTCGCCTTCGGCCACCAGTTCGGCGTGCTTGGCCTCGAAGTTATCCGAGATGTACTTGAGGAAGATCAGTCCCAACACGACGTTCTTGTACTCGGACGCGTCGATGTTGCCACGCAGCTTGCAAGCCGCATCCCAGATCTGTTCCTCGAATCCGAGAGCCTTAGTGCTTGTTTTCTTCGCCATGAATCAGTTTCCTTCTCCGTAGTCAGCCCACAATTCGCACTGCTGCATGACCGTGTCGATCGCGTCCGGCACCTCGTCCGGCGGATACCTATGCTTTTTCAGCAATCGCTTGATCGACCGGCGCATGCGGGCGCGGGCGTCCTCTTTCTTCTGCCAGTCTATCGTGCGGTTCTTGCGCAGCGTGTCGGTCAGTTCCCGGGTGATGGCGACCAACTCGTCGTTGTCGTAAAAGTCCTTGATGGCCTGTGGTTTGGTAAGCGCATCATAGAAGGCAAGTTCCTCATCATCAAGACCGAGCGTCTTGCCTTCCTGCCGAGCGGCCATGATCTCCTTGGCCATGTCAAGCAGTTGCTGGATGACTTCAGCGTTGGTGAGCATGCCGTTGAGGTACGCGTTGACCGACTGCTGCAGCATTTCGGAGAATTTGCCTGCCTTGACGACGCTCTTCTTACGATATGCCTTGACCTGATCGTCAATGAGCTTGTGCAGCAACTCGACGGCGAGATTCTTCTGCTTCATCTGCGCGACTTCAGCAAGGAACGACTCATCGAACAACGACACTTCGACGTTCCGGTCTTCAAACAGATCGATGACGCCTTCATTATGCACGCCCTGTTCCATGATGGCGGCGATGCGCTTGTTGACTTCGCCTAGCGACATACGAGGATTGCCGGGATTCGTGTTCAGCACTTTGAGCAGCTGCGTGCGCAACACATCGATGTAGGCTTCCTCGAGTTTGAGATCATCAGACACCATACTTCTGCACAGACCGAACGCCTGAGCCATCTCTTTGGCGCATTTCACAAAGTCCTTGCGGTCTTTCTCACGCCCGGGGTCAAGCAGATAATCGGCACCATCGGCGATAACTTCGGCCATCTGTTCCGCGGAATCGGTATGGATGCGCTGCTGATAGTCCAATCCGTGCAGGAAATCACGACAGGCATCGAGTTTATCGAGGAACAACGGGTAGGCGGTATCGGCCACGTTCATATCGCCATAGCGTTCGCGGTCTCGCTTGGTGTAATCATGCATCGCACGCTTCAACGCTCCGGCGATACCGATGTAGTCAACGATCAGCCCGCCTTCCTTGCCCTTGTAGACACGGTTCACTCGAGCGATAGCCTGCATGAGGTTGTGTCCCTTCATGGGCTTGTATACGTACATCGTGGACAGTGACGGCACATCGAAACCGGTCAGCCACATATCCACCACGATGGCAATCTTGAATTGATCGTCGTCATCTTTGAACCTCTTGGCGAGCGCAAGCTTATGCGCCTTGTTGCCGATGATGGTATGCCATTCCTCCGGGTCCTGATTGGACGAGGTCATCACAACATGCACTTTATCCTGCCACTGCGGTCGCAGCTCGAGGAACTTGTCATACATTTTCATGGCGGTTGTTCTGGAATATGCGACCACCAGTGCTTTGCCGGTCAGTTCATCCGCGCGGTTTTCCTCATAATGATGCACGATATCGCGGCACAGTGAATCGATGGTCTCCGGCGCACCCAATACGCTGTCCAAAGTCGCCAGATCATGCTTGCTGCGGTCAATGGCCAGTTCATCAACATCGTCGGCGATGTTCGTATATTCCTCATCCAGCTTCTGCAGCACATTCTCATCCAGCTTGAGGGCCACGACACGGCTCTCGTAAAACACCGGACGCGTGGCACCATCCTCGACTGACTGCGTCATATCGTAAACATCCACATAATCGCCGAATATTTCGCGCGTGGATTTGTCCTGCGTTTCAATCGGCGTGCCGGTGAATCCGATGTACGAGGCGTTCGGCAATGCCTGACGGACTTTCAGGGCATCACCTATCGAATGGCTGCCATCCGTGTGTAGTTTCACTTGGAGGCCGTACTGACTGCGGTGGGCTTCATCCGCCATCACCACGATATCCCTGCGATCGGAGAGCGATTCGTCGGATTCGCTGAATTTCTGCATCGTGGTGAATACGATGCCGTTGGCTTCTCGATTGTTCAATAATTCGACAAGGTTGGACCGACTGGTCGCTTGTTGCGGGGTCTGACGCAAGAAATCTTTGCATTTTGCGAACTGACCGTATAGTTGTCCATCAAGATCAGTGCGATCAGTAGTCACCACAATGGTGGGACTCCCCACCTGCTCTCGCAGAAGATGGGCGTAGAACACCATCGATAATGACTTGCCAGACCCCTGGGTATGCCAGAACACACCGGCTTTGCCGTCGGCGCTCATGGCATGCAACGTGCTTTCGATGGCCTTGTGCACGCCGAAATACTGGTGGTACGCCGCGAGAATCTTTGCGGTTCCTTCTTCGGATTTCGAGAAGCAGATGAAATTACGGAGGATGTCAAGTAGTCGTTCTTTGGGAAGCATGCCGTCAAGCATGGTTGTCCAACGAACCGGCTTCCCGGTGCTGATCTTCGAGTAGTCTCCGTCGGCGGTCTTCCATTGCATGAACCGATCTTCGCTGGCGGTGATGGTGCCCACACGAGTGTCGGCCATGTCGGTCATTACGCAGAACGCGTTGTATACGAACAACGTTGGAATGACCTTTATGTAATTGCGTAGTTGCAAGTAAGCATCCGAGGCATCGACATTTTCTCTCGACGGTGATTTCAGCTCGAAGATCACCATCGGTATGCCGTTGATGAAGATGATCAGATCGGGGCGTTTCTCTTCATATTCGACGTATGTCCACTGATTGACCACCGTGAACGTGTTCCGATCAGGATGGTCGAAGTCCACGATTTTGATGTGGTCAGATACGGTGTTCTCTCCGTCAAAATACGAGACATCCACCCCGGACTGCATGTATTCCGTGAATGTGACGTTGCGGGACAACAGATCAATGCCTTCGACATTGGCAACCTTACGCAACGCCTCCTCGATAGCAGCCGGATGGGCTTGAGGATTGATGCGTCTCAACGATATCTCAAGCGCCCCCGGCATAAGCGCGTCACGATACGAATCATCGGTACGACTCACGGTTGGACCGTATAAATAGTCGTACCCCAATGTCTTGAGATGACCGATGATGGCTTGTTCAAATGCGTTCTCATCGAGTAACGAGAAACTCTTGCTCCCATCATCTACATATGCAACGTCATTGTCAGTCATGCAGACTCCTTCATCGTTCTCACATACGACAAATATGATACCTGTTCATGTCAATCGATATCGGCATGAACAGGCATCAGATCAAGGCTCTACCGCTTCCTTTTAGGACGTCCCGCAATTTCGGACAGCCTTACGGCCGCGCTTTGCCAGCTCGCCTGTCGGTTCGCACACCGGACTACGAACGGCTCCGCCGTTCGCGACCGCCCGGTGTCCACGCGAAGTCGTTGAGCAGATCGCTGGTCCAGTCCATGACCATTTCGCCGCTCATGGGGCCGGAGCCGAGCGAGCCGGCGAACGGCGCGGGGATCGTGTACGTGTGCGTGAGCGCACGGTACTGTGCGCCCCGGTAGATGCGGTTGATGCGCATCTGGATCGATTCGGGCGGGTCGATCTTGCCGACGCGCACGTTCTTGCCTTGCGCGATGATCTCCGAGATGCCGAGCTTGCGGGCCTTCATGCGCAGACGCGCCACGCCGAACAGCGTCTCGAACTCTTCCGGCAGCTTGCCGTAGCGGTCCGTCAGTTCCTCCGCCAGTTCGCGCAGGTCGTCCTCGGTGTGGGCGGCGGCGAGCTTGCGGTACGCTTCGAGCCTGAGCTTGTCGGAGTCAATGTAGTCGACCGGAATCGACGCCTCGATCGGCAGGTCGATGGTCACGGCCAGCGGCTCGACGCTTTCCTCCGGAGCCTTGTACGCCTCGACCGCTTCGGAGACCATGCGGATGTACAGGTCGAAGCCGACGCCTTCGATGTGCCCGGACTGTTCGTCGCCGAGCAGGTTGCCGGTGCCGCGCAATTCCAGATCCTTCATGGCCACGTCGAAGCCGGAGCCGAGCGCCGTGTTCTGCGCGATGGTGGCGAGCCGGTCGTGCGACTGCTGGGTCATCGGCTTGGTCGGATCGTACAGGAAGTACGCGTACGCGCGCTCCCTGCCGCGGCCGACGCGTCCGCGCAGCTGGTGCAATTGCGACAGGCCGAACTTGTCGGCGTTGTCGACGATCAGCGTGTTCGCGTTCGAGATATCCAGGCCGGTTTCGATGATCGTCGTGCACACGAGCACGTCGATGTCGCGATGCCAGAAGTCGCGGATGATCTGGTCGAGCTGCTTCTCCCCCATCTTGCCGTGCGCGATGCCGACATGCGCCTCGGGCACGAGCTCGTGGATCTTCGCCGCGGTCTTGGCGATGTCCTGCACGCGGTTGTGCACGAAGAACACCTGGCCGCCGCGCAGCAGCTCGCGCCGTATGGCCGCGGTGATCTGCGCGTCCTCGTACGCGCCGACGTAGGTGAGCACCGGCAGACGGTCCTCGGGCGGGGTTGCCAGCGTCGACATTTCGCGGATGCCGGTCACGGCCATTTCCAGCGTGCGCGGGATAGGCGTCGCGGACAGCGACAGCACGTCCACGTTCGTGCGCAGGGCTTTCAGCGTCTCCTTGTGTTCGACGCCGAACCGCTGCTCCTCGTCGATGATGACCAGGCCCAGATCCTTGAACTTGATCTTCGGGTTCAACAGCTTGTGCGTGCCGATCACCACGTCGACCGCGCCGGATTCGAGTCCCTCGATCGTCTCGTTGATTTCCTTGGTCGTCTGGAATCGGCTCATCGCCGCGACCGTGACCGGGAAGCCCTCGTAGCGTTCGGTGAACGTCTCGTAATGCTGTTGGACGAGCAGTGTGGTCGGCACGAGCACGGCCACCTGCTTGCCGTCCTGGATTGCCTTGAACGCGGCGCGCACGGCGATCTCGGTCTTGCCGAAGCCCACGTCGCCGCAGATCAGGCGGTCCATCGGCACCGGCTTTTCCATGTCCGACTTGACTTCGTCGATCGTGGTCAGCTGGTCGGCGGTCTCCTGGTACGGGAACGCGTCCTCCAGCTCCTTCTGCCACGGGGTGTCCGGGCTGAACGCGAAGCCGGGCGTGCGCTGGCGCGCCGAATAGAGCTTGACCAGGTCCTCGGCGATCTCGTGCACGTGCTTGCGCGCCTTCGCCTTGGTTTCGGCCCAGTCGGAGCCGCCGAGCTTGTTGAGCTTGGGGACTTCCGCGCCGATGTACTTGCTGATCTGGTCGAGCTGGTCGGTGGGGATGAACAGTTTGTCGGCCGGGGCGCCGCGTTTGCTCGGCGCGTATTCGATGACGAGGTATTCGCGCGTGCTTTTGTTCGCGCCCGTGCCGATCTCGCGCTGTTTCATGCCGACGAACCGGCCGATGCCGTGCTGTTCGTGCACGACGAAGTCGCCGGGTTTGAGTTCCATTAGGTCGATGGCCCTGCGGCGGCGTTTCGGCGTTTTCGCGACGCCGGCGGCGGACGAACGGCCGGTCAGGTCGCGTTCGGTCAGCAGCGCGGTCTTCGCGGACGTGTCGACGAAACCGTCGATGGCCTGAGAGCGGATGACGTCGAAGTTGGCGATGCCGGTCTCGTTGATCGCGCGCTTGAGCCTGGCGAGCGTGCCCTGCGCAGCCGCGGTGACGGTGACATGATAGCCGGCGTCGATCAGTCCTTCGATGCCGGCCGCGGCCTTCGCCTCGTCGCCGCGGTATTCGCCGGGGTTCTGCGCGTCGAGCCTCACATGGTTCGGCCGGGTCGTGTCGACGCCGAAACCGGTGAGTTTCCACACGTCACGGCTGGAATAGGCCAGCGCGGACACGGTTTCCTCGAAGTCGAGGAAGCTGGCCTGGTCGAACGTGATCGGGGCGCCTGCGCCGTGGCCGGACGCGGCGACGTGCCAGCTGGCGGCGAGGAACTCGTTCGCGGTTTTCGCGAGATCCTCGGCGGCGCGGCGCAGCTTTTCCGGATCGGACAGCATGACGGTCGCATGTTCGTCGAGCATGCCGGTGACCGGTTCCATGTCGTCGATGAGCGCGGGCATCAACGATTCCATGCCTTCGACGGGGATCGCGTTGGCAATGGATTCGAGCATGTCGTCGGCGTTCGGGATCTGCCCGATGAGGCTGTTCGCGCGGTCGCGCACGGCCTGCGTCAGCTGCAGCTCACGGCAGGGCGTCGCCCAGATGGTCTTGAGACCGTCGCCGTAGGTGCGCTGGTCGGAGGCGTGGAATTCGCGGATCGTGTCGATCTCGTCGCCGAAGAACTCGATGCGCACCGGATGCGGCGCGGTGGGCGGGAACACGTCGATGATGCCGCCGCGCACGGCGAATTCGCCGCGGTCCATGACCAGGTCGACGCGCGTGTACGCGTTTTCGACGAGACGCTTCGACGCTTCGTCGAGCGGCAGTTCCTCGCCTTGGGTGAACACGAGCGGTTCGACGTCGCCGAGCCCCTTGACGACCGGTTGGATGAGCGAGCGCACCGGCATGACGAGGATGCGGATCGGGCCGAACATCGGGTTCGCCTTGCTCGGGTGCGTGAGCCGGCGGAAGACGGCCATGCGGCTGGCTACGGTGTCGGCGCGGGGGCTGAGCCGTTCGTGCGGCAGGGTCTCCCACGCTTCGAGCTGGGCAATGTCGTTCGGGTCGCCGTCGTACCATGAGCGCAGCGCGTTGACGGTTTCCTCGGCTTCACGACCCGAGGCGACGACGAGCACGACCGGGGTGCGCCGGGCGGTGGCGGCGGCGAGCGCGGGGCGCAGGCCTTCCGGTGTGCCGACGGTGATGGTGGGGTCGGTGTCGCGGTCGGAATATGCTTCGATGTCGCCTGCGGCCAGTTGACGGAAGGTCGTGTCGTGGTCGAGCGCGTCGAGCAGGCCGGTCAGGGAGCCGTTGATCGGCGTGTTGTGCGGGGCCTTGGCGTCAGCGGCCATTGAATTTCTCCTGGGTTTTCGCCAGTCCGTTGAAGATGATGTCTTCGGCGGCGTCGGCGCCGTCGGCGAGGAAGTCGGGCAGCTGCTTGCGCTGGTCGGGGCCGAATCCGCCGAGGACCCAGTTGATGGTGTTGTCGTGGGCGTTCGCGCCGCGTTTGGCGTGGCCGACTCCCATGCGCACGCGCGCGTACTTGGGCGTGTTCAGGGCCTTGTCGATGGATTTGATGCCGTTGTGGCCGCCCGCGGAGCCGCCGGCCTTGACTTTGATGCGGCCGAATTCGAGGTCCATGTCGTCGTGGATGACGACGATGTGGTCGGGTTGGATCTGGTAGTAGGCGCTGATGGAGGCGACCGCGTTGCCGGAGTCGTTCATGTAGGTGAGCGGCTTGGCGAGGAAGAATTTGACGGTGCGGCCCTGCAGGTTCATCGCGCCTTTGCCGAGCAGGGCGAGTCCCTTGTGGTCGGAGAAGGCGACCGACCAGCGTTCGGCGAGCACGTCGGCGGTCATGAAGCCCATGTTGTGCCGTGTGTCCTCGTACTTCTTGCCCGGGTTGCCCAGTCCTACGATCAGCCAGAAATCGGATGCCATGTCGCTACCTTGTCCTCTTCTTGTCGTCCATGTTCGCCGTGCCGTCACGGCGTTCCGTCACTTACGCAAACACACGAATCATACCCGTTCCCGCCGTCATCGACGGCATCGTGCGGTGACGGGGTCACAGCGTCTTGACCCAGTAGCTCATGTCGTGCAGCGTATCGTCGCCGGCCGTGGCGACGGCGGCGGGCAGCAGTCCGAATCGGGTGAAGCCGAATGCGCGCATGAGCGCGACGGAGCCGGCGTTGTCGGCGTAGATGATCGTCGTGGCGTGGCGGAATCCGCGTTCGACGGCGGCGTCGAGCAGCCAGCGGACCATCTCGGTGCCGAGTCCCTGCCTGTGGAACCGGCGTGCGATGTAGTAGCTCAGTTCGGTGATCCCGTCGTAACCGGCGCGCTGGTGGAATTTCGACAGCGAGCCGAATCCGGCCGTCTCGCGTTCACCGGTCGCCGGATCGGTCACGTCGATGACAACGACCGGATATGTCGCGCGCGGCTGGTGCGAGTCGACCCATGCTCGCCGCGCGTCCAACGACACCGGTTCGAGGTCGGCGGACGATCCCCCGCGGATCACCGCCTCGTTGTAGATGTCGGTGATGGCCCGCACATCGCGTTCTTCGGCGGGACGGATCTCATAGTTCAGCATGGTTCCAGACAATAGCACCCGGCATGTTGCCATGCGCGGGTGCTATGTCACGGTGAATGATGCGCGTTCGATGACGGGACGGCTACCATATCTGGCGACGTCCCGTCGCGGTCACTGCACGCTGTCGGCGTCGAGCCAGGCGGCGAGTTCCTGGGCTGCGGGGGTCTGCTTGTCGGTGCCGTGCTTGCCGAAGCGGGCGCGGCCGTCGGCGATGCGGCGGGCGATGTCGGCGGTCAGTCCGGGATGCGCGTGTTCGGCTTCCGCGGGCACGACGAGCGGTTCGACGTCCATGCCTTCGCGCAGCATCGCGTTCTTGCCGAGCATGTTGTACAGCAGGGAGCTGTTCTTGCCGTCGTCGCCGATGAACACGGTGCCGAAGTCGGTCGTTTCGCTGGCGCCGGTGAGCGCATACCAAGGCAGGTGCACGGTGTTGCCGTCCTGCATGGTCAGTTCGGACCCGTATTGGCATACGGTCACGTCGAACGTGCAGGACAGGTCGTTCAGCGGCCGCCCGTCGGTCGGCGTCTCATGCCGTGAGAAGTAGCCGTAGACCTCGTTTTTGCGGCTGCCGTAGAAGACCACGGGGTGTACGATGCACAGGACGCTGTAGACGGTCAGCAGGATCATGGCCGCGAGCAGGAGCAGCCATTGCGTGTTGAACTCCTCGGTGAGCAACGCTATCGACATGATGATGAGCAGCACGCCGACGACCGTGCCGCCGATGCCGACCTTGCGCAGGTATGCGCGGTTCTGTGCGACGTAGATCTGCTTGAACCGGTTGAAATCGACCGTGACCCTGTATCGGATGTCGTTCGCCATCAACGTTGCCTCCTTGGCGTGACCGGTATGGTTCCCACTTTCAGGATAGGCATGCGCGGCCGCGGCGGGACCGCCCGCAGATGAACTCTTCGGTAATTATCAGCATGCGAATCGGCCGCGAATCGGCATAAGATGCAAGGAACGTAGCTGTCGAAAACGACGCGACGCCCGATGGACGCGGCGGCCGGATTATTGTTCCAGTTCGAGGGCTTTATTGAGTGCTTCCTGAAGCTGCTTCTGGGCTTCGCCATAGGCGGTCCAGTCGCCGTTCTTCATGGCCGTGTCGGCGTCCTTCATGGCCTGTGCGGCGTCGTTGAGCGCGGCCTTGAGGTCGGCGTTCGTGGAGGCCGACCCGGAGCCGCCGGAGCCGTTCTGGTTCGAACCGTTCCCCTTGTCCCCTGTCGAGCCGGAGCCGTTCTGGTCGTTCGAACCGTCGCCGGAAGCCGAGCCGCCGGAACCGCCCGTATTGCCGTCCGAGCCGCCGGCCGCGTTCTCCGCGTCGCCGGCCGCCGCGCCGGAGTCGCCGCCGAACACCTGGTCGAGCGCCTCGTCGAGCGTGTCGGCGAACCCGACCTGGTCGCCGAACGCGACGAGCACCTTCTTGAGCAGCGGGAACGAGGTCGAACCGTTCGACTTGACGTACACAGGCTGCACGTAGACGAGTCCGCCGCCGAGCGGCAGGGTGAGCAGGTTGCCGCGCACCACGTTCGTGGAACCGGACTGCAGCAGGTTGAGTTCCTTGGACACGTCGGCGTCGGCGTTGAAGTTGTTCTGCGCCTGGCCTGGGCCGGGCACGTTGGAGTCCTTGGGCAGTTCCTGCAGTCGGATCGTGCCGTAGTTCCTGCCGATCACGCCGGCCTTGTCCCCCGCGTCGGAATCGACCGACAGGAAGCCGGTCAGGATCTCGCGCGTGGACGTGCCGGCGGGGATGTACGAGGAGGTCAGCGAGAAGATCGGCTCGTTCGTGCCGCCGGTCTGCAAGGTCAGGTAGTACGGCGGCTGCAGGATGTCCTTGGCCTGGTCGGCCTCGGATTCGGTCGGGTCGACGGGCGTCTGCCAGAAGTCCTCGCCGGAGAAGAACTGGTTCGCGGAGGTCACATGGTACTTGGCGAGCAGTTCGCGCTGCACCTTGAACAGGTTCTCCGGATAGCGCAGGTGGCTCATCAGGTCGCCGGAGATCTCGGAGACCGGGTGGTACTGGCCGGGGAAGACCTGCTGCCACGCCTTGATGACCGGGTCGTTCTCGTCCCACACGTACAGGTCGACCGAACCGTCGTACGCGTCGACGGTGGCCTTGACCGAGTTGCGGATGTAGTTGGCCTGCTGCGAGCCGAGGCCCTGCACGGCGTCGGACGTTTCGGTGGTCGAGTCGGCGGTGGCCGCGCCCAGATCGGTCATCTGCGAGTACGGGTACGCGTCGGAGGTCGTGTATCCGTCGACGATCCACTTGACGCGGCCGTCGACCACGGCCGGGTAGACGCGCCCGTCGAGCGTCAGGTACGGCGCGACCTTGGCGACGCGTTCCTTCGGGGAACGGTCGTAGAGGATCTGCGAGGCGGATGTCACGCGGTCGGAGAACAGGATCTGGTCGGATCCGAAGCGGATCGCGTACAGCAGACGGGAGAAGATGTTGCCGACGGACGGGCCGCCGTCGCCCGTGAACGTGGTGGTCGCGCCCTCCGAGCCGGTCGGATAGTCGAACTCCCACGACTTGGTGCCTTCCGGCGCGCCGACGATCGAGTATTCGCTCGCGTTCGGGGAGAAGTAGATGCGCGGCTCGTACTTCTCGGAATCCGTGAGCTTGCCCTGGGTGGGGATGCCGGATTCGAAGAACTTCGGCTGGCCGTCCGCGGTCACCTTGTTGCCGTAGGCGGCGACGATGCCGTAGCCGTGCGTGTACACGGTGTGGTCGTTGACCCAGTTGCGGTTGTCGAGGCCGTTGAGGTCGAGCTCGCGCGCGGCGATGACGGTGTCCTGGCTTTCGCCGTCGATGTCGTACTTGTCGACGGCGAGCGTGTCCGCGAACGTGTAGTACTGCTTGGACTGCTGCAGCTGCTTGAACGTCGGCGAGACGATCTGCGGGTCGAGCAGGCGGATCTGCGCGGTGGTGTCGGCCTCGCCGGACAACGCGCCGGATTCGCCCTTGGTGGTGGCCTGGTACTGTTCGACCTTCACGTTGTCGAGGCCGTACGCCTCCTGCGTGGCCTTGATGTTGCGCTGGATGTAGGTCGATTCCATTTCCTGCGCGTTCGGGTTGACCTTGAACCGCTGCAGCAGCATCGGCCATGCGACGGTGAGGACCATGGAGACGACGAGCGCGGCGGCGACGGCCACGACCGGAGTGCGCCATGCCTTGAGCGCCGCGGCGGCGCGCACGGTGGGCTTGGCGGGGCCTTCGAGCGCGTGGGAGCGCATGAGCCACACGCCGAGGAACACGCCGAGGATCGCGGTGATCGCGGCCATGATGAACGTGACCGGGATGGTGGCGTTGACGGTGGTGTAGGTGGCGCCGGTGATGCGGCTGCCCTGCTCGGTCAGATGGGTGAACACGCCGATGATCTGCCGGGCGGACCAGGCGAACATGTTGAGGATGAACCAGACGGCGATCTGTCGGCGGGCGCGCTTGGTGACGTCGAGGATGCCGCGGCCGCGCACGGGCATGGTGAAGCGGACGCCGCCCATGAGCACATGGGTGAGCAGGGAGAAGACGAGACCGACGCCGAGCAGCATGGAGACGGCCGCCACCACGAGCCGGAGGCCGGGCAGAACGAACACGTAGAAACCGTTGTCGAGGCCGAACTGCGGGTCGGTGGTGCCGAAGCTCTGCGCGTTGAACATGAGCAGCACCTCAGCCCAGTTCGCGTTGAACTGGGCGCCGAACACGGCGCCGACGATCAGGGAGACCGCGACGGCCACGCGGCGTGCGGTCTTCGAGGCGACGCCCTTGCCGATTTCGATCACGTCGCCGTTGATGCGGATCGTGGAACCATCGGACGAGTCGGGGCGCGCGCGGATCGCCAGCACGGCGGACACGAATCCGGTCAGGGCCATGAGCAGCGCGTAGGCGATCCACAAGCCGACCTTGGTGCCGAGCTGGGTCCAGACGACGCTTTGGAAGTCGAGCTGGCCGTACCACATAAGATCGGTGATGAACTGGGACAGGCCGAAGAACAGGCCGATGACGACGGCGAGCGCGGCAACGACGGCGATGAGGATGGCGGTGCCGCGGTTGGGGTGCGGCAGTGTCGGACGGCTCGCGATGCGCGGGCCTGCCGGCGGGCGCCGGTGGGTGCCGGATCGGTCGGCGTGCGGTTCGGAGGCGGTGTCGTCGCCGTCCGTCTGGACGTTGATGATCACCGGATCGTCGTCGCTGCGGCGGCTGCCGTCGCGGGAGTCGCCGTCGGGGTCGAACAGGGGGCCAAACGCATCGAAAAATGACATGCCTTCAAGCGTATCGTCAGGTGCGGAAGGGACTTATGCCCAGAGCTTTTTCGGCGGTTAACGCGGGTTCGTACAGGTTTACGCGGGGTTACACGAAGACGAGCTGGACGAGGAGCATGTAGAGGATGGTGCCGCCTGCGATCGACAGGAGCATGTTGCGTTTCCACAGATGCAGCCCGATGATAGCGAGCATCGCGATCGCCTCGGGGATGCCGTGGCTGCCGGAGACGACGGACACGTCCTTGAGCGAGTAGACGACGAGCAGTCCGGTCATCGCGTATGGCAGGACCTTGCCGAGGTAGCGGACGAACCGTGGGGGTTCCTTGGATTCGGGGAACAGGAGGAAGGGCACGAACCGGGTGATCATCGTGCCGAGGGCGACGACCGCGACCGTCGCGATGCCTTGCCATACGCTCATCGTCATCGTGTCGTCTCCTTGTCCGTACCATCGTGGTCGTCGCGCGTGGCGCCGCCCGTCTTCGTGTCGTCGAGGTAGGGGCGCAGCAGGACGAACAGCGCGAGCATCAGCGCCAGCGAGGGGATCATGAACCGGTCGGGTCCGAACATGACCAGGCAGGCCGCGGAGGCGAGCACGCCGACCAGCGCCGGCACATGCCGGCGCTCCCCCATCCATTGGTCGAGGAAGATCACCAGGAACAGCGCGGTGAGCACGAATTCGATGCCGCGCGTGGAGAACGGCAGCAGGCCGCCTGCGAGCCATCCGATCGCGGTGCCGATGATCCAGTACCAGCGGTTGAGCAGGTTCACGAACAGCATGAACCAGCCGTGATCCACGTCGTCTGGGATCTTCGCGGACGAGTTGATGGCGAACGATTCGTCGCACATCGCGAAGATGAGGTACGGCTTCTTCCAGCCGGTGTTGCGGTAGGGACCGAGCATCGACAGGCCGTAGAACAGGTGGCGCGAGTTGACCATGATCGCCAGCAGGAACGCGGCGAACGGGTTGAACGCGGACAGGAGCAGGTTCACCGTGACGAATTCCATGGAGCCGGCGAAGATGAAGAACGCCATGCATACCGGCCAGAGGAAGCCGAATCCCTTGGCGTGCATGAGCAGGCCGTAGGAGCCGCCGAGGAAGAAGAATCCGGCGGCGATCGGCAGGGTCAGCGGCAGCGCGGTCCTGAACGCACGCGATACGATGCCGTGGCGTGCGGCGGCATCCGCCCGTGGTTTGTCGTCTTGGTTCATCACGAGGAACCATCTTATGCGCCGCGGCGACGAAACCGCCGCGGCGTCCGGGAAACGGGTCAGCGTCCCATACGGCGGAACGGGGCGCGCTTGATCTTGGAGTGGCGGCGGCGCGGGCCGTCCGCGTTGCCGTATTTGGCGATCATGCGGCGTTCGTGGCGTTTGACGGCCTCGCCGCGCTCGTCGGTGATGATGCGGTTCTCGTCCTTGCGGTGGATGCGCTTGCCGCCGGACTTGTTGCCGCCCTTGCCTGACCGGTATGCGTCGCGTTCGGTCCGGCCGGTGCGGCCGTCCCGTCCGTTGCCATGGTCGCGGCGTGCGTCGCGCTCGTCCCGGTCTCGGTGGCCCGTCCGGTCGCGGTCTCGTCGTCCGGCGCGCGCGGCGCGGTCGTCCGTCGCCTGCGAGGTCGTCGGATTGCCGCCTCGGCGTTCCTCCGGGTGCTCGAACAGGTAGTCGCGGCGTTCGAGGACCGGGTCGCTCAGTCCGGCGCGGCGTTCGGCGCGGTTCGGCGCCGGCTTGGCCGCGGCCTCGTCGCGGGCGGCGGCCTGCTGGGCTGCGCGTTCCAGTCGTTCGGCGGCGCGGCGGCGACGGCGTTCCTTCTTCATCGC
Source organism: Bifidobacterium aerophilum (assembly GCF_010667685.1). Lineage (GTDB taxonomy): Bacteria > Actinomycetota > Actinomycetes > Actinomycetales > Bifidobacteriaceae > Bifidobacterium > Bifidobacterium aerophilum. Next base: position 183,268 of record NZ_WHZW01000002.1, on the reverse strand, counting down.
GTTGCGCTGGTGCATCAGGCGGTTCGCCCGTTCTTCGCGGCTTTCGCCGCCGGCCGAACCGCCGAGGGTCGGATCGTCGGCGTCCGGCATGTGACGCAACGCCTTGTCGCGGTCGCCGCGACGCCCGCCACGTCCCTTGCGGCCGCGTCCGCCGGCCGGCTGCGTCTGGTCGAGGCTCCAGCCTTCCACGAGGTCGGCCTTCTCTCCGATCAGCTCGAGCACTTCGGGCGAGTCGTGGCGCACCTTGACGGGCGTCACGTCGATGCCGGCGGCCTTGAGCATGCGCCTCGCCTCGCGACGCTGGTCGGGGGCGACGAGCGTGACCACGACGCCGGACTTGCCGGCGCGCGCGGTGCGGCCCGAACGGTGCACGAACGACTTGGGATCCTCCGGCGGGTCGACCTGCACGACGAGTTCCACGTCGCTCACGTCGATGCCGCGCGCGGCCACGTCGGTGGCGACCATCACGTTCACGTCGCCTTCCTCGAAGGCAGCGAGGTTGCGGTCGCGCTGGTTCTGCGAAAGGTTGCCGTGCAGCTCGGAGGCGGGGATGCCGGACTGGGTGAGCTTCTTGGCGAGGTTCTTCGCCTGGTATTTGGTGCGGGTGAACAGGATGCGCTTGCCGGTGCCGGAGGCGAGCGCGTGCACCATGTCGTTCTTGTCGGCCTTCTCGATCTCGAACACGTGCTGTTCCATCGTGTCGGCGGCGTCCTCGGGTTCGGCGACGCTGTGGACCTTCGGGTCGTGCATGAAGTCGCGTACGACCTCGTCGATGCCGTGGTCGAGCGTGGCGGAGAACAGCATGTGCTGCGCGTCCGGCTTCAGCTGTTCGAGGATGCGCCTGACCGGCGGCAGGAAGCCCATGTCGGCCATTTCGTCGGCCTCGTCGAGCACGACGATGCGCACGTCGGACAGGACGAGCGCCTCCTGGCGCAGCAGGTCCTCGAGTCGGCCGGGGCATGCGACGACGATGTCCGCGCCGGATTTGAGGTCGCGGATCTGACGGTTGTATCGCACGCCGCCGTAGACGGTGGTGGTGGTCATGCCGGCCATGTTGGCGAGCGGTTCGAGCACGTCGTTGATCTGGTTGGCGAGTTCGCGGGTGGGGGCGAGCACGAGGCCGCGCGGGTGGGGCATGAAGCCGTCGGCCTGGCGTTCGGCGAGGCGGGAGGCCTTGACGGTCTTGATGTTGCGGCGGTAGTCGCCCATCGGCATGCCGGGCTCCCACGCCGCCTCGCACAGGCGGGCGGCGAGCGGGATGCAGAAGGCGAGCGTCTTGCCGGAGCCGGTGCGGCCGCGGCCGAGGATATCGCGTCCGGTCAGGGAGTCGGGAAGGGTGTCGGCCTGGATGGGGAAGGCCATGGTCTTGCCGTCGGCGGCGAGCACGCGCAGCAGCGGCTCGGGCACGCCGAGTTCGGCGAACGGGCGCGGTTCGGCCTCGGTGGCCGGAGCGGTCACGGCGTAGGGTTCGGCGATCTCTTCGACGAAGGTTTTCTTGTTGTTCCGGCTGTTCTTCGAATTGTTCTTCTTGCTGTTCCTGGTGAATTTCCTGGGCACGTCGGCCTTTCATGTCATCGATCCTCGCGCGGGCGCGCAAACCCATCAACATTAGCCCATGCCCACTACTTTCCATGCTCCCCGCGGCATGACCCCGTACGATATTCCCCTTTCACGGGGAAATCAATAATAACTAGTGTCTTAACATGGTTAAAAACGTTGTAATTTCAACGAACACGAGCTGAATTGATTTTTTTTGTTAAGACTGTTATCGTTTTTGATTGAAGTTGCGGCGCGGCAATTCATCAGCGCAGCCCGCATCCCTCAATGATGAGATCAAGGAAAAAATCACATATGAAGAAACGACATGCGCTTTCGATGGCGCTTGCCGCCGCTCTCGTCGTATCCCCGATGGGAGTGAGCGGCACGGCGTACGCGGAGCCCCTGCTGTCGCAGAACATGCAGAACCAGATTCTGCAGATGCTCGACGACGGGGACGCCACGACGGTCACCGCCGATGATGCCGAGACCGTCGCCGAAGCCGGATGGAGCCTCGACAAGTCCATCGCCCAGGGCGGCGAGGTCCTCGAGGAGGCCGACGGATGGACCCATTTCAAGTCCTCCGCGTCCAATGGCAATGCGGCCAAGGACCCGTCCGCCTCCAACCAGTGGCCCGCGGTGGCCATCTGGGGCGAGGACTACGACTTCTCCAAGGCCGGCTCCTTCCACGCCACGGTCAAGTCCCCGCAGGAAGGCTCGGCGAACCGCTTCGGCTTCTTCCTGGGCTACAAGGACCCGGGCAGCGGCCTGTTCATCGGCTACGATGCGCAGGGCTGGTTCTGGCAGACCTACACCGGCGGCGGCGAAGGCGGCTGGTACGGCGGCACCCGTCTCCCGGCGCCGAGCGCCAACGAGGAGCACGACATCGTCGTCTCGTGGACCGACGCCAAGGTCGCCACGCTCACCGTGGACGGCGAGAAGGCGTTCGACGTCGACTATTCGGCGATGACGAACCTTACCGGCAAGCTCGCCATGAAGGCCGGCTCGTGGAAGAGCCTGAACCAGGTCACCGACGTGTACGTCAAGGACTTCCCGGCCGCCGACACGGCCACCTACGCCATCTCCGGCAAGGTCGTCGACTCGGCTGGCAAGGCCATCGAGAACGCCACCGTGCGCACCGGCTCGACCAAGGTCAAGACCGGCGCCGACGGCACGTTCTCCTTCTCCGACCTCAAGAACGGCACGTACACGATCGCCGTCTCCGCGGCCGGATACGACGATGCCACCAAGGACGTGACCGTCAACGGCGCCGACGCGACGGCCGGCGACATCACGCTCAACAAGGCGGTGCAGGTCGCCACGCAGACCCTCAAGACCGGCCAGATGAGCGTCGAGGTCAAGGAGAACTTCCCGGCGGTCCTCAAGTACACGATGACCAAGCTCGGCGGCAAGGTCATGTACGGCCAGCCGAAGGACGTGCGCACCGTGAACGTGAACGGCACCAGCGTCGAACTGACCGATGACGACGTGACGTTCACCAAGGTCAGCGACACCGAGGCGAAGTACGTGCTCACCGTGAAGAACGAGGCCAAGCACGTCAACGCCAAGGTCACCGTCGAGATCACCGTCGAGAAGAACACGCTCTCCCTGAACGTGACGAAGATCGAGAACCTCGAGGACGAGGCGACCTACCCGGTCCAGACCATCTCGTTCCCGAACCACAGCCTCGTCTCCGTGCGTTCCAGCCAGGACGGCGCCCAGTTCACCGGCGCGCGCATGTCGTCCGACACGAACAAGAACGGCGACACGAACTTCGACGTCACCGACGAGACCAGCGCGAAGGGCGCGGACTACACGTACGGCTTCATCTCGGGCGCCGGCCTGAGCGCCGGCCTGTGGTCCAACTCCGAGCATGACGGCACCACCGCGAGCGGCAACATCGCCGGCGGCGCGAAGAACACACGCGTCATCACCGACACCCAGTCGGTCGAGGGCGACGTCTCGTTCGGCCTGTCGAGCGCCGCATGGTACTACCACCGCATCGTCACCGATTCCAAGGGCCGCTCCTACACGGTCGACGAGACCGACATGCCGAAGATGTCCGTGGCCATCGCCGGCGACGCGAACGAGGACGGCACGGTCAACTGGCAGGACGGCGCGATCGCCTACCGCGACATCATGAACAACCCGTACAAGTCCGAGGAAGTGCCCGAACTGGTGGCATGGCGCATCGCCATGAACTTCGGATCCCAGGCACAGAACCCGTTCCTGACCACGCTCGACAACGTCAAGAAGGTCGCGCTGAACACGGACGGCCTCGGCCAGTCGGTGCTGCTCAAGGGCTACGGCAGCGAAGGCCACGACTCCGGCCACCCGGACTACGGCGACATCGGCTCGCGCATCGGCGGCGCCGAGGACATGAACACCATGATGGAGGAGGGCTCCAAGTACGGCGCCCGCTTCGGCGTGCACGTCAACGCGTCCGAGATGTACCCGGAGGCCAAGGCGTTCAACGAGGACATGGTGCGCCGCAATTCCGAAGGCGGCCTGAGCTACGGCTGGAACTGGCTCGATCAGGGCGTCGGCATCGACGGCATCTACGATCTGGCCTCCGGCTCCCGCCTGAGCCGCTTCAACGAGCTCAAGGCCGAAGTCGGCGACAACATGGACTTCATCTACCTCGACGTGTGGGGCAACAACACCTCCGGCGCCGAGGACTCGTGGGAGACCCGCAAGATGAGCCAGATGATCACCGACAACGGCTGGCGCATGACCACCGAATGGGGCGCGGGCAACGAGTACGACTCCACCTTCCAGCACTGGGCCGCGGACCTCACCTACGGCGGCTCCGGCATGAAGGGCGAGAACTCGCAGGTGATGCGCTTCCTGCGCAACCACCAGAAGGACAGCTGGGTCGGCGACTACCCGAGCTACGGCGGCGCGGCCAACGCCCCGCTGCTCGGCGGCTACAACATGAAGGATTTCGAGGGCTGGCAGGGCCGCAACGACTACGCCGCCTACATCGAGAACCTGTACACGCACGACGTGTCCACGAAGTTCATCCAGCACTTCAAGGTGACGCAGTGGGTCAACAGCCCGCTTGACGCGACCTCCACCCAGGACGCGAACGTCAACGGCGGCAACGAGCAGATCACGCTCAAGGACGACAACGGCAACGTCGTGGTCCTCTCGCGCGGCTCGAACGACACCTCCAGCGCGGCCTACCGCGACCGCACCATCACGTTCAACGGCGTGACGGTCGCCTCCGGCGCGGTCTCCCGCGGCGACAACGGCACCGGCGGCACCGAGTCGTACCTGCTGCCGTGGATGTGGGATTCGTCCACCGGCGAGATCGTCAAGGACTCCGAGCAGAAGCTCTACCACTGGAACACCACCGGCGGCCAGACCACCTGGGAACTGCCTTCCGGCTGGGAGAACCTCTCCAGCGTCAAGGTGTACCAGCTGACCGACCAGGGCAAGACCAACGAGAAGACCGTCGCCGTGGCGAACGGCCGGATCACGCTCGACGCCGAAGCCGAGACCCCGTACGTCGTGTACAAGGGCGAAGCCAAGCAGATCGCGGTCAACTGGAGCACCGACATGCACGTGGTCGACGCCGGCTTCAACGGCGGAGACGACACGCTCAAGTCCAACTGGACCGTGGCCGGCTCCGGCACCGCCGAGGTCGAGGGCGACAACAACGCCATGCTGCGCATGAGCGGCAAGGTCGAGGTCTCCCAGAAGATCACCGACCTCGAGGCCGGCAAGCGCTACGCGCTGTACGTGGGCGTCGACAACCGCTCCACCGGCGCCGCGTCCGTGACCGTCACCAACGACGGCAAGACGCTGGCGACCAACTCCACCGGCAAGTCCATCGCGAAGAACTACGTCAAGGCGTACGCGCACAACACCAACACGAACACGGAAAACGGCAGCAGCTACTTCCAGAACATGTACGTGTGGTTCACCGCGCCCGAAAGCGGCGAGGTGAAGGTGACGCTGGCCCACACCGGCGGCGACGCAGCCCACGTGTACTTCGACGACGTGCGCATCCTGGAGAACGCCTACGACGGCATCACCTCCGAGAAGGACGGCACCCTCAAGACCCTCACCAACGACTTCGAGAACAACGCCCAGGGCATCTGGCCGTTCGTGATCGGCGGCATCGAGGGCGTCGAGGACAACCGCACCCACCTGTCCGAACTGCATGACCCGTACACGCAGGCCGGCTGGGACGTCAAGAAGATGGACGACGTGATCGACGGCAAGTGGTCGCTCAAGGTCAACGGCCTGTCCGGCCGCGGCGCGCTCGCCTATCAGACGATCCCGCAGAACGTGAAGTTCGAGGCGGGCGAGCAGTACAAGGTGTCGTTCGACTACCAGTCCGGCTCCGACGACATCTACGCCGTCGCCGTCGGGCAGGGCGAGGTCTCCCCGTCGTCCACCGAGTTCCAGAACCTCAAGAAGGCGCTGGGCGAGGACGGCCACTACGAGTTCACGCTCACCGGTGGCGTCAACGGCGACTCCTGGTTCGGCATCTACTCGACCACGAACGCGGCCGACCTGCAGGGCACGAGCGGAGCGGCGGCCGACTTCGGCGGCTACAAGGACTTCGTGCTCGACAACCTCAGGATCGAGCACGTCGAGTCCCAGTCCCGCACCAAGGCCGAGGCGAACGCCAAGCTCGACGAGGTGACCAAGGAGTACGACGGCAAGCGCGCCGAGTTCTCCGACGCCGCCTGGCAGCAGTACCAGGACACCCTGGTCAAGGCCCGCGTGCTCATCAACAAGGACGGCGCGACCGCCGAGGACTACACCAAGGCGTACAACATCCTCACCGCTCTGGCCGAGTACATGAAGACCGCTCCCGGCAACGAGAGCAGCGACAAGTACGACGTGGCGACCGACGCCTACACCGTCGAGGCCGGCAGCGAAGAGCCGACCGCGGGCCTGCCGAGCGAAGGCCCGGCCGACCTGGCCCAGGACGGCGCCGACTCCACTCACTGGCACACCAGCTGGAGCGCGAACGCGGTCGGCGACGGCACCGCTTGGTACCAGTTCGACCTGACCGAGCCGACGACCGTCAACGGCCTGCGCTACCTGCCGCGTTCCGGCGGCGCCAACGCCAACGGCAAGATCAAGGGTTACAAGATCACGCTCACGCTGGCTGACGGCACCGTCAAGGACATCGTCACCGACGGCGAGTTCTCCACCACCACCATGTGGCAGAAGGCCAGCTTCGACGCGGTCGAGAACGTGGTCAAGGTCCGTCTGACCGTCCTGTCCTCCGCGGGACAGTCCGCCAGCCAGGAGAACAAGTTCGCCTCCGCGGCCGAGCTTCGCCTGACCACGGACCGCGAGGTCGAGGAGGAGACGGTCAAGCCCGACAAGACCGAGCTCAACGACCTCATCGCCAAGGCCGAAGGCTACGCCGAGGGCAACTACACCGAGGAAAGCCTCGCGGCCCTGAAGACCGCGCTCGAGGCCGCCCAGAAGGTGTCCGCCGACGAGAACGCGACCGCCTACGACGTGGCCCTGGCCACGGCCAACCTGACGACCGCGATCAACGGGCTGGAAGCCGTCGAAACGCCGGGACCGGACTACACGACGCTTGACGCCGTGATCGCCCAGGCCGAGGCGCTGACCGCCGACTCCTACACCGCCGACAGCTGGAACGCCATGCAGGACGCGCTCAAGGCCGCCAAGGCCGTCCGCGCCGACGAAAAGGCCGACCAGACCGCCATCGACCAGGCCGCCGAGAACCTGACCAAGGCGATCGACGCGCTGGAGAAGAAGGGCGAGCAGCCGGATCCCGATCCGGATCCGGAGCCCGGCGTCGTCGACAAGACCGCCCTCGACCAGGCGATCAAGAAGGCGGAGGCGCTCAAGCAGGCCGACTACACCGAGGCCACCTGGGGCACCCTCACCAAGGCGCTCGACGCGGCCAAGGCGGTCCTCTCCGACGAGAAGGCCGACCAGACCGCCGTCGACCAGGCGCTCAAGGACCTTCAGGACGCCATCGCGGCCCTGAAGACCGCCGACAAGACGCCCGGCACCGACACTCAGAAGCCCGGTCCGAACGGCGGCGCCACGACCAAGCCGACCACGAAGCCGAACAAGCCCGGCAGCGTGTCGGACACCGGCGCGGCCGTCAGCTTCGCCGCCACCGCGGGCTTCGTGCTCCTGGCCGGAGCGGGTGCGCTGATCGCCATCCGTCGCCGCCGCGAGGAGTAAGCGATGACCGTCGCTCCCGGCGCTTCTGCGGCGGGAGCGGCAGTCCCGCGACCCGCATAAGGATATAAGGAAAGGTCCGGAAGAGAATGACTGAACCACGGTTCAGGATTCCCTTCCGGACCTTTTCGTATGCGCGTCATTCGTGTATGCGCGCCGTGTCGTCCGCGGCGCGCGCATCGCACGCACAGCCGTGCGGCTCACACGTAGTTGCGTTCGATGAGGATGTCCGACACGGTCAGGTTCGCCTCGTTGACGAGGTTGAACAGAATCACCCCGGCCAGTTCGGCGGGGTTCATGAACGTGTGCTGCTTCTCCTCGGACACGTAGTCGTGGCTGTCGCGGTAGAACGCGGTGTCGATGCCGCCCGGGTACACGCCGACGATCTTCACGCTCGTGCCCTTGTACGCGGCCTTGAGACTCTGCGTGTAGCCTTTCTCGCCCCATTTGGTCGCGCAGTACACGGATTCGTTGGCGTTGCCGCGCGTGGCGGCGGTGCTCATCACGTTCGCGATCTTGAGGTCGTGTTCGCCGTCGGCCTTCAATGTCTCGACGGACCACAGGATCATGCCCTTCAATCCCTTGAGGCATTTGTCGACGTCGGCGGCCACGTAGCCGGTCGGCGTCTTGAACGAAGGCTGTCCGGCATTGTTGATCAGCAGGTCGATGTGGCCGAGCGCGGCGATGTCGGCCACGGATTCACGCACGAACGCCTCGTCGGACACGTCGCCGACGTAGCCGCGGTACACGTCGGCCGGAAACTCGTCGGCGAGCGCGGCCTGGCGTTCGGCGTTGAAGTCGATGCCGGCGACGATCCAGCCGCGCTCGATGAGCTGGCGGGTCAGTTCGTAGCCGAGTCCCAGCGCGCTGCCGGTGACGATCGCGATTTTGCGTCCGTCCGATGCTGCCATGGTGTGCCTCCTTGCGTTCCCGTGTGGGCGCCGCCTCGTGCGGCGAAGTTCACGGTCAGCATATCGAACCGGTCAGACCCGCGTTTCGCCCGGCGGCGCGGGGGCGAGGCGCGGGAGGCGGTTGGCCTCGCGTCCCGCCCGCGGGCGGTTCAGGCGATCTGCGTGGCGTTCTTCGGATACCACATCGCCCACCAGTTCTCCTCGTCCGGGTGGGCGAGCTGGCGGGCCACCCATGTGCGGCAGGCGGCGAAGAACCGGTCGAACAGACGGTTGGCTTCGACGGTCAGGGCAGACAGTGCGACGTTGTTCTTCAGTGCATGGCTACGCATTTCGATCACTCCTTGCGATATATGCATCGAAGATGCCCGATATGGCGGAACCGTCCATATCATCGCTTCGATGGTTGTGGTGTTGCGTTCTTCCTCTGCAGCTGGAAGATGCTTTTATGATAGGTTTTTAAAGGTCCCGACACGGATGTCACGATTGCATTTCCCGACACGGTAATATCAAAATAGTAGATTGCGATGAGGAAAGGGTGCCATGCGTCCAACGAAAAGGATCACCGTGCTTTCCGACCTGTCGGAACGAATCGAATACAACATCGCCGAACTGCCGATCTACGCGCGATGCGATCCGCTGTCGATCTTTCCTGATTGCCGATGCCCGTGTCACTGGCACCGCGATCTTGAGTTCATCCATGTGATCAGCGGCGACCTGCATCATTTCGTCAACGGCCGGGTCACGGTGCTTCATCCCGGCGAGGGCGTGGTGGTCAATTCAAGCCGGCTGCACTACGGCTTCTCCCCTACGCGGCAGGATGTGCGGTTCTCGTGCGCGGTGATCAGCCCGTCGCTGTTCGAACATCTGACGCCGACGGTGACGGCCCGTTGCGAGCGGGCGTTCGCGCAGCATATGGACGATTGCCTGCTGCTGACGCCGGATGTTGGCTGGCAACGGGACGTGCTGATGGGCATCGAGCGTGTGGTGAGGCTGGCTCCGGGAGGCGGGGTGCGCGGTGCGGAGAACAACGCCGCCCTGTCGCCGCTGCCGGCGGTGGCCGCGGCGATGGAGCTGTGCGACATGGTGCTTGACCGGTTCCGGCCGAGCGGCGGCGATGGGCCGAACGAGGACGAGTCCATCGAACAACGCAACCGCATGAGCGTGTTGGGCATGACCGGTCTCATCCAGCATCGGTTTCGCGATCCGCTCGGATTAGACGATATCGCGGCGGCCGGAGGCGTCAGCCGCAGTCAGTGCTGCATCCTGTTCCGTAAATACGTGGGCCGCACGCCGAACGAATATCTGACCGAACGCCGCGTCGAAGAGGCCCGGCGGCTGCTCAGGGAGACGAACGGATCGATTACGGAGATCGCGCGGGCGTGCGGGTTCTCCACGGCGAGCTATTTCGTGAATGTCTTCCGCAAGCGGGTCGGCGTCACGCCCGGCGCATTCCGATCCCGGCCGTAGCGTTCCCGGTAGTGCTCCCGGCCGCCGGACCATCGGCTCCGTTGCCTTCGGCCGCCTCAATATGCGATCAGGGCTCCCTCGCGTGGAGGGAGCCCTGATATCCGTGGCGCCTAGGATGTGCCGGTTACAGGATGTCCGGATCGTCCTTGTCGATGGTGCCGGTGGCCTTGCCGATGGCCTTGAGGCCGTGGTAGGCGACGAGGATCACGATCGTGCCGATGGCGATGCCGTTGAACTGGATGCCGTTGAACGCGAACTCGAACTGGCCGATGGCGATGATCATGACGATCGCGGCGACCATGATGTTGAGCGGCTTGTCGAAGTTGACCTTGTTCTCGACCCAGATGCGGATGCCCATCATGCCGATCATGCCGTAAAGCAGGGTGGTCACGCCGCCGAGCACGCCGGCGGGGATGGTGTTGATGATCGCGCCGAACTTCGGGCACAGGCTCAGCAGCAGCGCGAAGCCGGCCGCGCACCAGTAGGCGGCGGTCGAGTAGACCTTCGTGGCGGCCATCACGCCGATGTTCTCGCCGTACGTGGTGGTGCCGGAGCCGCCGCCGAAGCCGGCGATCGCGGTGCCGAGGCCGTCGGCGAACAGGGCGGTGCCCATCTGGTCGTCGTAGTCGCGGCCGGTCATCTGGGCGACGGACTTGACATGGCCGACGTTTTCGGCGACGAGCACGAGCACGACCGGCAGGAACATCGGCAGGATGGAGAAGTCGACCTGCGGGGTGTGGAAGTGCGGCAGGCCGATCCAAGCGGCCTTGCCGATGGCGGAGAAGTCGACCTGGCCGCGGGCGCAGGCGTACAGGTAGCCGACGATCACGCCGAGCAGGATGTTGAGTCGGCCGGTCAGGCCCTTGAACAGCACGGCGATGAGCAGCACGGCGACCAGGGTGACGAGCGCGGTGTCGGGCGCGGCCTTGAAGTTGTTCCACACGCTCGGCGCGAGGTTGAAGCCGATGATCGCGACGATCGCGCCGTTGACGACCGGCGGCATGATGATGTCGATCCATTTGGAGCCGGCATAGTGGACGGCCACGCCGACGAGCGCGAGCAGCAGGCCGGTGACCATGATGCCGAAGCTGGCGACCGCGGGACCCTTGTTCGCGGTGGTGACGGCGGTGATCGGCGCGATGAAGCCGAACGACGAGCCGAGGTAGCTCGGCAGCACGTTCTTGTTGATGAGCAGGAACAGGGCGGTCGACAGCGCGGTGAAGAACAGTGTGGTCGACGGGTCGAAGTGGGTGAGGATCGGCACGAGGAAGGTCGCGCCGAACATGGCGACGACGTGCTGCGCGCCGATGCCCACGGTGCGAGGCCAGGTCAGGCGCTCGTCGGGTTCGACGACCTCGCCGGGGGCGAGCGTCTTGCCGTCGCCGTGCAGCGACCAGGTGAACAGGTTCTTCATAGATGAACTCCTTCGGTTCTCTCCGGAGCGGGCGCCTCATATCGCGCGCCCGCGCATCGTGAGCCATTGTAGCCTGTTCACCGGTCGTTCACGTTTCGGGCGGGATGCCGGACGCGCCGGGCACCGTCATGTCACATGTCACAGGTGCGGGTCGACGGCGTGCACCACGTCGACGAGGTCGCCGTTCGACAGCGTCGGCTTCTTGAACGACCGCCAGTCGGTCACCTGGACCTCCCATTTGCCGTTCTCCTCGTTGAGCACGGGCCGTGCGGTCTGCTCCCAGCGGAACCGCTTGTACGTGCGCCCGGTGGACGGGTCGCGCCGCGAATAGTGCAGGCAGGTGCAGTTCGTGATCTTCCATTCGTCCGAGGCGGCGCGGTGCATGAATTCCTCGTCCGACAGGTCCTCAAGCACGAGCATGAGCGCGAGCATGAGGTCGCCGTGGCTGACCATCACGACCGATTGCGCGTCGGACTTGCGGTCGAGCGAGGTGAGCAGGTTGTGCACGCGGTTCTCGGCCACGTCGGCGATCGACTCGCCTGCCGGCGGCCGCCAGTACAGCGGGTCCGTGTTCTTGAACATCCAGTTGCGCGGGTAGTTGTCGCGGAACTCGTCCTTGGTGACCGTGTTGATCTCGCCCCACGAGCGTTCGCGCAGCACGCGGTTCTCCTCCCATTTCGCCTTCGGCAGCGCCATCGTGGCGGCGGTTTCGCGCGTGCGCACGTACGGGGAGACGAGATAGCGGTCGAACAGCTGCTGCTGGTCGACGAGCCAGCGGCCGATGCAGTCGGCCTGCTTGCGGCCGGTGGCGGTCAGACGCCACGAGCGGTCGGGCACGGTGACGTTGTCCTGCGTGTACAGCGAGTTGTCGCCGCGGTCGCCGGCGCTGATGATCACGTTCGCCTCCGACTCGCCGTGCCGGATCACATACAGATCGAGCGGCATTCCCATGGTCCTGTTTCCTTTCGTTGCGGATGCGGGCCGCGCGGCCCGCATCCTGTCCGGCCCGCCTATTTGACCTGCGTGACCTTGTCGCCCCTGACCATGTACGCGTGGCGCGCGAGGTCGATCATCGGCTGGTCGAAACGGCTGTCGGTGTAGAATTCGTCGACCGTCACGTCGTCGCCGAACAGCTTGCGCAGACGGTCCACCTTGTTCGTGTTGAAGTTGATGTACGTGACCTCCAGCGTGCCCGGGTCGATGGTCGACGCGACGAGATTGTGCAGGCCGAGCCGACGGCAGGCCTCCCCCACGGTCACGTCGAACGACGCGGTGAGGATCACGTCGTCGGGCCGCGGCTCGTACCACGTCTTGATCTTGCGCATGTTGCGGTCCCAGAAACGGCTCACCAGCGCCTCAAGGCCGTCGGATCGCCGGTTCGCGGCCTGGTCGGCGACGATGCGTCCGGTTTCGACGTCGTGCGCGACGCCGTCGAGGATGACGTCCAGATCGCCGCCGGCCGCGTCGCCGGGACCGTGCGGGGCGTCCGCCGCGTCTTCGCACAACTTGTTCACGCGCCTTGACCGGGCGAGATCGTGCAGGTATTTGCGGGCGATGTCGCCCACGCCGCGTTCCATCTGTTCGAGCGTGGCCCGGCCGAGCTTGTATTTGATCGCGTAGCGCAGCACGGGCGCGATATGGCGGAACACCTTCGGATCGTACCGCGCGCTGAACAGGTACAGGTCGAACAGGCTTTCGCCGTCGTAGATCGTGCCGTCGAAATCGAAGACCCTCATGCCGCTCCCTGTCTCGTTCATCCACGCCATCATAGCGGACATGGTACCGGCATGCGGACCGCACGGCGATGATGTCTCCGTCCGATCGCCAAGCGTTCACGTTGCGTTCACGGCGCGCAAAGTCGCGGGGCGACGCTCGGGGCACGGAATACGGCGGATGGCGCGACGGATGCGCGACCGGAATACCGGCACGCCGGAACCCCGGAACACCTTGCGGATACGAGACCGCCCGGCTTCCCGCGGGATGCGGGCCGCCGGGCGGACGCATGAGTCGGCGTCAGGCCGCGGAATCACTGCATGAGGTTGCGCAGCACGTACTGCAGGATGCCGCCGTTGCGGTAGTAGTCCGCTTCGCCGGGCGTGTCGATGCGCACGACGGCGTCGAATTCGGTCTTCGAGCCATCGGCATGCGTGGCGGTGACGTGCACGGTCTTCGGCGTGCGGCCGGCGTTGAGCTCCTCAATGCCGTCGATGTCGTACGTTTCGGTGCCGTCGAGTCCGAGCGACGCGTAGCCTTCGCCGGCAGGGAACTGCAGCGGCAGCACGCCCATGCCGATGAGATTGCTGCGGTGGATGCGTTCGAAGCTTTCGGTGATGACGGCCTTCACGCCGAGCATGAGCGTGCCCTTGGCGGCCCAGTCGCGCGACGAGCCGGTGCCGTACTCCTTGCCGGCCAGGACGACCAGCGGCGTGCCGGCGGCCTTGTAGTTGAGCGACGCGTCGAAGATCGTGGAGGCTTCTCCGGTCGTGAAGTCGTAGGTGAAGCCGCCGGGCGTAACCTCGTTGCCGGTGGAGGCGAGCAGGAGGTTGCGCAGGCGGATGTTGCCGAACGTGCCGCGCACCATGATCTCGTGGTTGCCTCGGCGCGAACCGTAGGAGTTGAAGTTCTTCGGCTCGACGCCGCGTTCGGTCAGGTACTTGCCGGCCGGGCTGGACGCCTTGAACGCGCCCGCCGGGGAGATGTGGTCGGTGGTCACGGAGTCGCCGAGCAGGGCGAGCACGCGGGCGCCGTGGATGTCCGAAACCGGGTCGGGCGTGGCCTTCATGCCGTCGAAGAACGTCTGACGGCGCACGTACGTGGACTTCGGATCCCATTGGAACAGTTCGCCTTCGGGCACGTCGAGGCCCTTCCAGCGATGGTCGCCCTCGAACACGGAGGCGTAGTCCTTGAGGAACATCTCGCGGCTGACGGTGCCGTCGACCACGGCGGCGACCTCCTCGTTGGTCGGCCAGATGTCCTTGAGGTACACGTCGTTGCCGTCCGGGTCCTGGCTGAGCGGCTGGGTCGCGAAGTCGAAGTCCATCGTGCCGGCGAGCGCGTAGGCGATGACGAGCGGCGGCGAGGCGAGGTAGTTCATCTTGACGTCGGGGCTGATGCGGCCTTCGAAGTTGCGGTTGCCGCTCAGCACGGCGGTGACGGTCATGTCGTTCGCGTTGATCGCCTCGCTGATTTCCGGCAGCAGCGGGCCGGAGTTGCCGATGCAGGTGGCGCAGCCGAAGCCGACGAGCTGGTAGCCGAGACGGTCGAGATCGTCCTGGAGGCCGGCGGTCTTGAGATAGTCGGCGACGACCTGGGAGCCGGGGGCGAGCGAGGTCTTGACCCACGGCTTGGGGCTGAGGCCCTTCGCGACCGCGTTGCGGGCGATGAGGCCGGCGGCGATCATGACGGACGGGTTGGACGTGTTCGTGCAGGACGTGATGGAAGCGATCGCCACGTCGCCGTTGGTGAGCGTGAAGTCGCCGCGGAAGTCGGTGGAGACGGCGACCGGTTCCTTCACGGTCTTTTCGGTTTCGTACGCGGGCAGCGTGTCCTCGAACGTGGTCTTGGATTCGGACAGTTTGATGCGGTCCTGCGGGCGCTTCGGGCCGGCGATGGACGGCACGACGGTGGACAGGTCGAGTTCCTCGTATTCGGAGTACTGCGGTTCGACGTAGTCCGGGTCGGAGGCGTCGCCCCAGAGATGATTGGCCTTCGCGTAGGCTTCGACGAGCGCGACCTGCTCGTCGGAGCGGCCGGTGAGCTTCAGGTAGTCGAGCGTGACCTGGTCGATCGGGAAGATGCCGCAGGTGGAGCCGAATTCGGGGCTCATGTTGCCGATGGTGGCGCGGTTGGCGAGCGGCACGGAGGCGATGCCGTCGCCGTAGAATTCGACGAACTTGCCGACGACGCCGTGCTTGCGCAACATGTCGGTGATGGTGAGGACCACGTCGGTGGCGGTGACGCCTTCGGGGATGGTGCCGGTGAGCTTGAAGCCGACGACGCGAGGCACGAGCATGGAGATCGGCTGGCCGAGCATGGCGGCCTCGGCTTCGATGCCGCCGACGCCCCAGCCGAGCACGCCGAGGCCGTTTTCGGTGGTGGTGTGCGAGTCGGTGCCGACGCACGAGTCGAGGTAGGCGAGCTGGCGGCCGCGCTCCCCCGCCTTCGTCATGATGACCTTGGCGAGGTATTCGATGTTGACCTGGTGGATGATGCCGGTTCCCGGCGGCACGACGCGGAAGTTGCGGAACGCCTGCTGGCCCCAGCGCAGGAACTGGTAGCGTTCGCCGTTGCGCTGGTATTCGATGTCCATGTTCTGCTCGACGGCGTCGGCGACGCCGTACTTGTCGATCTGCACGGAGTGGTCGATGACCATGTCGGACTGGACCTGCGGGTTGATGACCTCGGGGTCGCCGCCGAGCTGCTTGACGGCGTCGCGCATGGTGGCGAGGTCGACGATGCACGGCACGCCGGTGAAGTCCTGCATGACGACGCGGCTCGGCGTGAACTGGATCTCGTGGCTCGGTTCGGCGTTCGGATCCCAGTCGAGCAGCGCCCTGACGTGCGCGTCGGTGATGTTGGCGCCGTCGATGTTGCGCACGAGGTTCTCGACCAGCACCTTGAGCGAGTACGGCAGATGGTCGATGCCGGGCAGGTCGGCGATCGAATAATAGTCATAGTCCTTGCCGTTCACGCTGAGCGTGGACAGCTGGTCGTCGCGTACGGACATGCTTTCCTCCGGCTTCTTAGGACTGTAATCGGTAACGACGCCGATTATCTGCCCCTCACAATACCGGCATGTTACCGCGGCTCTGGCGTGTCGACTTGCTATGTGAGATAATCCGCTCCCCCGCCGCCGCGGTCAGATGGCACAACGCGAACAGCACGGCGGCGATCAGCAGCGCGGCGCCGGTGGCGACGACCTCGCGCCCGGAAGGCGCTTCGAGCGCGAAGAAGTCCGCGACGAACGGGATCAGCATGCCGATCACGCCGGCCGCGGCGAACACGGCGACGAGGACGCCGCGCCACGAGTTCAGCGGCCGGGCCACGCGGGCGAGCACCAGCACGCCGAGCACGAACACGATGATCGCGTTCGTGGCGCGCAGTTCGGCCAGATCGGCCGCATCGGCCACGTTCCAGCCCATGACCGGAGGCAGGATCCACGACGAGCACAGCACCGCCAACGCGATCGCCGTGCCGCCGGGCAGCGCGAAGCGTACGACCCTCCTCAGGAAACCGGGCAGGTAGCGGCGCGTGTTGGGCGCGAGCGCGAGGATGAACGCGGGCGCGCCGATCGTCAATGCGCCGATGTACGTGATGTGCCGGGGCAGGTACGGGAACGGGATACCGGTGAGCACCACGCCGAGCGAGATGAGCGCGGAATACACGGTTTTGACGAGGAACAGGCTGGCGACGCGTTCCATGTTGGCCATGACCTGCCGGCCGCGCGCGACCACGTCGGGCAGGTGGCTGAACTTCGAATCCACGAGCACCACTTGGGCGACGGCCTTGGTGGCGGGCGCCGCGTTGCCCATCGCGATGCCGAGGTCGGCCTCCTTGATGGCGAGCGCGTCGTTGACGCCGTCGCCGGTCATCGCGACGACGTGCCCGCCCAGGTGCAGGGCCTGGACGATGGCTTTTTTCTGGTCGGGCAGGACGCGGCCGAGCACGTCGACGCCGTCGAGCGTGCGGGCGAGTTCGTCGAGGTCGTCCGGCAGTTGCCGCGCGTCCATCGCGACGGGCGTGCGGTCGCCGGTGAGCCTGACCTTGGCGGCGATCGCGCCGACGGTGACGGGGTTGTCGCCGGAGATGATGCGGCAGCGCACGCCCTGCTCGCAGAACCATGCGAGCGTGGCTTCGGCGTCGGCGCGGATCCGTTCCGCGCACAGCACCAGCGCCACCGGCCTGGCCTGCGCGTTCACCACCATCATCTCCTCGGCTCCCTCGGCCGAGGGAGCTGGCACGGCCGTAGGCCGTGACTGAGGGAGCGTACACCCGGCCACCTCTGAAGCAACGTCATCCCTTCCGACGCTCCCCCAGTCAGCTTCGCTGACAGCCCGTCCCGCAATTACGGACGGGCTTTGCCCGACGTCATATGGCTCACTGTCGTTCGCTCCTCGCCTAAAAACGCCTCCGGCGTTTTCTTCACGGCTCAGCCCAGCCGAGGGGGCCGAGACTATCTCATCCTTCGCGGTCGCGCACGCGATCATAAGCACGCGGTTGCCGTCCTTGGCGAGCGCGTTCACCCGTGCGAGCACGCTCGCGTAATCTCCGTCGAGCGCGCTCAGCAATACTTCCGGCGCGCCCATGATCCATGTCGCGCCGGCATCGTCGGTGATCGAGCTCCATTTGCGCGCGCTCGAGAACGGCACGCGTGCCGCGACCGTGCCGGCGGCGAATCCTTCCGCGCGCAGCCCGGCGAGCACCGCCTGTCCGGTGCCGTTCGGCTGCTCCTCGTTCGCGAGGTCGTACAATGCCTGTTTCACGGCGTGTTCGTCGCCGTTGCCGTCCAGCATCTCCAATCGTCCGTATGCGATGCCGCCGTCGGTGACGGTGCCGGTCTTGTCGAGGTTCAGGCAGTCCACGCGGGCCAGCGTCTCCACCGATTCGAGTTCCTGCACGAGCGTGTCGTGCCGGGCGAGGCGCATGGCGGCGATCGCGAAGTTCAGCGAGGTGAGCAGCACGAGTCCTTCGGGGATCATGCCGACCACGCCGGCCACGGCGGAGACGACCGCCTGCCGCCATGCGCCGGTCGATACGGCCGCGTTCCAGCCGCCGACCGCGTCGATCTGCGAGACGATGAGCAGCACGCACAGCGGCACGACGAGGAACGTCATGAACTTGAGGATCGTGTTGATGCCCTTGTTGAGGTCGGACACGGTTTTCTTGTACACCTTCGCCTGCGCGGTGAGCGTGGCAGCGTAGCCGTGTTCGCCGACCGCGACGACGCGTGTCAGTGCCATGCCGGAGACGACGGTCGACCCGGAGTATGCGGTGTCGCCCGGTTTCTTGCGCACGGTGCGCGATTCGCCGGTGAGCATCGACTCGTCGAGTTCGAGCCCGTACGTGTCCACGACCGTGGCGTCGGCCGGCACCTGGTCGCCGGATCGCAGCCACAGCAGGTCGTCGAGCACGATCCCGTCGTGGGCGACGGTGACGTCCCGCCCGCCACGGCGGACGATGTAGTCCGCGGCGACGAGGATGGACAGCTTGTCGAGGGTGCGTTTGGCCTTAAGCTCGGTGACGATGCCGATGCCGGTGTTGATGATGATGACGAAGCCGAAGACCGCGTCCTTCCATGAGCCGGTGGCGAGCACCATCGCCATCGCGGCGAGGATGATGCCGTTGAACAGGGTGAACACGTTGGCTCGTACGATGTCGGCCACGGACCGCGACGTGGAGGTCTTCACCGTGTTGGCGCGCCCGTCGGCGACGCGTGCGGCGACCTCGGCGTCGGTGAGGCCGGTTTCGGATGTCTGCGGCATGGAAGGACTCGCGCTCATGGGCACCAGCCTACCGCGCATGCGCGTCCGCGCACTCATTCCACGGACGGATGCCGATGCCGTCCGCCGGGCGAACGGCACGATGTATTACGGCCGGTTCAGTTCGGCGGCGTTGACGGTCGAGACCATGATCTCGCGGTCATGGGGCTTGTCGTCCATGATGTCGGCGAGCACCTGCGTGATGGGCTGCGCGTCCGTGGCCCGGTCATTGATCGTGAGCGTGGCGGCGAACAGCGTGTCGTCGTCCGGCGGGTTGACGGGGTCGAGCAGGGCGACGGGGATGCCGGTGCCGCGCGCCTGGCGTAGTACCGCGTCCCACTGGTCCGCGTTGGCGTCGTTCACGTCGATCATGTCGATCACGATGACGGTGGCGCGACGGTCGATCATGTCGGACACGCCCCGTCGTGCGGCCGCGTCCGGATCGTCGGCGCCTTCGACGGACGAGTATGCGGCGTCGACGCCGGACACGTCGAAAGCGTCCAGGGCGAGCCGTTCGACGTCGACGCCGTTCGCGGAGCCGATCAGTCCGATGAGCATGTCCTGCTTGATCGTGCCGATGTGCGCGACTTCGGGATCGCTGTCCTGCGTGTCGCCGACGGCGCGGCCCGCCGGCTCGCATGCAGCCAAGGTCAGGCATGCGGCCGTGCAGGCCAGTACGGACGTGGCGCGGCAAAACAGGCTGCGGCTCATGTGGTCGGCTCCCCTCAGGCGCGGCGGAACAGGGCCACCGTTTCGACGTGGTGGGTCATCGGGTAGATGTCGAACGCGCGCACGTCGGCGAGTTCGTAGCCGAGTTCGCGCAGCGTGCCGGCGTCGCGGCCGAGGCTGGTCGGATCGCAGGCGATGTAGATGATCGACCGGGCCTCGGATGCGGCCATCTGCCGGCAGACCTTGGCGCGCGCTCCCGCACGCGGCGGGTCGAGCACGATGAGATCGGGGTGCGACAGATGCGCGGGCACGTTGGCGAGGGTCTTCGCCACGTCGCCGCAGCGCGCGTCCACGTCCGTGAGGTTCATGTGGCGCAGGTTGCGTTGCGCGCTGGCGACGGCCGTGCGGCCGCCTTCGACGCTGAGCATGCGTGTGCGCGGGGTGACGAGCGTGGCCAACGGCAGCGTGAACAGTCCGGATCCGGAGTACAGGTCCCAGATGCAGGCGGACGGCTTGTCGCCGATCTCACGTCGGGCGAGGTCGATGACGTGGTTCGGCAGGGCGAGCGGAGCCTGCCGGTGGATCTGCCAGAAGCCGTTCGCGTCGACCGTGTATTCGAAGGTCGTGCCGGCGATGTCGGCGCGTTCGACGAGGCGGCGTGCACCGGAGCGCAGTTCGCCATCGACGAGCACGGCGTAGTCGCCGGAGTCGGCGGGAGCGGCGCCGTCGCGCGGTTCGGGCACGGACAGGCGGATCTGCGAGCCGGGTTCGAAGCCGCCGTCCCAGACGTGTTCGGCGTCGGCCACGGCAAGCAGGGACTTCGTGGCGAGCGGCATCGTGTCGAGCGGCACGCGGACGTGGGAGCCTCGGCGGCGCATCGACGGCCGGCCGTTGTCGTCGGCGATCATCTCGATGCGCGTGCGCCAGTGGAATCCGCCGAGCGTTTCGTCGCCGTCCATGCGTTCGATCGGCACGTTCACGTCGATATGGCCGAGCCGGCTGAGCTGTTCGGACACGGTGACGGCCTTCCATCGCAGCTGTCCGGTAAGGCTCACATGCACCAGGTCGGCGCCGCCGACGCCGCCGCCCATCGCGAGCGGTCCGGCGAGCGGCCATGCGGGAGGCACACGGTCCTCGCTCGCCTCGATGACTTCGGTGACCTCGCCGGTCCAGAACCGGTCGTCACGGTCGTGCGGCTCGTCCAGGGTGACGCGCACGAGCTCGCCGGGCAGGGCGAACCGCACGAATACGACGCGTCCGTCGATGTGACCGACGCAACGGCCCTGGTCGGCGTAACGTTCGATGCGCACCTGAACGTCCATCAGTCTGTCTCCTTCTGCAATGTCTGGGCGGCGGCCTTGTGACGGTGCAACGGGGTGGCGATGATCAGGTACGACACCCAGATCGCCAGCGCCCAGAACGGGATGCCCATGAGCAGGCGTGCGGTGCCGAGCAACGCGACATGGTCGGTCAGGTACAGCGGCACCTGCACGAGCAGGCGCAGCGCGAACACGCCGATCCACAATGCGGTCACGATCATGTACGCGCGTTTGAGCTCACGGTCGTGCATCCAATCGTCGAACCATGCCTTGAAATGCTCGGTGGGCAGGGACCGGATGAATTCGATCATCAGGCCGAGTCCGGGCACGCGCACGATCAGCGACAGGGTGAGCAGCACCAGGTACACGGCGTTCGAGATGAAGCCGAACATGTAGTAGTTGCGCGCCTCATGGCTTTTCCATGCCCAGATCAGGCAGATGCCCACGGCGATCAGGCCGCTGAGCGCGCCCATCACCGACTGGCGTTGCAGCAGGCGCACGACGACCTGGATCACGGCCAGCGCGGCGGACACGCCGATCGTGAGGTTCAGGTTGCTGGTGACGACGAACATCACGACGAACACGACGCCGGGCAGCATCGATTCGACCACGCCGCGCGGGCCGCCGATCGCGTCGATGACGGAGAAATCGCCGTCGCCCGCCGAAGCGAGCGACGCCATGCCCCGTTTGTTGCGTTCCGGTTCGCTCATCGGCTAGCGGACTTCGGAGAACATCGGGCCGCGCGACAGCGTGGTCTTGACCTCGACCTGCTGATCGGAGTCGAACGGGCCTTCCGGCTTGTCCGGAATGTCCTTGAGATGCTCCTTGCCGGCGGTCTCGCCTTCGGCGGCGGCCTTGGCGGCCTTGCGTTCGGCCGGGGCGACCGGCGCGTGCATGGGGATCAGGTCGCGCGGTGCGAGCGGCTCCTCGCCGCGATCCACGACGACGTCGGCGAAGAAGTGGTTGAGCGCCACGGTTTCCGGGTCGGCCGGCAGCACCGCGGCCTTGCCGGAGAAGATGCCGCGCAGCATCCAGCGCGGGCCGTCGACGCCGACGATGCGGGTTTCGAACACCTTGCCACCCTTGAGCTGGACGGGCAGGCGGACCTCGGTGCCGAACACGCCCGGCTGTTCGGTCGCGTTCGCGTTGGCTTCGAGCAGGTCGGCGCGCATGTCGTCCCACAGGCCGCTGCTCTTGGGCGCGGCGAACGCCTCGATCTCGAGGCTGGACGAACCGTAGGTGATGGTCGCGCCGAGGATCTGCTGAGTGGCGCGGCTGGCCTTGAGGCGCAGCATCAGGCCCTGCAGGTACGGCAGGTAGTAGGCGCCGAGATCAAGGTGCATGTCGTAGTCGATGAGGTTCTCGTCGTTGACGTCCCACGGGCCGTATTCCTCGCCGCGGCCCTCGTATTCGCTGACGGCCTCGCTCGGGTAGTGCGGCTCGGCGGCCTCGGCCTGCGCGTCGTCGCCGGCCTGCGCGGCGGTCTCGTCCTTGTTCTCGGCCTTGGCCTCAGCGGCGTCCTCGTCCTGATGCTTCTTCTTGCCGAATCCAAACAGTCCCATTGGTGTTCCTCGTTTCGTTATGCGGTTGCAACCTCGACTAGCGTAGCACCACGCCTTGTGATTGGCTGGGAGCATGCGGATAAGGCCGGACGCGCGCAGGGCACTGGTGAGCGAAGCTCACACCTCATATGACGAACAGTCCGGTGAACTGTTCGTAGCCGTGCGCATCAGCGCACGCGCAGGGCATTGGTGAGCGAAGCTCACACCTCATATGTGATCGTCAGCGGCGCATGGTCGGACCAGCGGGCGTCGTAGGTCGGCGCCTTGTCGATCACGAACCCGCGCGCGGTCTCGGCGAGCTCCGGCGTGGCGAACTGGTAGTCGATGCGCCAGCCGACGTTGTTGTCGAAGGCGCGCCCGCGCTGGCTCCACCACGTGTACGGTCCCTGGATGTCGCCGGCGAGGTCGCGCATCACGTCCAAGAACTCGTATTCGTCCAGCCAGCGGTCCACGTAGGCCCGTTCCTCGGGCAGGAAGCCGGCGTGCTTCTCGTTGGCCTTCGCGTTCTTGATGTCGAGCGGCGTGTGCGCGATGTTGAAATCACCGCACAGCACGGCCTGCTTGCCGCCGCGCGCGGCCTCGTCGCGCAACTGGCCCATGCGCACGAGCATGGTGTCCAGGAAACGGTACTTCTGTTCCATCTTGACCGGATCGTCGACGTTGCCGGCGTGCACGTACACGCATGCGACGGTGATCTCATAGCCTTGCGGCGTGCGGATGTCCGCTTCGATCCAACGGCCCGAGTCCACGTCCTCGTCCAGTCCCGGCAGCCCGTAGCGGCGGTCGACGACCGGCAGGTCGCTCAGCAGCGCCACGCCGGCGCGTCCCTTGACGCGGCAGATCTCGTTCATCGCGGTCAGTTCGCCCGGGTCCGTCACGGCGCCGGCGGTGGCGTATTCGAAGCCGAGACCGCCGACGATGCGGTCGATGTCGGGCTGCGGGGCGCGTACCTCCTGCATGCACCAGATGCTGGGGGTGTTGCGGCCGGCCCAGTCGGCGATGCCCTTGCGCTCGGCCGCGCGGATGCCGTTCACGTTCGATGTGGTGATGGTGATGGTCATGGCGTCCACTATACAAAAAGGCTCCCCTCGTCTGAGGGGAGCCGGGAAATCAGGACGGGACTCAGTCCAGGCCGAGCTGGAGCTTGCCGCCCGGGATCGCGTCGAGCAGATCCTTGGTGTACTGCATCTTCGGATGCGCGAACACCTCGTCGGTGGTGGCGTGCTCTACGAGCTTGCCGTGCTGCATCACCACGACCTCGTCGGCGATCTGGCGGACGACGGCCAGATCGTGGGTGATGAACAGGTAGCTCAGGCCCTGTTCGGCCTGCAGGTCGTTGAGCAGGTGCAGCACCTGGTCCTGCACGAGCACGTCGAGGGCGGACACGGCCTCGTCGCAGACGATCACGTCCGGATTGAGGGCCATGGCTCGCGCGATGGCGATGCGCTGGCGCTGGCCGCCGGACAGCTCGTTCGGGTAGCGGGTCATGACGGATTCCGGCATCTCGACCATGTCGAGCAGCTCGCGCACGCGCTTCTGACGGCTCTTCGTGTCGCCGATCTTGTGGATGCGCAGCGGCTCCTCGATCGAACGGTAGATCGAGTACATCGGGTCGAGCGAGCCGTACGGGTTCTGGAACACCGGCTGGACGTGACGGCGGAAGTCGAGCAGCTCCTTGCCCTTGAAGCCGGAGATGTCCTTGCCTTCGTAGGTCACGGTGCCGGCGGTCGGCTCGAGGAGCTTGAGGACCATGTTTGCCACGGTGGACTTGCCCGAACCGGACTCGCCCACGATGGCCAGCGTGGAGCCGCGCTTGACGGAGAACGAGACGTCGTCGACGGCCTTGAACATCTCCTTCTTACGCGGGAGCTTGAACTCCTTGGTGAGGTGTTCGACGGTGATGATGTTCTCGCTCTTCTCGAGCTTGTCCTCGCCGACGATGTGGTGCTCGAGCAGGGCGTCGGCGTTCTCGCCGCGCTGGTGCGCGGAGATGATACGCTGCGAGGCGAGCGACGGGGCGGCGGCCACGAGACGCTTGGTGTACGGGTGCTGCGGGTGCTGGAGCACTTCGAGCGACGGGCCGGATTCGACGACCTGACCCTTGTACATCACGACGATGTGCTGGGCGCGTTCGGCGGCCAGGCCCAGGTCGTGGGTGATGAACAGCACGGCGGTTCCCAGCGAGTCGGTCAGGTAGTGCAGGTGGTCGAGGATCTTCTTCTGCACGGTGACGTCCAGCGCGGAGGTCGGCTCGTCGGCGATGAGCAGCTCCGGGCGGCACGCCAGGCCGATGGCGATGAGCGCGCGCTGGCGCATGCCGCCGGAGAACTCGTGCGGGTACTGGCGGGCGCGGGTGGCCGCATCGGGCAGGCCGGCTTCGGACAGCAGGCCGGCGATGCGGTCGTTGAGCGTGGAGCCGGTGACGTACTTCTTGGCGATGACCCAGGCGTCGTCGTCCTTCACGCCGGCCTTGATGAGATCGTCGGCCACGCGCCAGCGGGTTTCGGAGCCCGGAACCCACTCGTCCTTGAACGCCTTCATGAACTCGTCGGCACGGTCGCCGGTCACGCCGATCTTGGCCAGCGCGTCCTTGGCGGCGTCGAGCAGCGCGGGCAGTTCCGCGGAGCCGATGAAGGTTTCGTCGTCGTTGGTCTTGACCGCGACCTCGTCGCCGGCCAGCGCCTTGGCGAGGGCGGAGCGCTTCTCGTGCGCGACGTCCATGCCGTTGGCCTTGAGCGCCTCCTTGACCTGGGTGCCGATGCGGTACACCGGGTTGAGGTTGCTCATCGGGTCCTGCGGGACGAGGCCCATCTTGGTGCCGCGCAGCTTGTCGAACTCCTTGGGCTTGAGGCCGGAGATCTCCTGGCCGTCGAGCTTGATGGAGCCGCCGACGACCTTGCCGGTGCCCGGCAGCAGGCCGAGCACGGCCATGGCGGACGTGGACTTGCCGGAACCGGACTCGCCCACGATGGCCACCCACTGGCCCGGGTAGACGCTGAAGGAGGAGTCGCGCACGGCGTGCACGGCACGCTTGTCGTCGGTGGTGAAGTCGACCTTGAGGTCCTTGACCTCGAGCAGCGGGCCCTGGGCCTTCTGCATGGCAAGGAGCTTTTCGTTGACGTTATTGGTTTCCATGTCGTTTATCCTTCACGCTCAGGCGGTACGGCTCTTCGGATCGAGCGCGTCCTTGACCGCGTCGCCCATCATGATGAAGCTCAGCACGGTGATGGCCAGTGCCACGGACGGGTAGAACAGCACCATCGGGTTGGTCATCAGGTTGGTCTGGGCCTGGGAGATGTCGCCGCCCCAGCTGACGGTGGTGGTCGGCAGGCCGATGCCGAGGAAGCTCAGCGTAGCCTCGGACACGATGTAGGAGCCGAGGGAGGTGGTGCCGATCACGATGATCGGGGCCATCGCGTTGGGGATGATGTGGCTGAACAGGTTGCGCATCGGCGTGGAGCCGAGCGCGGTGGACGCGGTGTTGAACTCGAGGTTCTTGGCCTCCATGACCGAGCCGCGGGCGATACGCGCGGTGGACACCCAGCCGAACAGGGCGAGCACGAGCACGACCTTCCAGATCGAGCTGGAGGTGCGGAACATCTGCAGCACGACGATGGCGCCGAGCAGGAACGGGATGGAGTAGAAGATGTCGATGATACGGCTCAGCAGGGCGTCGACCCAGCCGCCGAAGAAGCCGGCGACCGCGCCGATGAGCGTGCCGACGAGCACGACGATCAGCGTGGACAGGATGCCGACGGACAGCGAGGTTCGGGTGCCGTACACGGTGCGGGCGAACACGTCGCAGCCCTGGAAGTCGTAGCCGAACGGGTGGCCGGCCTCCGGGTCGCCGAGCGAGTTGTCGAGGTTGCAGTAGTTCGGGTCGATCTTCGTGAACACGCCCGGGAACAGGGCGACGAACACGATGAAGATGATGAGCAGGCCCGAGACGATGAACAGCGGGTTCTTGCGCAGCGTGCGCCACGCGTCGGCCCACATGCTGGTGGCCGGGGCGGATTCGTCGACCTTGTCGACGTCCTGCAGCGGGGTCTCCTCGATCGGGGCGACGTAGCGTTCCTGGCCGGGCAGCGTTTCGGCCGCGGGGAAAGTGTTGGTCGTGTCAGTCATGAGTTCTCCTCCCCCACGATCAGGCGTAACGGATACGCGGGTCAAGCGCCGCGTACAGCAGGTCGACGAGCAGGTTGCAGATCACGAAGATCAGCAGCAGCAGGGTGACGATGGAGACCACGAGGTTGCCTTCGCCCTTGAGAATGCTCTGGTAGGTCAGGAAGCCGACGCCGTGGATGTTGAAGATCTGCTCGGAGATCATCGCGCCGCCCATGAGCGCGCCGAGATCCTGGCCGAGGTAGGTGACGACCGGGATCAGCGAGTTGCGCAGGACGTGGCGGACCATGACGGAGCCGTTGCTCATGCCCTTGGCGCGCGCGGTGCGCACGTAGTCCTCGGCGATGTTCGAGGAGATTTCGGAACGCGCGAGGCGGATGATGTAGGCCATGGAGACCGAGCCGAGGACCATCGCGGGGAACAGCAGGTCGAAGAAGCCCGGGTCGGAGCCGGCGGTCACGGGGATGATGCTCCATTCGACGCCGAGGAAGTACTGGCCGGCGAAGCCGGTCACGAAGGTCGGCACGGAGATGAGCAGCAGGGAGATGAGCAGGATGACGGTGTCATACCACTTGCCCTTGTTCAGGCCGGAGATGATGCCGAAGATGATGCCGAAGATCGCTTCGAAGCAGAAGGCCATGATGCCAAGCCTGATGGTCACCGGGAACGCGCGTGCGATCTCGTCGATGACCGGCTGTCCGGCGAAGGTGTTGCCGAAGTCCAGCGTGAGCGCGTTCTTGAGGAACAGCAGGTACTGGATGATGAACGGCTTGTCGAGGTTGTATTCGGCGCGGATCTGGGCGGCGACCGCTTCATTGACCGGCTTGTCACCGAACATCGCCTTGACCGGATCGCCCGGCAACGCGAAGACGAGTGCATAGACCAGCAGCGTCGCGCCGAGAACCACGGGGATCATCTGCAGAATACGGCGCAGAAGATATTTGCCCATCGGTTTCTCCTTGATTCTTTGACCGGCCGGCTTTCGGGACACGCGCAGAAATGGGTACGCGAAAACGCTCGGCCGGTCGCTAAGTACCTCGTTAGTCTACCCCATTGATTGACCTGAATGTTTCGTAAGGATGACGTGAAGATGAAAAAGACCGTTTTCGCATACGAAAAACGGGGAACGGAATCGCTTCCGTTCCCCGTCTCACTACTTGGTCAGTTCGACCGTTCGATCAGCGAGATCACTCCGACTTGAGGGTGATGTTCTCGTACATCGGGACGTTCTGCCAGTTGAGCTCCAGGCCCTCGACGTTCAGCGAGGCGACCGCGACGGCGTTGGAGTAGTACAGCGGGATGGACGGCAGGTCGTTGAGCAGGATCTCCTGAGCCTGCTGGTAGATCTTGTTCGCATCCTCGGTGGAGGTGGCGGCGTACGCCTTGGTCATCAGGGCGTCGAACTCCTTGTTCTTGTAGTCGCCGTCGTTCGAGCCCTTGCCGTCGGCAGCGGCCGAATCATACAGCTGGTACAGGAAGTTCTCGGCGGACGGGTAGTCCGGCTGCCAGCCGGTACGGAACGCGCCCTTGATCTGACGCTCGGTGACGGCGTTACGGAACTCCTGGAAGGTCGGCATCGGGTTGGTGGCCACGTCGATGCCCAGGTTGTTCTTCAGCTGGTTGACGATGGCGTCGTAAATCGGCTTGGCACCGCCGTCGGCGTTGTACGCGAAGGTGAGCTGGCCGTCGTACTTGGAGATCTTGTCGGCCTTGGCCCACAGCTCCTTGGCAGCCGCGGCGTCGAACTTCAGGTTGTCAACGCCCTTGAGGGAGTCGGAGTAGCCCGGGATCAGCGGGGAGGTGAAGTCGACGGCCGGGGTGCCGATGCCGTTGAGGACCTTGTCGGTCAGCTGCTCGCGGTTGATGGCCTTGGAGATGGCCTGGCGGCGCAGCTGGCCTTCCTCGGTGGTCACGTCGAAGTGCTCGAGGTTGGACGGGATGGTGAAGGTCTGGGAGACGGAGCCGGCCTTGTTGTAGGCCTGCAGCTTCTTGTTCTTCTCGAAGGTCTTGGTGGCGGAGGCCGGGACGGACTGCATCACGTTCAGGTTGCCGGACTGGACGTCGGCGTACTGCGCGTCGTCATCGGTGTAGATCTTGAAGGTGATGCCGTCGTTCTTGGCGGCGTCGTTGCCCTTGTAGTCGTCGTTCTTGACGATCTTGATCGTCTTGTTGTGGTCCCAAGACTCGAACTTATACGGGCCGTTGCCGACCGGGTTCTCGCCGAAGGCCTTCGGATCCTTGTAGAAGGATTCCGGCAGCGGGGCGAACGCGGAGTAGCCGACCTTGATCGGGAAGGTCGCGTCGGGCTGGTTCAGGTCGACGACGAAGGTGGTGTCGTCCTTGACCGTCAGGCCGGACAGCTGCTCGTCGCCCTTGAGCTTGTCGGCGTTCTGCAGCTCGTCGAAGCCCTTGATGGTCGAGAAGAAGGAGGAGGACTTCTGCGCGTTCTTCGCGTTCGCGCCGTAGGACCAAGCCTTGGTGAAGGACTCGGAGGTGACCGGCGTGCCGTCGGTGAACTTCCAACCGGACTTCAGCTTGATCGTGTACTGGGAGGCGTCGCTGTTCGGGGTGATGGACTCGGCGACCTCGTTCTGCGCGTTGCCCTTGGCGTCGAAGGACACCAGACGGGAGAACAGCAGGTCGATGACCACGCCGCCGCCGGTCTCGTTGGTGTTGGTCGGAACCAGCGGGTTCTGCGGTTCGGAATCACCGGCGGTGATGATCATCTTGCCGCCGTTGGCGGTGTTGTTGGCAGCGTTGTTGGAGGAGCCGCAGCCGCCCAGCAACATGGCCAGCGAGCAGGCGGCGGCCGCGAAAGCAAGAGCTTTCTTCTTCATATGATTTCTCCTATTCATGAGGTTCGTCGCCGTTGTCGTAAACCCCGCGATACTCGTCGCGGACCTTACCGCTCGGGCGACGTATGCAAAAGGGGCTGACTTCCCGACGTGCAAGCGACACGCCGTTGCGGCCAACCCCTTTGCTGATCAATCATCATTGTGTCGCATGTGCGGGATCGATGCCAACCACCCGTCCGTAACGTGGATAACCATGGATTCTGACGGATCTATATATTTCGTCAACACCGTTTACCCTAGGAATTCCAAGGTTTTTCCAAACTTTCGGAGGTACGCGGCGTTGCCGGAAAGAACTGTCAGCCGAACGAAAGTCATCATTCGTGTTACGTCCACGTTAACTCTCCGCAGGCATATCGGCGCAATGTCTCATCCTTCGCACCCTTCCGTCTCCCCGGTCAGGGAAAACGTCACGAAGTGACTGAGAGATAGTCATGCCCTCGGAAACGCCTGCTCGTACCGGGACTTGAGCTGATCGATCGACACATGCGTGTACCGCTGCGTGGTCTTCAGCGAGGAATGGCCGAGCATCTCCTGCACCTCGCGAAGGTCCGCTCCCCCGTCGAGCAGATGCGTGGCCGCGCTGTGGCGCAGGGCGTGCGGGCTGATGTCGGGCACGCCGGCCGCCTGCGCATGGCGGTGCACCACACCGCGCACGATCCGCTGGTCGATGCGCGCGCCGCGGACGCCCACGAACAGCGCTTCGCCGTCATCCGCCGCCCCCCTGCCGCAGGAGGCCAGCAGCGGACGACCGTCGGCAAGCCAGTCGCGCAGCGCCTTCGCCGCAGGACCGCCGAACGGCACCACCCGCTGCTTGTTCCCCTTGCCGGTGACCTTCACCGTCCGGTTCGAGAAATCCACGTCGCGGATATCCGTCCCGACGAGTTCGGCCACGCGGATGCCGGTCGCATACAGCAGCTCCAGCATCGCCGCGTCGCGCAACGCGACCGCACGGGCCTTGTCGTCTTTGTCGGCGCGGCCGTCGCGGCCGTCGCGGTCATGCCGGCCCTGGTCGGCGTGTGTCCTGCGTTCCGCCGCTCCCTGCGGCCGTCGCGCGTCGTCGTCGACCTCGTCCATCAGCCGTTCGGCCTGCGCCTCGGTGAGCACGGCCGGCAGCGTGTCGGGAATCTTCGGTGTCATGAGCACGGCCGCCGGGTCGGCCGGTATCAGATCGTGGTCATGCGCCCACGAGAAGAACCCCCGCACGGCCACGACCTTGCGGGCCATGCTGGAACGGGCATGCGTGCGCGACTCGTGCGCCATCCACGAACGCAGGTCGTCGGTGGTGATCTCGTCGGGCGCGCGCACGCCGCGCAGTTCCAGTACGTGCAGGCATTCGCCCACATCGGTGCGATACGCCTTCAGCGTATTCGCGCTCAACCCGCGGTTGGCCTTGAGAAAGGCGAGAAAACCGGCCAGCGCATCATCGAACGTCACGTTCCGCCTCCCCTGTCGCCATACCGGTGTCCTTATAAACTATCCCATACCATCATCGAGGGAAAACAGGTGCATCATGGGACGACATTCAGCCACGACAACCACCGCAGCCGCAGCACAGGCACGACGCGCGACACATCGCCGGGGCCGTACGCCGGCCGCAGGCGTGAACGCCGATCGCGCGACCGGCGACGAGGTCGTGGCCCGCGCGATCGACCTGACCAAGACCTACGGCGACAAGGATGCGCAGGTCGTCGCGCTCGACCATGTGAACGTCGAATTCATGCGCGGACAGATGACCGCGATCATGGGACCGTCCGGCTCGGGCAAATCCACACTCATGCACTGCATGGCCGGCCTCGACCAGCCGACGAGCGGCAAGGTCGTGGTCGAGGGGCTCGAAGTGTCCTCGATGAACCAGCGGCAGCTGACGAAACTGCGCCGTGATCAGATCGGCTTCATCTTCCAGTCGTTCAACCTCGTGCCGACGCTGACCGCCGAAGAGAACATCCTGCTGCCGTTGCAGATCGCGAAGCGGCCGATCGACCGCGCCTGGTTCGACAAGGTGGTCGACGTGGTCGGGCTGCGTTCGAGGCTCACGCACCGGCCGAGCCAGCTGTCGGGAGGCCAGCAGCAGCGCGTCGCCTGCGCGCGTGCGATCATGGCGCGTCCGAGCGTGATCTTCGCCGACGAGCCGACCGGCAACCTCGATTCACATTCGAGCCGCGAAGTGCTGGGATTCCTGAAGGACTCGGTGCGCGAATACGGCCAGACGATCGTGATGGTGACGCATGATCCGCGCGCCGCCTCGTACGCGGACCGCGTGCTCGTGCTGGCGGACGGGCGCATCACGCAGGATCTGCGGCATCCGACCTATGACGAGATCCTTGAGGTGTTCGCCGGCGAGGGCGACGAGGTGGACGGTCTTCCCATGTCGTCTCGACCGGGCGAAGCAAGCGAAGAGATCCCTTCCAAGGAGCGCGCATGATCCGCATAGGCTTGCGCGACGCACGCGCGCATTTCGGCCGGTTCGTCATGTCGATCATCGCGATCGCGCTCGGCGTGTCGTTCGTGGTCGGCTCGTTCTGCTTCCGCGAGATGATGAGCAGCCAGGTCGACCAGATGATGGCGTCGAACTCCGACGCGGACGTGTACGTGCGCGGCAGCACAGAAGACAAGTCGGCCGATGACATGATGGCGATGTCGTCAGGCTCGTCGTCCTCGGGTTCGTCGTCGTCATCGTCGGGATCTTCGTCGTCGTCATCGTCCGCCTCATCGGACGCGTCCAAGACCTACAACCGCATCGACGCGGCGCTGGCTGACACGATCGCCAAGGTCGACGGCGTGAAAACCGCCACGATCACCTATTCCGTCTCCGGCATCGTGCTCGTCGGCAAGGACGGCAACGCCGTGTCGACCACGGGCGCGCCCACGGTGGCGCTCGGTCTGGCCAAGGGTACGTGGCGGTCGGCCACGCTTACCGAGGGCCGCTGGGCGAAGGCCAAGAACGAGGTCGCGTTGCACACGTTCGCCGCCGAAACCGCCGGGCTCAAGGTCGGAGACATGACGAAACTCGTCTATCCGGACGGCGCCGCGGACGTGAAGGTCGTCGGCATCTTCTCCACCGATTCCAGCCAGGCGGGCGCGATCATCGTCGGCCTGGCGCCGAGCGCCGCCAAAGACTACTTCCAACAGCAGTCCGGACAGATCAACATGGTGCGCAACATCGGCGTGTACGGTTCCGCCAACGGAGGCGAACCGCTGACCGACGAACAGCAGCGCGAGCTCGCCGACCGCATCAACAAGGCGCTGCCGGCTGATTCCAAGGCCCGCGCGGTCACCGGTCGGCAGGTGCGCGACGACAGCGCGGCCGCCACCAAGAAGGCGCTCGGCTTCATCCAGCCGCTGATTCTGATCTTCGCGGTGATCGCATTGTTCGTCGGATCGTTCATCATCGCGAACACGTTCTCGATGATCGTACGCGAATCAATGCGCGGCTACGCGCTGCTGCGTTCGGTGGGAGCCTCCCCCGCGCAGGTGTTCTCCACGGTGATCGTGCAGGCGATCGTGCTCGGCCTGGTCGGATCCGGGTTCGGCATCGGACTTGGCTGGGGCATGGTCCGGCTCATCGTGAGCGTTTTGGACCACATGGGCATGCCGATGTCGGGCGCGGTGGATCCGAGCGCGTCGGACATGCTGGTCGGCCTGATCGTCGGACTCGTGGTGACGTTGCTCGGCGCGGCATTGCCGGCACGGCGTGCGGCGATGGCCCCGCCGATCCAGGCGATGAACGAGACGGTGAATCCGGAGAAGCCGGTATGGCCGCGCGGCGTGGCCGGTTCGCTGATGATCGCATGCGGCGCACTCTCGTGGCTGTTCTGCTGGCGTATCGCGTTGGCGAAGGCCGACGACACGGTGGCGATCTCGCCGTGGGATTGGCTGAACGACTGGGGTGCGTCGCTGAGTACCGGCTGGCCGCTCGGCGTGGGCGCGGGACTCGTGGTGTTGGGCGTGATCGTGCTCGCCCCGGCCCTGGTCGAGCCGACGAGCGTGGTGCTCGGTTGGATTCCGGCGCACGTGTTCACGGTGACCGGCCGGCTTGCGACGCGCAATCTTGCGCGCGGCAAGCATCGCACGGCGAACACGGCGGCCGCGCTGTTCGTGGGCGTGGCGATCGTGAGTTGTCTGGGCGTGGTCGCCTCGTCGGCGAAGGCGTCGGTCGCGGGCATCGTCGACAGCGGCCTGAAATCCGACTTTTCGGCCATGTCCGCGTCGGACGGGCGGATCCCGGACGATGCGATCGAAGCGATCAAGAAGACCGAGGGCGTCGGTTCCGTTTCGCAGTCGCGCATGCTGCTCGGCGTCACATACGGGTCCGGCGACGACAAGACGTCCGCGATGACGTTCGCCGAACAGCCGTCACTGTTCACCGAGGTGTTCGCCCCCGTCACGAATTCGGGAGACGCGGATCGTGCGTTGCGCGACGGCGAACTGGTCGTCGGCGTCACCGTCGCCAAGGACAACGGCTGGCAGGTCGGGGATACGGTCACGGTCAACGGCCGGCAGATCGTGGTCGACAAGGAGGCCACGGCCAAGGCGCAGGCCGACTATCAGGCTCAGGTGCAATCGAAGATCGCGGCATTGCAGACGCAGGCGCAGACGCTGCTGGCGTCCGGCGACACGGCCGGGGCGCAGGCGAAATCCGCCGAGGCGCAGAAGGCCGCCGAGGATGCGAAGAACGTGGATCCGTCCACGCTGGTGAAGACGAAAACGGTCGAAACGCATGTCAAGGCGAAGGTGGGCGCGATC
The DNA here is from genome assembly GCF_010667685.1 of Bifidobacterium aerophilum. GTDB lineage: Bacteria > Actinomycetota > Actinomycetes > Actinomycetales > Bifidobacteriaceae > Bifidobacterium > Bifidobacterium aerophilum. The sequence goes on along the minus strand of NZ_WHZW01000002.1, from coordinate 149,000 downwards.
ATCGAGAACTCGGTGTACCGGTCGATGGTGCTCATGAACGACGATCTGGCCGGCAAGATCGCGAACGAATACACGATGTTCACGATCATGCTGTTCATCAACGCGGCCGATGGCACGGATACGGCGACGCTCAAGACGCGGCTGGTCGACGCGGTGAAATCGTATTACGTGGTGAACGTGCAGGACCGCGAGGAATTCAAGTCGACGATGAGCACGATGGTCGATCAGATCCTCATCATCCTGTACGCGCTGCTGGCGCTGTCGATCGTGATCGCGGTGTTCGGCATCGTGAATACGTTGGCGTTGAGCGTGTCGGAGCGCACGCGGGAGATCGGCCTGTTGCGTGCGATCGGCACGTCGCGCATGCAGGTGCGCGGCATGCTGGCGATCGAGGCGGCGATGATCGCCGTGCTGGGCACGCTGCTCGGCGTGGTGGTCGGCACGGGCGCGGGCGCGGTGATCCAGCAGGTGTACCGGTCGAACGGTCTCGAACGGCTGAGCATTCCTTGGACCCAGCTGGGACTGTTCCTACTGGCGTCGATCGCGATCGGCGTGGTCGCGGCCCTGCCGCCGGCCCGCCGCGCCCTCAAGGTCCCCGTCCTCGACGCCGTCGCCACCGACTGACCAATTTGGCGGGCTTGGCTCCCTCGGCCGAGGGAGCTGTCACGCGCAGCGTGACTGAGGGAGCGTCGCGGCCGGCAGGCCGCCAAATAAACAGCATCGCGCAACGCGCGATTCCAATACATAAGCCGTCGGCCTACCTACCTTCAGCACGTCCCATCGTCACCCGGTCAATCTCCGTACATACCGCATCGAACATGCGATCCACCTGATTGTTCGCGAACCGAATCACCATCAACCCTTCCACCGTCGACTCCAGTTCCCGGGTACGTCGCGCGTCCTCGGACCGTTGTTGCGGCGTGTAGTGTCCACCACCGTCCAGTTCGACCACGAGTCGCGCCTTCGCGCAGTAGAAGTCGACGATGCGGTTGCCGATGGGTTTCTGGCGCTGCCAACGCAGCTTGTGGGTTTTGAGAAAGCAATGCCAGAGTTTGCGCTCCCACGGAGTCATGGTTCGGCGTAGTTGCTTGGCCAATGGCGTGTTGGCGTGATTGTAGTCCCTCATGGGTTGATCGTAGCGGATGACTCGTGTGGTATCGGAATCGCGCGTTGCGCGATGCTGTGTTGATGGTGGCCTTCGGCCGCGACGCTCCCTCAGTCACGCTGCGCGTGACAGCTCCCTCGGCCGAGGGAGCCGAGGCTCCGCACACATAGTTTCTCGTCTACAAACGTCTCCGCGTTTGTTGCGGGAGCCGAGGAATCGTCTGTGCGATACATGCGGGACATATTCACCGCGTCTCCACGCGGATGGGATTTTGACGGGTTACGATGGAAACACCCTGATGCCGAAGGAGGCCGTCATGCCGATTCCCAATGAGATTCCCGCCCACGCCCGCGTGGTGGTACGCGTGTCGGAAGGCGTCGATCCGGTCGACCATCGCATGAAATACCGTGACTACGTGGGCCACGTGCTCTCGTGGGACGGACATCTGCTGGAGCTGTCGCGCGACGCGGCGGCGAACGGATCGCGGCCCGCGCAACGGGTGAGCATCGACGCGGAGTCGATCATCACCCTGAAGCCCGTTCCCGAGCGCAATTTCACCCGCCCGTAGGCGGCGCGTGCACGCGTGGTCTCTTGAAGCGGTATCGCGCTTCGCGCGATGCTGTGTTACTGGCGGCAGCGCGGCGTACCCCACCCGTCAGCTTCGCTGCCACCCTCTCCTGGAAAAGGGGAGGGAAAGACCATGCTCCCTTCCCTTTTCCAGGAGAGGGAAAGGTTGGAGCACATCCCTCCCCTTTTAGGGGAGGGTGCCCGGCGAAGGCCGCGCGATGCTGTTGTATAAGCGGCGCAGCCGCCAATACAACAGCATCGCGCGAGGCGCGATTCCTACACCGCGGAACGCACCTGCACGCGCACGGCGTGGTCGCCGGCGAATCCGATGATGTGTTCGCCGCGGCGGGCCGACGCCAAGAGATCAGCCTGCCAACGCGACGGGTCGAAGGTCACGTCGCGTTCCTCGTATCGCACAATTCCCGCCCGTTGCGCCATCTTGTAGTCTCGGAACGGCTGGCCGTCCGCAAAGAAACGAGCCATCTCATCGCCGTCCCCGTTGTGCAGGGCGTCGGCCACGGCCGTCAACCGGGCGGCCATCGATCGCAGCAACGATTCCACGTTGACCGCGTCCTCGTCGACCATCGCACGCGTGCGGTCGGGGTCGGTCAGGGCGACACGGGTCATGTCTCGCCATGATCCGGCGGCGAGCGCGGCTGCGATGTTGCGGTTCGGATCATCGGTCAGCTGGTTGATGAGCGCGGTCGCGACGACGTGCGGCATGTGCGAGATCAGTGCGGCGGCCTGATCGTGCACGATGTCGTTGAGTACGATGACGCGGTTGCCGACACCGTCGACGATGAGCCGCAGCACGGTGTGGAATCGTGCATAGTCGGTGTCGTCGCGCACGGTGATCGCCCACAGCGCGTCGTCGTACAACGCCGGATCGGCGGCCTGCCAGCCGGACAGTTCGTTGCCGGCCATCGGGTGAGCGCCAACGTAGCACTCCCCCAGTCCGGCCGCTTCGACCTGGTCACGGACCATACCTTTGACGCTGCCCACATCGGTGAGCGTGGTCGCGGCCGGATCGAGGATCGGCTTCAATTCGGTCAGAATCGCCGGCATGGCCTTGAGCGGATTGCACAGGACGATCACGGACGGTTTCGCCTCGGCCAGTTCTGTCAGCGTCGGCACGCAGCGGATGCCGTCGGCTTCGGCCTGCGAGTATGGATGGTCACGATGGTTCCAGGCGATGACGCTCGTGCCGCGGCGGACGAGCCGGCGTGCGAGCGATCCGCCGATCAGGCCGAGTCCGACGATGCCTACGGTCATGTCGTATGTATCGGTCACCGGAATCGGCTTCGCAACATCGTCGCGCATGTTGTCGTTCTCGGCTACCACAGCAGTTCCTTTCGCGTCTCGTCGTCGTTTTGCCAGTCGACGGTCGTTGCGGCGGCGTCATCGTTTCCGTCGAGCCGCACTCCCCCGTTGGGCAGCGACCATGCGTAGACCGGCGGGCTGGGGCGTTCGCGGCGCGGGTAGACGGCCAGCGTTTTGACCCAATCGCCATGTTCGGCGACCTCGGTGAGCACGGCGCGGAAATGTTCCTGCCATGGTGCGGCGTCCATCGTCGCGATGAAGCTGTACGTGCCGTCGCGGCCTTTGATCGGGCGGGAGATGAAGCTGGTCATGTTCAGTCCCGCGTCGCGCAGCACGTCGAGCAGGTTCGCGAGCACGCCCGGACCGGTGTATAGCGGGATGAATGCGACGACGGATTCGAATTCGGTCGTATCGGCACGCATCCGCGCCAGGAGATTTGCGACTTCATCACGCGGTGCGAGGACGAGGAACTCGGTGTGCGCGCCCGGATAGTCCTCGACCGACTTGGCCACGCGGGTCAGCCCATATAGTTCGCCGCAGATGGACGGGCCGAGCGCGACCTGACCGGGTGCGAGATCGCGGCAGCCGGCGCCATTCGACGCGGCCGGTACGGCTTTGAGGTGATGGGCGGCGGCGAATCGTCTGCATTGTGCGAGCCCGTGGGGATGCGCGGTGATTGTCGTGCAGTTCGCGATCAGTTCGTCGGCGTCGGATGCGACAGTCTGATCGGCGCCAATGCCGTGATCCTCGGCATCATCGGTTGTGACGAACGCGTCGAAGGACACGTCCACGCCGACGCGGGCGAATGCGGCCACGTTGCGCGAGTCGATGAGCGCGTCAAGATTCGGCACGACGTAGCCTTCGATGTTGTTCTCCCATGCGATCACGCCCCAATCGCCGTTCGATTCCACGGCGCTGAGGATCGTGGCCACATCGGGTTCCGCGACAAGCGTGATGCCGTCCGGTTCGAGTCGGTTGAACGCGGCGGACGCGTTGATCGCCGCCTGATGGGTGAACGTGCCTTGCGGGCCGAGATAGTGCAGGACGCGCATGGGATTCACCGGTCCTTTCGTTCGGGATCGGCTCGTTCGGGATCGGCGTCGTTGTCGTGTGCCGATGCGCGATCCGATTCACCGGCCGGCGATGAGGTATCGTCCGACTCCGCGTCCGCCGTGTCGTTGCCGTCAGTCGAGGCCGAAGCGTCGGCGTCGTCCGTCAATTTCACGTCATCTTCCGATGCGGCGCGCGGTTTCGGCTTTTCGATGCGGAACCAACGCGGCGGCATGAGCGTGAACGCGAGCTGCACGACGATCATGCCGATCAGCCACAGGTAGCCGGCCTTCTGGCTGAAGTACGGCAGGTCGTCGCTGTTGAACCCGATCGGGGTGAGGGCATCGTTGCCGCTGCCGGCCGCGATCATCCACGCGGTCGCGGTCGACGCGATCAGGTGCACCGCCAAGCCGGTGACGCCGCATCTCGCCCGTGCGCACCATGCGGACAGGCCGAGGATCACATAGGCGAGCACCAGCCCGTACGGGACGTTCATCGAGGCACCCATGCGATGGGCGAACGTGCCGATCACCGCCACGGCCACGCCCGCAAGCAGGGTGATGAGCATGCGCACCGGATAGCTTTGCCGGTGCGTCCATGGGCGCGGATCGTCGTCTCGTCGTGCATCTCGTGAAGTCATGCGTTCCAGTATAGGTTCACGGGCCGGTTTCCCACGGATATGATTCCATGCGCAGGAATCGCGAACGGCTCGGGATGGTTCGGAGCGGTTCGGGATCAGCCCGCCAGTTCCGATAGTGCCGCCCGCTCGAAAACCAACATTTCTTCGATGGCCCTTTCTCCTTACGGGAGAGATTCAAACGAGTTGAGGGGTAGTCAGAAGCCTGACGATCCAAGCTTCTGACTACCCCTCAGTCTCACTGCGTTCGACAGCTCCCCTGACAAGGGGAGCCGAGGATGCGGTTCAGGTCACTTGTTGGCCTGGTTGTTCTGCTGAGCCGTTAAGCGGGAAGCACGGTGTGCTTCCCGTAGGCGAAGTGAGCGGGCGCGCCACAGGCGCCCGCGAAGGTCGTCAGAACAAGCAGGTCACTTGTTGGCCTGGTTGTTCTGACGACGCTGCTTGGCGCGCCACTTGTACCAGTCCTCGCGGCCGAGGATGATCTTGCGCACGCGGATGGACTCCGGCGTGACCTCGACGCACTCGTCCTCGTTGGCGAAGTCGAGCGACTCCTCGAGGCTCATCTTGACCGGCGGGGTCAGGGTTTCGAGCACGTCGGCGGTGGAGGAACGCATGTTGGTCATGTGCTTGGCGAGCGTGATGTTCACGTCGAGCTCGTCCGGCTTGTTGTTCATGCCGACGACCTGGCCCTCGTAGACCTGCGACTGCGGTTCGACGAAGAAGATGCCGCGGGCCTGCAGACGCTGCATGGCGTACGGGGTGGCCACGCCGGCGCGGTCGGAGACCATCGAGCCGTTCTGGCGGGTGACAATCTGGCCGGCCCACGGCGCGTAGCCGGCGGACAGCGAGGAGGCGATGCCGGTGCCGCGGGTGGCGCTCAGCAGCGCGGTGCGGAAGCCGATCAGGCCACGGGACGGCACGGTGAACTGCAGGCGCACCCAGCCGGAGCCGTGGTTGGACATGGAGTCCATGCGGCCCTTGCGGTCGGCCATGAGCTGCGTAACGGTGCCCATGTACTCTTCCGGCACGTCGATGGTGGTGTTCTCCATCGGCTCGTTGATCTTGCCGTCGATGGTCTTGGTGACGACCTGCGGGCGGCCGACGGTCAGCTCGTAGCCTTCGCGGCGCATCTGCTCGGCGAGCACGGCCAGCGCGAGTTCGCCACGGCCCTGGACCTCCCAGGCGTCCGGACGATCGGTCGGCAGCACCTTGATCGACACGTTGCCGATAAGCTCGCGGTCGAGGCGGTCCTTGATCATGCGGGCGGTGAGCTTGTGATCCTTGCCTTCGCGGCCGGCCAGCGGGGAGTCGTTGACGCCGAAGGTCATGGAGATCGCCGGGTCGTCGACGTGGATGAGCGGCAGCGGCTTCGGGTCGTTCGGGTCGACGATGGTCTCGCCGATCATGATGTCGTTGACGCCGGCGACGGCGACGATGTCGCCCGGGCCGGCGGATTCGACGGGCTGGCGCTCGAGGCCCTGCGTGCGCAGCAGCTCGACGACGCGGAAGTTCTCAAGGGAGCCGTCCACACGGGACAGGCCGTAGTTCTTGCCCTTCTCGAGGGTGCCGTTGTAGATGCGGACGAGACCGAGTCGGCCGAGGAAGTCGGAGGAGTCGATGTTGGCGACGTGGGCCTGCAGCGGCGCGCCTTCCTCGTACTCCGGGGCCGGGATGTACTTGATGATGTCTTCGAAGAGCGGCTCGAGGTTGTCGTTGTCCGGCAGGGCGCCGTTCTCCGGCTGGTTGGAGGACGCGTAGCCGGCCTTGGCGGCGCAGTAGACGACCGGCAGGTCGAGCAGGTGGTCGAGGTCGAGGTCGATGCCTTCCTCGACGACGTCCTGCGCGAGGCCGAGCAGCAGATCGGTGGATTCGGAGACGACCTCGTCGATGCGGGCGTCCGGACGGTCGACCTTGTTGACGCACAGGATGACCGGCAGCTTGGCCTCAAGGGCCTTGCGCAGCACGAAGCGGGTCTGCGGCAGCGGGCCTTCGGAGGCGTCCACGAGCAGCACGACGCCGTCGACCATCGAGATGCCGCGCTCGACCTCGCCGCCGAAATCGGCGTGGCCGGGGGTGTCGATAATGTTGAGCGTGATGCCGTCCGGGTAGCCGTACTTGGCGGCCAGCGGGCCGGTGTATTCGACCGCCGTGTTCTTGGCGAGGATGGTGATGCCCTTCTCGCGTTCGAGCGCGTTGGAATCCATCACGCGATCCGGCACTTCCTCACGCTCGTTGAACACGTGGGACTGCTGGAGCATCGCGTTCACCAGCGTGGTCTTGCCGTGATCGACGTGCGCCACGATCGCCACATTTCGAATATCACCACGAACCGCCATCGAAACCTCTCTTAAATATCGATTGTCGTTGCTTGCGTAATTCTTCGGTACGGTAATTTGGTTCACCTATATACACACAAACCGGCACAAGCATACCGGGATGCTTTGACCTGCCCGGTCCGAAGACGGCCCGCCGACCCCGCCGCTCTCAGACAACGCTAAGAAAACTTCCAAGAACATCGAACCGACCGGCCAGACACGATCCAGCCCGGCCCCAGCGCACTGCCACGAACGCGCGGTTCCATAACGGTATCGGGTCGCCCAAGTTCGGCCCGCAGACACAACCGACCAGACAAACCCTATGCGGCCGGGCCGCGCAATACCGACCGCGGCGCACGGGCCAAGGTAAAAGGACCATCATGTTCGTAGTGAAAAACGCATGGCGCAATGTCATACGCAACAAGGGGCGCAACATTCTCGTCGCCATCATCGTCGCCATCATCGCGGCGGCGGCCACCATCGGCCTGGCGATCCGGCAGGCGGCGGTGACCGCGCGCGAGACCGGTCTCGAGAACACCACCATCACCGCGCAGATCAGCTTCGACCGCAGCAAGGCGATCAGCGAGATGCGCGAATCGTCCAGTTCGTCCGATTCGTCGTCTTCCGATTCATCCGACTCATCCGACAGTTCGTCCGATTCCAAACCGGATTTCGACGCGATGCGCGAGGCGATGAGCGACAAGCAGCTCTCGCTTGAGGATTACGAGAAGTACGCGAAGGCGTCGTCCGCCGTCAAATCCACGTATTACACCGAGACCGCCGGATTGGCCGAAACCGACGACGTGCAGCCGGTCGAGGATTCGACGTCGTCTTCGTCCTCCAGCTCGTCGTCTTCGTCATCCGACAGCAGCTCATCCGACTCGTCGGATAAGCAGTCCGGCGACGGCCAGCAGGGCCAGCCCGGCGGCCAGGGCGGCGGTGACATGGGCGGCGGCATGGGCGGCATGACCATGACCTCCGGCGACTTCTCGCTCGTCGGCTTCTCCTCCGACGAGGCCGTGGCGAACGCCGAAAACGGCACGTTCACGATGAGCGACGGCGAGGTGTTCGGCTACGACTCCGATTCGGACGGCGACGTGATCATCTCCAAGGAACTCGCCGATTTCAACAACCTGTCGGTCGGCGACACGTTCACGCTCGAGAACACAAGCGACGAGGACACCACCTACACGTTCACGATCGTCGGCATCTACGAGAACAGCACCGAATCGTCCAATCAGATGGGCGGCCCGATGGGCTCGACCGCATCCGACCCGGCGAACGCGATCTACACGTCCGTCTCCACGCTGAAGTCGCTCGGCCTCGACTCCGATTCGACCGTCTCCACCACCGATTCGGACGGCAACACGACCGAGACCGCTGCCGCGCAGCTCAACTACACGTACGTGTTCTCCAGCAAGGACGACTACGAGCAGTTCGTCTCCGACGCCGAGAAAGCCGGTTTGAGCGACGACTACACGGTGTCGTCCGCCGACGTGGAACAGTACGAGTCCAGCCTCGTGCCGCTCGACAACCTCGCCCAGTTCGCGCTGACCCTGCTGGTCATCGTGCTCGGCGTGGGCGCGGTGGTGCTCGTGGTGCTCACCCTGTTCAACGTGCGCGAACGCAAGTACGAGGTCGGCGTGCTCACGGCCATCGGCGTGAAGAAGATCAAGGTGGCGGCGCAGTTCACGTTCGAGCTGCTCGTGGTCACGATGATCGGCCTGGCGCTCGGCGCGGCGGGCGGCGCGATCGCCTCGGTGCCGGTGTCGAACCAGCTGCTGGCGGCGCAGGTCGCGCAGCAGGAGTCGCAGGCGTCCAGCCAGAACGCGCAGTTCGGCCGCGACATGCAGGGACCGGGCGCGCAGGGAGGCTCTTCCGACAGCTCGTCCGACCCGTCGTCTGATTCGTCGTCCGACTCGTCCAGCTCGTCCGACAGCTCGTCCGACAGCTCGTCGTCCTCCGATTCCTCGTCGTCGAACGGAGCCCCGAGCCAGCCGGGCGGCAACGGCCCGCGCGGCATGATGGGCCAGGCCGTCAGCTACGTCTCGAACGTGAACGCGACCGTGAACCTCAAGATCGTCGGCCAGCTGCTGCTCATCGGCCTTGGCCTGACCCTGGTCGCCGCGCTCGTGGCCGTGGTGTTCGTGATGCGCTACGAACCGCTGCAGATCCTTGCCGACCGTTCGTGACCTCTTTTACTTCGCAAAGGAACCCATCATGACCGAATCAACCCCCATTCTCGAACTCGACAACGTCAGTTACTCGTACACCAAGGGCGGCAAGAAGGTGCTGCACGGCATCAGCCACACGTTCCGCACCGGCGAGGTGTACTCGATCACCGGCCCGTCCGGTGCGGGCAAGACTACAATGCTTTCGCTCATCTCCGGCCTCGCCTCCCCCACCGAAGGCCGCGTCGTCTACAACGGCAAGGACCTCGCCAAGCAGGACCGCTACGACTATCGCAGCCATGACATCGGCGTGATCTTCCAGAGCTTCAACCTGCTGCCGCAGCTGACGGTTGCGGAGAACATCATCCTGTCGATGGACGCCTCCGGCAAGAAGTTCGACCAGCCGAAGAAGGACATCGCCGTGCGGCTGCTCGAACAGGTGCATCTGCCGGCCGAATACGCCAACGAGCGCATCCTGCACCTGTCCGGCGGCGAACAGCAGCGCGTGGCGATCGCCCGCGCGCTGGGCTACGATCCGAAGGTCATCGTGGCGGACGAGCCGACCGGCAACCTCGACATGGCCACTCAGGACGACATCATGTCGATCTTCCGCACGCTCGCCCACGAGCAGGACCGCTGCGTGATCATCGTCACGCACAGCCCGGAGGTCGCAGCCGCGTCCGACGAGGTGTTCGAACTCGCCCCGCTGCGCCGCCATCTCTGACCGATCTTTGTCCCGAACGTCAAACTCCCCGCGAGAGCATGCTCTCGCGGGGAGTTTGACGTTTGAGAGGCTGATTCGCGCCTTTGTTCGGGTCGGTTTGACGATCGAGAGGCAAGGCCACTGGGTTATTACCGTTCTTCGGCCGATATTCGGGATCGGAGGGACGATCAGCAGCCTCTCGATCGTCAAACCGACCCGGACAATCCCCGATATCAGCCTCTCGATCGTCAAACAGTGTCTGACGGACCCGGCGTCGATGCCCGCCGACGCTACGACAGCAGCGGCTGGTTCCAGAACCCTGTTTCGATCGCGACGATCAGCGCGAACGTCGGCACGATCACGGCGATCGCATAGCCAAGCCAGTCGACCGCGTGGATACGCGAGACGCGGGCCTGCGAGCGCGGGCGGTCGGATCCGAAGCCGCGCGCCTCCATCGCTGTGGCGAGTTTGGTGGCGCGACGGATCGACAGCACGAGCAGGCCGAAGGCCTGGGCGATGGCGCGTTTGACCGCGCCTTCGTCGCCGAGGCCGCGCGAGCGGCGGGACAGGCCGAGGGCGCGCCAGTCGTCCTGCAGGAGGGTGAACATGCGCATGCCGGCGAGGCCGCCGTAGACGAACCGGGACGGCAGGTGGAGGATCTGGACGAGCCCGTCGGCGAGGTCGGTCGGGTCGAGTCCGAGCGCGAGGATGACCGAGGGCAGGGCGATGGCGAGCACGCGCAGGAACATCGCGCAGGCGAGGTACAGCGAGCCTTGGGTGACGTTGATCGCGCCGAGGTGCAGGAACGTCGCGCCGGAGGCCTGTCCGTAGAGGGCGATCGAGATGAATGCGCCGGCCGCGCCGATCCAGACCGGCCATGTCCGGCGGGCGACGGTGAGCGGGTTCACGCCGCCGATCCACAGGAGCGCGAATTCGATGACGAGCGCGACGGAGGCGCTCACCACGTCGAGGCTGAAGAACATGGGGATGCACATGATCAGGCCCATGAGGAAGCGCGTGACCGGGTTGAGCCGGGCGACGAACCACGACGGCGACGCCGGCTTGGATTGCTCCACGCGCTCGGCCGTCGGCGTGACGTGGACGACGGCTTCAGGCCGTTCGACGGACGGCGCGGCGGAGTTCGCGGTGGCACCGGTTTCCGGTTCCCCGTTGTTCTCGTCGGCTGCGGCGACGGAACCATCCTGCGTGAACATGATGCGGCGGGCGCCGAGCGCTTCGACGAGCGGCTCGTCGTGCGTGACCATGATGACGGCGGAGCCTTCGTCGCGGGCGATGGCGATAAGCCGCATCATTTCGGTCCATGTGGCGAAATCCTGTCCGAACGTGGGCTCGTCCATGATGAGCACGCGCGGCGCGGCGGCGAGCATGGATGCGACGGACAGACGTCGTTTTTCGCCGCCCGAGAGCGTGTACGGATTGGCGGGCGCGAAGCGGGTCAGGCCGAGCCGGGCGAGCATGTCGTCGGCGATGCGGTTCGCTTCCTCGTCGGTTTTGCCCATCGATTTGGGGCCGAGCGCGACTTCGGCGCGCACGCTTGCCGTGGCGAACTGGTGTTCGGGCTCCTGGAAGACCATGCCGACGCGGCCGAGCAGTTCACGGCTTTTCCACTCATGCGGGTCGTCGCCGCGCCCGGCCGGCGTGAGGTCGGCGGGCATGCGCACATGGCCGGCGAGCTGCGGCATGAGTCCGGCGAGGGTCAGCGCGAGGGTGGATTTGCCGGCGCCGTTCGGCCCCATGAGCGCGTACACCTCGCCGCCGTGGAAGGCGAGGTTCACATGCTCGCCGAGCGGCTTGCCGCGTCCGAACGACAGATCATCGGCCATGAGCACCGGTTCGGGCGAACGCACGCCGGCGATGTCGGACGGGTCGCGGTCGGCGGCGTTGAGCGGGCGCATATGCCCGTCCGGATCACGGTAGACGCTGGGAATGCGGCGGCCTGGCACCCAGGCGCCGCCTTCGGCCAGCACGTCGCCCATCGCGGCGAACACCTCGTCGGGCGCGCCGTCGGCGATCACTCCCCCGGTCGACTCGTCCTCGTCCGGCTTGCCGAGCACGATCACGCGGTCGATCAGGTCGAGCCACACGTCGATGTGGTGTTCGACCACGATCATCGTCTCGCGCGTGCGTTCGAGCACATGCCGGACCGCGTCGTGCACCTCGTGCACGCCGGCCGGGTCGAGGTTCGCGGTCGGTTCGTCGAGCAGCAGGAGCCCCGGATGCATGGCGAGCACGCCGGCCAGGGCGAGCCGCTGGCGCTGGCCGCCGGACATGTGCTGGGTGGAACGGTCGAGAGCCAGATCGCCGAGACCGACGATATCCAAGGATTCGCGCACGCGCCGCCACGTCTCGTCGCGCGGCACGCCGAGGCTTTCGCAGCCGAACGCGGCGTCGTCGCCGACCCGTTCGAGGATGATCTGCGAGTCCGGATCCTGCAACACCAGTCCGGCGCGGCCACGGGCGGCGCGGGCGTCGAGCCCGCCGACCGTGAGCGAGCCTTCCTCTTCGCCTTCGTCGGAGCCGCCGAGCACGCCGGCGAGCGCGGCCATGAGCGTGGATTTGCCGGCGCCGGACGCGCCGAGCAGCAGCACGCGTTCGCCGGGGCGGATGTCGAAGTCGACGTGGCGCAAGGCGAAATCGCGTCTGGTGGTGTGCCGCCAACCCCAGTCGCGGGCGCTGACCGCCACGGGTGCGTAGGAGTCGTCAACGGATTGCGGTGAAGAAGAACCAGTGCCGGCCATCAGGTCTTCGGCCATCGGTGCGCGCCTTTCCTCCGGGACGCCGGCCGATTATCGGAGCGCGGCGTCAATGAAACAAGGCACGGGAAGAGCGACATCCGTGCGCCGGCATTATCCGGTCACGTTCAATCGGTCGGGGTCGATCCCCTTCTCAGCCGCGCCGTCGCGGCCAGTGCCCGCAACGGTCCGCAGCTCCCGTGTCAATCCCCATGAGCATAACGCATCCCGGCACCAACAGGTCATCGAGCCGGCTTCTTCGCCGGCATGGCCTGTTGTGGGGCAGGACACGGATTCCTCCGGCGTTCTGCCCCGCCAAGAACATCCGTTGCGGGGCAGAACGCGACTGGGTTCGGCGGTTTGCCCCGCTAAAGCCATCCGTTGCGGGGCGGGATGCAACCGGGTTCGGCGTTCTGCCCCGCAAAGGGCCGTCGTTGCGGGGCGGAACGCCGAAGCGGCCCGTGATCCGCCCCGCAAAAGAGCTGTTACTTGCCGAGCTTGGCGAGCAGCAGCGCTTCGGTGATGACGTTGTGCTTGAGACCGAACAGGCTGACGGACTCGTTCGGGCTGTGCGCGTTCGCCTTCGGATCCTCGGGACCGGTGACGAGCACCTGCGCGTCGGGGAAGATGCGCTGCAGTTCGGGGATGAACGGGATGGAGCCGCCCTGGCCCTGGTTGATCGGGGCGACGCCGAACGCCTCCTCCATGGCTTCGAGCGCGTCGCGCGTGGCGACGGCGTTCGGGTCCATGGCCCAGCCCATGCCGTTGTCGCCGGGTTCGACCTCGACTTCGGCGCCGAACGGGGCGTGCGCCTTGAGGAAGTCGGCGAGCGCGGCCTGCGCCTCTTCGGGGCGCTGGTTCGGCGCGGTGCGCAGGGACAGGCGGAAGCGGGTTTCGGGGGCGATCACGTTGAACGAGCCGTCGACCGGGTGCGCGTCGAAGCCGATCACGGTCACGGACGGCTTGGTCCACATGCGCGAGGCGATCGAGCCGGTGCCGGCGAGACGGTAGCCGGGCACCACGCCTGCGTCGGCGCGCATGGACGTCTCGTCGACGTCCTGCTGCAGGCCGCCGATCGGCTCTTCGGCGAGCACGCCGGGCACGGCGAGGTCGCCGTTGGCGTCGTGCATGGAGGCGATGAGCATCGCGGCGAGCGTGTTCGCGTCGAGGATCGGGCCGCCGTACTGGCCGGAGTGGACGGGGTGCGTGAGGGCGCGCACGGTGACGTCGAGGTTGGTGTTGCCGCGCAGCGACGTGGTCAGGGACGGGATTTCGGCGGACCAGTTGCCGGAGTCGGCGACGATGATCACGTCGGATTCGAAGTCGCTTTGGTGTTCTTCGATGAACGGGATGAAGCTGGCGGATCCCATTTCCTCCTCGCCTTCGATGAACACCTTGATGTTCACCTTGAGGTCGTCGTCCAGGGCCTTGAGCGCGCCGGAGTGGATGGCGATGCCGCCGCCGTCGTCCGCGGAGCCACGGCCGTAGAGGCGGTCGCCGATGGCGGTGGCGACGAACGGGTCGGTGTCCCATGCGGACGGGTCCGGCACGGGCTGCACGTCGTGGTGCGCGTACAGGAGCACGGTCGGGGCGTCGGGGTCGACGATGTGCGAGCCGATGACCTCCCATGCGCCGGGCGTGCCGTCGGGGTTGTGCGACTGGACGACCTTCGCGTCGACGCCGACCTTGCGCAGTTCGTCGGCCACGAATTCGGCGGAACGCTTCATGTGCTCGGCGGTGATGCCGTTCGCGGAGACGGACCTGAGCGCGATCTTCTTCGACAGGACCTCGATGATGCGATCCCAGTCGCCTTCGACGCGGGCGCGGATCTCATCGGCGGTGAGTGCTGCCATGATGCTCCTTACTGTTATGTAGGTAGGTTTTCCATGAGCCATTGTAACCGGCCCGCTCGGGGGCTTGAGCGTCGAGACGTGGCCGTACTGTGGGCTGTCATGACATGGAATCCGTTCAAGAAGGAAGAGGCCCAGAAGCCGGCCGAAGAGACGGCCAAGGCCGAACCCGCGAAATCCCCGCAGGAGAAGAAGGGGCGCCCCACTCCGAAGATGAAGCAGGCGCAGGCCCAGAACCTGCGTCCGCTGGTGCCCGCCGACCGCAAGGCGAGCGCCAAGGAGGCCAAGGCGCGTCTGCGCGCGAGGGAGGACGCCGAATATCAGGCGATGCAGACCGGCGACATCAACCACATGCCGAAGTCGGAGCGTCTGCCGTGGCGCGTGTACATCCGCGATTACGTGGATGCCCGCTTCAATCTCGGCGAGTTCTTCATTCCGGTCGCGTTCGTGATCCTGATCGGTTCGATGCTGGTGACGACGATCGCGCCGGAGCTGTCGATTCCGATGATGATTCTCATGTACGTGTACCTGTTCGCCGTGGTCATCGACGTGTGGCTGATGTGGCGCAAGCTCAAGGCCAAGCTGATCGAGAAGTTCGGCGAGCGTTCCGTGGCCAAGGGCATGCGTTCCGGCTCCTACGCGTGGAGCCGCGCGATTCAGGTGCGCCGCTGGCGTCTGCCGAAGCCGCGGTACCCCAAGCGCGGACATTTCCCCGAGTGATCGTTCCGGCTCCCCTTGCGGGGAGCCTTTTTCATATCCGCAGGATCTCGGCCCCCCTTGTCAAGGGAGCTGTCATGCGAAGCATGACTGAGGGGTAATCAAAGCTTCGGAACGCTCTTTGGCTTCGACGCTCCCCCAGTCAGCTTCGCTGACAGCCCCCTCAGCCGAGGGGGCCAAGCAATAGGAGGCAAACAGTGGAACAGTCCACAGAACACTTCGACATCGCGATCATCGGCGCCGGCCCGGGCGGCTATTCGACGGCGTTGCGCGCCGCACAGCTCGGCAAGTCGGTCGCCCTGGTCGAACGGGACGCGACGCTTGGCGGCACCTGCCTGAACCGCGGCTGCATCCCGTCCAAGGCGATCATCACCGCCACGCATACGATCGACACGGTGCATCGCGCGGCCGAGCTCGGCGTGAACGCGTCGGTCAACGGCATCGATTTCGGCCGGCTGCGCGACTACCGCCTGCATATCGTCGACACGATGACCAAGGGTCTGGCCGGACTGCTCGCGCATCGCGGCGTGACGGTCTTCCACGGCGAGGTCGTCGGCCTCGGCGGTCAAACGCAGGACGGGACGCGCACGCTGACCGTGGCCGGCCAGGGCGGCTCCCCCGTCGAACGGTTCGTGAAGGCCGGCGTGCCTCAGCCGCTGGAAGCGCAGGTCACGATCGGCGCGCATGACGTCGTCGTCGCCACCGGTTCGCGACCGCGCCCGCTGCCGGGCATCGGGTTCCGCGGCGCGCTCATCGATTCGACGCAGGCGCTCGAACTCGACGAGTTCCCGGCCAGCGCGGTCATTATCGGTTCGGGCGCGGTGGCGCTCGAATTCGCGTCCATGTGGGCGACGGCCGGCTGCGACGTGACGCTGCTCATCCGCAAGGACCGCGTGCTGTCCGGTTGGGATCGTCGCGCGTCCGTGACGCTGACGCGCGAGCTCAAACGGCATGGCGTGAAGATCGTCACCCATACCGGCGTCACGCAGGTCGATACCGGCGCGAACCTGGGCGCGACCGTGCATTACGAGCGTCATGACGGCGCCGATGACGAAGCGAGCCAGCACACGGTGTGGGGCGAGATCGCATTGGCCGCGATCGGCCGCGATCCGATCACCGACGCGGACTGGCTGACCGGTTCCGGCATCGCGATCGACGGCAACAGCATGGTCACGACCGACGCGTACGGGCGCACCAGCCTGCCTGGCGTGTGGGCGATCGGCGACATCACCGAAGGTCCGGCGCTGGCGCATCGCGCGTTCGAGCAGGGCATCGTCGCGGCCGAGACGATCGCGGGTCTTGACCCGAAGCCGGTGGACGACGCGACCGTGCCGCAGGTCGTGTTTTCATCCCCCGAGGCCGCCAGCGTGGGGTACACTCTCGACCAGGCGCAGGCGCGCGACGATCTCGAAAGCGTGACGGAAACCGTGTATCCGATGCTCGGCAACGCGCGCATGCTCATGTCCGGTTCGGCCGGATCCCTGTCGGTCGTCTCCGGCGCGTACGCGTCCGACCCGGACGTGCAGGTCGTGCTCGGCGTGCATATCGTCTCGCCGATGGCGTCCGATCTGATCGCCGAGGCGGAGCAGATCGTCGGCAACCATGTGCCGTTGCAT
Source organism: Bifidobacterium aerophilum (assembly GCF_010667685.1). Classification (GTDB taxonomy): domain Bacteria; phylum Actinomycetota; class Actinomycetes; order Actinomycetales; family Bifidobacteriaceae; genus Bifidobacterium; species Bifidobacterium aerophilum. The sequence goes on along the minus strand of NZ_WHZW01000002.1, from coordinate 132,196 downwards.
GAGGCGGCCCGGCTCATCCATCCGCATCCCACGTTCTCGGAGACGTTGGGCGAGGCGCTGCTCAAGGCGGACGGCCGCCCGTTGCACACGCGTTGAGACGCGGGCGGCGCGGCGCATGGCCGCTGGCGTCGCACCACCCGCGAGACGGTCAACGGTGCTGGTAGAGTGGTGAAATAGTGTGTCCACCCCTAGCAAGTGAGGAAGTTCATGGCTGAGAAGGCAGAGAAGCCCAAGAAGAACGGTCTGTTCTCGCGCATGGCGACGACGATCGACCAGATCAAGCAGATCTACAAGTACACGGCCGCGGAGGACAAGGCCCTGCCGTGGCTGATCGGCGGAGCGGTCGCCGGTCCGATCGTCCTGTTCATCATCCTCGGCATCGTGTTCCACTGGACGGTTCTGTCGTGGATCCTTCTGATGATCACCGCGATCATGCTGGCCATGCTGCTCGCCACGATGACGCTCACCAACCGCGCCGACAAGGTCGGCTACGCGAAGCTCGAAGGCCGTCCGGGCGCTTCGGTCAGCGTGCTGCGCAACATCAACAAGGCCGGCTTCAACTTCCCCGAACAGCCCGTGTGGATCGACCCGAAGACCAAGGAGATGATCTGGCGCGGCACCGGCTACAACGGCATCTACCTGCTCGGCGAGGGCGACTACAAGCGCGTCGAGCACGCGATGAACCGTCAGGAGGCCAGCATCAAGGGTGTCACCGCCGGCTCCCAGATCCCGGTCTACCGCATCTACGTGGGCACCGGCGCCAACCAGACGCGCCTCAAGGACCTGCGCAAGGTCGTCGTCAAGCAGAAGTCGTACCGCGCCAAGCCGCAGCCGAACGGATGGTGGGACACGATGTGGTACAAGATCAAGCCGACCACGCGTTTCATCCTGACCAAGGAAGAGCTCGAGACGCTCAACAAGCGTCTCGACACCCTGCAGACCAAGGCCGGCTACGGCATTCCCAAGGGCATTGATCCGACGAAGCCGCAGCGCGTGAGCCGTCGCGCCATGCGCGGCCGCTGATCGGATTCACGGTTCGGCACAGCTGGGTTTTCAGGGGTCTGCGATCCAAGTCGATCGCAGACCCCTTTTTCGTACCATCCGTTTTGCGATGGGATCGCGCTGCACGCGATGCTGCGCCGTTGGCGGCCTGCGGCCGCGACGCTCCCCCACCCGGCTACGCCGGGAGCCCCCTCAGCCGAGGGGGTCGAGGCTCCGCCAGCTCGGCTCCCTCGGCTGAGGGAGCTGGCACGCGAAGCGTGACTGAGGGAGCGTCGCGGCGCAGTGGCGCCGCCAAACAACACGGCATCGTGCACAGCACGATTCCATCACCACACGATTCCGCAACCACCCACCACCACGCCACCGGCTCCCCGATCTCATTAATCGAACATGCCCGTGACCGCTCACGAAACATGCCGTAACACGGCAATCGCATCATTCCGCGGCCTTGCGGGGTGTGACGCGTCCGCGTCGCCGTCCCGAAACATTCTCGTAACCGAAACGACGAGCGGGCGAAACGCACGTTTCTAGACTGTAAGCCTGTAAGTAACTTCACGAAAGGAGCGGTCCCGTGACCGAACTCAAGTCCAAGGAAGACGCCGAGGCCCTTATCAACAAGGAAGGCATCGAGTATGTCTCCGTCCGTTTCACTGATCTGATCGGCGTGCAGCAGCACTTCACCGTGCCGGCGAGCGAGTTCCTCAAGGACGCGTTCACCGATGGCATGCCGTTCGATGGTTCCTCCGTCGAAGGCTTCCAGGCCATCAACGAATCCGACATGAAGCTGGTGCCGGACGTCACGACCGCCTTCGTCGACCCGTTCCGCAAGCACAAGACCCTCGACGTGGCCTTCTCCATCGTCGACCCGCTGACCGACGAGCCGTACTCCCGCGACCCGCGTCAGGTCGCCGGCAAGGCCGAGGCCTACCTGAAGTCCACCGGCATCGCCGACACCGCGTCCTTCGCGCCTGAGGCCGAGTTCTTCATCTTCGACAAGGTCCGCTACGAGAACTCCATGCAGCGCTCCTTCTACGAGGTCGACTCCATTGAGGCCCCGTGGAACACCGGCCTTGACACCGAAGAGGACGGCACCCCGAACATCGCGTTCAAGAACCGCGTCAAGCGCGGCTACTTCCCGGTTCCGCCGATCGACCACACCCAGGACCTGCGCGACGACATGGTCGCCAACCTGCAGAAGGTCGGCCTGATCCTCGAGCGTTCCCACCACGAGGTCGCCGGCGCCGGTCAGCAGGAGATCAACTACCGCTTCAACTCCCTGCAGCACGCGGGCGACGACCTGATGAAGTACAAGTACGTCGTGCACGAGACCGCCGCCCTGGCCGGCAAGGCCGCGACCTTCATGCCGAAGCCGCTCGCGGGCGACAACGGCACCGGCATGCACTGCCACCAGTCCCTGTGGAAGGACGGCAAGCCGCTGTTCTATGATGAGAAGAACTACGGTGGCCTCTCCGACATCGCCCGCTGGTACATCGGCGGCCTGATCAAGCACTCCTCCTCCGTGCTGGCCTTCACCAACCCGTCGCTGAACTCCTACCACCGTCTGGTCCCGGGCTTCGAGGCCCCGGTCAACCTGGTGTACTCGGCCCGCAACCGTTCCGCCGCCATCCGCATCCCGCTGGCCGGCACCTCCCCGGCCGCCAAGCGCATCGAGTTCCGCGCGCCGGATCCGTCCTGCAACCCGTTCCTGGCCTTCTCCGCCCAGCTCATGGCTGGCCTGGACGGCATCCTCAACCACATCGAGCCGCCGGAGCCGGTCGACAAGGACCTTTACGAGCTGCCGCCGGAAGAGCACGCGGGCATCAAGCAGGTCCCGAGCTCCCTGGCCGAGGCCATGGACGCCCTTGAGGCCGACCACGACTTCCTGACCGCCGGCGACGTGTTCACCGACGACCTGATCGAGACGTGGATCGACATCAAGCGCGGCGAGATCGACCAGGCCCGCCTGGCCCCGACCCCGCTGGAGTACGAGCTGTACTTCCACATCTGATCGTTGATCGGATAGCGTAGAAAGCCCCTTGGCAGCGATGTCAAGGGGCTTTTCGCGTTCTGCTTCGTTTGCTACCATGTGAGAAGGCAACAAGGTAAAGGAAACAAGATGGCGAAGATCGGCATGTCGAATCTGCTGGAGGCCAACGGGTTACGTCTCGGATACACGGCTCGTACGGTGACTGTTACCGAGCCTGCAACAGGGTTTAAGATCGTTTTTCTTAATGACGGCACCATAAAAAGCAACACGTTTCCTTCCGAATCGCTTCCTCTGGTACAGGGCTATTTCAAACGCTCGTATCCCTTTGTGGAAGATGCTCGTGAAGTGGATCGCGAATATGCCTGAAATATGGTTTGAAGACGTCGCCGGATATGAGTTCTACGTGACCAGCAATGACGGTGGGCACGGAGTCCATTTCCATATCAAGAGAAACAACTCATATCGTCTTGCCAAATTCATTCTCACCGCAGATGGGGATGTGGTCGTTGACACAACCACTCTGGATGCCAAGACGACACGGAAAATACAATTGTATATGCGTCGAAACTGGAATGGCTTTGTACAGGCTTGGAGAAGCTTCTTTGGCAACTGCCACTTCGACCGTTAATACATACGTGTGGGGCGGATTCATTTGAGGATGAATCCGCCCCACACACGTATACTACCGATGTTCTGCAGCGTCTATCATTCGCCGGACAATGTATCTGGCGGTACTGAAGCTTCCGAGGACGCGTCTGTCGATGCCGTCTTCTCCTTGGATGCGACGACGACCTTGAGCGCGGCGACCTGATGCTCCAGTTCGGCGATACGGTGTATCTGCTGGACGATCAGCGTGTCACGCACGTCGAAGGTGCCGGACGGCGCGGCCGCGGCGAAGCGTGCCATGTCGGCATGCTGGTCGGTGTCGTTGCCGTCGAGGATTTCGTCGCGGTTCTCCTTCCAACGGCTGAACGCGCGTTCGATGCGCTTATATCCGACCAGTTCGGGCGGCAGGCCCGCCTCGCGGAACAGACGCACCGGCGATTCGCCGTCAAGATACCGCCTGAGACAATCGCGTTTGAACGCGTCGGAATAGGTGATGCGGTTCACCGTGGCATTTTCCACGGCTGGCCTGGACATGAGGTACATCACTTCCTGCTCGGTGAATTTTCCGCCCTTGTTAGACATGGCCTCCCCCGGTTCACGGAAAAATATAGCCATGAGGGCATACCCCCCCCCCATGACAAAAATGTAGATACGACACAGTCGGTCCCCACACAATATACGTGCGGAAACCGACTGTGATCA
>NZ_WHZW01000002.1:0-127801 GCF_010667685.1 Bifidobacterium aerophilum | reverse complement strand
CCCCCCCCCCCATGACAAAAATGTAGATACGACACAGTCGGTCCCCACACAATATACGTGCGGAAACCGACTGTGATCAAGATCCTACGTTACGCCCGTTGATTATCGGGGATATCGATATCAACGACCCGCACGCAGGTTACCGTTCGCTCACGCGTTCAGCGCGCGCTTGGTGGAACGGGACTTGGCGAACACGGTCGCCGCGGCGCCGGCGATCAGCACGGCGATCACGGAGAACAGCGCAGTGCCCGCAGCACCGGTGAGCGGCAGCTGGGAGATGTTCTTCACGTTCACGACAACGAACTTGCCCTCGTGATCCTGAGCGAGCTTCCAAACATCGGTGGCAGCGAAAGTCAGCTTGCCATCCGTGCCAACGGTGACGGTGAAGGAACCCTTGAAGTTGTTGTTGTAACCGGTAGGAGCGGACTTCTCAACCACGGTGTAGACGGTGCCACGCTTGAGGCCATACAGGGTGAAGTTACCCTGACCGTCAGAGGTCAGATCAGCAACGGCACCGGTTTCGCCTTCGTACGGCAGGTTGTAGATGCCGGACTGACCAACGAACTTGATCGGAGTAGCCTTTGAAAGGTCTTCAGGAGTACCTTCGTACACATTGAAGGTAGAGCCAGCGAGGCCGGTGAACGTCTTGTCCACCTTCTGCCAGGTCACGGCATCGGCCTTGGCGGTGTCCATCTTGCTGCTCTTGAGATCGACCTTGCCGGAAGCAAGGGCACCGGTGGCACCCTCGACCTTCGGATCCGAAGTCTTGATCTCAGTGCCGGCAAGGATCGGGGTGTTGCCGTTCCACACAAGGGTGTGGTTGGCGTTGTCCTCGAGAACGAGCTTGCCGCTCTGGTCGACGATCAGGTACAGACCGCCTTCAGGGAGAGTGAAGGTCTGGCTCGTACCGTTGGCAGACGGAGCCGGGACAATGTCGGTCTGAGCGAGCGGCTTGAGGGCATTCACGAAGGCAGTGGTCTGATCGGCGGTCAGCGTATTGTTGCCCAGCCAGATCCACTGATCCTTGTAGTCGTCCTTGGTCGCATCGTATCCGATGGCCTGGAACGCAGCGGTAACCTGATCTCCAGTAGCCACGCCCTGCAGCGCGACGCCGGTGTTGCCGTCGGTCACGTACTTGGCGAGCTCGACGTACTTGAACGTACGCAGGTTCGCGGTCGGGTTCTTAGCATCAAACGGCTTGGTGTAGAACTGGTTAGCATCGGTGGCGGTGACCGTGATGGTCTTGCCGGAGATGTCAGCCGGATCGGCCGCGTTGGCGGTGGCGGCGCCGAGGGCGAAGCCGCCGAGAAGGGTAGCCGCAGCAGCGACACCCGCGAAAAGCTTCCTCAACTTCATGAGAAATCCTCTCTTCCTAATTACTTACTTGTTTTTTGCATCGCGGAAGGCATCCAGCCCTGGAGAGCAGAGCCACCGCGATCCGCAAATCTTTATTTGACCGAAGGTTCCGGGTTCCGGTTCGACCCGCCGTGACAATTGACGACCGGCGAACCGAACCGGAATCGAAGAACCTTTGGAATAGGTCAGAGCGTCTGGCGCTTGCGCATCACCATCGTGACGCCGACCGCGAGCAGGGCCATCACGCCGAGTCCGCCGCCGAACACCGTCCAGTCACGGGCGGAGCTGCCACCGGTGAGCGGCAGGGCCGACACGGCCACGTAGCGGTTGACGAACTCGGCGGTGTTGCCGTTGACAGTGCCGTCAGTGTCAGCCCCTTCAGCACGTTCGACCTTGACTGTGATGCCCGTGGCGTCCATGGAAGCCGGAACCGTGACCGTGACCGTGAACTTGGCAGCCGAGTAGGCGAAGCCCGCAAGCTTCGTGTCGGCATTCTCGGTCAGCGTGTAGGTGTACGTGCCCGGTTCGGTGTACGTGATGTCGCCGAACGCCTTCGCCACGGACGTGGTGTCGGTGTCCTTGTCGGCCTTGGTGACGGTCACGCTCGTGGTCTTCGGCAACGGAGCGTTATCAACACCGGCCAGCGTGAACGAGAAACCGTCGTTGTCGCCGAGATCATTCCACGTACGGCCGGACAGTTCCTTCTGCACCTGCACGAACTGGTTCGCAGCAAGCGTGACCTCGGACCTCGTGTTGGTCACAGTGATGGCACCCTCCTGGGCGGTCAGGCCGTTGAGGTTGATGCCGGCGCCTTCGATCTTGGACGGCTCGGCGCTCACACTCAGGTCATACGAAGTCGTATAGCCTGCGATCGCGTTCTCTTTGGCCGTGTACACATGACCGTTCGGACCGGCTGGCACAGTGACCGAAGCCGTCCAATTGTTGCCGGCGTTCAACGTGACCGGGTTGCCATAAGGATTGCCGTCCTGCTGCAGCTGCACGGACACGGAGTCGGCACCGGGAGCAATATCCTTGCCGTCCTTGTCCTTCCACGCTTTGGTTATCTTGATCGTGGACACCGGCAGAGTGGCAGTCGGCATGTTGTAATTCGTGCTGCGGCTGGCACTGATAACCTTGTTACCGTCCTGATCGGTGACGACGGTCTTGTAGTCGACCGATGCGCCGGCGTTCGTGTAGAAGTTGTTGTTGCCCTCGGCGTTCGTGTCGTCCTTGTGGTTGGCGACGGCCTCGTTGTACGCCTCCTGCGTGGCCTTGACCTTGAAGCTCACCGTGTAGGTGACGCCGTCCTCAAGCGTGGCGCCATCCGCGACGACCGGCCAGGAGACCGTGCCGTCGGCGGCAACCGTCGCGGCCGGAGCCTCGGCCCAAGCCTCAGGCTTGCCGCCCTTGACGGTCTTGGTATACGTGAAGTCGGACGGCCTGCCGTCCGCGGACGCGGCGCCGACGAACCACTGGGACAGCTTGTCGCTGACCGTCACATCCGTGTACTTCGCGGTCTTGGAGATCTCCTGACGGATGGACTCGAAAATATTGTTCAGCTCACTGGAGTTCGTGGCGGAGAAATAGTGATTACCTTCAGCTCTACTGCCATGAACATACGTATAGCGGACTGGACGCCCCCACCGATCAGTCGATACCGTTACATGGGCATCCGGATAATTACTGGATACATAGTTCATGAACCGATTTTCATTACCGCTGACGTCCTTGGGATCCGCGCCGCTAAAAACTCCGATGCTATATACAGTCGTGCCTTTGTCTTTAAGACTCTTCGCAGTGTTGATCGCGTCAGCGGCGACGCCATCCTCATACTCACTATTGCTTGTCGGCGTACCATCGGTAAAGAAGATAATGACCTTCTTTGCATTGGTACGAGCATCCTTTAGAACTGCCTGTGCCTTTCCAAAACCGTAGTCAGCCCGTGTAGCTCCGCCCGCTGTCAAATCATCGACATCCTGATTCAGGGTATCCGTATCGGTCGTCAACGGACTTACGATTTGAGAATAGTTATAACCGTTCCAATCTTTATCGTTGCCGATCTCATCGTTCTCATCTCCGGCGAATTTGACCAATGCGATTCGGTTCTGCTGCGCTGGGTCAGTGATCGAACTATTCTGAGCGGCAGTCTCGTTGATGAACGTTTTCACAGCGCTCTGCAGTGCTTCAATCCTCCTCTCACTGCCCATATAATTATCCATCGAACCGGACACATCGAGCACCAGCGCAATATCAAGCGGCTGGTTCTTGACGATCTCGCCGTCCGTTCTGCTCGAATCGCCGGTCACGTTCAGCGACACCGTGTACGTGCCGTCGCCGTTGCCGGTGACGGTTTTGGTGTGCGCGGGCGCGCTCAGCGTCGGATCTGCCGGTTCGCTGTTCGCATCGACCGTCTGGACGGCGGCGGTTCCCTGCGCGGCCGTGTCGGTGGACGTGGTGCCGTCGTTCGCGTAGGCGGCGATGCCGACGCCGGCCCCCAACATGGCCACGGCGGCGAACGCACTCAGCAGTCGCTTGGCGAGCGAACCTCCCCCGCGGTTGTTCTGGATCTTCATGATGACCTCAGCCTCTCTGCCTTCCGTCGATGATGGCGAAAGGCCCTTTACTTCAACTGCTGAAGTCAGCCTAAAAAGGCTGGTATGACACCAAAACCCCTAAAATTCGGGGCAAATCATGTATCCGAAAATCGTCGATGCCGTTCGGAAACTCGCCATACCATACCCCCGTATTCGACGGCTCCGGGCGTGTCGCGATGGGCTTACGTCCGCATTCCAAGACATTCCAATGAAGCAACCGGCGAGGGGACCGACCATCCGTCCCCGTCCGCCTACACCGTACGGGGATCATTCAACGTTGTCGCGGGCGCACGTAAAAAGGCCCTTCCCCGCCTCGGTCTCCGCGATCGCCCTCAATCAAGGGGCGACCGTACGAAACCGGACGGAGAAGGGCCTTCGGCCTATGCGCGCGTTATGCGCGTTGCGTCAGAGCGTCTGACGCTTGCGGATCGCGATGGCGACGCCGGCGGCGATCAGGGCCATCACGCCGAATCCGCCGAACGCGGCCACGGAGCTACCGGTGACGGACAGCTTCTTGGCCGGGGTCTTCGTCGGGGTCTTGGCGGTGTTGTCGCCCTTGTTGCCCTTGTCGCCGTTGTCGACCGGCGGCTTGGCGGCATCCTCGCGGGTGTTGGTCACGGCGATGGCGCCGCCCTGGGCGGTCAGGCCGTTGAGGTTGATGCCGGCGCCTTCGATCTTGGACGGCTCGGCGCTCACGCTCAGGTCGTAGGAGGCCTTGTAGCCTTCGACGGCCTTCTCGACGGCGGTGTACACGTGGCCGTTGGGGCCGGCGGGCACGGTGAACGAGGCGGTCCACTGGTTGTCGGCGTTCAGCTCGGCCGGCTCGCCGTAGTCGGCGCCGTCCTGCTGCAGCTGCACGGACACGGAGTCGGCACCCGGTTCAACGTCCTTGCCGTCCTTGTCCTTCCATGCCTTGGTCACGGTGATCGTGGACACGGGCAGGGTGACGGTCGGCTTGTTGTAGGCGACGTTCTGCAGGTCGCCCGTGGTCGTCTCGCCGGTGGTGCTGGTGACGACGGTCTTGTAGGAGACCTTGGCCACGTCGTTGTCGTTCGTGTAGAAGTTGTTGTCACCGGCAGCGGCTTCGTCGTCCTTGTGGTTGGCGACGGCCTCGTCGTACGCTTCCTGCGTGGCCTTGACCTTGAAGCTCACCGTGTAGGTGACGCCGTCCTCGAGCGTGGCGCCATCGGCGACGACCGGCCAGGAGACCGTACCGTCGGCGGCAACCGTCGCGGCCGGAGCCTCGGCCCACGGCTGACCGTTCTTCGTGTACGTGAAGTCGGACGGCTTGCCGTCGGCGGACGCGGCGCCGACGAACCACTGGGACAGCTTGTCGCTGACCGTCACATCCGTGTACTTCGCGGTCTTGGAAATCTCCTGACGAATGGACTCGAAAATGTTGTTCAGCTCACTGGAGTTCGTAGCGGCCTTGTAGTAACCGCCCTTCTCGCCGGGAGTGCCGAGCGCGTTGTACGCGGTGGCGTTCGGGTAGTTGCTCGACACGGCGTTCATGTAGGAGTTGAACTGCGAAGTCGTATCGGACGGCTTCGCACCGTCGAACACGCCGATCGAATAGATCGTGGTGTCCTTCAGCGACTTCGCCTCGCTGACCGCAGTGTTGGCGATGGTCGGGTCGAAGTTCTGATCGGAGGTCGGCTCACCGTCGGTGAAGAAGATGACGACCTTCTTGGCACCGTCGCGAGCGCCGGACAGCACGGTCTTGGCCTTGTCGAAAGCGAAGTCGGCGCGGGTCTCACCGTTGGGCTGCAAATTATTGACCGCATCGGTCAGCGCCGTCGCATCCGTAGTCAGGTTGCTGACGATCTGCGTATGGTTTGCCGTGTACTCGTACTGGTTATGATTCCCATAATGACCGGTATACGAAGTATCACCGATCTCATCGGACTCCTTGCCGGCGAACTTGACCAGTGCGATCTGGTTCGGCTGCTCCGACTCATCAAGCTTCTCGTTCTTCGCGGCGGTCGCATTGATGAATCCATCGACGGCACTCTTCAACGCGTCGATCTTCGTCTTGCCATCGTTCATCCGCTGGCTCATCGAGCCGGACACGTCGAGCACCAGCGCGATGTCGAGCGGCTGGTTCTTGACGATCTCGCCGTCCGTGCTGCTCGACGCGCCGGTCACGTTCAGCGACACCGTGTACGTGCCGTCGGCGTTGGCCGTGACGGTCTTGGTATGCGCGGGCGCGTTCAGCGACGGATCGGCAGGCGCGGCGGCAACGCCCGTCTGCGTGGCGGGAGCGGACGCGTCGTCGTTCGCGTAGGCCGCGATGCCGACTCCGGCGCCCAGCATGGCCACGGCCGCGACGGCGCTCAGCAGACGCTTCGCCCAGATGCCACTGCCGTGGTTGTTCTGAAACTTCATAATGACCTCAGCTCTCCGGTCCCCTGTTGAAAACAGCCGGCAGAGGACCTTGTACCTATTACTGGCGAGATCAGCGTAAGGAGCCTTTCATGACATCAAAGCCCCTAAAATTCGGGGTAAATCATCCATCCGTAATTCACGCATGCGTTCGTGCAACACACCACAACACACCCCCATAAATAACAATTCCGGGCGTGTCGCACAATGTGCGATCCCACTCGGAATATGCCTCTGGCATGGCGACGGGGTTCACGCTAGGCTGGTGTACCGGCAAAACAAGGAGGATCCTCATGACGCAGACAGCAAGGCAGATCGAAGCGGCGATCTATGACAGGCTCAGCCGGGTCATCGACCCCGAGCTCGGCCGGTCGGTCACCGATCTGGGCATGATCGCGGCCATCAACGCGGTGCCGGCCGGGGACGGCTACGACGTGACCGTGCAGGTCGAGCTTACGGTCGAGGGCTGTCCGTTGTCGGAGACGATCACCAACCAGATCAACGGCGCGATCGCCTCGTACCCGGATGCGACGCTCGTCCCGCATATCGAGGTCACGTCCATGAGCCATGACAAGCTCGCCGATCTCGTTGCCGATCTCAAGGCGGAACGCAAGCAGAACCCGTTCAACAAGCCGGGCGTCAAGACGCGCATCTTCGCGATCGCGTCCGGCAAGGGCGGCGTCGGCAAGTCGTCGGTCACGGCGAATCTGGCGGCCACGTTCGCGGCGCTCGGCTACGATACGGCGGCGATCGACGCGGACATCTACGGGTTCTCGCTGCCGAAACTGTTCGGCGTGCACGCGCAGCCCACGAATTTGAACGGCATGCTCATGCCAGTGACCGCGTGGGGCGTCAAGCTTATTTCGATCGGCATGTTCGCGGGCGCGGACCGGGCGATCCTGTGGCGCGGACCACGTCTGCAGCGTTCGTTGGAGCAGTTCCTGTCTGACGTGTGGTGGGGAGAGCCGGACGTGCTGCTGCTCGACCTGGCGCCCGGTACCGGCGACATGGCGATCTCTGTGGCACAGGCGTTGCCCAACGCGGAGCTCGTGGTGGTCACGACCCCGCAGCCGAGCGCGTCCGACGTGGCGGTGCGTTCCGGTTTGGTCGCGTTGCAGGTGCCGATGAAGGTGCGCGGCGTGGTGGAGAACATGAGCTGGTACGAGCACAAGGGCGAACGGCTGGAGATCTTCGGGGCCGGCGGCGGCCGGCGGGTCTCCGAACAGCTGACCGACGCGCTCGGCTACGATGTGCCGCTGATGGCCCAGTTGCCGCTTGAGCCGGAACTGCGCGAGACCGGCGAGGCCGGGCGTCCTGCGGTGCTGGACAAGGACGGCGCGCTGCGTTCGGACGGCATCGGACGGGAGTTCCGCACGCTTGCCGAGAAGCTGATGCGCTGATCGTTCACGGACCGGATCGTTCGGACAGTTCGGACCGTTCGGATCATCGGACCGATTCGACCAGCCCGTTCTCTGTGCGGCCCGTTCGCGAATGCGCGGCGGGCCGCACTTGACCGGTTTCTATACTGATATATAAGGAGTGACGACGCGACGAGGCGTCCCGCCCCGTCGGCGGCCGCTCCCGGGAAGAAACGAGGCAATCATGATCCTGCTCGCCATCATCCTGGCCGCTTATGGCATCCTGCTGATCGGCTGGCCGCGCATCACGTGGAAGATCGACCATTTCTGGGATGTCAAGGGCGGCGAGCCGACCCAGCTGTATCTGACGCTGGCCCGCGTGGGCGGCGTGATCCTGATCATCGCCGCCATCGCGATCCCGCTGCTCGAGATGCGCTCCTAGCCCTCGACCTCGCCCGTTTCGAGCAGCCGCGCGAACTGTGCTTCGTCGAGCATGGGGATGCCGAGCTCCTCGGCCTTGGCGGCCTTGGAGCCGGCATTCGCGCCGACGATTACATAATCGGTTTTCTTGCTCACCGAACCGGCCGCCTTGCCGCCGCGTTCGATGATCGCCTCCTTGGCGGAATCACGTGAATAGCCTTCCAATGATCCGGTGACGACGACCGTCTTGCCGACCAGAGTCTGCGGCAGACTGCTGGTTTCGGCCTCGCCGACGCCCACGCCGGCACGTTTCCATGCGTCGAGCACGGCGCCACGCCAGTTGCCCGGTTCGCGAGCCTCGGCGAACCACGTCACCACGGATTGCGCGATCTCCGGTCCGATGCCGTCGATGGCGGACAGGTCGTCGACGGTCGCATGTTCGAGCGCGTCCAGAGTGCCGAACGACGAGGCGAGCAGGCGCGCGGTGGGCGGGCCGAGCCGGCGGATCGACAGAGCCACAAGCACGCGCCACAGGTCAGCGTGACGCGCCTTGTCCATTTCGTCGAACATCTTGCGCGTGTTCTCCCCCGGCCGGATGATGACCGGCACGCCGGTCGTCACTCCGCGCACGGTCTTGTGGTCGACGCGCACGACGACCGCGTCCGCGGGCACGTCGTAATCGGGGTATGCCGTCGCGGCGGAGCGTTCCGCGGTTTGCGCCGCGCTCTCCCCCGCCGGCTGGTTCGCGGCCGCGTCCCGTGCGGCGAGCTGCTTGGAGGTGAGCTTTTTCGCCGCCGTGGGCGCGGTCCAGAATGCGGGCACCTGATGCCACAGGCCGGAGCCGCCGACGCGCTTGCGGGTTTTCTTCGTCTTGCCGTTGGCGTCGGTCGTCTCGTGGATTTCGATGATCGCGGCCTCGCGCCATACGCGCACGTCCTTGAGATCCGCGGCGGTCAGGTCGAACAGGCCGGCCTCGCTGGACAACACCGGCGTCTGCACGGGCGGCAGTTCCAGCCCGGGCACCGGCTCGTACGGCTCCGGTTCCTCACCCGGTTTGACGAGGATCTCGGTGATGTTCGGCGCATAGGTGGCGACCGAATCGGGCCGGTTCTCCTCCGGATTGGTCAGCGCGATGGCCGACTGGTCGCCGAGATGCTCGATGTCGAACGCCTTGCGGGAGGCCAAGTTGATGATGCGCTCGGTCAACTGCGCAGGGCAGCTTTCCACGTTCGGGCAGCGGATGTCCTTGTCCCCCTCCTTGGCGGGGGCAAGCTTGGCGCCGCACGACGGGCAATGTTCAGGCATGACGAACGCGCGCAGCGTGTCCTCGCGGCCCTTGCGCCGTTCGAGCACGGGACCAACGAGTTCGGGGATCACGTCGCCGGCCTTGCGCACGACGACCGTGTCGCCGATGAGCACGCCCTTGCGGGCCACTTCGGACGGGTTGTGCAACGTGGTGCGAGCCACGGTGGAGCCGGCCACGTACACGGGTTTGAGCACGGCGACCGGGGTGACGCGGCCGGTGCGGCCGACCTGCACGGTGATGTCGAGCAGTTCGGTGTTGACCTCTTCGGGCGGGTACTTGTAGGCGATCGCCCAGCGCGGCGCGCGCGAGGTCGCGCCCAAGGAGCGTTGGAGTCCCAAATCGTCGACCTTGACGACGATGCCGTCGAGCGCGTGTTCGATGTCGCCGCGATGCTCGCCGTAATAGTCGATCATGTCGAGGATCTCACGGAAGTTCGTGACGGTACGGTTGTGCGGCGACACCGGCACGCCCCACTTGGTGTACAGCTCGTACGCCTCGGACTGGTCGTTGACCACGTCGTGCGAGCCAGCGGGACGGTCGGCGCCCCAGCGTAGCGTGCCGATGCCGTGCGCGTAGAAACTGAGCCGTCTCGTGGCGGTGATGCGCGGGTCCTTCTGGCGCAGCGACCCCGCGGCCGCGTTGCGCGGGTTGGCGAACGGGGCGCGGCCGGCGTCCTCCTGTTCGGCGTTCAGTGCATGGAAGTCGTCCCAGCGCATGAACACCTCGCCGCGGATCTCCACGAATTCGGGGATGTCCTCGGCCGGGCCGCCCAGGTTCGCGGGGATCGAGCCGATGGTGCGCACGTTCAACGTGATGTCCTCGCCGGTCACGCCGTCACCGCGCGTCAGGCCCTGTTCGAGCACGCCGTTGCGGTAGATGAGGTTCAGCGCCAGACCGTCGATCTTGACCTCGCAGCTCATCGGCAGCGGCTTGGATTCGGGCCAGTCGAGATCGCGGATCACGCCGTCGTACCAGTCGCGCAGTTCGTCGATCGAGAACACGTCGTCGAGGCTCATCATGCGCGAGGGATGGCGCACGGACGCGAAATCGTTGGAGAACGTGCCGCCGACGCGGTGCGTGGGCGACTGCGGCGAGTCGAGCGACGGGAACTCCGCCTCGAGACGTTGCAGGCATCGCAGGCGCGCGTCGTACGCGGCGTCGGAGGAGACGGGCGCGTCGTCGATGTAGTAGGCGATCTGGTCGGATTCGACCCACGCGGCGACGCGCGCCCACAGACGGGCGGCCGCCTCGGAGGTCATCGAAGCCACGTCGAGCCGGTCGAGGCGCATCGCGTCGTCGTCGGTCGGCTGCAATGCGGCGATCCACGGTTCGCTGCCGGGCGCGAACCGGTTGAGTCCGGTGTCGGCCACCACCGCGGGCGCGGCGTTCGCGTCGCCGCCGTCCGCCGGCGTATCGAAATCCCATGCCAGTTGTTCGGTTGTCATGTCTCTCCCCATGGTCACGCTGTCACGAATGTCACGCTGTCACTCACGATGTCACGCGTTGAGCGAGCGCAGGAACTGCGCCTGGATCACGTCGATGCCGTCGGTGTCGTCGTCGGCCATGCGCGCCCACGCCACCGACAGGGTGCGGGCGGGCACGAACATGCCCTCGTCCACGCTCACGCGGGCGGCGTCGCGGATGATCGCACCGACTTCGGTGTGCGGCCACACGGGCAGGTCGTGCGCGGCGAGCACGGCCTGCGCGGCCTCGACGCTGTCGGGCACGGGCACGCATTGCGAGTCGGCGCGCGTCACGAGGTCGCGCAGCTCGTTTTCCAGCGGACCGATCTGGCCGGGGCTGATGTGGTCGCTCATGATGTATGCGGCGGCGGCCGTGGCGAACTGGTCGCGCATCCATTCGCAGTAGGCGAACCGGTAGTAGGCGAATGCGGCGTCGTCTCGGTCGAGGGCCACGCGCAGCGCGTTCAGACAGGCGGCGCGCGCCGAATCCCAGTCCTCAAGCCGGGCGAGCTGCACGGCGAGCTTCAGATGCGACAGCGGATACGACGGCGCGTAGGAGACCATCGCGTTCAGGTGCGGCAGCGCGGCCTTGGCGCCCTTGATCTGGGCGAGCACGTCGGCGACCTCCATATGCGCGTAGAACAGGTCGTCGGGAATGAGCACGGTCTGTTCGCCGGGCGTGGCGAACAGACGGTTGTAGACCACGCGTTCGGCGTACGAGTTGAAGTAGCGCGGCACGCCGGGATTGTTCGCGTACATGAGATCGAGACGTTCGATCTCGGTCTCCATGACCTCCATCGCACGGTCCATCTGCCCGGAGAACAGCAGATCGTGCGCCTTGGAGCGTTCGCGTTCGATGCCGGCGCTCAGCTGGAAGTCGATGTCGGGGGTGTCGCGGCCGTCGATCAGCGCGCTGGTGACCTGCGGGGCGCGTTCGCTCAGTTCCGGGTCGGCGATGCGGTCGATGAGCCTCATCGCACGCTGCGCCTTTTCGACGGACGGCATGTGCTCGTCGGCGGCGAGACGGTGGAATTCGGCGACGCCGCGCTGCAGCAGGTCCGCGCGTTGGATCGACAGCCCGGTCTCGTCGTCCGTGCCGAACACGCGCGCGGTGCGCGGGCCGAACGTCGTTTCGGACAGTTCGGGTTCCTCCTGAGCGCCGGCCGGCGCGAACCGACTGTCGCGCAGGTCGAAGCCCGGTTCGGTGGCGACGAGGCCGCCGTTGTCGTCGAGATCGATCGTCGCGTCGAACATGCGGTACGTGTCGAGCGGATGGCGCAGGCCGTCCTCGTACAGTCGCGACAGCAGCGCGTCGCGGTCGAAGGAGACGGTGACCATGGTGCGCACGGTCGGATTGGCGCGCAGCACGTCGAGCGGGTCGGACGGGTCGCCGCCGTTCGCGTCATCGGCACCGTCCGCATCGTCCCCATCATCGCCCGAGCCGCCGAGACCGTTGAACGACATGAACGGCGTGTCCGACGCCGTATCGTCGCCGTTGCCCGCGTCGGGGGCGGCGAAGGCTACCTCGTCGAGGTCGATGCCGCGCATGAGGTCCTCGAACTGGCTGTCGAGGCTGGCATCGTCCGTGCCTTGCACGTCGGAAGAGACCGCATCCGCGGCGCCCGACGTCGAGGCCGAGGCCGCCGCGTCCGTCACGGATGCCGCGGCCTGTCCTGATTGTCCGGCCTGATCGTCGGCGCCTGCGGCCGCGTTCGCGTCGTCGGCGGGGGTGAGGGCCGGGCCGGTGGCGTGCGCGTCGCCGTGGTCCTCGACCGGATGCGGCAGGGAACGCGACGGATCGCCGTGGAAGTCGCCGTCCTTCGGATCGGCCTTCGTGCCGCCCAAGCCGACGTCGCCGCGCTTGACGCGTTCGAACGTGCGCAGCACCTGACCGACGAGGCCGGAGATCGCGGAATCCTGTTCGGCGATCGCCTCTTCCAGCCCGATCGAATCGATGTGCACCGAGACACGGCGGATCCGCTCGTCGGCGCCGAACAGCAGCGTGGCCATCATCAGGCCGACGCGCAGGTTGTAGTCGGTGCTCATGGCCGCGCGGTCGCGCTCGTCCAGCGGCACCCACATGTGCCGGTCGTCGTCGTACCGGCTGGTCGGCATCATCGACGGGCCGGACGTGGTGAATCCGATCGCGGCCTCGCCGTCGGCAAGGTTCGAACGGAATTCCACGTCGAAGCGGAACGGCAGGCGAAGCCGGCGCAGCAGGGTCGACACGGTCTGCCGGTACAGCCATTCGCTTGACGTCGTGTCGATGCCGAGCGGGTCGGGGTGCTGTTCGGCGAGACGCGCGGCGACCGCACGCGCCTCGTCGGCCAGACGCAGCACGGCGTGACGGCCGTCCTGACCGTCGCCGTCCGCATCGTCCGCCCGACTCTCCCCGGCGATCGCGCCGGCACCGCTGCCGGAATCCGCATACAGGAAGGCCGGGTCGGTCTGCAACGCACCAAGCGCCGGATCCTCAAGCAGCATCCGGTCGATCTGCGCGGCCTGCGCGCGCGTGACCGTGTCCTCGATGGGCGTCAGGCCGAGCCGCGCGTTGCGTTCGAGCCACGCGCTCACGTTCGCGAACCGGTTGAGGTTGCCTTCGATGCGCAGCGCCTGCAGGACGGCCGGGAACTGCAGGTTCGCGTTCCACGTGAGGATGTAGCTGCCCGAATACGTGGACGTGTACAGGCGCAGCGGTTCGGCGCCGTGGACCGCATCGAGCCCGGTGGCCGGGTCGAGTGCGCCGGCCTCGTGCATGAGGTCGGAGAAATGATCCTCCAGACCCGAGGCGCGCATGCCGTGGGCGCGCGCGTCGAGCGTGTCGCGCAGGCAGCGGCGGATCGCGCCGATCGGGGCCTCGCGGTTGAGCCTGCGGAAGATGTTGCCGGAACCGAAGCCGATGAGCAGGCCGTTCATCGAGGGGATGAAATAGGCGGCGAAGAACGCGATGGCGATCGCGTCGCGGTATTCCAGATCGTATCGCATCGAGGCGGGCAGGTTGGCGCGTACCTGTTCGAGCGTGTAGCGGTTGCCGGTTTTGAGCCACGAGGCGAGCCAGCTCATGCGACCGGACGCGTCGCGGCCGACGATGCCGCCCTGCACGCATTCGAGCATGCGGGGAGCCTCGTCCTTGGCGCTTTTGCCGCCGTCGCGGCCGTCGGCACGCCCCGCGAACGCACGGGCCGCCCAGCCGGTCAGGTCGCGCACGCCACGGACCGCCGTGCCCGCCGTGCCGGCGTCGGTCGCCGCACCGGCGGAACGATGTCCGAAACGCGGTCCATCAGGCAGACGGACCGTGCCTTCCTTGCCGAACAGGAACCGCGCCTGCATGCCGTACGTATCCATCTGCGGATCCTCGCCGGCGAACACGCGTCCTTTGTCGTCGGCGATGGCGACCTGCGAGAAATGGTCGCGGTCGGTGAACGCGCCGAGCGCGAGCACGTTGCCCTGCCGGCCGGGCAGCTGCGCCCAGCCGAACCGCAACGAATCGTCCTGCTGCCAGACCAGTTCGTCGAAGATGTGACGCTTGACGAGCGGGCCGAGCACGACGGCGTGACCGGCCAGGACCTTGGGCATGTCCTTGCCCGCGTCCGCCGTATGCGTCGCCGCGAACGGATCAAGCGACGGCTCGGACAGCGCGCCGCCGCCGAGCGAGCGCACCAGCCTGCCGATCGCGGCCGGCACGCCGCGGCCATGACTGTGGTGTGGTGTGCGATGGAACATGACCCACATTCTTCCAATCCAGCCAGACATGAAGCCTATAGAATAATGGAGTGCCTTCAACATTCCGTCATCCCGCGGTACGCCCGCGCACGCTGCTCGTCGCCGCCGTGGCGATGCTGCTGATCACGCTGCTCGAATGCTTCGCGTTCAACCTGCCGTTCTGGACGACCCTGTCGGCCAGCACCGACACGTCCGCCGCGAGCAACACGATCGGACCGGGCCTCGAACGCGACGCCGACGGTCTGCTGCGCGTCACCGATCCCACGGCCGCGTGGATGGAGGTCAAGGCGGACGGCACGTCGCAGTACGCGCGCGTCGAACTGGCCGACCGGACGTTGGCCCTGATGAACGACAGCATGCTGTCGGATAACAACAAGCCGACCGCGGTCTTCCATCTGCGGCTCGATTCGGGCGGCAAGACGGGTCGTGCGCAGCCGATGTCGTTGTGGTCGCCGCGTTCGCTCTACCTGCATACGGACGGCGCCACCGGCACGATCCGCGCCTGGGTCGAAGAGCCGAAGGGCACGCTCGTGCCGATCGAGGCGGTGCGCGCGAACGCCCGCGTGCCGTTCCAATGGAGCTGGACGCGCGTGAGCGTGCTGGCCGTGGCGGTGCTGCTGTTGCTGCTGTGGCGGCCGGGTTCGCGCCTGTGGCGCACGCCGCTCGACCCGTCGGACCGCCGGCAGCGGGCCGGTCTGGCGGTGTTGCTGGCGTTGGTCGCGATTCCGACGATGAGCGCCGTGGTCTGGATGGTCACGGTGATGGGACCGTTGCTGTTCCACAACGAAAACGGGTACACCTACGATTACGACCAGTACGCGCATGTGGCCGACGCGCTGCTGCATGGCCACGCATGGCTCGACCTGCCGGTGCCGGACGCGCTGGCCGCCGCCGACGCGCCGCACAGCATCGCGACGCGGGACCGGCTCATGGCCAACGGCGTGACCCCGATCTATTGGGATTACGCGTTCTACGACGGCCATTGGTATTCGTATTTCGGGGTGGTTCCGGCCGTATTGCTGTTCATGCCGTACCAGTTGGTCACGTCGTGGATCGTCGGCGGCGACGGGATGATGCTGCCGACCGGCGCGGCCGATCTGCTGCTCATGTACGGGTTCCTCGTGTTCGCATGCCTGATGGTCGTGCGGCTGACGCAGCGGATCGCGCCGCGCACGTCCGTTGCGGGCGCGTCGATGGCGATCGCGCTGTTTCTGGTGTGTTCGAACGCCTGTTATCTGTGGTTCCGCACGAATTTCTATTCGGTGCCGATCGCCGCGTCGATGATGTTCACCTGTCTGGGACTGTGGCTGTGGATGGGCGCCGTCCGGCCCTCGCGGATGGCCGGACGGAAACGAACGCGCATGCTGTGGTCGGTCGGGGATGCCGATCCGGTCTCGCTGCCCCATCTGGCCGGCGGCGCGCTGTGCATCGCGTTGAATTTCGGATGCCGTCCGCCGTTCTCGCTGGCCGCATTGCTGGGCATCCCCCTGTTCTGGCCGCAGGTGCGCGCGCTGGGCGAGGCAGTCGTCGAGGCCGTTCGCAGCCGCCGTACGTCCGATCGTCGTGCGTCCGATCGTCGCGAGCTCGGCCGTCGCGCGACCGATCCTGCAGCCACCGGTCATGACGCAACCGCCGGACGTCATGCGGTCGGCCGTCTGCTGGCCGCCCCGCTGGCGGTCCTCCTGCCCGCGATCGTCGTCGTGCTGCCGCTCATGGCATACAACCGCGTGCGGTTCAGCGGTTTTCTCGACTTCGGCAGCGCGTATCAGATGACCGTCACCGACATGACGAACTTCCGGCTGCCGGCCGCGGACGTCCCCTACATGATCGTCTACTATCTGTTCCTGCCGTTGCGGTTCACCGGATCGTTCCCGTATCTGGCGATCCAGCCCACGCCGCTGCCCGAATGGGGGTTCACCGAGGCGATGGTCGGCGGCCTGTTCGTCACCTGTCCGCTGGCGCTGCTTGCGTTCCTGCTGCCCCGGCTGCGCCGCAGGATCCCCGCCGCGTACTGGTCGATGCTGACGTGCGCGCTGGTACTCGGTCTGCTGCTCGTCGTGATCGACATCATGGAAGGCGGCATGGGCTGGCGGTACATGTGCGATTTCGGCTGGCTGATCGCATTGGCTGCGATGCCGATGCTGCTGCGCGTGCTGGAAGGTCCGAGCGTGTTCGATCCGTGGCCGCATGAGGACATGGACGATTCTCCGTACAGCCGCACGCCGCTGCGTCGTCATGCGATCCGGCTGCTGGTCATGGCGCTCATGGTCGCGATGCTCGCCGTGACGGTGTTCTCCTGCCTGGTGCCGGGCCGCGACGACTCCCTCGACCACAACAATCCCGGGTTCTTCTACGACGTGCGCTCCTGGTTCACGCTGCTCGGCCTGAACTGACCGTCCGCCCGCATTTGCTGGATGATGGTGCCGCACGCCCGCGCTCGGCACCATCATCCAGCGAACTGTCAGCAAACCACCGGCGGTTTCCCCACAGTTCATTGACCTTGCTCCAAGAGTCGGGTCATACTAATGGACGATAGCGCATCATCCGATCATCCGTTACACGAAACGACACCGACTCCATGAAACCAGCGATCCGATCGAAATCCAACGTCCTCCCGCTCATCATCCGCGGCACCGCCGCGACCGTCGCCGCCGCCATCGCCGTCGGCCTGTGCCTGCTCACGCAGGACGACGCCGGCGCCGCCACCCAACAGGCGCGCATCGAACGCCTCAACGCGCAGATCGCCGAAGTGTATACGGCCGACTACCAGCAGACGGCCGAGAAGAACCTCATCAAGGAACGCGACGCCGAATCCCACGGCGTCGACAACATCTTCGTCAAGGACGACCCGTACGGCACCAACACCACCTCGCTGTACGTGTACTTCAACTCGCGCTACGAAACGGCCGTCACCTACACCGTCTCCGCCGACGGCTACCCGGACTTCACCGCCACCGCCAACCAGGGCGAGAACTACACCACCGAACACGAGTTCCTCGTGCTCGGCCTGATCCCCGACGTCGAGAACACCATCACGTTCAACCTGACCGACTCGGGCGGACTGACCACCACCTACACGATCACCCACAACGGCCCGTCGCTGCTCGGCACCGAAGCCGTCCGCCTCGAACAGACCGACGGCAGCCTCGACACGACGGCCGCCGAGAACACCACCGCCACGTCGTCCGGCACGACCACGGTCACGCAGCAGCTCGGCAGCGGCCTGTACGCGATCCTCGGCAACGACAGCGACGAACAGGACTTCATGTACTACTACGACGCGTACGGCGTGCTGCGCGGCGAAGTGCCCGTCAAGTACTACCGTTCGCACCGCCTGCTGTTCGACGACGACGGCCTCATGTGGTTCTCCGCGTCCACGCACACGATGGTCGGCATGAACCGTCTCGGCAAGCTCGAAAAGATCTACGATCTCGGCGACGACTTCATCCTCCACCACGACTACGCGCTCGACGCGGACGGCAACATCGTGCTGCTCGCCACCGACCTGAGCCGCTCCGACCACGCCGTGCAGGACCAGGTCGTCAAACTCGACACGACCACCGGCGAAACCACGCTGCTCGTCGACTTCGGCACGCTGTTCGCCGACTACAAGTCCACCACCGACCATTCCGGCATCGACGAATCCGACCCGACCGCCACCAACCGCTGGGACTGGCTGCACTGCAACACCATCCAGATCCTGCCCGACGGATCCGCCCTGTTCTCCGCGCGCGAAACGTCCACGATCATCAAGGTGAACGATCTCGAAGGCACGCCGAGCGTCGCGTACATGATCGGCGAGCCGAGCGTGTGGGACGGCACCGAATACGCCGACCTGTTCCTCACGAAATCCGGCGACTTCGGCGACACCGGCGGCCAGCATTCGATCACGTACGTGGCCGACGACTCGCTGGCGGACGGCCAGTACTACCTGTACATGTTCGACAACAACTACGGCTACGCGATGACCCGCCCCGACTACGACTGGACCGTGATCGACGGGATCAGCACCGCCGGATCGTCCAAGGACAAGGATTCGCGCTCCCAGTACCGCCGCTATCTGGTCGACGAGAACGCGGGCACGTACACGGAGGTCGCCTCGTTCGACGTGCCGTATTCGCCGTACGTGAGCTCGGCGCAGGAGCTGAGCAACGGCAACATCCTCATCGACACGGGCATGCAGGGCCTGTTCGGCACGTATACGGCCGACGGCGAGCTGCTCGCGCAGTACAGGATGGAACTCAACACGGCGTACATCTACCGCGTGTACCAGTACGACTTCAAGGGCTTCTACTTCGCCTGACGACCCGTGACGCACTACACTTGGGTGGCATGGGACTGTTTGATTCGTTGTTTGGGGGACGCGCGGCGGCCGATCGCCCGTCCGCGGTGACGTTCGCGATGGACGGCGTCGGACACCGGTACGAGGACGGCAACGTGGGACTGCTGCCGACGACGCTCACGATCGGCCCGGACACGCGGCGCGTGGCGGTGATCGGCCTGAACGGGTCCGGCAAGACGACGCTGCTCAAGTTGCTCGACGGCGCGCTGACCGCAAGCGCGGGCACGGTGACGGTCACGGCGCATCACAACGACGGACGGACCGCGGATGCCGCGTTCGATCCTGCGGTCAAGCGCGATCTGAAGCGCATCGAGGACCTGGTCGGCCGCGTGCGGCGCGAG
Source organism: Bifidobacterium aerophilum (assembly GCF_010667685.1). Taxonomy (GTDB): domain Bacteria; phylum Actinomycetota; class Actinomycetes; order Actinomycetales; family Bifidobacteriaceae; genus Bifidobacterium; species Bifidobacterium aerophilum. The sequence goes on along the minus strand of NZ_WHZW01000002.1, from coordinate 108,516 downwards.
GAGATCCCGAACAGCTACTATCAGGCGAAGGACATCCGCGAGGCGATCGACCAGCCGTTGAAGAAGCACAAAGTGCCCGAGTCGGAACGCGAGCAGATCGTCGGCGACCTGTTCGCCCATTTCGATCTGACGTCGGTGGCGCGCGAACCGGCGAGCGCGTTGGACAGCGAGAAGCGGCATCTGCTGGCGATCGCGTCCGCGTTGAGCTTCTCCCCCGCCGCGATCGTGGCCGACGAGCCGACCAAGGGGTTGGACGAGATCGGTTCGGCGCACGTGGCACGCGCGCTGTTCAGCTACGACAAGCAGGTCGTGTTCGCCACGCATGACGTGGAGCTGATCCAGCGCCCGGAATATGCGATCGACCGCACGCTGGTGCTGGACGACCACGAGCTGGTCTTCGACGGTGTGCCGAGTGACGCCGCCGCGTTCTACAACGATCTCATCCGCCAAAAATACGAGGCCGCCAAGGCTGCACGGCAGTGAGATCCCTTATTCCAACATCCCGTTGACCGTGTCGAGCACGGCGCGCACGTTGCGTGCGAACTCGTCCGGCTCGGGCAGCAGCGAGATCGCCAGGTACCCGTTGGAGGTCATGTCGAAGAAATAGCCGGGCTGGCCGCTCAGGCCGTGCCGGTCGATCATCGCGAGCACCAGCTCGTTTTCGTCGATCACGCTCGGTACGCGCAGCAGCACGTTCCATCCGCCTTCGGCGCGCAGCACGCTCACGAGCCCATGCTCGTCCGCGTCGAGCAGACGGTGCAGCAATGCGAGGTTGCCGCGCACCCGGTCACGCACGCGGTCCGTCTGGGCCGCGGCCGCATCCAGCAATGCGGGGATCTGCCGTGCGATGATGTCGCTCATCGGCAGGTAGTCGTCCGCGATCACGTCGAGCCGGTGCTGCGCTTCGGCCACGTCCCCGTCCGGTCCGGATACTTGGATCCAGCCGACCTTGGCGTGCGGTGCGGCGAGCATTTTCGAGAATCCGTCCAATGCGAACGTGAGCACGCCGGGCTCCCCCGCGAGGCGCGCGTTGCCGTCGAACGGTTCGAGCGAATAGTCATAGAACACCTCGTCGGCGATGATCGCGATGCCATGCTCGCGGCACAGCGATACGATGCGTTCGCGTTCGGAGGGTTTCACGTACGAGCCGGTCGGATTGTTCGGGTTGATGAGCACCAGCGCACGGATGCGGGCGCCGTGTTCGCCGTTCAGCAGTTCCTCCAGTTCGGCGACGTCGATGTACCAGGAGCCGTCGAATCGCTGCTGGTATTCGACCGTGTCGACGCATTCGAGGCGCGCGATCGATTCGATGAGCGGATAGCCGGGTTTCGGCGCGAGCACCGCGTCGCCCGCGTCGCACAGGAGTTTGATGAGCCACGAGTATGCTTCGGACGTGGAGCTCAAGATGTACAGACGGTCCGGGTCGACGGGCGCCCCGCCGCCGTAAGTCCGGGTCAGGAACTCGGCCAACGCCTCACGCGCCGCGCGCTGCCCGCGCGGATCGGCGGTATAGACCTCCGGCACCAATGCCGGAGCCAGTCCGTGCCGGGTGGGGTTGGAATCGTTGAGCTTGCCGAGCGTTACGCCGGCCCTTTTTGCGGCCGCCTCGGCCGCGGCGATCGGATTGGGCGCGCTGATGTCGACTCGTGAGGAAAAACGCATGGCTGTCAGTCTAGCCACGCATCACGAAAACCCATCAATCATTCGTGGCGGGAAACGCTCGCTGAGCGTACCGTCAGCGAGCGTTTTCCGCCACGGCGCGCACGGCTCACACGGCGCAGCAAAAAGGCTCCCTCGGCAGGGAGGGAGCCTCACAGGTCTACGGGCGAACGGCCGCGATCACTGCTTGGTGCTGGCGTAGTAGGCGGCGCCGACGATGCCGGCCTCGTTGCGCAGCTTGGCGGGCACGATCGGCGTCTTGATGTCGACGTACGGCAGGAACTTGTCGCTCTGACGGCTCACGCCGCCGCCGACCACGAACAGGTCCGGGTTGAAGTACTTCTCCATCAGGCCGTAGTACTTGGTCAGGCGCTTGGCCCACTTCTTGTAGCCGAGTTCCTTCTGTTCGCGCACGCCGGACGACGCCCACTTCTCGGCGTCGGGGTGCTTCGCGTCGAGCATGATGTGGCCGAGCTCGGTGTTCGGCACCAGCGTGCCGTTCATGATGAGCGCGGTGCCGATGCCGGTACCCAGCGTGGTCGCGATGACCAGGCCGTTCTGGCCCTTGGCGGCGCCGTACTGCTGTTCGGCCAGACCCGCGGCGTCCGCGTCGTTGACGACGACGACCGGACGGCCGCACGCCTCGGAGAAGACCTCGGTCACGTCCACGCCGATCCACGACTGGTCGAGGTTGGCCATGAAGTCGAGCTTCTGGCCGGGCTTGATCGGCGCCGGGAACGCGATGCCGACCGGAGCGGAGGCCGGAACCTCGAAATGATCGAGCTGCTGGCGCACGATCGCGGCCACCGCCTGCGGGGTGGACACCTCGGGGGTGAGGATCTTCAGACGCGGCTCGGCGAACTCGCCCTTCTCGAGGTCGACCGGCGCGGCCTTGATGCCGGAACCACCGATGTCCACGCCAAACGCCTGTGCTGTCTCAATCATCATTGACCTCTCTTTCCGTGCATGTTCCGCCCTGCGGAAACGTTATCGAACCGGTATCGGCATTGTATAACGCCCGAGCGCCAACATGCGTCGCCGATTCCACGCCCCGGATCGGCCGCATATCCGCCACGCAGGCGGGATAGGTGGGATAATCGGGAGGTATGGCAGAACATACGCAATTGATTGACGCGATCAACATCCGCACTTCGGTGCGCGCATACGACAAGGAGCCGATCGACGACGATACGGCCCGGCAGCTGTCCATGACGATCGACGCGGTGAACATGCTCGCCGACCTCAACATGCAGCTCGTCCTGAACCGTCCGGAGGTGTTCGCCGAGGCGAACGCTTCGGGGCATCTGAAGAACGCGGCGAACCTCATCGTCATCGTCGGTCCGAAGGACGATCCGCAGGCCCGCGAGCGCGCCGGTTTCTATGCGGAGCGCGTGGCGTTGGCCGCGACCCTGCGAGGGCTCGGCACGCTGTGGGTTGGCGGCAGCTGGGATCGTGAGGAGGCCGCGAAGCATGTGCGCGTCACGAAGAACGAGGAACCGTATCTGGGCGTGGTGATCGGGCATCCGGAACATCACCTGTCGTATCGGGCGAAGTCGTATGACGAGCTGGTCGAGTTCCAGCGTTCGCACCGGCCGACGAAGTCGTTCGAGCAGTTCACGGCCGGCATGTCCGACGCCGAGCGCACGGCCGCGCCTGACTGGTTCAAGGCCGGCGTGGAGGCCGCGATGAAGGCGCCGAGCGCGATGAACCGTCAGCCGATCACGTTCACGTACGACGCGTCCGCGGACACGGCCGCAGCACATATCGACCAGAGTGCAGGGGACGGTCAGGCCCTCAACGATCTGGGCATCGCGAAGCTGCATTTCCAGATCGGCGCCGGTTCGGGCGAATGGGCGTGGGGCGACGGCGGCCTGTTCATCCACAAGTGACTAGGTGACGTCGCGTTGCGCCGTTCCGCGCGCCTCGTGGCAGAAAACGCTCACTGATCCCTCGATCGGTGAGCGTTTTCTGCCGCACATAGGCAGTCGTGCCACGCGGGAGCGCGTCATGTGCCGACCCCGGCCAGACTACCCGGACTACTTGAGCGGCGGCATCGGCTTCCAGTTCGGATCGTGCATGAGCTTGCGGGAATCCCACCAGCCCTTGGCGATCTGCACGAGACCGGTCTTCACATGCTCGCGGTCGACCATCACCAGGCGGATGACCTCCTTCGCGGCGGTCGCCGCCGTGCCGAGCGCGAACAGGAACGGGCGGAAATCGCCGTGCGCCATGAAATAGCGCGCCATGTAGCCGCGGTTGCGCATGATGTGGTAGCGGTTCATGTCGGACGTGGAGTTGAGCTGGCGCAGGCCGGCGATGTCCCAGTTGCCGATTTCGCGCGTGCGGCGCAGCACCACGTCGGGCACGACGATCGGGTTGGTGACCTTGCTGGCGAGGTAGCCGTACATCGTGTCGTCCCAGTAGATGAAGAAGCGCGGGTCCGGGAAGCCGATCTTCTCGACCACGCGGCGGCGGAACAGGCCGCCTTCGAAGCACAGCGTGTCCATGACGCGGTAGCCGGCGCGGCCGAACGCGGCGGGCGCGATCGGGTTGGGGATGCCGAGCGGCACGATGAAATCGTACTGCCAGTAGAACGGACCGCCGTCGAAGTCGTAGCGGCTGCCCTGGATCACGTCGTGACGCGGCGTCCACTTGGCGAGCTTTTCGATGCCGTCGGGTTCGACGGCCACGTCGTCGTCCATCACCCAGAACCATTCGGCGCCGAGCTCGTACGCTTTCTTCACACCTGCAGAGAAGCCGCCCGCGCCGCCGAGATTATCGGTCTGCGGAGCGTAGACGACGCGCGTCTCGTTGCCGCTCGCATCCGCCACGGTCGTGCCCCACTGGCGGGTGATGCGCCCGGAGAAGTCCTCGACCATGCCGCGCGTCTCGTCGGAGTGCTCGTTGTCGACGATGACGATGCGCCACGGCGCGACGGTCAGCCGTTCGATCGAATCGAACAGCTTGGTCAGCAGCTGCTGGCGCTTGTACGTGACGACGACGATCGCCAGTTTCTCGATACTTTTCTTTGCGGCATGCTTTTCGCTCATGCGTTCCATTGTATGCATATGACGGTCAGGAAGGAATGCATAACCGGGCAACACGAAGAATCCATGTCCACGCGACGTGCCGTCTCACAATACGGCGCGGCCACATCGCCATGCCAGTCAACCTGTACAAACACAACAACACATCTATCTTCATTCACCGCAAATGAAGATTCATACCAATCTTCATCGAATACGAATGAAGATGAATTTGTCTCAGATCAGAGCACAGCATATCAACGCGCACTATCTCCACAACAAGCAAAAAGTCCTTTCCGGGGGGCAAAATTGATTAAAATGCAACTTTGCCCCCCGGAAGAAGGATCATGCCGTGTCACTGTACCCTCGAGAACGCTATCTGAAGCGACTTCGGCCTTTCTTCGACGACACCGGATTGATCAAGGTAATCACCGGCATTCGAAGGTGCGGCAAATCTTCTCTGATGGCATGCATCGCCGACGAACTTCGCCAGAGAGGCACTGCCGAACAAAACCTCGTATTCCTGAACCTGGATAGCCGGGGACTCCGCTCAGTAACCACTCCGGATGATCTTGATCACGTCATCGAAGAACGCGTCCCCGACGATGGCCTTACGTACCTGTTCATCGACGAAGTGCAAAACGTCAAAGATTTCGAAACAGTGATCAACGCATACCGCGAAGACGGACGATTTTCCATCTTCATTACCGGTTCGAATTCATATCTGTTATCCGGAGAATTGGCGACCAAGCTCACTGGCCGGTATGTGGAATTGGAGATGTATACGCTTTCCTACTGCGAATATTTAGGCATGCTGCACTTCTTTGGAACGCCGACCAAAAGCGACATGGCGTCATTCACCGAATATCTGACATACGGCGGATTTCCGAAGGCGTTGGAGTATTCCGACCCTGATGCCAAGGCCATGTATATTCAGGATGTCATCCGACAGATCTTTGAAAAAGACATCACCGCACACAGTCGAATCACGAATCGGGACACGTTTGAACGCGTGCAATCATATCTGATCAACAATTATGCATCCCCCACGAATTTGACGCGCATCGTGCAGTATCTGCAGCACAGCGAACACGTATCAATCAAAAGGGAAACACTCGCCAAATACGTGCGCATGCTCGAAAATGCCAAGGTCCTATATAAGTGCCCTCGTTTCGATCTGAGGTCGCGCAAATCACTGCGCGGCGGAGAAAAATACTATCTCGCGGACCCCGGCGTATACTTCGCTCGCAACACCGATACCAGACTGAGCTATGGGCCATCACTGGAGAACGCCCTGTACCTGCATCTTCGAGCCAAGGGGTATGAAGTCAGCGTAGGTAAAATCGGCAAGCTTGAATGTGATTTCATCGTGCGCAAACGTAGCCAATACGCATATATTCAGGTATCGCTGAGCGTACTTGACCCGCAAGTCGAAGAACGGGAATATCGACCGTTTACGATGATCCGCGAATCATATCCTCGATACCTGTTCACACTCGACCAACTGCCGTTGCAACGAGATGGTGTTCGCCACCATAATCTCATGGAATTTCTCGCCAACGACGGAGATATTGAGTTCGACTGACAAGGTACCCGCTGCTTACTGAAGAACCGATGAATCGCGTCGCTCGCGGCGCAGGTCGCGGATGATGAGGGCGGCGACGGTCAGGGCGATGGCGGCGAGGGCGACGACGCTGACGGCGGCGCCGGTGTTGGCGGTGCTGCCCGGTTTGGCGGGCTTGTTCGGCTCGGGTTCCGGCTCGGGTTCCGGCTCGGGCGTCGGATTCGGCGGGGTGACGGTGCCGTTGTCGGAGAACTTGGGTTCGGCGGTGACGGCGAATTCCGTTGCGCCGCCGTTGGTTTCGGGCACGGAGACGAGGAACGGATCGCAGTCGTAACGCCGGTTGGCGGAGGCGGCCGCGGTGCGTGCGATCAGGTAGATGCCGGGCTCGAGATCGGTGAAGGTCGCGCGGCCGGCGGCGTTGGTGGTGTCGCTGATGGCGTACAGACGGTTTTTGGTCGCGTATGCGTCGAGCTGTTTGGCGGCCGCGTTGAGTTCGGACGACGTGAGACCGGCCCAATCCCGGTCGAATTGCGAGAATGATTCGAGCGTGCGGAACGCGCGGACCGTGCCGGTTTCGGCGTCGAGATCGGCGGATGCGATGCGTACGATGGCGTACGTGTCGCCGGCGAGCGCGGTGCGGTCGTCGGAATCGCGGTTCCACTGCGCATCGATGGTGATGCTGCCATAGGTCGCGGCCTGCGCGGTGAGCGGCGGCGTCGCGACGACGGCCGCGATAAGTGCGAATGCGAGCGAGGACAGTGCCGCGGCGAGGGCGGGGAGCACGCCGCACAGGCGCACGGCGATGCCTCGTTGCCCGTTATGCATATGAGCCATGTGTGGCTTCTCCTCTCATATAGGTCTTGGTAGGTCTCGTCTCCCCTTGTCGGGGGCGATTCACTGCGCGCTGTGCTGCGAGCGCACATGCCGTTCGCGGCTCCACCGGTAGACGCGCCAGCCGATGAGCAGCGCGATCAGTCCGACGGACGGCAACAGGTATTGCAACGGGATATCGACGTGGAACGTCGGTTTCGCGTCGGATTCCTGTTCGGGCGTGTACGGGATGCGGTGCGCGCGCACGAGCAGTCGGTGCGTGTTGACCGCGTACGGCGTACAGGTGATGAGCGTGACCAGGTCCTTGCCGTTCTCGATGGCGAGTTCCTTGGTGTCGGTCGGCAGGACCGTGGCGATCTTGTCGACCTGGTAGGCGTAGGTGTCCTTGAGAATCTTGATGTAGAACTTGTCGCCCTTTTTCATCAGATTCAGGTCGGTGAACAGTTTCGCCGTGGGCAGTCCGCGGTGTCCGGAAAGCGCCGCATGCGTGGATGCGCCGCCGACCGGCAGCGAGGTCTGTTCGAGGTGTCCGACGCCGACCTGCAGCACTTCCTCGGAGGTGCCGTGGTAGATCGGCATGGTTTCCTTGAGTCGCGGAATGGTGAGGTAGCCCATCATGCCGTCGCCGTTCACGTTGAGGAGTTTCATGTATTCGGCGTCCGTCGCCTCGGTGTCGACCGCACCGGCGAGGGCGCCGGTCGCGCCGGAGCTTTCGGCGGCGAGACGCTCGTTGTATCGGTGGACGACGTCGAGTATCTGCCGGTACTGTTCGTCGGAAAGCGCTTCGACTTTCGCGTCGTAGTTGGTGACCGCGCGGGACGCGTTCTTCATGACGAGAAAGTTGCTGATCGTCGGATAGAACAGCACGAGCAGCCCTATCGTGATGATCACCAGCGGCATGAGCCCGCGCAACTTCCTGATCATGAATCTCCTTTTTACGTTCCGCAGCGAGAGCGGATGGCCTGACGGCCGCGTTGCTGCTGGCGGCTTTCGCCGCACGGTACCCCACCCGCCCGGCCTTCGCCGGACACCCTCCCCTTCCCAGGGGAGGGAAGTTGTGTTGGCGGCTTCGCCGCGTACCCCAACCCGGCGCTTCGCGCCACCCTCCCCTGAAAGGGGAGGGAAGTGCCTCAACCTTTCCCTCCCCTTTCAGGGGAGGGTGTCAGCGAAGCTGACGGGTGGGGTACTGCGGCGCTATCGCGCCGCAACAACACAGCATCGGCCGCACGCCAATGCGGCCGATACCAATACACAGGCGCCGCTGTATCACCACACGAAGCAACCGCCCTTGGCTCCCCTATTACTTTTGCAGGCGAGCCAAGGCGGCTATTGCCTCACTTGGTCGACTTGCGGTTGGACTTGACGTACCAGGCCGAGCCCAGCGCCACAATCAGCACGCCGAACACGGTGAACAGCGCGGTACCCATGCCACCGGTGGACGGCAGGGTCGGACCGGAGGTGTTCTCGATGCCGATGATGCCATCCGTAGCTTCACTCTGAGTGGCGTTCTCATCGTCCGAGTTGTTGGTGTACTTGATGGTGGTCGAAGCATTCGTGCCATCGGTCGGCTCGGTGCCGTCCACGTTCACGGCGAACGAATGGGCCGGCAGGTTGTAGCCCTGCGGGGCCTTGGTCTCGGTAAGGACGTAGGCGCCCTTGGCGAGACCGGTCAGGTCGACGCGACCGCTCTTCGGGGTGACGATGGTTTCGGTAGCGTTGGCCTCATCAGCAGTCTTGGCGACACGGTAAACGCTGATCTTGTTGGTGTTGTTCTCAGCATCACCATCATTTGTACGGACGAACTTGATGGCGTCCTTGCCGCCCTTGACCTTGAGCTGGAACTGCGCGCCAGCCAGCTGAGTGTGCTCGGTCGAACCATTCTTGATGGTGTACTTGTCAATGCCGAACTTATAGGTGTACACGCGCACGATATCCGGGACGGATTCGCCCTTGCCACCAGTGGTCGGGTCGTTGGAGTATTCGACGGTGGCGCTGTTGGTGTTGCCGGTGCTGCCAACGACGGCGTTCTCATTGATGGTGGCGGTGTAGGTCAGCGTGATCGTCTTGCCAACCAGATCAGAAGCAATCTGCTTGAAGTCGTACTTGACCGGATCGGAATCCGTAACCTTGGTACCGAGATTCACGACCAGCTTGTGACCGGTGACTTCCTGCTTATCATTCTTGACCTCTTCAAGGCTCTGGACATAGTTCGTATTCTCCGTGAACGTCAGCGAAGAGTCCGCGATCGTGATAGAAGAGATATTTCCGAAGGTGAGACCCTTACTAAGGGTATCCTTGAACGCGAATTCATACGTGTCGTAGGCGCTCATGTCCGGGACCTTGGATGTCAGGGTGAACGTGAGGGTGTCGCCTACCTTGGAGTCCTTGACATCGCCGTAGATGGGATTGTTATCCTCATCGGTGCCAGTCTGGACCTTCTTGTCGACGGTGGGCAGAGTACCCTTGATATCCGCAGTGACTTCAGTGCCATTCAGGACCGGAGCCAGCGTGGCGTACTTCCCGGAAGCATTGGTGTTGCCGACGCCGGGCACCGCAACAAGGTAGTAACCGTACGTCAGGTTATCGAAAGTGACGGAATACTTGCCTTCGGTGGCGACCTTCGGCATATCCTTGGATTCGATGAGCTTGGCATTCGACTCGGCGGGGCTGGAACCAGCCTTCTTCGTCTGCGCCCAATTGGATGCCTTCTTCGCGAACGCATCAATGGTCGGAGTGCTCTTATCAGTCAGCTGGGAGATGGCCTTCGCGGCATCAGCAGCGGTGGTGTAATTCTCGCTCAGACCGCTGATGCTCTTGTCAGCAAAGAACTGATCCCAACCGCCATTTGCCGTGGCATCGAACGTGTAGGAGGCCGTTCCGTCCTCACCCACCGTAGCGGAGAAGATGCGGTAGGCGTTCACCTTCACCGTCTTCGAGTCGGTCGACGCGAAGTTCACGTCGGTGGTCGACACAGTCAGCTTGCCATCGGCTGCCTGATCCGCACTCGCGGTGGTGGCTCCGAGGCCGGCGATGCCGAGCATCGTGGCCGCGGCGATTGCGCCCGCCGCCAGCTTCTTGGTCAGTGAGTTCATCACTGGTTCCTTTCTTCCTAATGTTACCTTCCGGGTGTTGTGCCGGGAGATGACGTTGGTTGACATTGGTTGGCCCGCAGCCCGCCGGACTGCGGGAAATCTGTTATCGGGCGTGCCGCCCGCGTCGTCCGCCGAACGGCGATGCGGTTCCCGCTCCCCCGGTTGAGGCCGGTTTCACGCGGTTTTCACGCAGGTACCATGCGGTGCCGAGGCCGAGGATGATCACGGCGAGCATCGCGATCCACTGCGTGCCGGACCCGCCGGTGTTCGGCAGCGGCGCGGAGTTCGTGATCTTGGCCACGTACCTGCCGTCCGCGTCCTTGCCGTAGTCCACGGATACCGAGTAGCCGGCTTCGGACGGGGTCTTCGTGGACTCGCCGTAGGTCATGGTGAGTTCCTTGACGGTGTACGTGTAGTAGCGCACCACGTTCTCGCCGGAGCTCGTGTCCACGAAGGCGACCGGCAGTCCGGTGATCTTCGTGCGCCAGGTGTCGCTCCATGCGGAGCCGTTGGCCTTGGCGGTGAGCGTCACCGTGAACGGGTTGTCCCAGTCTTCGGGGGTACACTCGTCCGTGTAGCACGGCAGCGGGTCCTTCACGACCTGGTTGCCGTCGGCGTCCGTATATGTGGCGGTCACCTGCACGGTGATCGAGTCCGGGCGCGTCAGCTGGCCGTCGATCCACACCTTCTGCAGCGTGAGGTCCACGGTCTGGCAGCCGTTCAAACCGCACGGGTCCTGGCCGTCGTCCGGCTCGGGCGTGAGCCCGCCGTTGTTGTCGGTCACGGCCTTGTCCAGCATGAGCACGGCCTTCGCCGCGGACACGTAGACGTTCATGGGCTTGGCCGCGTTCTCGCCGGTATTGGAACCGCCGAGGTTGTTCGCGATGACCGCATACTGCAGGTCCGCGTATTTCTCGATGAACGCGTTCTCGGCGAGGTGGGCGACGTCGTACCGGTTGAGGTGCAGTTTCAGCTTGCCGGTCACGTCAAGGGTCTCGCCATTGTCGCCGGTCTGGTCGTCCATGTGGGAGCCGTAGGTGAAATCTCCCTTGAACTCGGTCGGCTTGCCGTTCTGGTCGACCGTTTTGACGGCCAGCGCGTGGGAGAGGCTCGGGTCCACGTCGCGGTAGATGTGGTACGTGTTGCCGGTGCCTTCGATGCCGCGGACGGTGTTGAAGCTGTACACGCTTTTCAGCAGCGTCGTGCCGCTGAACGGGCCGACCAGACCGCTCGCGCCTCGGATCGTGTCGGCATAGGTCATGTCGTTGTTCTCGAACAGGCCCTCGTCGTTCAGCGCGACGAAACCACCTGCGTAACCGGTCACGCCGGAACCGTCCGCGCCTTGGGTCGCGCCGCCGCCGAACACGTCATAGCCGTCGGCGATGCCTTGCACGCTGGATTTGCTGACCTCCGTACGGTTCGCCTTGATGAGCGTCACCTTGAGGTTCGCGCGGTTCTCCTCGGTGTCATTGATGCCATCCTTGGAACAGGGCAGTTTGATGGTCGAATCGCCGATCGTGATGATCGCCACGTCGGTCTGCTGCTGGTTCTCCGCGTCGGCTTTGGACAGCGCGACGCTGATCTTCAGTCCGAGCAGGTTCACGTACAGCAGATCGCCATCCGACAGCACCTTCAGATCGAACACCTTGCCGAAGATGTCCGGGAACCAACCGCTCAGATTGATCACGCCGAGACGCTCGGCCTGCGGCAGATAGAGCGCCTTGACCAGTTCGTTGACGATGGTGAACAGGACGTTCAGCAGCACCGAGTTCGCTTCCAGATCGACCAGGTACGCGCGCTTGGTCTCGCCGACGAAACCGCCGGCCAGTTCCCCGCTCGTGACCTTCTTCAGTCCGGTCACCTGCGAGCTCTTGATGCGGGCGAGATCGGCGTATCCGACGAAGCCGCCGGCCACTTCGCGACCCGTTGCATTGGTTTCGCCGCGGCCGTATTCGACGCTGCCGTGCGTAGCCGTGACCGTGTATCCGGCGCCGATGCCCGAAACGTTCGAGTTCTCGACGTGCGAGCCCCAGATATTGAGCACGCCGGCGGTCACGTTGAGGATCTGGCCGAGCGCGTTGACCTTTTCGGCGCTGACGGTGCCGGACTTGCCCAAGTGGCCGATGAAACCGCCGACATAGTTGACGCCCGTCACGCTGTTGAGGTTCGCGACGCTGGACTGCTTGACCGAACCGTTGATGAGTCCGCCGCCGAAGCCGCCGGCCGCACCGGTGAACCGGGTCGAATCCATCACGCCGCTCGTGGTCGAATCGTGCGCCTTGACCTGGATGCCGTCGGCCACGCCGGTCACGCGTGCGTCATAGACGAACGTGCGGAACGCTTCGAGCACGCCGATCTCGTTGGTCTTGAGCAGACCGAGCAGGAGATTCGTGTCCTGATTCGGTTCGACTTTGTTGCCGCCGACGGAGGTGACGGACGACACGTCCGCGAGTCCGAAGAAGCCGCCCGCGTACTGGCCGCCTTCCACGGCACGCAATCCGGTGACGACAAGCTCGGCGGGATCCTTCGACACGTCCACGTCCTGCGCGGAGTCGTTGGACTTCGCGGAATCCTTGTCTCCGAGGATCGCGGCCTGCAGGCTGCCGGCGAAACCGCCCGCGTTCAACGCGTACTTGGTCGCGCCGTCCTCGTCCTGATAGGCGCCTTCGACGGTGTAGCCCCATTCGTTGCTGTCCGCTCTCACATGCGCGCCGCGGATCGTGACGATCGTGGCCTGCAAGACCTGCACCAGTTCGGTCGGGTTCGAGATCAGCTTGCTCAGCAACTGCTGCAGGAACCCGGACGAGTTCAGGTCCGCGTCCGCGGTCGCGCCGCTCGTGGCCAGACCGATGTAGCCGCCCACGTTGTTGCGGCCGGACACCTTGCGCAGGTTGGTCACGTTCACGCCCGCCGCATCGGCGGCGGTGCTGCCGGACGGCAGATCGGCGCCATTGGAGTCGAGGTCGCCCCACAGCTGCGCGCCCACGCCCATGCCGACGTAGCCGCCGGCGTTGCCGGTGCCGTTCGTGACGCTGCTGCCGGTGGCGGTGACCTTCATGCCCTTGCGGTAGCCGATCACGCTGGACGATTTGACGACGGGCACGAACACCTTCGCCACGCCGACCAGCTTGCCCAGATCGACGTTAAGACCCAGCAGGTCGAGGCTGCCGAATTTCGCGGCCTGGCCGGCTTCCATCGTGCCGGCGTACCCGCCGGCGGCTCGCATGGCGCTCACGGTCTTCACGTCTTCGGACTGTCCGTCGGTGATCACGCCGGTGATCATGATTCCCACATGGCCTCCGGCCACGCCGGAATCGCGCAGGTTCGCGCCGGAATCGTACGAGGAGCGTCCGGCGACGACGTTGAAACCGAACACGTAACCGTTGAGGTACGCGTCCAACTGTTCCTGCGTCGTGATCGTGTTGTTCTTGACGTTCTTGGCGATGTCGGTGAATTCCTTGCCGTACGCACTGTACTTGCCGATGTTGTTCACCCACGTATTCCACTGGTCGATGCTCGCGTTGCGCAGCGGGCCGGTGACCTTGGTGTGCTGTTCGGTCGGATAGACGACGGCGAGCACGCCCGCAAGGTTGTCGATCCTGATCAGGCCCTTCAGCAGGCCGATGGATCCGGCTTCCGCCGTGCTGCCCGGTTCCATGAGTCCGGTGTAGCCGCCGGCGATCTCCTGGCCGTAGACGCTGCGGATGCGGGCCGCGTACGCGACCTTCTGCGGTCCGCTGTATTTGCCCTTGTTCGCGCCGTCCTTATAGTTCTCGTTCTTCCACGAGGCGTCGTTCAGACCCCAGATGTGGCCGCCGTTGTCGTGGCCGACGTAGCCGCCGGCCATGCCGCGGCGGGTCGTGCCGTTGGAGGTTCCCTGGGCACGCACCGCGCCGCCGCAGATCGCCGCGTCGGTAGACGAGTTGCGGATCGTGGGCACGAAGTCCTGCACGAGACTGGCGGCGTTGCTGACGTCGACGATGTTGTCGAGAATGGTCGCGTTGCCGAGGATGTCCGCCACGGCGCCCGGCTGCATCGTGCCGACGTAACCGCCCGCGGAGATCTGGCCGATGATGTAGACGAACTCGTGCGAACTGGAATCCTGGATGTGGCCGCCTTTGATCTGACCGGCGAAACCGCCGGCCATGCCGAGCGCGTTGTCCTTATTGTCCGCGTTGGAGGCGAGTACGGAGTAGCCGCCGATGCCGCCGGTCACGTCGGAGTGCTCGATCGTGGAGACGACGGCCGACAGGACGGTCAGCACGTTCTGAATGCCGATGCTCTTGCCGAGGATCTTCAGGCCGCCGCCGACGGACGCCGCTGAGCCGATGTCCATCTTGCCGATGAAACCGCCCGCATACCGGGCGCCGGTCACCGCGTACTTGCTGCTTTCGGACAGGTACGTGTCATCGATCGAACCAGTCGTTTCGAGGTTCTGCGGAGCCTTCACGTCCGTATGACGCAGCTGGGTCAGGTCGCAGTTCGACACCTGCACGCCGGAACCGTAGCCGATGAAGCCGCCGGCCGAGCCCGAATTCGAGTCGGTGGACGCGATCGTCGTCGCGGTCACGGTCAGGCCCGGATCGTCGGGATCGGTGATGGTTCGGCCGCTCGTGTTTTCCTGCGTGGCGGCGTCCGTGTGCACGCCCGCGTTGGTGATGACGGGCACATACGCGTTGGCGATGGAGGCCAGGTCTTCGGCGCCGATGGTCAGCGCGCCGTTGCCGATATTGCCGAGCACGCTGATGCCGCCATCGGAGCTGGCAAGGGCGCCGGAATGCACCTTGCCGCCGAAGCCGCCGGCATAGGCGCCGCCGGTCACGGTGTCCAGATTGTAGACGGCCCACGCGTCCTTCTCGCCCTTTGCGGTGTTGTCGACCGTGCCGCTCTGGAAATCGCCGGTGAATCCGCCGGCGATGTCGGCGGTCACGGAACCGCCGTTGACATAGCGGACGTCGACGTTGTCGTACTTCGGGATCAGGTACGACACCGCCTTGAGCAGTCCGCCGTCGATCTTCACGAGTTCGAGAATCGAATCCTTGTCGGCCACATCGGCCAGACCGCCGGTTTCGGACAATGCGACGAAACCGCCCGCGACACCGGCCGTACCGTCCGCCGTGACCGTATGCAGGTTGGCGACGTGCGCGTCCGTGACCTGCGTGCTGTTCGACTGCGCGAGGAAGCCGCCGGCGTAGTACTTGGTTGGATCGTCCTTTTTATACGCGCCCTTGGCCGTGACGGTCATGCCGGAGGCGATGCCGTTGACGCGCGCCGCTTCGATTTCGACCATAACGCCCTGGGCCACGGACAGCAGGCCGCTGATCTTCAAGGCGCCCAAGCCGAGCAGGTCGAGACCGTCCGATCCGACGAGATCGCCGGGACCGGATACGCCGATGAAACCGCCTGCGTAATTGTTCGCGGTCACGGCGGCGACGTTGTCGAGCGTCACGGCAGCCGTGTCGGGAACGGGGTTGATTTCGTTGCCGTTCGCGTCCTTTGTCTTGTATGCGGTCGTGGCCTTGCCGATGCGGCCGCCGGTGGCCTTGCCGATGCCGGCGGACGCGTAGTCGCCGCTCGCCGTGACCGTAAGGCCGTCATTCGCGGCGCCTGTGACGCTCAGCGCGCTCACTTCGAACGGAAGATAGCCGCCGAGACCGATCGTGTCGTTGACGACGCCGCCGATGGACGCGGTGCCGAGCCGGCCGGCGATGCCGCCCGCATAATCGCCCTGCGCTGCCACGGATTTCAGGCCGGTCACCGTGTTGTTACGGGCGGACGGCACCGTTCGGCGTCCGTACTTCCAGAACGGGAAGTCGTCGAGATGCTGTTCGTCGGACGCGGCGAGCATCAGACCGTCGCCACGGCCCACGATGCCGCCCGCATAATCGTTGTCGGACGATACGGCGATCGTGCCGTTCATGGATACGCCGAGGATCGCGGACGGTTCGACGCCGACCAGGCTCAGCAGCGCTGTGGAGTCCTTGCCGGCGGTCAACGCTTCCACGAGGATCTTGTTCACACCTTTGAGCAGGTTGGTCGAGCCGGCGTCCTGCTTGCCGAGATCGGTCACCCAGCCGAGCGTCGCGGCGCCGGTGAAGCCTCCGGCGAATCCTTGGCTGCGCTCTTCGGTACCTTCGGAGGACGTGGACGTCACGCCGGTGGCCTTCACGACGCAGACGCCGGTCAGGGAATCATTGACGGCGAAGCTGTTCGCCATCGCGCCGGCGAAACCGCCCGCGTAGCTGCCCGCGTTCACGGTGACGTCCGCACTTACCGTCGAACCTTCGATAAGGCTCTGCGGCTGGGCGACCTTGATCAGGTCGACGCCGAGGTTGCTCAGCGCGCCTTCCATCGTGTCGTTGCGGGTCACGCCGGAGAATCCGCCCGCATAATAGCGGGCTTTCACCGCGTACGGGTTCGTGCTGGTCACGGTCGAGTTTTCGATGATCGTGCCGATCTGGTTGCCGATGAAGCCGCCGGCGTAACCCTGCGTATCCGAGCCGATGACCGTGCCCTTTCGGAAATTCGTCACCGCGTTGTTCGTGAGGGTCGGGTTGACGTAGCCGATCGGGATCAGGTTGCCGGCCGTGATGAGGTTGCCGTTGAGCAGCCAGTGGATCAGGTCGCCCAGACCGAGACCGGGGATGGCGTTGAGGATGGAACTCAGGGAATCGACCAAGCCGCCCAGCACCGTGGACAGCAGTTCGTATTCGGTCTGACCGGTCGAATAGCCGGCGAAGCCGCCGGTCATGCCTTTCACGTTGGAGACGGCCACGTCGGCGACTTCGCAACCGCTGACCGTCACTTCACCGTCGAGGCGGCCCGCGAAGCCGCCGGTGGCGAAGATCGAGGGATCCTGTTCCTTGAGCGTGAGCAGGCCGCCCAGTACGCCTTCCAGATCCAGACCAAGACCGGGGATGACGCCGGTGATCTTGTCGAGCAGCCAGCCCAGACCGGACAGCAGTCCCTTGAGCACGCCGAACACGATGCTCACGAGGGTCGTGCTGTCCTTGGGCGTGGTGGATTCGTTCGC
Source organism: Bifidobacterium aerophilum (assembly GCF_010667685.1). Classification (GTDB taxonomy): domain Bacteria; phylum Actinomycetota; class Actinomycetes; order Actinomycetales; family Bifidobacteriaceae; genus Bifidobacterium; species Bifidobacterium aerophilum. The sequence continues at coordinate 91,311 of NZ_WHZW01000002.1, read as the reverse complement.
CACGTCGACGTGTTCGAGCCGGATGTTGGAGACGACGGTTTCGCCCAAGCTGGTCAGTTTCTTACCGCCGTCCAGCAGGGTGATCTGGTTGCTGATCGTGCCGAAGAAGCCGATGCCCGAGGTCTTCGAATAGTCCAGTTCGCCGGTCTGACGGACGGTGACGTTCGAGATCGTGGGTCGGACGGCCTGATCGGTGACGGCGTCGCCGTTCTGGTCGATGCCGTTCCACAGGGATGCCGCGGTCTGCGGTTCCTTGGATTTGGCGCCGAGCATGATCGCGGAGAACATGAGCGGCGTCCAGTTGGTGTTGTCCTTGTCGGCCGCGTTCTTGGACAGGTCGATGTCGCGGAAGATGATGTAGTTGGCCGTGGAGGAATAAGTCAAGCCCGTATCCGCGTTCTTTTGGGCGGATACCTGCTTCCCGTCGTCGTCAATCGTGACGTAATGGTATTTACGCTCGCCGATCGACGGGATCAGGTCGATGTTGTGGTTGGCGTCAGCGTCCTTGTCCCGCAATGTCGCGGTCTCATCGAGATCGGCATCGCCTGCGTATGTTTGCGTGGTGACATCGGGGATGTCGACCCAGCAGTCATATGGAATTCCGGTCAATGCGGTTTTGCAGCCGTTCTTCTGGTATTCCTCGGTCTCGATTTTCCAGATCGGCTTGATGACCTTCTTGCCCGTGCCGATGGCGCGCAGCTGCTGTTCGTTGCCGATGAGGATGTAGGTCTTTCCGTTGATCTTCTTGGTGACCTGACCGGCGAAATCGCGGCCGCCGAGGGAATCGGCGGTCTCGGCCTGGGCTTCGACATCGGAGCTGTCGGTCCGGTCAGCCTGACCGGTCGCTTCGAACGAGAACTGCGGGTCCGCGTTCTGGTCGGCGGTCGTCTTGTCGGAGGACTTGGAATCAGCGGTGTTGTTCTGGGCTTCGGAGGAAGCATCGGCGGAACCGTCGTTCCGTGCGGCCGTCGCATCATTCGCGTCATTGTCAGTCAGGCCGTTGCCGGCATCGAAGGTGGCATCGTTCGCGAATACCGTATTGTTGCCGAACGTTTCGCCCGCGTCGGTCTGCTGGTTGCCGTCGGTCGTCGTGCTCGCATCCGTGCCGGTCTTCACCGCATCCTGCGCCGCGGCGACGATGGTGTTGTCGGTCACGATATGGCCGTTCGAAACGACGGTCACGTTCGCATCGTCGGCATCGCCGATGGCCGTGCCGTTCTGGGCGTATGCGGACGGGATCGCGCACACGAGCGTCATGGCCAGGGAAATCGCGACGGCGATGCCGCGATGCAGACGAGACGAAGCAAGGCCGTGCACGTCATGCCCACGGTCGCCGCCCCGCAGACTTGCACTCCGATGCTTCCTGTCCATCCTTCGCGCCTTTCGGTTCGCATACCCCTGCATCAAACCCGTTTGATTACGGATTTCGGGGCAATAGATACCCCCCCCAAGACAAGAAACCAGACATCGAAGGCAAAATCATCCAACAAGCGTCACGTCGGCCACACCGTCAGGAAAACGCTTTCCTAATTGGCATCACATCACACAACCCGTCGAATCATTGGTATTGCCGAAATTGTAAGACATCCTTACAAAATATGACAATATGTCAATTTCCTGGATTGCAAATGCTTTCCACCCCTCCAAACCGCGACACGCTGCCCCCATCCACCCCCGTAGCAAACCATAAACGATATTTCGCATAGCGAACATGCCCTGAAGCAAAATCCACCCGCCCGCGTATATATGTCAGACGTAAGTTTCAGGGAAGGTGCAATTCCTTACTGGCGGTAAACGCGCGGCCGACTTCATAACGGCCGTCACGCGCAAGCCCGCGACCCGCGCAAGCGGCTGATCCGGTGAGAATCCGGGGCCAACGGTCATAGTCCGGATGGAAGAAACGGAGCTCATCATGAGTGTCTCTTCGCATACCACCAACACCACCAGCGCAACGTCGTCGCGCCCGGACAACGCTCATTCGACCGGCGTGGCCGATTCCGGCCGCTGGTCCACCCGCCGCATCGCCATGTACGCGCTGTTCGTCGCGCTTGCGATGGCCACCAGTTTCGTGGAATTCCCGATCATTCCGGGCATCCAGTGGCTCAAGTACGACCCGTCCGGCATCGTGGCGCTGATCGCCGGCTTCGCGTTCGGCCCGGCCGCCGCCGCGATCGTGAGCGTGCTCGGCTTCGTGCCGCACCTGTTCATGGATCCGTGGGGCACGCTCATGGCCGTGCTTGTCGCGCTGTTCCTCTCGGTCCCGGCCGCGATCATCTACCGCAGGAACCGCACTCGTAACGGTGCGATCATCGGTCTGATCGTCGGCGCCGTGTGCGCGCTGGCCGTCGCGATCGTCGGCAACCTCATCGTCACCCCGATCTACGCGCATATGACCGTCGCGCAGGTGGCCGCGCTCATCGTGCCGGCCCTGTTGCCGTTCAACCTGCTCAAGTTCGTGATCCACGGCGTGGTCACGTTCCTGATCTACAAGCCGATCACCACCCTGCTCGACAAATAAACCGAACCAGTCCGACCCCGACTATGACCAAACATGGGGATAACCGGACACTGAAAACCGAAAGTGGGGATTTACCCACCACGAAACGGCTGTTTTCGGCCCGTTCATGGTAGGTAAATCCCCACTTTCGAGATTGTCGACCTCGATCATCAAGGAATGTGGGGAATATCAGACATGAATGACGCGGCCGATCTCACCGGCATCCGCTACAGCTACGACGGCGGCGTGAGCTGGGCGCTGGACGGCGTGGATCTCACCGTCCAGGCCGGCGAATACCTGTGTCTGACCGGCACGAACGGTTCGGGCAAATCCACGCTGGCCCGTCTGATCGCCGGGCTTGCCGCGCCGGATGCCGGCGACATCACGTTGCTCGGCCATCATGTGTTCTCGCTCGGAACGTCTGACGGTTCCGTGGCATCGACCGATTCGGCGGACAAGAACGGTTCGGCTACCGACGAGGACGACTCGCCAGACGATGCCACAGCCGGCTCGACGGCCGAGTCCGGCTTCGGCGCGAATCCTGCGGAATACCGGGCGGCCCGGCGCGGCATCGGCGCGGTGTTCCAGAATCCGGAGGATCAGCTCGTTACCACGATCAGCGAGGACGACGTGGCGTTCGGCCCGGAAAACCTGGGATTGGACCGTTCGTCGATCGGCTCGCGGATCGACGAATCGCTGAACGCGGTCGATATGGCCGCGCATCGGTTCGATGATCCGACCCGTATGAGCGGCGGGCAACAGCAGCGTGTGGCGATTGCCGGCATGCTGGCGATGCACCCGTCCATGCTGGTATTGGATGAGCCGACCGCGATGCTCGACCCGGCCGCGAGGGCCGAGGTGATGCGGATTCTCGACGATCTGCATGCCCAAGGCACGACGATCGTGCATGTGACGCATCACGATGACGAGGTGTCGCGCGCGACCCGCGTGGTGCGACTGGAGCACGGCCGGATTGTTGCCGATGCGGCTTCGTCGCCTTCCGCCCCTGTCGTTTCGGCCGGACAAGTCCCCTCCGCAATATCAACCAAGCAATCCGGTCATATCATTTCGACCGAACATCGCTCCCCTGTCATTTCGACCGAGCGAAGCGAGCGGAGAAATCTTCCACAAGCAACCACGCCGGAAGATTTCTCGACTTCGCTGCGCTCCGCTCGAAATGACGATGATATGGCATCGGGCAACAATACGACGGCCGATGATGCCATCGTTGTCAGTCATGTGACTTACCAATATCCGGGGGCCGACATCCTCGCGCTGGATGACCTGTCGCTGACGGTGAAAGCCGGTGAGGTCGTGGCGATCATGGGCGAAAACGGCGCCGGCAAGTCCACGCTGGCGCGGCTGATCTGCGCGCTCGAGAAGCCGCAACACGGGTCGATCAGCGTCGCCGGGATTCCCGTGGCAACCGATCCGTCGGTTCCGGCCGATTCACGAACAATCACTGCGGAAAACCCTGACGGCAGCCAGTCTCACCATATCCATACACGTCGTTCGCCTCGCACGCTCGGCCGCAAGCAGCGCGAGACGTTGCGCCGTACGGTTGGATTCGTGATGCAGCATCCCGAACGGCAGCTGTTCGCGGATACGGTGGCCGAGGATGTCGCCTATGGGCCGCGCAACCAGCGGTTGAGTGAATCCGAGGTTTCCGCACGGGTGGATGAGGCGATGCGTCTGCTGCATATCGAAGATCTGGCCGACCGGTCGCCGTTCAGCCTGTCTGGCGGCCAGCAGCGGCTTGCGGCGATCGCCGGCGTGATCGCCTGCCGGCCGAAGGTGCTCGTCATGGACGAGCCGACCGCGAGTCTCGACGCCGCCGCGACCGCGCGTATTCACGAGCTGATCCGCACGTTGCGCGCGCAAGGCGTGACCGTGCTCATCATCACCCATTCGTTCGATGAGGCGCAGGCCGTGGCCTATCGCATCGTCATGCTGCCCGCGAATGCAAGCGATCGCGGTTCAAGCGTGCCGTCAGTCGCCCGTGCGGCAAGCACCTCCAACAAGTTTGCCGCACAGGAAAACCGAGGTCATCGGGAACACGGTTCTTCTAGCGTGGCACCGGAACAATACCCTTCCGCGGGTCCAGTCACTCAGTCCCCCTCTATCGTCCCGGTCGAACGATCATCCTCCGTCATTTCGACCGAGCGCCGCGAGCGGAGCAATCTTTCATCCCCCGATATCCCTACCGATTCCGTACAACGCGATATCACTTCAACGTCCGCGCATCCCGCGCGTGCGGCATCATCGTTCATCGCCAAGCTCGATCCGCGTGTGAAGATGGTCGCATTCCTCGCGATGATGTTCACCGCGTTCGCCATCAACACGCCGGCACAGCTCGCGCTCGGCGCGGCGCTGGTCGCGGGCATCGTCACGGCCTCACGCATCAATCCGCTGCGATTGCTTGCCTCCGTGCACATGTTCCTGACGATGTTCGTCGTCATGGGCGCGCTCAATATCTTCTTCGTGCGCACCGGCACCACGCTCGCGCAGCTCGGTCCGATTCCGATCACCGACGACGGCGTGACGATCGCCATCCTGTACGCGCTGCGATTCGCGCTGGTGATCATCCTTGGCGCGGTCATGCTGGAGACGACCACGCCGACCGAACTGACCGACGGGTTCGGCTCCTTGCTGTCCCCATTGTCGAAACTCGGCGTGCACACGCAGGAGATCGCATTGGTGATGAGCCTCGCGTTGCGGTTCCTGCCCACGCTCGGTGCGGAGGCGAAGGCGATCGCCGATGCGCAGGCGGCCCGCAGCGGCAGCATCGAAACCGGCTCGCCCACCGCCCGGCTCAAGGCCATGACCGCCCTGTGCGTGCCGATGTTCGCCGGCGCGATCCGCCACGCCGACAATCTCAGCCTCGCGCTCGACGCACGCTGCTATGAGGAGGGCGTGCGCCGCACCCACTGGCATGAACTGCGCATTCGTCCTGCCGACCTCGCATTCGCCACGATTACCGTGATCTACATCGCCGTGTTGGTTGCGCTGCCACTTATCTGATATTTCCGCGTTGCGCCTCGCAAGCAGCCCCATTATCGGGGTGAATCACGGAAAAATCCCACATTTGCCCCGCTGAGCACCTATTCAGCGGGGCGGAACACGGAAGAATTTCACCTTCCGCCCTGTTGGAGCCTCTTCAGCGGGGCAAATCATGGAAAAGTCCGACATTCCGCCCCGCTGAACGCGTCCCCAGCGGGGCAAGTCACTGAGAATCTTACGGATTGCCTTGCATACCCGCAGCGGGGCGGAACACGGAACGTCTCGCAAATCGCCCCGCTGAGCGGTTCTCCCGTGAAGCATGTCACGGAAGGCATCCTTGAATTGCCTCACTCAGCACGCCTATAGCGGGGCGGAACACGGAAGAATCCCATGATTTGCCCCGCCGAGTACCTCGCTAGCGGGGCAAGTCATGGAAGAAACCGACGAACCGCCCCACCAAACGGCTACTCGACCGTTGGGGCGGTCCAGGCGTAACCGACGGGGGTGTCGCCGTCGGAGCGGGTTTTGTAGGTGGCGTGGACCGGCTTGCCGCCGAGCACCGCGTCGCAGAAGTCGAGCACCACGGACCAGTCCTCGGGCGTGTAGGCGTGGCCGCCTTCGCGGTAATGGATGCCGCAGCGCTCGGGCACGCCGAGGAACCGGTATACCTCGCTGGCCGCCAGCCACGCCGTCTGCGTGCCGAACTGGTTGGCCGCGCCATCATCCAGCCCCTCCACCACGATCAGTCCTCGCGGCGCGGTGCATGCGGCGAGCGTGTTCGCATCGAACGGCATCTCGCACTCACGATACGGTCGCTCGCCATCCGCGGAACCGTACGCAGCCGCTTCGGGCACGACCCAGTGCGGGAACCAGTTCGCCATGCGCCCGATGCGTTCGAAATGGCCATGTCCCTCGCCGAACCGGTTGCCTTGCAAGCGCATCGATCCCATGCCGCCGCATCCGGAACCGGCCGGCGCGGTCACGGCCACGCGCGTGTCGGTCAGGCCGCAGCACAACGCGGTTTTGCCGAACCGTGAGTGCCCTGTGGCGACGATCCGATTCGCATCGATGCAATCGCGTGTCGCCAGCCAGTCGATCACACGGCTTTGCAGCCACGCCCACACGGCGAACGCATGCCACGTATATCCCGGATACGCGCGGATGCACGGACTCACGAAGAATCGTTCCGCGTCGTCGGGCGCGGCCTCGTCGATCTCGAATCCGGCGACCGCATACCCGCGGCGCACTGCCTCGCGCAGCATGCCCTCCTCGATGCACAGTCCGCAGCAATGATCGGGAGCGCTGTAGTTCGGCAACACCAACACGCCACCCGGCTCACCGTCATTGGCAGGTCGGCACACGCGCACGTTGAACGCGATCGACACCCCGCCCGGCGTGTCGGCAATCGTCAGCCGCACCAATTCGAACACGGCCTTGCCGTCCAGCACCGGCGAACGGTCCAGGAACTCGACCGCAACCTGACCGGTCTTCGGCGCGGGCGGCATGGTGCCATACAATCCGCGCAATACCAAGCCGACCAGATACTCGCGTTGCGCCGGCCACTGCTCCCGCGCGCGAATCCGCTCGCCGCCCGGACCCTTGAACGGATCGGGCAACAACCAATCGCCACGCTTCACCCCAGCGTCGGCACCGGCACCCCTCATCCCATTATCATCAGACGTCTCTGTCATCTCGCATCCCCTTCATCCATGCGATCATCCGCGACACCAGTACGCGATCGAACTTCAACGGCAGCCGTTCATCCCGCCCAATTCCGCAATCCGGCAAAATAGGCAAAGGCACGGCACAACATCCCGTCAAGCCCAACAAATATCAGTCTAACCCAACTCGCAACGATGCGAAATACTCGGCAGGAAGATCACTCACAGCATACCTATGGCGTGTCGCCCAGCTCCGGCGTGACAATACAGTCATGACTACAGCATCCACAGATCTGATTCACAACGACACCATCGACACCCTGCTCAACCGTCGTTCGATCCGCGCGTTCAAGCCGGAGCCGATCGACGAGCGGACCGTCGCCACGCTCGAGACCGTCGCGCAGCACGCCGCGTCCAGCCAGTTCCTCAACGACTGGTCCGCGATCCGCATCACCGACCCCGCGCTCAAGCAGAAGATGGCCGAATACGGTCATCAGCCGTACATCGCCACCGCTCCCCTGCTGTACGTGTTCGTGCTCGACGAGCACCCCAACGCCGCCATCGCCAAGGCGAAGGGCATCGACACGGATTCCGACGAGTTCACGCTCAAGACCAGCTACCGGTTCGCGCAGGCGCAGAACGACGCCGTGCTCGCCCTGCACGCGATGGAGACGGCCGCGTTCTCGCTCGGTCTGGGCTGCGTGATCCTCGGCTCGCTGCTCAACGACGTGGACGGCCTGATCGATTCGCTGAATCTGCCCGAATACACGTATCCGGTGCTGGGTCTGGCCATCGGCAAGCCGGATCAGGAGCCGGCGTTGAAGCCGCGCATGCCGCGTTCGATGCAGTTCTTCGAGAACGCGTACCCGTCGGACGACGAGGCGACGCTCGAACCGCTCGCCGAGTTCGACGAAGCCGTGCACGAATATTACGATCTGCGCCACGCGGACCGTCCGGTGGACGCGTTCAGCGATCAGATCGCGAAGAACGCGACCGCCGACATGGCCGGACATGCGATGGCCAAGCCGGTCGCCGCGCAGGGCTTCCGTCTGGACCGCTAGCCTCGCCGCGTACACGTATCACACACGGCGTCAATAGCCCGCGCATACCGTCAGGTCCACCGAATCGGATATCGGTTCGGGGGACCTGTCATATACGCACGCGACGAACGGCCGCTCGGCGGTCGTCGCACATCGACCGCCGCTCGTCGACCGTACATCGACCGCCGCTCACACGCGCAGCACGACCTTGCCGAACACGTCGCCGTCGATCACCTTGGCGAACGCGGCCGGAGCGTCGGCGAGCGCGTACGTCGAGTCGATGACCGGATGCAGGTCGGCGTGTTCGACGAATCGCAGCAGACGGGCGAAGTCCTCGCGCGATCCCATGGTGTTGCCCTGCACGCGGATGTCCTGGAAGAAGATGCGGGTGAGTTCGGCGCCGGGCTGGTCGCCGGTGGTGGCGCCGCAGATCGCGATCGTGCCGCCGGGGCGCACCGATTTGACCGAGTGGCCCCAGGTGGCCGCACCGACCGATTCGATGACCGCGTCGACCTTGCGGGGCAGTCTTGCGCCGGCCTCGAACGCGGCGTCCGCGCCGATGGCGAGCGCACGTTCGCGTTTGCCGGCGTCGCGCGAGGTGACGAACACTTCGAGCCCGGCCGCGTGCGCAAGCTGGATGGCCGCAGTGGATACGCCGCCGCCCGCGCCCTGGATGAGAATCGTATCGCCGGGTTTGACGTTCGCGCTCGTGAACACGAGCGAATAGGCGGTCAGCCAGCTGGTGCCGAGCGCGGCGGCCTCGTCAAGGCTGAGGTTGGCGGGTTTGGCGAACACGTTGGCGCTGGGGACCTGCGTGCGTTCGGCCATCGTTCCCTGATAGTGTTCGGACAGGATGGTGCGGCGTTCGCCGGGCATGACACCGGCGTTGTCGGTGCCAACGAACGTGTACAGCACGACTTCGCTGCCGGCTTTGAGGCCTTTGCGTACGGGGATGTCCTCGTCGAGGATGCCGGCCGCGTCGGTGCCGAGGATCATCGGGGTCGATTCGGCGGCGAGTCCCACGCCTTTGAGGCTCCAGATGTCATGATGGTTGACGGTGGCGGCTTTGACGGAGATGGTCGACCAGAACGGGCGCGGTTCGGGTGCGGGGCGTTCGCCCACTTTGAGTACGTCCAGCGGGTGTTCGGCGTTGATTCCTGCGGCGTATACGGCCTTCATCGGCACTCCTTCATGCTTGTTCGACATGTTGCTCACGGCTCATTTTAGTGGCCGGGACCGGGGATCGCGGGGATTGCGCGCGACGCATCCCGCACCGCATGCGTCTCACGCACGCCTCATATACGGAGATGTTGAGGGCATTGCCGCGAAATCCGTGTCTGGTGAGGGGGTATGCGTTAGGATGTCGCTTTTGGAACAGCGAGGAAAGGACGGCGGCAGCGCATGAGCGGAGGGATTTTGCATACGATTCACGGACCCGCCGACCTGCATGCCCTCGACGCCGCACGTCTGCCTGAGCTGTGCGCCGAAATCCGCCGCGCGCTGATCGCCTACGGCCATCATCATGGCGGCCACATCGGTTCGAATCTGGGAATGGTGGAGGCCACGGTGGCTCTGCATCGCGTGTTCGATTCGCCGCGCGACAGGATCGTGTTCGACGTGTCGCACCAGAGCTACGTGCACAAGATGCTGACCGGCCGCGCGGACGCGTATCTTGATCCGGACCGCAATGACGAGGTGACCGGGTTCACGAATCCGGACGAGTCGGAGCACGACCAGTTCGTGCTGGGCCATACGGGCACGTCGATTTCGCTGGCATGCGGCCTGGCGAAGACCCGTGACATGAACGGCGGCAACGAGCATGTGATCGCGGTGATCGGCGACGGTTCGCTCAGCTCGGCCATCGCGTTCGAAGGGCTGAACAATGCGGCCGCGCAGGGCGGCAATCTCATCATCGTGTTCAACGACAATGAGATGTCGATCGCGGAGGATCAGGGCGGCATGTACGGTCCGCTCGCCCGTCTGCGCGAGTCCGGCGGCATCGCGGAACCGAATATCTTCAAGGCGTTCGGACTGGATTACCGGTACGTCGAGGACGGCAACGACGTTGCCGCGCTGGTCGACGCGTTCGCCGAGGTGCGCGATCTCGATCATCCGGTCGTCGTGCATATCCATACGCGCAAGGGACTGGGATTGCCGGTCGCCGACGACGCAGCAGACGCGACGGATACGTCGGCGTCGATTGACGTCGACAATGACGATCTTCCCGACGACCGTACCGGCGACCTTGCCGATGGCGATGCCGTCGTGGCCGCCGAGGATCTGGCGATCACGGAAGGCCGCTGCGAGGCGAACCACTGGCAGAATCCCGACAGCGCCGCCGGCCGCCCGCTCGGCGCGCGCAAACATTACGGGCAGTTGGCGATGGCCGCGCTTGAATCCCGGTTCGAAACGGAGCCGGGACTGGTGGTCATCTCCCCCGCGACTCCCGGATCGAACGGCATCACGCGGGCGTTCCGTGCCCGCGCCGGCAAGCATTACGTGGATACCGGCATCACCGAGGAGCATGCGGTCGCGTTCGCGTCCGGCATCGCCCGTGCGGGAGGACGTCCGGTGCTGGCCACATCGGCCACGTTCTTCCAGCGCACGTTCGACCAACTGCAGCAGGAACTGTCGCTCAACCATACGCCGGCGACGCTGCTCGACTTCGGCGGAGGCCTGTCCGGCGCGGACAACACGCATTCGGGCGCGTTCGATATTGCGATGTTCGGCAACGTTCCGGGACTGACCTGTCTGGCACCGACGTCGGAGCACGCGTTCCTCGACATGCTCGCATGGTCGACCGGCGCGGGCAACGACGGCCCGGTCGTCATCCGCGTGCCCGGCGATACGATCCTCAACGCCGAACGCGCCGGCGGATTCCCGCGGTACCGGCAGGATGACGAGAAGACGGTCGTTGCCGTCACCGGCACCGCGACCGGCGTCATCGCAACCGGCAACACGTCCGTTGACGGTACCGTCTCCCCCAATCCGTGGAACCGGTACCACATCACGCATGCCGGCTCCGATGTGGCGATCCTCGCGCTCGGCAACGAGTATCCGCTGGGCGAGCGCATCGTCGCGGCGTTGGCCGCCGATCACGATGCCCCGATCGACGCGACGCTGATCGACCCGCAGCAGTTCTCCGTGATCGATGACGAGACGCTCGCCGCGCTGGCTGCGAATCACCGTCTCGCCGTCACGCTTGAGGACGGTCAGCTCGAAGGCGGATGGGGCGAGAAGATCACCGCATGGTACGCAAACCGCGCCAGCTCCCCCGATACCGCCCCCATGCGCGTGCTCAATTTCGGCGCCGCCAAGGAGTTCACCGACCGCGTCCCGCTCGCCGAACTCAACGACCGCTACGGCCTGACCGTCGCCAACGTCACCGCCCGCATCCACTCCTCGCTCGACCGCTGACCCCGGCAAATACACGCCTCGTGCAAAAAACATGACGACCAAACGCGGATTTTTGCAAAAAACACGACGAAAGAAAGACGATTTTTGCAAAAAACTGGACGAATAGGCGATCGACGTGGCTCAGTAGACAATCCTCAGGCACGATGGGCTCTGACGGAAAACGACTCGGTCTGATGACCCAACGTGCTCGTCCGCCGCGCCCATCGAACCGACGCGTTGTCGTTCAATCGCCGTTCTTCCTTCATGTCTCCGGCGAGACGCAATCGTCACGAACACCGTGTCGGCGTCTGTCTGGTATGGCGTACTGATAAATCAGTACGCCATACCGAATTGTCAGACTTCCACGACTACCGATATTCCGCAATCCGTTATCGTCAAAGTATTCCGACATTGCAGTCGGGAACGTCCTCCTTCGAGAAGAGACCAGAACGGAAGCGGTAGCCATGACGTATCGGCATCACAAGTATCGGTCCACCGCGCTGATGCAATCCGCGGCGATCCTCGCCATAGTATGCCTGTGCCTGTCATGCCTTTCGGGATGCGACGTATTCAAACGGTATGACTACGACACCGGCCCCATCGCCTTGCAGATTCCCGCAATGGACGGTGCCAAGATCGAGGAACAGCTGCGGCGCAGCGCGTACCCCGGTCCCGGATACCGCTATGCGAATCCGGAACGGCCGAATGAAGTGAACGGCGCCACGACATATTTCATGCGTATCACCAAACGCATGCTCGGACTGATCGATACGGTCGATCTCGTCGATCCGACGCCGCTGATCACAGTGCTTCCCGATCAGCCGGCCAGCAGGGTGTTCTATACGCTGCGGCTTATACCGGATCCCCGAAGCACGCTGGGAGAGGATACGGTATCACGGCTCAGGAAATACTTCGATTCCCAATACGACCGGCAATCCGGCGCATACATGCGCAGCGCGAATTTCACCACCGTCGCCGAGTCCGAAAACACCGCGGACGACGATGCCGATCAGGCGGATGACGATGCCGACATGCAGGCTCCGGATCTGCTTGCCACCTATACGATCGTCGAGGCCAGCACCCTGCTGGACCTGCCATATCAGCCGATCGATGCATGGCTGAGCGCATACGCCCATTCGATGCTGGCGAATCCCGATCCCAACGACCCCCATGCGTACATGCTCCTGTACACGCTTATGGATCAGCTCGGCATGCATCCCACATATGACCAGTTCCGCCCCGTATTCGACACATATGTCGCGCAATTGCAGAAGGTGGCCGGACGGATTCAGGACGACGAGTCCATGCTGATCGGCGTGATGGCATATGACATGCTCACCCTCATGCAACGTTTCGGGGTGGATTCCACGCCATACCATGATCTGGTACGTCGAGCGCTGCTTGACGACCATGGTGCATTGCGCGCGGATCTGTTCCCGGAGTACAGCACGGAACGCATGTATTACACATACAACGCGCTATGCACGGTCGACCGGGATTGTGCCGATATTCCGGGAGTGCGGGATGTGATCGACGATAACGACCATTACCTGTACGACGACGAGATCTACGGCGCGATACTCGCGCAGAACGATCCCGGGGTGTCCGATACCGTCAGTGCGAACCAGCTCATCAACGCGCTGGATCTGAAGGATTATCTCGATATCGACCAGTTCATCCGGCAGTATTATCAGGAACGTTTCGATACGCAATCATCGTCGTTCCTGGATTATCTCAACCTGCTCGAGAACCGCGACGAGCTTGATATCGTGGCCGGTCAGCGTGAGGCAATCGCCAGTCAACTGCGCAATCTGGTGACAGACGCCATTGACAGCGGCAACAACGCCGAACCCTTGTGGCAGATCTGGCAGGCACGGAAACTGTATGACAAATTCGGAGTCGATCTCAGGGACCAATCGAAACTCCATAGAGTGATCATGAGAACATGGGCGACCGGAACCCCTCGTTTTGACCTGCTGTCCACCGTATGGCAGCTTGGAGCGGCGCCCGTGCTCCGGCTTCCAGCGTCGGATATCCAACGAATCTCCAGACGGACGATCAACCGTTTCTACGACTACCACCAATCCGATGACACCGAGTCGCGCATGGCGCTCGACGCCATGACCGTGACCGCGTTGCAGGAAAACGGCATACTGATTCCCAGCGCAATGCTCAAGCTCGTCAACGACGACGTCAACGCGATGGCCACCGATACCGGATTGTTCCGTTCCGGACTGTCCGATTCCGACCGAATCACCTTTGAGAGCACCGCCAATGCCCTCACCATAAAAGAAACCATCGCCAACCAACTAACAAGGAGAACATCATGAACAAGCCGGTTGGGAATTTGCTGACGACAAGGGAATGCTTGCGGAAAGAACCCAGGTGTCGCCATCGATGGCATAATGCATTTCGCCATGCAACGATTGGATGATATGACAATGATAGTTCAATCCTCTTTGAGAGCGTACAAAGGAGGACTGGCTGTCATGTATCGTATTCATTTGTGCAAGATGAATGCTTCCGCCATTGATCTCCAAGGACATCAGAAAAGAATCCTTGTTCGGAACGCAATGGCGCATGATATTCGTTGAGCATTCGAGAATCAGGCTTCTTAGCTCTTCGTATACATCATTTGGCAAGTCAGCGTTCGAACCGGCGAATATGCATTCGCCGTGAAATCCGGAGGTCGCAAGAGTCCTTTTGACGTCGGTAAGTTCTTCGCGCAGGGAATCGGAGCATGACTTGTCATGCCGGACCTCTTCTCCTTGCAATTGGTCAAGAATCATATGTGTGTGATCAAAAGCGGTTTGCACGCGTTGACCAACCTGTCTCCAAGCTTGTGCCGCCTCGGCATCTCCGAATTTAATAGCATTGCGTTGCCGTGCTTGCGCGATGATCGCAATGAATGACAGATCATTGGTCAACGAATCATGCAGGTCCCTTGATAATCGAACATCTCGTTCCAGATATTTCATATGCTCTAATTGCTGTGATAGGTACGCATTCTTTTTCTCCATTTCGTTAGCGCGAGAATAGCCGGCGGCAGCTATTCCTCCTGAAGCCGCTATAACAAAGAACAGAGAGGTGCCCATGGCATACAGCAAAGGCATATTCGACATTCCTGAAGAGAAACCGTTATAGAAAGTAATCGCGGTTAGGGATACGACAGAAACGATACCTGGAACCTTTCTATTCATGGCAAAGAATACGCCAATCGCGAAGCACACTCCAACAATCTGATCGTTTGCCGGTATATCAGGCACAAATAGTGAAATCACATATATAATAACGACGGCATAAGAACAGGGAATACAGTATCTACTTATGCCGATTAGGGCGACAAGATGTGCAATTAATGCAATGTCACTTATGACGTTATATTGATTCGTCGCCAAACTGGAAATTACATCGAGCGCTCCGACGACACTCGATATCAGCAATATCCATGGATGCGGAATCACCCGAGCGCAGCGGGAAACCCATGCATGCAGTCCTTCTTTGCACCGGAGGAACATGTGATCACCGATTTCTTCCATACTGCTTATACCAGAGAATGGCGAGTTCCACACGATTCGAGGCTCCGGTCTTTCTGCACGCGCGCTGGAACAACGTATCCACGGTCGCCTTGGCGATATCGAGCCGCTTCGCGATCTGCTCCGAAGTACATCCCTCCGTAGAAAGCCGGATGACTTCGCTTTCCCGCACGGACAACGCCTCAACGCCCGATTCCTTCTCCGACCGCACCCGCATGAATGCCTCATGCGATGTCTGAAAATCGACATTGACCCCGGCAGTGCGGTAGCATCCTCTGCGCTCATCCAAAATGGAACGAACGGCCCGTTCCAATTCGCCGAAATCACCCTGCTTGGCGACTATGCCCTGCGCTCCCGCATTCGCAGCATCCTGAGCGTAATCGGCAAGCGGGAACGACGTCATCGCCAGTATCGCCGGACGATCGGCCTGCTTGCGGATCTCACGACATACCATAGGACCATTGATATCCCCCAATGACATATCCAACAGCAGCAGATCGGGGCAACTTCCGACCGATCGGGCACGGGCGATGGCGGTGAATCCCGAATCCGCCGTCCATATCACCGGGCAATCCGGGAGAATCGAACGCAACGCATTGCCCAACGCCCACAGCACCGTCTTATCGTTGTCCACGATCGCGATCGAGCCGCATCCCTGCAGTTCTTTCATTCGACTGCCTCCATGCATTCGGGCCGAAATATCGTCTATATCTAACCACCGCAACCATCGCCATCA
This sequence comes from Bifidobacterium aerophilum, assembly GCF_010667685.1. GTDB lineage: Bacteria > Actinomycetota > Actinomycetes > Actinomycetales > Bifidobacteriaceae > Bifidobacterium > Bifidobacterium aerophilum. Next base: position 75,445 of record NZ_WHZW01000002.1, on the reverse strand, counting down.
CCACATCGACACACCCCACGTACACACCCCATCACATTCAGAAAGCGTCCAGAAAACTTCCAGAAGGCCTTGCCGAACCGGCCAGCCGTCCTTTCGCGACACTCCAGCGCCCTCCACAGGAAGCGCCGTTTACTGGAGTCATCCAAGCGAAAGGATGCGATCATGAACAAGAACAAGCGCACGGCAGCCCGTCGCAACGGCCATACCGCGACCCGTTCCGCACTTGCCGCACGACCGACGCTCGCCTCGACCAAGCTCATCGCCATCGCCGCGGCCGTCTCGCTCGCCGGCGGCATGGCCGCAGGCGCCGGCACCGCCTACGTCGCCCGCCGCACCGGCACCACGGCCAACGCCAACACCTCCATGATGATGGGCGGCATGGGCGGCGGCGCCGACACCATGAGCTACGACTACTCCGGCTCCTACACGGCCGCGCTCACCGCGGACGGCAAGGAGGTCACCTCCTCCGACGACACCACCGCCACGGACGCCGACCAGAACGCGACGCTCGCCCAGAACGGCGGCACGCTCACGATCACCGACGCCACGCTCACCAAATCCGGCAACTCCGACAACGCCGACAACAACAACTTCTACGGCACCAATTCGATCTCGCTGACCGTCGGCGACGACTCGAAAACCGTCATCTCCGGCAGCACGCTCACCGCGTCCAGCTCCGGTTCGAACGGCGTGTTCGCCACCGACTCGGGCACCGCGCTCGTCTACGACACGACGATCAGCACCACGTCCGACAATTCGCGAGCGCTCGACGCGACCTACTCCGGCACGATCCTGGCCGGCAAGATCACGGCCGACACGGCCGGCGACCACAGCGCGACCGTGGCAACCGATCGCGGCGGCGGCAACGTGTCCGTCACCGATTCGGAACTGTCCACGGCCGGTTCCGGTTCGCCTCTGCTGTATTCGACCGGCGACGTGCAGGTCAACAACGTGACCGGCACCGCGTCCGGCAGTCAGATCGCCGGCATGGAGGGCTACAACACGATCCTCATCAGCAACTCCACGCTGGAAAGCACGAATACCGGCAAGACCGGCTCCGATCCGATCGCCAACGGCGTGATCATTTACCAGTCCACGTCCGGCGACGCCGAGTCCTCCACCGGCGAGCATGCGACGTTCCAAGCGAAGGATTCCACGCTGAAGTCCGCGATCGAATCCGGCTCGATGTTCTACTTCACGAACACGACGGCCGACGTGGTGCTCTCCAACACGACGCTCGACTTTGACACAAGCAAGGCGACGCTGATCAACGCGTCCGGCAACGACTCCAACAACTGGGGTTCGGCCGGTTCGAACGGCGCGACGGTCACGTTCACCGGACGTTCGCAGACGTTGGAGGGCGACGTGACGGCTGACACGATCTCGTCGGTCGACCTGTATCTGCTGGAAGGTTCGACGTGGACGGGGGCGGCCTCGATCACCGAAAACGCGTCGGCCGCGAACGGTTCGACCAGTGACGCGCCGATCACCGTGAACGTCGACGGCACGTCCACGTGGGTGGTCACCGAGGATACGACGATCTCCGCGCTGAACGTCGCGTCCGGAGGCAAGATCGTCGACGAGAACGGCGACACGGTGACGATCGTCGCGAACGGCAAGACCGTGGTGTCCGGCGACAGCGACATCACCGTGACCGTGACCGGCTCGTATTCCACGACCGTGGATGCCGGCTCCGATACGGAACTCGCGGACGAGACGATCGACCGCTCCGACTTCGACAGCCAGTTCGGCACCAGCACCAGCTGGACGATGGCGTGATTCCCATACAAATTCACATCAGTCAATCAGCACAACGCTTCACCAACAAAGGAACCATCATGAGCAACGACAACACCACCAAGATCACCGACACCACCGCGGACGCCGAGGCCACCACCCCGATCGAATCCGCCAAGCGCACCGACTGGAAGTGGCAGCAGGAGGAGACGAAGTTCCAGCAGCCGGCAGTGCAGACCGCCACCGCGGGAAGCACCGCCGAAAATACCGCCGGAACGCAGGCCGAGACCGGATCGTCCGCACAGCATGGCGCGCAGGGCCAGGCATACGGCAATGCCTACGGTCAGCCGTACGCGCAGCCCGGCCAGTACCAGCCCGGCCAGCAGAACTCCGGCAACCCGTTCACGCCGAACGGCCAACAGTACGGCCAACAGTACGGCCAACAGTACGGCCAACAGTACGGCCAGCCGGCGCAGGGTCAGGTGCCGGCCTCAAAGAAAGGCAATCCGAAGACCAGGTTCTGGGCGATCGTGGCCGGCGTATCACTGGTGTGCGGCCTGATCGGCGGCGCGGCCGGCGCGGCGATCGTGAACGCGGTCAGCGGCGGCAATGACGGCAACGGTTCAAGCCAGCAGATGCAGATGCCCGGCGGCGGCATGGGCGGCCAGTCGAACGGCGGACAGTCCGGCAACTCCAACGGGCAGATGGGCGAACCGCCGAGCATGCCCGGCAGCGATTCGAACGGCTCCTCCGGCGAATCCGGCCAGTCCGGTTCCGGCAGCGATTCCGGCAGCTCCAACGGCCAGTCCGGCAGCAGCTCCAATAATTCGAGCAGCTACTCCGGCACCGACTCCGATTCGATCGAATCCTGACCGGTCATCTCAAACCATGACAACGGCATCGCGCTTTGCGCGATACGTGTTGGCGACCTAACGGCCGCAAGCACCCCACCCGCCCGGCCTGCGCCGGCCACCCTCCCCTGAAAGGGGAGAGAATCGTCCTTTCCTCCCCTTTCAGGGGAGGGTGGCGCGAAGCGTCGGGTGGGGTACTCGCAGCGCAACCGCCAACAACACCGTATCGCGCAAGGCGCGGTGCCGTATCTACAGAATGATCGCGGAGACGAGGGTCAGCGTGAGCAGCGAGCACAGGGTGGTCACGAGCACGAAGCCGACGCCGTATTCGGGCATGTTGTTGGTGCGCCCGGTGAACATGGCGATCGTGGTCATGGTCGGCAGTGCGGAGACGAGCGTGATCATGAGGATCATGTCGTGGGTGATCGGCATGGGCAGGAATCCGGCGATCGCGTTCAGCAGAGCATAGAAGCCGAGCGGGAACGCGACCATCTTGACCAGCATGCCCACATACAGTTCATACCGTTTGAGCACCGTCCACCAGCGCGTGAGCGCGAACAGGCCGCCGAGATAGATGAGCGACATCGGGGTCGCCATCGCGCCGATCTTCTGCAGCGGCGCGAGCACGATCTGCGGGATCCGCACGCCGACGAGGATCAGCGCGAGCGCGGTCATGTTGCCGATGAACGCGGGGTTGACGAACCGTCGCAGCAATGCGAGCACGCGCCTGCCGAATGACGGGCGCACCGACGACGCGGCATCACGGGCATCGTTCGCGCCGCCGACTCCTGCGTTCGTATCGCGTTCGGCAGCAGATCCCCCTTCAGCCGCGCCGGCCGCCGCTCCCCCATCGGATGTCGTCTCCGTCGCGCCACCGTCCCTGACCGGTTCGCACAGCCATACACCGTACGTCCACAGGATCGTCTGGTCCACGAATGACATCAACGCGACGAACAGCGCGGCTTCCTTGCCGAACAGCGACAGCAGGATCGGGATGCCGATGAAGCCGGCGTTGCCGAAGATCATCGAGCATTGGAAGATGTGCGAACGGTTGCCGCGCAAGCGCAATACGTGCGCGACGAGAAAGAACACGGCGATCAGCAGCGCGTACATGATGATCGTGAGCACGATGTCGCCGCGGTTGTCGATGAGCTGCGCGCGCGTCGTGCCGTCGACCGCGTTCGAGAACACGAGCAGCGGGATGAGCACGCTCAACAGCAGCGAGCACATGCCGTTGAGCGCGGTCTGCCCGTACAGTCGCAGCCGCACGCAGGCATAGCCGACCATCAGCATGATAAAGAAGCCGACCAGCTGGCCGACCACGATTCCGAACTGTCCCATTTCCTCTTAAACTTCTCCCTGACGAGCGCTGCGATCCTTGTCATGCCGACCGAACGCAGCGAGCGGAACCATCCTTGACGTCACCGCGCGACACGCATCGTTCACTGCACGTAGCGGCGGCGCGCGTAGATGCCCCAGTCCGGACGCGGCTCATGCTCGCGGATGCTGGTGCGCACGTCGCCGTAGAAGTCGAGTTTGCGCAGCACATGGTCGTAGGCGGCATCGAGCGCGCGGCGCTGTTCCTCGATGGCCTCCCGGCGATGTTCGAGCAGGTCCATCATCTCGTCGATATGTCCGGCCTCGTCGGCCTCGTAGACGAAGAAGCGTTTGAGCTCGTCGATGGTCATGCCGGCGTCCTTGAAGCAGCAGATCGAGCCGAGCCGGTCGACGTGCTCGCGGCGGTAGACGCGCTGGCCGGTCGCGGTGCGGCCGACGTTCGGCAACAGTCCCTGGTCCTCGTAATAGCGCAACGTCGACGGCTCCATGTGGAACCGGTCGGCCATCTGGCGGATCGTGTACGTTTCGTCCTTGCCGCAATCGGTCATCTTCCGTCGCCTCTCCTGTCTGCCTCATGCATCCGATATGACTTTACTCGCAACGTTGCGACACGCCGACGGCATATCATCGCTCCGCAACTTGCGTTCAAGTGCACTTGAAGCGTAATGATAGTACTAACAGCTGTCGGACACGTGTTTCGTATGACAATACGCAACCGTGACACGAACCATGCGAACGGCAGCCGACGACCGTACACCAACCGCGACATCACCGTCGCGACCATCATCAACGGGAGGATGATATGTTCGAACCCACTTTCGACTACACACCGGCGGCCACCCGGTACGATTCGATGCGCTACAACCGCTGCGGCACCAGCGGATTGAAGCTGCCGGCGATCTCACTCGGTTTCTGGCACAACTTCGGCGACATCACGCCGTACGAGCAGATGAAGTCGCTCGTCTTCACCGCGTTCGACCACGGCATCACGCACTTCGACCTCGCCAACAACTACGGCCCCGAACCGGGCGCGGCCGAGAAGAGCGCCGGCCGTCTGATCCACCAGTACTTCGCCAAGCACCGCGACGAACTGATCGTCTCCACCAAGGCCGGCTACGAAATGTGGTCCGGACCTTACGGCTTCGGCGGCTCGCGCAAGTACCTGATCTCCTCGCTCGACCAGAGCCTCGAACGGCTCGGCCTCGACTACGTGGACATCTTCTACCACCACTGCCCGGATAACGACACCCCGCTCGAGGAGACGATGGGCGCGCTCGCGCAGATCGTGGCGAGCGGCAAGGCGCTGTACGTGGGCCTGTCGAACTACGACGGCGAGCGCCTGGCAAAGGCCTCCGCGATCCTCGATGAGCTGCATGTGCCGTTCATCATCAACCAGAACAAGTACAACATCCTCGACCGCACCGTCGAGCGCAACGGCTTGAAGGACACGGCCAAGAAGCTTGGCAAGGGCCTGATCACGTTCTGCCCGCTCGAACAGGGCCTGCTCACCGACCGTTATCTCAACGGCATTCCGGCCGATTCGCGCGTGGCGCATGATCCGCGCTTCCTGCACGAGGATCGCGTCGAGAGCGTGCATGCGAAGATCGTGGCGCTCAATGACATCGCCTATCAGCGCGGTCAGACGCTCGCCGAGATGAGCCTCGCGTGGCTGCTGCGCGACGACACGGTGACCAGCGTGCTCGCCGGTGCGTCCAAGCCGCAGCAGATCCTCGATAACATCGGCGCGTTGAAGAACACCGAGTTCTCCGACGAGGAGCTCGCCGCCATCGACAGGATCGCGCTGGGCTGAGCGACCGACTGGAGCGGCCGTCTCAGTCGGTCGCCCCGGTCACGCGCCCCGATCAAGCATCTCAGTCACGCGCCCCAGTCGCGGTCGCCGGCGGATTCCTCCTCGGCGATGCGCGATTCCGTCTCGCGCCGCGAATCGGCAAGGACCTGGTCGTACCCGGCGAGCGCGGCGAACGGCATGAACTGTGCGGCACGGTTGTGGCGCGACATCGGCGGATGGGTGCGCGACACATGGTGCGGCAGGTCGATGATGTCGTCGTACCGATGGGTTTCCTGCAATGTCATGCGGCATGTCCTCCTATCTGGTTGTTGCGGTCGCGCCCGGTGGCGTCGGGTTCGAGGTTCATGGCCTTGATCACGGCGTTCCTGCCGAATCGGTGTTTGACCGCGAGCAGCGCCTGCTGCACATCGTGTTCGCGACTGCGGTCGACGGCCTGCCGTTCCCGGATTTCCTCCTGTTCGGGGTCATCGAACAGTTCAAGCTGCTCTCCTTGTCCTGCGGACGTCGTCGTCGCAGCCGCATCAGCATCCTCCGCATCGCCGCGGGCGACGACGTCCGCATACGGACGCAATCGCCCGACGACCACGTTGATGCGCCGCACCATCAGCGTCCGGTCGACGATCCGGTCATACAGCCTCATCATCGCGTCCGAGATCACCGTCGTGGACGACGTGTACTCCCCCAGGTCCAGCATGCCGTTGGCGGGGCGCGGCACCTTCTTGCCGTACCGGTTCGTGGATACGGGCATCGACCCTTCGAAACCCTCCCTGCCTTCATAGCCGACGTACAGTCCGATCTGATTGGTCGCCATGCCTTTGTCCACGAGTTCTAGCGAGATCGTATCCGCCATCTCCCGCGTGACGAGCCGCGCGGACGCGAACGCGTACGGCCGGTGCAGCACCTGACCGGAGCTCAGTGAATTCTCGGCCGGCCGATACGCCTTGATGTCCGCGATCGTGCACGGCTCCCAGCCCCACGCATGGTCGATGAGCGTTTCGGCGTTCACGCCGAACATGCGGTACAGCAGGTCCTCGTTGTAGTAATCGCTCGCCCTGCCCAGCGAACATCGCGCGATGTCGCCCATCGTATGCAGTCCGACCTCTTCGAGCCGACGGGCGTAACCGCGGCCCACCCGCCAGAAATCGGTCAGCGGCCGATGCCCCCACAGCATGCGGCGGTAACCGGCCTCGTCGAGTTCGGCCACGCGCACACCGTCGCGGTCGGCGGGCATGTGCTTGGCGACGATGTCCATCGCGACCTTGGCAAGGTACATGTTCGGCCCGATGCCGGCCGTCGCGGTGATGCCGGTTTCGGCGACAATGTCGCGTACGATGCGGCGGGCGAGATCATGCGCGTTCACACCGTACATGCCGAGGTAATGCGTCACGTCGATGAACACCTCGTCGATCGAATAGACGTGGATGTCGTCGGGCGAGGCGTAGCGCAGGTAGATCCCATAGATGTCGCCGCTGACCTTGAGATAGTACGCCATGCGCGGTTTCGCCGCGTAATAGCCGGCCTTGAGGCTCGGATTCGCGGCCAGTTCCCCGGAATCGAACGCCTCGCCGGTCAGCCGACGGCCGGGCGCGCGCATGCGGCGTTCCTCGTTGACGCGCTTCATCGTCTCCACGACCTCGAACAGGCGTGCGCGCCCGCCGATGCCGTATGCCTTGAGCGCCGGGGAGACGGCGAGGCAGATCGTCTTCTCGGTGCGGGACACGTCGGCCACGACCAGGTTCGTCGTCAACGGGTCGAGGCCGCGCGACGCGCATTCGGCCGAAGCGTAGAACGACTTCAGGTCGATGGCAAGATATGTGCGGTCCGTTCGTTCATCCATACCACCATTATCGAACATATGTTCGACATTGGGCATGTGATACCCAGTCGGGATCAAAGCGGGATCGTTCCCGCACAGCTTCCGCAACCCCACCCGCTGTAATGCGGCAGGGCTCATTCCCGACAACTTCGGGAATGAGCCCCGGTCCAGCAAGTCGCTCCAAGGCAGAACACCGGCGTCATCGGGGCATTGCCCCGCCAGAATAGCCCATTTCAGGGCCAAGAACCGGCACCTCCGGAGATTCGCCCCGCTAAGGCCACCTTCGCAAGGCGGTTTCTCGGCAATTCCGGCGATGCACCCCGTTAAGGCAAGCCCTTCCGAGGCGAAACACCGAAATCATCAGGATCAGCCCCGCCATGCATGTCCGAAGCGGCGATGCCGGCATCCTCATCCACCCCGCCAACGCCTCTTCCTTTACGGATCATTCGAGGCGGCGAAGGTGCCGCCAACGAGTCACCCACAATACGGGAATCGACCACCGGCCCGACCGGCCCGACACACCGTGTCATCTCATCGGCACGCCAGCGGAACGCAGCTTGCATATCAACGCATCCACGAGGATCACATCATCGAACGTGCATCGTACGATCCGCGTCACTCCGGCACGCATCAACGCAGCCTCGCGCTCCCGCTCTTCCTGGACCACGCCGTGGATGCTCCGGCCATCCGTCATCGCCGGATCCACATATTTGCGCGCACCGTCGAATTCGGCGACGACGATCTCGCCGTCGTCCAATCTCCACGCAAAGTCGGCACGATACCGCTTCCCGGATACCGGGTCCGCAAACACGACCTGAGTCTGCGGCACCATCAACCCGGCTTCGATGATGGTGCCGCGCATCAGCGACTCCCCTCCGTTTTCGCTGTTCACATCGGCATAATGCAATGCCCGCAACGCATCCGTGCAATCGGCACGCAACCGGCCGCACGTGGCGATTATGTCCCGCTTCGTGACGCCTTGCCTCAGGGCCGAGTCCATAATCGGCAACGCGAAACGAAAATCGAAAAGCATACAGCAATCCACCACCGTACGGGGCTTACCGGTGACCGGCAGACCGTCAACGATTTCGGCAGGGCAGCCAGGAGCGTACAGTCGCCGGACCCGCGCCAAGGAGGACGCGGTATTCTCGTCGGAGGAAACGATGGATACGCCACCGTCGTGCAACGACCACTGATGCTCGAATCCATGAACCGTCGCGGCGACCAGACCGGCGAACACCCATTGCGGGTGCCGCTCATGCAGCGTGCGCACGATATGAAGCGTCCGGTCAGGAGGGTCGAGCGCAGCCCAGTACTGAGGATCGACATACATGTTGGGGAATACGCGGGCGAGGACGCCGGCGGCGGCGCGGCGCTCGAAAGCGGATCGAAGTGCTTTGTTGCCGCCGAAGGCGCAACGGCGCGTCCGCTCGGCGTCCGCAAGCATCCTCTCGACTTGTGCATGGCGTCTCATGCCATGACCCTATATGAGCAACAGACAGGACGTAAAGCCGTACAGGGGCATGTGGACGCAGACTCGATTTTCGGGCGTGTTGTGGATAACTTCCTACAGGCACGCCTAGTCAGCGAAGCATTTTCCAAAGCACATCGGCGAATCGCCCCGCAGGCAAAGCCCTTAGCGTGGCAATCCACCGATACCACCCGGGAACAGCCCTGCCAGCAGATGCCTTAAAGGGGCGGATCACCCGCGGCATCCGGATTCGGCCCCGCGAGCGGGCATCTCGGCGCGGCGATACCGGGGTGTTTCCGGGAATGACCCCGCAACGGGCAGTGGTCGCGCGGCAGATTCCGGAGGCATCGGCAAATGACCCCGCCAGAGAGCACCCCAACAAGGCAGGACCGGGGACAACCCCTATCAACCCAACCGCGCGATAAGGCGAATGCCGGAAACAACTCGCCGGCTGGCACGCTTTCGCCTGGGCGAACGCCAGAGCAGTGCGATCACTGGCGCCAATCGGTGGTGCCGGACAGGAAGGAGCCGACGCCGGTCGAGCCCGCCGCAGCCGGTACGACCTCATACATCTCGATGATGCGCGGATCGCCGGATTCGGCGGCCATCTGCGCGAACAGACGCTGCGCCTGCCACCGGGACGCGCCCCAGATCAGGTACCACAGCACGCCGGTGCCGAACACCATCATGAGCAGCGCCCAGTGGAACAGCCCGTATCCGTAGGCGACGATCGCCACCACGGTGATGAGCAGGATGTACGGCCGGCGGATGCACAGGATCGCCGAGTTCTTCAGCACCGACCGGTACCGCGCCTTGGGGTATTCGACGACGAGCACCATTGCGATCGAGAACGCGGCGAACATCAGCGCCAGACATACGGCCAGCGGGGCCGACACGCAGATGCCCCACGGGAACTGGGAGAACAGCAGGATGTTGTAGACGAACGCGAACCCGATGAGTGCGAACGTGGCGCCGACCGCGAGCGCGCGGGGAAACAGGCGGGCGTACGCACGGAAGTACGGGCGGAACATGGCGACGGAGACGTCCTGGCGCACGTAGAGGCCGGCGATCCAGTCGGGAGGAAACGCACCGGTCGCACCGGAAATACCGGACACGGCGCCGGCGGCATCATCCGCACCGCCCCTCGCCGCCTCCAGCATGCGCTTGACCCGCACGCGCGAGCCGCGGGCCAGCAGCGCCGGATGGTCGCGGAACATGGCGTACAGCGCGGCGACGGACGGCGACGACAGCGCGGCGGCCGCGAAGTACAGCGGCCAGTAGGCGAGGTCGTTGACCGCGAACATGACGATCACAAGCGGCAGCGCGGTGACCAGACAGCACAGTCCCGCAAGGATCATCACGGTGATCGAATTGACGATGTGCATGAACGCGTCGGCCTGGAACCATTTGTTGGTCGCGTCGGGCGAGGCGTTGTTGTTGCTGCGGTCTTCGTTGCTCATGGTGCCACCTTACTGCGAACGTCCGAGGACGGGAAAACAAGAGAAAGACGGGAAAGACTGGAAAGACAAGAAAAGGTCTGCATGGTTACAGGCACACCATGCAGACCGTGTGGGTTTCGGCCGGCCGGGAAAGGAGGACCCGGCCGACCGGGGCCGAGGGGCCGATCGGAAGGAGGATCAGCCCTTCATGCCGGAGGTGGCGATGCCCTCGATGAACTGCTTCTGGCCGAGGAGGAACACGACCAGGATCGGCAGGATGGAGAGCACGGAGCCGGTCATGATCATCGCGTAGTCCGCGTTGAACTGGCTGATGAACGTCTTGAGACCAAGCTGGATGGTCTGCAGGTTCGTGGCGCGCAGGTAGATGAGCGGGCCCATGTAGTCGTTCCACGTGTTGGTGAACGTGATGATGCCGAGCGCGGCGATGGACGGTCCGGACAGCGGCAGGACGATGCGCGCATAGATGCCGAATTCGCTCAGGCCGTCGAGTCGGGCGGCTTCGGCGAGCTCTTCGGGGATCGTGTCGTAGAACTGCTTCATCATGAACACGCCGAACGCGCCGAACGCCTGCAGCAGGATGATCGACCAGCGGGTGTCGACCAGACCCCAGCTGGAGAGCATCTTGAACTGCGGGATCATGTAGGACTGCCACGGCACGGCCATGGTGGCGATGTAGATAAGGAACAGCGTGTTGCGGCCGGCGAACTTGATGCGGGAGAAGCCGTAGGCGGCGAACGAGCCGGTGAACACCTGCAGGAAGGTCACGCAGATCGCGAAGAACACGGTGTTGCCGACCCACAGCAGCATGTCGGACTTGGTCCAGATGTTGATATAGTTCTCGAAGTGCCACACGCTCGGCAGCCACTTGAACGGCACCATGAACACTTCGTTGTTCGGCTTGACCGAGGCGAGGAGCATCCAGACGAACGGCAGCAGCGTGAACGCGGAGACGGCGAGCATGGCCGCGTAGCCGATGACGGTGCCGACGATCTTGGCCGGGCTGACCGGCTTCTTGTTGAACGGGATGTCCGCGGAGGAAGACTTGACTCCTGCGGCGGGGGTGATGCTTGCGGCAGTCATCTTACTTCTCCTTCTTGTTGTTGTACCAGAACTGGACCAGGGTCACGACCATGCACAGCGCGAACAGCACGAGCGAGACGGTGCCGGAGTAGCCGAAGTCCTGACGGTTGAACGCGACCATGTAGATGTACTGGGCGAGCACGAGGGTGGAGGTGCCCGGGCCGCCGTTGGTCATGACGAGCGTCAGGTCGAGGATCTTGAACGAGCCGATGGTCAGGGTGACGAGCACGAAGAACAGGGTCGGACGCATGCACGGCACGGTGATCTTCCAGAACTGCTGCCACTTGTTCGCGCCGTCGATGGACGCGGCCTCGTACAGTTCGCCCGGAATGGTCTGCAGGCCGGCGAGGATGAGGATCATGTAGTAGCCGACCTCACGCCAGGTGGCGACGATGATGACCGCGACCATGGCCCACTTGGTGGAGCCCATCCAGCCGGGGGCCCAGCCGCCGGTGAAGAACTTGATGATCTGGTTGATCACGCCGGACTTGACGTCGAACAGCATGTTCCACACCTGCGCGGCGGCGACGATCGAGGTGATGTACGGGAAGAAGGCGACGGTGCGGAAGAACGCGCGGCCCTTGAGCTTGGTGTTGAGCAGCACGGCCAGCGCGAAGGCGATGGCGAGGGTGAGCGAGATGTGGACGACCGAGTAGACGATGGTGTTGACGAATGCAGCCTTGAAGTTCGAGTCGTGGGTCAGTCGCACCCAGTTGGTCAGTCCGTTGAACTTCGGATCGCCGAAGGCGCTCCACTTGGAGAAGCCGATGTAGAACAGCTGGACGACCGGAATGAGGATGAGGACGAAGAAGCCGATGAAGTTCGGGGCGATGAAGATGAGACCGTTGCGCAGATTGCGGCGGCCGATGGCCTTGTTGGCCTTGCTGTGGTCCGGCGGTGCGACGCGGACCGACGATGCAGCCGAAGTAGCCTGTGTCATAGCTGCAACTCTCCTTTATATATATAAGGTATGTGGTGATTGGTGCGGGCATAGGAAACGGGGACGGGGACCGTTTTCCCGAAGGGGCACGGCCCGTCCCCGTTTCATGCCGAGCGGCGGATGGGGATTCGGGCGGGAACCTTCAGCGAAGGCTCACTGCTGGAGGACTCCCTGGTCCTTGATGTCCTGGGTGCCCTTGGCGATCGCGTCGTCCACGGAGCTGGTGCCGGACATGATGCCCGAGTGGACCACGGTGTTGAGCACGTCCTGGATGGTGTTGGTGCCGGCGCCGACCGGGTTCTCCGGGTTGGTCTTGTGCTCGGTCCAGGCCTTCTTGGACAGGTCGTCGTTGGCCATGCCGTCGGTGCCGAAGTAGGTGTCGGCGACGGAGTCGGAGAAGTAGGCCGGGGTCGTGGCGATCTTGGCGAGGGCCTCGGAGCCCTTCTCACCGGAGCACCACTTGACGAATTCCTTGGCGGCGGCGAGCTTCTGGCCGGAGATGTTGGAGGAGACGGCCAGGCCGGTCGGATCGGCGAAGGTGACGGTTTCGTCGGTCTTCTCGTCCGGGTTCTGCGGGATCGGAGCCATGCCCCAGTTGAAGGTGTCGGCGTCGCCGGACTTCTGCTGGCTCACCAGCGTGGCGGCGTACCAGGTGCCCATCGGCAGCATGGCGGCCTTCTGGGTGCCGAACTGGGCCTGGTACTGGACCTTGGTGGAGTTGACGGTGTTCCAGTCGATGGTCAGGCCTTCCTTCTGCCACTTGAGAGCGCGCTCGTAGTAGGGCTTGAGGTAGCTGTAGTCGCCCTTGAAGTAGTCGTCGTAGGCGCCGTCGGTCTGCGCGAGCGCGAAACCCTGGACCACGGACTGCCAGCCGTGCTGGTACATCGGGTAGACGGAGCTGGCGTCGTAGCCGGCGGCCGGCAGCTTCTCCTTGAGCTCCTCGGCGGCCTTGGTGTAGTCGTCCCACGTCCAGGTGCCGTCGGGGGCGTCCACGCCGGCCTTCTCGAACATGTCCTTGTTGTAGAAGAGCACCCAGGAATCCTGGCGGTACGGCATCGCGTAGTACTTGCCGTCCTCGAGCTTGTACTGGGAGACGTCGATGTTCTTGTCACCCTCGTACTCGGACGCGATGTCGGACAGGTCGGCGAGGCCGCCGGATTCGGCCGCGTACGCGTAGTACTTCTGCAGGTTCTTGATCGGGAAGACGTCGGGCTGGCTCTTGCCGGAGATGTCGGAGGTCAGCTGCGTGTCGTAGTCGTCGGCGGAGTACTGCTTGATGTTGACGGTGATGTTCGGGTGATCCTTCATGAAGCCGTCGGCCAGGGTCTTGAACTCCGGGGTGGTGTCGAGCGACCAGCCGGCGAAGGTGATCTCGGTCTTGGCGTTCTCGTCGAGCGTCTCGGTCTTGCCGCCGGCGTTGTTGCTGGATCCGCAGCCCGCGAGCATCATTACCGCGGCGCCCGCGAAGGCGGCTGCCTTGAAGAGCGAAGAGACTTTCTTCATGGTATGTGTTCCTTTCCTTCCATTTCGACATCCTTGCCGAAACCTGCGTTGGCGAGCGTTCGTTGTGATCACCTCGTAGTGATCACTGCTGCACCGTGCGCTTGGTTTTGATTATTCACCGAATGATCGTTCCTGATATTCCTTTGCCAAAATTTTCCATCCATGCGATCACCGCAATCACACGGTCGCAGGTACGTAGTGATCGTTCACATCGCCGCGGATCTTTACTTATAGCGATACAAAAACGGCTACGATCCCAGCCGTCGCGATGATCGTTTCCGCCGTGTGACCGGTCACTTGACCGTCCGCGTAACCGTCCGCACGGCGCCCGCAAGGCCGCCGCGTCATTTCGCCGGAGCGCATGTCTCACGCACCAGCAGACGCGTCGGCAGCACGACCGGACGGGAGATGCCGACGCTGCGGTGCCGCACCTGATCGATGAGCAGCTTGGCCGACTGCCGGCCCATCTCGCGCCACGGCGTGGCCACCGAGGTGAGCGCCGGGGAGATCAGCGAGCCGAGTTCGATGCCGTCGAATCCGATCACCGACACCGATCCGGGCACGTCCACGCCCCGTTCGCGCAGTTCGTTGATGAAACCGATCGCCATGAGATCGTTGTAGGCGAACACGGCGGTGGTCGGATTGCCGAGGAACGCGTCGACCGCGTTCGCGCCGCCCTTGCCGGTCGGCGCCGAACCGTCGATGCGCCGCAGCCTGATGCGCGAGGACGAGCATTTGGCGTACAGCGCCTGCCAGCGCGTGCTTTCGCTCCACGAAGCCTCGGGGCCGGCCAGATACGTGATCTCGCGGTGGCCCAGCCCCTCCAGCAGGTCGACCGCCTCGCCTATGCCCTTGGTGCCGTCGGCGATCACGGATTGCAGGCCGCGGACGGTACGGTTGACCATGAGCACCGGCTTGGCCTGCGCCACCTTGCGGATCGTCGCGTCGGAGACTCGCGAGGACAGGAACGCGAACCCGTCGGCGTGCGGCAGGGTCAGGCTGGCGAGCTTGCGTTCCAGGACGTTGCCCTCCTCGGTGTCCACGATCATGAGCCCGTAGCCGTTGCGCAGGCATTCGTGTTGGATGCTGTGCGCGATGTCGGAGAACAAGGGGTTTCTCAGGTCGGCCACGAACGCGGCGATCAGGCCGCTCGGCTGGTCGCGCGAGAACGGTTCGACCGTCTCGTTGCGGTAGCCCAGCTCGTCGGCGATCAGACGGATGCGCTTGGCCGTTTCGGCGTTCACCCTGCCGGGCCGGGACAATGCTCGCGACACGGTGGATACGGACACGCCCGCCGCGAGCGCAACGTCGCTGATCGTCACACGCCCTTGTGCCATGACGAATCCTCCTTGCTTCATTGCGATCATATGTGTTCTCAAGTCTAATGCAAAAAAATGCAACAACGATCATAAACGAACATGACTGTGCTATGGTGTGCCGTAATTCATGGCCGCATGCCGACGAAGGCATGCGTCATGCGCAGTGCAGCAGGAAAGCGAAGAAGCGATGACAGTTCTCACCGAAACCGCCACAGGCGCCGCCGGGACCGCGGCGGCCCCGGGCGACAGGAAGTATCTGCCGGCAGAACGGCAGGACATCATCCTCGGCATGTTGTCGCGCGGCATCGTCGTGCGCGTCGACGAACTCGCCCGCACGCTCGACACCACGCCGATCACCGTGCGCCGCGACCTGAACACGCTGGCCGACGCCGGGCTGATCCGCCGCGTGCGCGGAGGCGCGACCGCGCTCGGCGACGAGTCGGCGCAGGCCGCCTACTCCCCCGGCCCGCAGGCGACCCCCGCCGCGCTGGCATCGTCCCAGCAGACGGTCGGCCAGCGTCGTCAGCAGATCGGTATCAACGGCACGCGCAGCATTCCGTCACCGATACTGTCCCCGTCCCCGATCGCCGCGGCCTCGCCCATGCAGCAGCAGGCCACGCGCGACGCACGGTTCGCGGACGAATCGCACGGCATGACGCCCACCATGTCCGGGACGATCGGCGTGATGTTCCCCGAGCCGAGCTTCAACTGGCCGTCCACCATCCAGGCGATCGAACGCGAGGCGGGCGCGCACGACCTGTCCGTCGAAACGCGTTCGACCACGTACGACAACGGCGACGAGATCTCGATCGTGGAGGACCTGCTCGGCGATTCGTCGGTGATCGGCCTGATCCTCGCGCCGAGCGTGCGCATGCAGGGCTCGGAGATCTGGCAGTGGCTGGCCGACTCCCCCGTGCCGGTGGTGCTGGCCGAGCGCGAGCCGCCGTTCGGCGTGGACGGACTCGACATGGTGACGACCGACTACCGCACCGGGGTGCGCCAGGTGGTCAGCAGATTCGTCGCGCTCGGACACCGCCGGCTCGGGCTGGCGCTCACGCACACTCCGGTGTCCGATTACATCGAGGACAACTGGCGCGCCGTGACCGGACGCCTCGACGCGGTGGAGCGTTCGTTCGTGCGCACCAACGTCGCGCCGTACGATTCGGTCGGGGTCGAAGCGGTCGCCGAACAGGCCATCGAGGACGGCACGACGGCGATGCTCGTGCATTCCGACTGGCTGGCCATGTCGCTCGCGCAGACGCTCGAACGGCACGGCGTGCGCATACCCGACGACATGTCGATCATCTCGGTGGACGGCTACATCACGCCGAACTCGCGGCCGTTGACCGCATTGCGCTCGGCGCACAAGGAACTCGGACGGGTCAGCGTCGACCTGCTCATCTCCCGCTACATGCAACCCGAACGGCCGGTGAGACGCGTGATGATCGCGCCCGAATTCGTCGAGCGCGGCTCGGTGGCCCCGGCCAAGTAGCCTCATCACGCTCCTGCCGTGCGCGAACCAACGCCCGGACCCGCTTTCGCGTTGGTTTGCGCGCAGAGGCCGCCCGACCGGCACACCGGCGATGTAGCCGGCAATTGATAAGCTGGATTGCTAGTGAAATCCCCATCTCCCTTGGTTCGGAAGGAGCTTTGGCTTGTCGGCTGAACTCGAAGATATCCACGAAGAATGCGGCATTTTCGGCGTGTGGGGTCATCCCGACGCCGCCCGTCTCACCTATTTCGGGCTTCACGCCCTCCAGCACCGCGGTCAGGAGGGCGCCGGCATCGTCTCGAACGACAACGGCCACCTCATCGGCCACCGCGGACTGGGTCTCTTAACCCAGGTCTTCGGCGACGAGCGCGAGATCGAACGGCTCAAGGGCGACAAGGCCATCGGCCATGTGCGCTACGCCACCGCCGGATCCGGCACCACCGACAACATCCAGCCCTTCATCTTCCGCTTCCACGACGGCGACATGGCGCTGTGCCACAACGGCAACCTCACCAACTGCCCGTCGCTGCGCCGCGGCCTCGAGGACGAAGGCGCGATCTTCCACTCGAACTCCGACACCGAAGTGCTCATGCACCTCATCCGCCGCTCCTCCAAGCCGACCTTCATGGACAAGCTCAAGGAGGCGCTCAACACCGTGCACGGCGGCTTCGCGTACCTGCTCATGACCGAGGACGCGATGATCGGCGCGCTCGACCCGAACGGCTTCCGCCCGCTGTCGCTCGGCCGCATGAAGAACGGCGCGTACGTGCTCGCCTCCGAGACCTGCGCGCTCGACGTGGTCGGCGCGGAGCTCGTGCGCAACATCCGCCCCGGCGAGATCATCGTCGTTTCCGACCACGGCTACAAGATCGTCCAGTACACCAACAAGACGCAGCTGGCGATCTGCTCGATGGAGTTCATCTACTTCGCCCGCCCCGACTCCGACATCTACGGCGTCAACGTGCATTCCGCCCGCAAGCGCATGGGCGCGCGCCTCGCCGCCGAATCCCCGGTCGAGGCCGACATGGTCATCGGCGTGCCGAACTCGTCGCTGTCGGCCGCATCCGGCTACGCGGAGGCCGCGCACCTGCCGAACGAGATGGGTCTGATCAAGAACCAGTACGTCGCCCGCACGTTCATCCAGCCGACGCAGGAGCTGCGCGAGCAGGGCGTGCGCATGAAGCTGTCCGCCGTGCGCGGCGTCGTCAAGGGCAAGCGCGTGATCGTCATCGACGATTCGATCGTGCGCGGCACCACCTCGAAGCGCATCGTGCAGCTGCTCAAGGAGGCCGGCGCGGCCGAGGTGCACATGCGCATCAGCTCGCCGCCGCTCAAGTACCCGTGCTTCTACGGCATCGACATCTCGACGACCAAGGAGCTCATCGCCGCGAAGAAGTCCGTCGAGGAGATCCGCGACTACATCGGCGCCGACTCGCTCGCGTTCCTCTCGCTCGACGGCCTGGTCGAGTCGATCGGCCTGGGCGCGGACGCCCCGTACGGCGGCCTGTGCGTCGCGTACTTCAACGGCGACTACCCGACCGCGCTGGACGACTACGAGGACGATTTCCTCAAGTCGCTCACCCCCGAGGACCGCGTGCGCCTGCCCGAGTTCGCGCTCTACAAGAGCAAGTACGAAGGCAACGAATACGCCACCGTCGATCCGACGAAGTAACGGATCCTCCCATCAGTCACCCATCCAGATTTCCACAAGAAAGCAGTACAAGAAAGGTTTGTCATGCCCAAAGCCTATGAGAACGCCGGAGTGAGCGTCGAAGCCGGCTACGAGGTCGTCAAGCGCATCAAGTCGCACGTCGCGCGCACCAACCGTCCGGGCGTGGTCGGCGGCATCGGCGGCTTCGGAGGCCTGTTCGACCTCGCCTCCCTCGGCTACAAGGAGCCGGTGCTGATCTCCGGCACCGACGGCGTGGGCACCAAGCTCGTCGTCGCCAAGATGGCCGGCAAGCACGACACCATCGGCATCGACTGCGTGGCCATGTGCGTCAACGACATCGCCGCCCAGGGCGCCGAGCCGCTGTTCTTCCTCGACTACATCGCATGCGGCAAGAACGATCCGGCGCTGCTCGAGCAGGTCGTCGCGGGCGTCGCGGACGGCTGCGTGCAGGCCGGCGCCGGCCTGATCGGCGGCGAGACCGCCGAGATGCCGGGCATGTACGACGAGGACGAGTACGATCTGGCCGGCTTCGCGGTCGGCGTGGCCGAAAAGTCCGCGATCGTCGACGGTTCGACCATCACCGACGGCGACGTGCTCATCGGCCTGCCGTCCACCGGCGTGCACTCCAACGGCTTCTCCCTCGTGCGCAAGGCCCTGTTCGAGCAGGCCGGCTACACCGTCGACACCGAGCTGGCCGAGCTCGGCGGCGCCAAGCTCGGCGACGTGCTGCTCACCCCGACCAAGATCTACGTGAAGGCCCTCGCCCCCCTGTTCAAGGCGGGCGTGGTCAAGGGCGTCGCGCACATCACCGGCGGCGGCTTCATCGAGAACGTGCCGCGCATGATCCCCGAAGGACTTGCGGCCGAGATCAAGCTCGGCTCGTGGCCGGTGCTGCCGATCTTCGACGTGCTCGAGAAGGCCGGCGAGATCGATCACATGGAGATGTACAACATTTTCAACATGGGCATCGGCATGGTGCTGGCGGTCCCGGCCGAACGCGCCGACGAAACGCTCGAACTGCTCAAGTCCAACGGCGAGGCCGGCTACGTGATCGGCAGGATCACGCCGGATGCCGACGGCACGCAGATCACGCTCAAGTAGTTTCGATTTTCGGCTCCCCTCGACGAGGGGAGCCTCTTATGTGTGAAAGGACAACAACAATGGGACAGAAGGTTCTGGTCATCGGTTCCGGCGCCCGCGAGCACGCGATCGCGCACGCCCTGCTGCGCGGCGGCAGCGTCGACGAGGTCACCGTCGCCCCGGGCAACCCGGGCATGGCGCTCGACGGCATCCGCGTCGTCTCGCTCGGCACGTCGAACCACGCCGCGCTCATCGACTTCGTGAAGGACAACGGCTACGACTGGGTGTTCGTCGGCCCCGAAGTGCCGCTCATCGAAGGCATCGTGGACGCGTTCGCCGCCGCCGGCATCAAGGCGTTCGGCCCGTCCAAGGCCGCCGCGCAGATCGAAGGATCCAAGGACTTCGCCAAGCAGCTCATGGTCCGCCACGGCATCCCCACCGCCAAGTACGAGACGTTCCACGAGCTCGAACCGGCCGTCGCCTACGTGCGCGAGCACGGCGCCCCGATCGTCATCAAGGCCGACGGTCTGGCCGCGGGCAAGGGCGTGACCGTCGCCATGGACGAGGACACCGCGATCAAGGCGCTCGACGACATCTTCATCGACCACCGCTTCGGCAACGCCGGCGCCAAGGTCGTCATCGAGGACTTCCTCGAGGGCCAGGAGTTCTCGCTCATGAGCTTCGTCAACGGCACCGAATTCTGGCCCATGCCGATCTCGCAGGACCACAAGCGCGCCTACGACAACGACGAGGGCCCGAACACGGGCGGCATGGGCGCGTACAGCCCGGTGCCGCAGATCCCGCAGTCCGTCGTCGACGAGGCGATCGAGACGATCGTCAAGCCCACCGTGGACGCGATGGCCGCCGAAGGCACGCCGTTCACCGGCATCCTCTACGCCGGCCTCATCGCCACCGCGGACGGTCCGAAGGTCATCGAATTCAACGCCCGCTTCGGCGACCCGGAGACCGAGGTCGTGCTGCCGCGTCTGACCTCCGATCTCGGCGCCGGCATCAACGCGATCCTCAACGGCGAAACCCCGACGTTCGAATGGAAGACCGACGGTGCGACGCTCGGCGTCGTGCTCGCCTCCAAGGGCTACCCGACCAACGTGATCAAGGGAGCCCCGATCCCCGAAATCACCGTCGACCCCGACTCCCACGTGTACTACGCCGGCGTCACCAGCGACGACAAGCACGGCCTCGTCGCCAGCTCCGGCCGCGTCCTGTTCGTCGAAACCTCCGCCGACTCCATCAAGGCCGCCCAGGACAAGGTCTACCAGATCATCGACGCGCTCGACACCACGGGCATGTTCTATCGCCACGACATCGGCTCCAAAGCGCTGAATGGGTGAGTACGGAGCGTCTTCGGCGTTGCTCCTCGGTCGCGGTACTCAGTACCGCTTCCCTCGGTGCGCCTTGAAGCCGCACGCGTACTCACCCATTCAGCCGGGTTCATGAGAACCATCGCTGATGCCAAGAAGGCTCCCGATTCGGGAGCCTTCTCTTGCTTTGGGGATCGTGCCGGCAGACTACGGCAGGTCCATGAAGTCGGTGTCCTTGAGATAGTTCTTGCCGGCCGTGATGTCGTACTGGATGAGCCGGTAGTCGGCCAGCAGCTGCTTGGTCTCCTCGTCGAAATCGGATTCGGCCATCGGATTGCCGTCCGCGTCGAGGTAGATGTTCTGGCCTTCCGGAATACGGTCCCAGCCCTGGATCGAATTGACCACCGGCGGTTCCATCGCGGAGATCTTCGCGTGCATCTCGGTCAGGAACGCCAGATACGGCGACACCTTCGCGTCCATGTGTTCCGCCGCCTGCGCGACGAAGAAGTTCGGCGACGAGTATTCGGCGTTGTCGATCTGCGTGCCCTGCGAGCCGCTCGCCTCGTTCGACCAGATGAAATAGTCGGTCAGGTGCAGCGCGAGCGAATTGTTCGTGTCGGCGCTGGCCGTCTCGTAGATGCCGGGCAGGTGGTCGCCGTAGAACACGACCGTGACCGGCTTGTCGAGCTTGTTCAGCTCGTCGAGGAACGCCGCGGTCGCCTCGTCGGTCAGGCTTGCGCCCTTCTGGTAGGTTTCGATCGACTTGGTCTCGTCGGTGTCCAACGGCTGCGACGGGTCGGTCGATTCGGCCGTGAAGTCGTTGTTCGCATACCAGTCGTTGTACGGCATGTGGTTCTGCATGGTGATGATCTGGATGAACTGGTTGTCGTCGGTCTTCGAGATCTCCTCCAACGCGCTCTTGTACGTCGCCTCGTCGGACACGTACGGCGAATCGTCGATCTTGTCCTGGTACTTGATGACGTCGCTGCCGTCCTCGTTGCCCGTAAGCGTGTAGAAATGCGAGAAGCCGAACTTCTTGTAGTTCGTGGCGCGCGAATACATCGACGACTCGTACGGGTGGAACGCCTCGGAGAACTCGGCCGACCCCCACATCTGGTTGATCGTGGGCGCCCAGTGCTCGCCGGGCACGAGCTGCTGGTACGGGCTGGTCAGGGACGAGTCGAAGTTCGCCATGCTCATGCCGGTCAGGCCCATGTATTCGAGGTTCGCGGTGCCGCCGCCGTAGCCGGACGAGAGCATCAGGCCGGACGTGGTGCCGCTTTTGATCGCGCGGATGTTCGGCATGGAATCCTTGTTGACCTTCAGGCCCGGCACGCGCGACGGGTCGGAGAACGATTCGCTCAGCACGTAGATCACG
Organism: Bifidobacterium aerophilum; assembly: GCF_010667685.1. Classification (GTDB taxonomy): domain Bacteria; phylum Actinomycetota; class Actinomycetes; order Actinomycetales; family Bifidobacteriaceae; genus Bifidobacterium; species Bifidobacterium aerophilum. Next base: position 53,176 of record NZ_WHZW01000002.1, on the reverse strand, counting down.
GTCGAATCGGTCATCTTCCCCGACCGGTTCTCGTTGATCGTGTCGGCCTGCTTGGCGTACTTTTCGGCGAGCGCCTTCATGGTCTCCTCGCTGTAGTCGCTCGGCTTTTCCATGATGCGCGGGTTGAGCTGGCGGGTGAACGAGACGAGCGGGCCGTTGCGTTGCGCGTCGTAGACGGAATCCCACATGCTCGGCTTGTCGCCCATCACGGTGGCGAAGGTCTTCGCCCAGGAGCCGACGGTGCTCACCTGCATCGTGTACAGCGTGAGGAACGTCGCCGGCAGGAGGATGAGCAGCAGGCGGGTCGCCGCGGCGAGTCCGGGGTGTTCGAAGCGGATGAGCCGGCCGGAACGGCCGTCGATGCGGTACAGTAGGTAGCACAGCATGACGATGCCGACGAAGATGGAGCATGCGCCGATGATCGTCCAATGCGCCCCCGGCGGCATGAAGCTCAGCAGGTTGCCCTTGTCGGCCTTGAGGAAGTTCAGGTCGCTGGGCAGCACGGCCTCGTAGCGTATCTGCACCTTGAAATGCTCGATGACGGCGACGGTCATCGCCACGGCGAGGAAGATCGGGGTGGCGATCCAGAACCGGTTGATGAGCATGAGCAGGATCAGGTAGATCAGACCCCACAGGATGAGGTTGAGCACGAGCACGAAGTTGAGGTCGGTCCACATCTTCGTGACGAAGCCCCAGCCCACGGTCGGGCTGGAGAGCTTGACGCGCGTGCTTTTGAGCGACACGCCCCACTGCAGCGTGGCGACCGCGGCGAGGTCGAACACCAGGAAGCAGATGGCGTACAGCCAGCCGGGGAACGGCTTGCTGCGGAACTTGAACCACCGGCGTTCGGCACGTTCTGCGCGCTCGTCGGATTCGTCGGACGCGCCGTCGTCCGACGGGTCGTCGGCGCCGCCGGCATTCGTCTCGGCGGCGCCGGCGTCCGGAGCCGGTGCGGCGGCGTGGGGTCGCTCGCCCTTGCGCGCGATCCACAGTTCCTCGATCTCATCGTCGTTCACAGCGGATGGTGTCTTGTCGTTGGTCATAAACCTGCACTTCACGAGTAGTCTGTCACTGTCTGCTTGCTTCACGGTCAGCCGTCATCGGAGCCGGGCTACCGAACCCGATCGTCCCCTCGCTTGACGGCATGTCGCATATATTGTCCTCGCCGTTGCTGACAAAGCGGGCATCGCGCACGCAACGTTCACGATTGTTTCGTTTTTCCGCCCGGCTGTGCGGGGCGACACTCGTATCGGCCGGCATGATGAGCCAAGATCATTCCCGCGATGGATTCGCGTTTGCAGATTACGCGCCTACACTAGCGCGGTTGGGCTGTATATGGGAGGCGTGAAACATGGAGGGATCGGCGTCTTGGGTCCGCTCGTTGATGTCGATGGAACTGGTGTCCGGCCCTGTGCCCGCGGTGGCGTATGCGTTGGGCGCGGCCGGGCTGGTATTGCTGATCGTATGGCAGGCGTTGCGCGATGACCGCAGGCTGTTGTTCGGTCAGGCGATGGCCGCGGTCGGCGGCGGCGCGTTGGGATTGCTGACGGCCTGGCTGATCTCGGACGGGATCATGGTGTTCGGCGTTTCGCTGGGATGGCCGGTGATCTTCACGGCCGCTGCCGGGTGTGCCACCGTGGGATTCGCGATCGCGACGGCGGTGCGGGCGCACAGGCTGCGTCGCGTGATCGCGGTGCTCATGGTGCCGGTGCTGCTGGTGTGCACGGGATTGCGCATCGACGCGATCTACGGCGAATACCAGACGCTCGGGGCGTTGTTCAACTATTCGCCGTACCGGTCCGTCGACTCGGCCGGTTTGAAGGACGCCTCGATCAGCGTGGCGCAATGGCGCAAGCTGGCGGAGGACGGCGAGCTGCCGTCCATGCCGGACCACGGCACAACGTATTCGCAGCATATCGACAATTCGCACTCCGGGTTCCGGGCGCGCGACGCGCTGGTCTGGATGCCGCCGGCGGCGTTGAGCGAGACGCCGCCGCGCCTGCCGGTGCTGATCCTGCTCGCCGGCCAGCCGGGCAGTCCGGGTCGTGCGATGTCGGCCAGCGGCATCGCCACGCTGCTCGACGACTACGCCGCCGCCCATGACGGGCTCGCCCCGATCGTCGTCTCGCCCGATCAGAACGGCGCGGACACGATCAACAGCCTGTGCGCCGACACGACGAAACACGGCAAGGCGGAAACGTATCTGACGCGGGACGTGCCGGATTGGATCCGGGCCCATCTGCCAGCGTCTGCAAACACGAAGGATTGGGCGATCGGCGGGTTCTCGCAGGGCGGCACCTGTTCGACGCAGCTGGCTCCGCGCCATCCCGACCTGTTCGGCACGATGATCGCCGTGGACGGTGAGATCGCACCGACCGACGGCGGCGTGGATCACCTGGTCGCCTCGTATTTCGGCGGTGATCGCGCGAAGTACGAGGAGCAGGTGCCGGTGAACGCGATCGCCGCGCACGCGCCGTCCGATCAGGCGGCGGTGCTGGCGGCCGGCGAGAACGACACCGCGTCCGTCGCCAACGTGCGCACGATCGGCAAGGCGGCCCGCGAGGCCGGCATGGACACGGTCACGCTGGAAGTGCCCGGCACCGGGCATGACTGGCATGCGGTGAACGCGACGCTTCAGGCGGCGCTGCCGTGGTGGTGCGCGCGGATCGGATTAGGAGCAACACACAAGACATGGTCGGACTACACAAGACTGAAGGTGATTCGATGAACACCCCCGCAAGCATCAATTCGGCGGCACGGTCCGCGCAGCAATTGCCGGCGCCCGCGAAGCAGCCGTCGAAGTCCGGCACGCGGACCGGCACATCCGCCGTCGCCCGCACCGAACGCCGCAGTCGTCCCCGCACACGGCACTCCCCCGCCCTGCGCGCGTTGTCCGGCGACGTGCGCGCATGGATCATGAGCCATCTGTTCTCGGTCTGGTTCGTCGCCACGTTCGCGGTCTGCAACATGGTCGTCTGGATCGTCGCCGCCATGCTCGGTCACGGACTGCCGCTGACCGAACTGACCACGTCGATGGGCGAATTCAGTCTTCCGAAACTGCTGACGACGCTGTTGCTGGCGCGAGGCGTCCTGCAGCTGATGATCGACGTCGTGCTGCTGCTGGTGATGTTCTCGCTGTCGGAACCGCTGCTGGGACGCGTACGCATGCTGCTCACCGGCATGGTATCCGCGCTGATCGGCACGCTGATCGGACTGTCGCTGTGCGCCGGTTTCGCGGCGCTGATGCAGGGCACGCCCGTCATCGACCGTGTCCGGTTCGTGCTCAGCCCGCTGACCCTCGGCGTGGGCATGCTCATGGCGGCGAGCGCGTTCAGCCGTCCGCTGTGGCGGCGGCGCATGCGGCTGATCGGCTACGCGTCGATCGTCGCCGTGCTGCTGTTCAGCGGCAATCCCGGCACCTACTGCATGCTGGCGGCGGCGCTGACCGGCCATCTGATCGGCTCGCTCATGGCGAAGCGCGACGGCACCGCCGTCGCGCATGTCGATCCGATGCACTGGCAGTTGAGCACGTCGTTCGAGGCGCGCCGCATGTTCGCCGCGTTCGCGCTGGTGCTCGCGCTCGGTCCGATTCTGGCCGTCACATCCCCCGCCCATGCCGGACCGTTGAGTTCGCTCGGCCTGCTGCTCAGCCCGGTCGATCCGGATACCGCCCGTCTGGCCGCGCGCCTGGCCGGCACCGCGCGGCACGGGTGTTTCTTCCAGTTTGATCTGCTGCGTTCCTCGATGCCGGGCGCGATCCTGCGTTCGCTGCTGCCGACCGCGGTGATGGCGCTCATGGCGTGGGGCTTGTACCGGGGCCGCCGGCTCGCCGCATGGGTAACGGCCGTCTGCGATCTGGGCGCGACCGTGATCGCCGTCGCCTATTATCTGGTGATGCCGTTGGCGTTCGCGCCGGACGGACTGGTTTCGTTGGCCAGCCACGGCGCGATCACGGCGTGCGTGGTGAACGCGGTGCTGCCGGCGGGGTTCGCGGTCGCATTGCTCATGTCGTTGCGGCATTTCCCGATTCGCACCGATGCCCGGCATGTGTGGCGCGGGCTTGCCGCGATCGTGGCCACGCTGCTGGCGTGCATGGCCGTCTATCTGGGGTTCGGTCTGTCTCATCCGCATGATTTCAGGCCCACGGCCACCCCGTCCGACCTGCTGGTCGAATTGCCGGGCCGGTTCGTGCCGATCGGGTTCCTGAGTCATACCCGGCTGCGGTTCATGCCGGTGACGTTCCTGTCGTCCGTCGTGTATCAGGGCGTCGGTTTCGTGTTCTGGACGATGGTGCTGATCGTATGCGCCCGGTGGATGCGCGACATGCTTGTGGATGACGAGCGTGCGCGGCGCGTGGCGGACGGCCTGGTCGAGCATGGCGGCGAGTCGATGAGTTTCATGGCCACGTGGGAGGGCAACCGGTACTGGTTCTCCCCCACCGGCCGTTCGGCGGTGGCGTACCGTGTGATCAACGGCATCGCCCTGACCTGCACCGGCCCGTTCGGCGAGCGCGGCGAATGGCTGACCGACCTGCGCGAGTTCGCCCGGTTCTGCGCGACGAATTCGTGGACTCCGGCGTTCTATGCGGTGCATCGCGAACAGCGTGACGCGTTGGTGGATTCCGGCTGGTATTCGCTGGAGGTGGGCGGCGAGATGGTCGTCGATCCGCGCGCGTGGAAGACGACCGGCAAGAAATGGCAGGACATTCGCACGGCGATCAACAAGGCGAAGCGCGACGGCATCGTGGACGTGCTGACGACGTTCGACGATGCCGGTTCGGACGTGCGCGAGCAGATCGAGGAGATCTCCGAACAGTGGGCCGGCGAGAAGGCGCTGCCGGAGATGAAGTTCACGCTGGGCGGCGTCGAGGAGCTGCGCGACCCGCGGGTGCGGATCCTGTACGCGGTCGACGCGGACGGCCTGGTATTGGGCGTCACCAGCTGGCTGCCGACATGGCGCGACGGGCGCATCGTCGGCTGGACGCTGGACTTCATGCGGCACCGCACCGATTCGCCGAACGGCATCATGGAGTTCCTCATCGCGCGCATGGCCGAACGGCTGCGCGACGAGGGCCAGGCCGATCCGGACCGGGCCGCCGAGTTCATGAGCCTGTCGGCCGCGCCGCTGGCCGGCATGAACCCGGACCGCGACAACACGGACGAAAGCGGGCATACCGATACGGGCACGGCGATGCTGCAGCACGCGCTGCAGATCGTGGCCGACTGGATGGAACCGGCGTACGGGTTCCATTCCCTGTTCAACTTCAAACGCAAATTCCAGCCCGGCGAGGACCCGGTGTACGTGTGCTATCCGGATCCGGCGATGCTGCCGCAGCTGGGGCTTGCGGTCATGCGCGCCTACGTGCCCTCCGTCAGCGCGGCCGAGGCGCTGGCCATGATCAAGACCCTCCAACGGTAACGTCCCCTGCGCGCGAACCAACGCCGAATGGCGCTTGTGCGTTGGTTCGCGCGCAATATCATTCCGTGGCGGCCGCGTAGTCGAGGTGCATGAACTCGGGAACCTTGTACCACTTGACCGGATAGCCGGCGCCATGCGCGCAGAACACCGAATCGGGGATGTTGTCGAGATCGGATTCGGGATCGTAGGCGGCCTCGCGGATCACCTCGTCGGCGTCGTGGCACGGCCGGTATCCCCCGAACGTGCATGACAGCCTGCCCAGCCCGTGCGTGTAGGCGTTCACGTCCATCGCATAGTCACGCATCTCACTGACCGGGCAGTCCCCGGCCAGCACCGCATACTCCCCGTCCGTCGTCACCGGGTCGAACGATCCCGACATGCGCTGGACGTCGGCCATCGCACGGCCGACCATATCCTGCGGCACCTCCAGACGGAAGCGATACCACGGCTCCAACAGCCGGCACCAACCCTGCCCGACCGGACGGCCGTCGCCATCGTCGCGGCCGCCGATCGCACCGGCATCGCCGCCTCGGACCGCCACGGAACCGGCATCGCCCGACACGTCGGACTCGGCATCGCTTCCATACCCCGACACATCGCCCTCGGCCCTCGCCATCATCAGCCCCTGCCGTATCGCACGATACGTGGCCTGACGGAAATCACCGCCCTCCGTATGCTTCTCATGCGCCCGGCCCGCAACCAAGGTCAACCGCATATCGGTGATCGGCGAACCGGTCAGCACGCCCAAATGCTCCTTCTCCGCCACATGCGTGAGAATCAGACGCTGCCAATTGCGCGCAAGCATATCCTCGCTCACCGCGCTCGCGAAGCTCAGGCCGCTTCCCGGCTCGCCCGGTTCGAGCAGAATGTGCGCCTCCGCATAATGCCGCAATGGTTCGAAATGGCCGACGCCTTCGACCGCATGAGTGATCGTCTCGCGGTAGAGGATGCCTCCCGGACCGAATTCGACGTCCAACGCGAACCGGTCGTGCATGATCTGCCTCACGATCTCCAACTGCACCGCGCCCATGAGCTGCACATGGATCTCCTGCAGGCGCGGCACCCAGACCACATGCAGCAGCGGATCCTCATCATCGAGCTGCTGCAGGGCGAGCAGGCATTTGTGCACGTCGTTGTCGCCGGGCAGCAGCGTGTACGTCAGCACCGGCTGCAGGCTCGGGCTTTCCGCGTCGCCCTCGCATCCCAGTCCCTCGCCCGGGAACGTGCGCGTCAGGCCGGTCACCGCGCAGATCGCGCCGGCCGGCGCCGATTCGACGGTGGTGAACTTCGCGCCGGAGTACACGCGCACCTGGTCGGCCTTCTCATGCCACGGCCCGCTCGTCTCGCCGCCGCCGGGCGCACCGGCGTCGCGCTCGTTCGTGAGCATCATCTTCGCCCGCAGCGTGCCGCCGGTGACCTTGAGCCAGGTCAGACGGTTGCCCTGCGCGTCGTGCGAGATCTTGTACACGCGTGCTCCGAACGGTTCGGACGCGTCACCGCCGTCCGTGCCGGCGGCATCATGCGTGCCGTCATCACCCGCACCATACGGTTCGCGCACGTACCGTTCGAATCCGGCGAGGAACTCGTCGACGCCGTCCATTTTCAGCGCCGATCCCCAGTAGCACGGGAACAGCTTGCGTTCGACGATCATGCGGCGGATGTCGTCGAGCGGGATCTCGCCGTCCGCGAGCAGCGCGTCCGTCGCGCGTTCGTCCTGCATGGCGACGTCCTCGCTGGTCTCGACCGGCGCGGCTGCATCCTCGAAATCGGTCACGCCGTCGCCGAAGCGGCGTTTGAGCTGCGCCAGCAACGCCGCACGATCGGCGCCGGGCGCATCCATCTTGTTGACGAACAGGAACGTGGGCACCCGGTAGCGCGCGAGCAGCCGCCACAGCGTCTCGGTGTGGCCCTGCACGCCGTCCGCGCCGGAGACGACGAGCACCGCGTAGTCGAGCACGCGCAGGGTACGTTCCGTCTCGGCCGCGAAGTCGACGTGGCCGGGAGTGTCAAGCAGGGCGAGTTCGAGGCCGCCGGATTCGATGACGGCCGGTTCGCTGAAGATCGTGATGCCTCGGGCGCGCTCCATCGCGTCGGTGTCGAGGAACGCGTCGCCGTGGTCGACCCGGCCGAGCCTGCGGATCGTGCCCGTCTGGTACAGCAGCGCCTCGGACAACGTGGTCTTGCCCGCGTCCACATGCGCGAGAATGCCTGCGACGATATGCTTCATTCTGTCCGTGACTCCTCTGCCGGCCTGCGATTGCATCCACCAGCATACCCATCGGCGCGTGCCTGTATGATATGGAGTTCGCCATGATGGTGCGCTCGCCGCCTTCCGACCGGCCGCGAGCGCCCGCAACGCTTTCGATGGATGGTATGGAGACGCGCCGATGACCTTGCAGCAGCTGCCCGACGATTACGTGGTGCTCGATCTGGAGACGACCGGCATCAGCTGGCAGCGCGACACGATCATCGAGTTCGGCGCGGTCAAGGTGCGCGGCCGCAGGCCGGTCGCCACGTTCCAGCAGCTGGTCAATCCTCATCGCCCGTTGCACTGGCGGATCACGCAGCTGACCGGCATCACGTCCGACATGCTCGAACCGGCCCCCGATCTCGAAGACGTGCTGCCCGTGTTCCTCGACTGGTGCGGCGACGATGCGCTGATCGGCCACAACATCGCCCGTTTCGACATCCGGTTCATCGCCGTCGCCGCCGAGCGCCTGCTGGACCGCCCGGTGCCGAACCGCGTGATCGACACGCTGGAGATGAGCCGTGCAATGTTCCCGAACGAGCGCCATCATCGTCTGCTCGACCTGATCCAGCGGTTCGGCATCGCCGACGTGGAGGAGCACCGCGCCCTGGCCGATGCCGAACAGACGCGCATGTGCTTCGAATGGATGCGCGCGTACGATCGCGAACGCCTCGGGGAGACGGCGGATGCGGACACGGTAATGTAAACGCTGTGTGAATTCCACTATCCGACTATTGACAACACGCGTGTCTCTATAAAGGGCTTGAATAGAGCCATGGCAGAAATGAGATCCGCGAAACTGATGAATGGGCGCGTATTCGCGGGCGCCCGAGCCCTCTACCGTGCCGCCGGCGTCGACGGCAAGGATTTCGGCAAGCCGATTATCGCCATCGCCAACTCGTTCGACGAGTTCCTTCCCGGCCATGTGCACCTCAACAAGGTCGGCCGCATCGTCTCCGAGGCGATCAAGGAGGCGGGCGGCATCCCGCGCGAGTTCAACACGATGGCCGTGGACGACGGCATCGCGATGGGCCACACCGGCATGCTGTACTCCCTGCCGAGCCGTGACATCATCGCCGACACGGTCGAATACCAGGTGAACGCGCACTGCGCCGACGCGCTGATCTGCATCCCGAACTGCGACAAAGTCGTGCCGGGCATGCTCATGGCCGCGCTGCGCCTGAACATCCCGACGATCTTCGTCTCCGGCGGCCCGATGGAGGCCGGCACCACGGTGCTCGCCGACGGCACCGTCAAGAAGAACACCGACCTGATCTCCGTGATGTACGCGTCCGCCGACGACAACATCTCGGAGGAGGACCTGCTCAACTACGAGAAGACCGTGTGCCCGACCTGCGGCTCGTGCGCCGGCATGTTCACCGCGAACTCGATGAACTGCCTGACCGAGGCGATCGGCCTGGCCCTGCCGGGCAACGGCACGATCCTGGCCTCGCACGGCTTCCGCAAGGAGCTGTTCCGCAAGGCCGCGCGCGAGATCGTGCACATCGCGAACCGCTACTACAAGGAAGACGACGATTCCGTGCTGCCGCGTTCGATCGCGACCAAGCACGCGTTCGAGAACGCGATGACGATGGACGTCGCGATGGGCGGCTCCACGAACACCGTGCTGCACATCCTCGCGATGGCGCAGTCGGCCGACGTGGACTTCACGCTGGACGACATCGAGCGCATCTCGCACACCGTGCCGTGCATCTGCAAGGCTTCCCCGTCCGGCAAGTGGGAGATCTCCGACGTGCACCGCGCGGGCGGCATCACCGGCATCCTCGGCGAGCTGGATCGCGCCGGCAAGCTGCACCGCGACGTGCATTCGGTCGACTACCCGTCGCTTGAGGCCAAGCTGGACGATTGGGACATCATGCGCCCGACCTGCACCGAAGAGGCCAAGACCATGTACCATGCGGCTCCGGGCCACATCACGTCGCCGGAACCATGGACGCATGAGACGCTGTTCGATTCGCTCGACACCGACCGCGTGAACGGCGCGATCCACGACATCGACCACCCGGAGATCCACGAGGGTGGTCTGGCCGTGCTGCGCGGCAACCTCGCGCCCGACGGCTGCGTGGTGAAGACCGCCGGCGTGCCGCAGGAGATCTGGAAGTTCCGCGGACCGGCGCTGGTCGTCGAATCGCAGGAGCAGGCCATCGAGGTCATCCTCAACGACACCCTGAAGCCGGGCATGGCGCTGGTGATCCGCTACGAGGGTCCGAAGGGCGGCCCGGGCATGCAGGAGATGCTGTACCCGACCTCCTTCGTCAAGGGCAAGGGCATCGGCAAGCAGGTCGCCATGCTGACCGACGGCCGCTACTCCGGCGGCTCCTCGGGTCTGGCGATCGGCCACATCGCTCCCGAGGCGGCGAACAAGGGCCCGATCGCGCTCATCAAGAACGGCGACATCATCAACATCGACATCGAGAACCGTTCCGTGAACGTGGAGCTGACCGACGAGCAGCTGGCCGAGCGTCGTGCCGAGCTTGAGGCCGGCGACGGCTACGTGGCGCACCGCGACCGCAAGGTGTCGCAGGCGCTCAAGGCGTACGCCGCCTTCGCGCGTTCCGCCGACAAGGGAGCCACGCGAGATCCGGAGCTTATCAACAAGCTCTCCGGCCTCGCCTGATAGCGGTTTCCGTCCGTCACGGGGCATGAAACCGTGACGCCGCAAGGGTCTTTCCTCCGGGGAAGACCCTTTTTCGTTGCCGTGACGAGCCCACGCCCCCTCTCCCCGGACCTGTGCGGATTCCGCGCGGATCTATCGCGGCAAGCGTAAGAGCAGGCCTCAGCCGGCCCCGAGATCGCGGTGCAAGGTTACAGTGGAATCCATGCCTTTGTTTCCGTTCCAATCGAATGTTCCGCCGCAGCCCGCGTCCGCATCGCCCATGCCGGCCCCGGCGATGACCGTTCCCGTCCCCCAGCCGACGGCGACCGCCGGCCTGACCCCGGACGACGTGGCGCGTGCGCGACAGCTCGCCGACCGCATCCGCTCGCGGTTCGCCTCGACCCTGATCGGACAGGACAACCTGCGCGAATCCCTGATCGTCACGCTGACGGCGGGCGGCCATATCCTCATCGAATCGGTGCCCGGCCTGGCGAAGACCACGGCCGCGCAGACGCTGGCCACTTCGGTGTCGGGCACGTTCAAACGCGTGCAGTGCACGCCGGACCTCATGCCGTCCGACCTGGTGGGCACGCAGGTGTTCGATTTCGCCTCGCAGCGGTTCACCACGCAGATCGGCCCGATCCACGCGAATTTCGTGCTGCTCGACGAGATCAACCGTTCCAACGCGAAGACGCAGTCGGCCATGCTCGAGGCGATGGCCGAAGGGGCGACCACGATCGGCGGCGAGCGCATCGCCCTGCCGAAGCCGTTCATGGTGATCGCCACGCAGAACCCCATCGAGGAGGAGGGCACGTTCAACCTGCCCGAGGCGCAGATGGACCGTTTCATGATGAAGGCGGTGATGACCTATCCGAGCGCCGACGAGGAGGCGCGCATGCTGGCGATGCTGACCCGCCGCGGTTCGGACACGCTCGACCCGAACGCACCCAATCCCGACGTGGTGTCGATCCGCGACGTGGAGTTCCTGCGCGCGTCGGCCCGCCGCGTGCACGTGTCCGACGCGATCATGCGGTACGCGGTCGATCTGGCCGCGACCTCGCGCGGCGCCGGCACGCATCCGGTCAAGGGACTGTCGCAGCTGGTGCGCCTGGGCGCCAGCCCGCGCGCCTCGATCGCGCTCGTGCGCATCGGCCAGGCGAACGCGCTGCTGTCCGGACGCGACTACGTGGTGCCCGAGGACATCAAGGCGTTCGTGCCCGAGGTAATGCGTCATCGCATCATGCTCACGTTCGAGGCGCTGGCCGACGGCGTGACCGCCGACCAGGTGGTCGATTCGATCGTCAAGGCGGTTCCGGTCCCATGATCGACCGCTTCGCAGCAGCCGACGATCCGGTCCGTGCGCGGATCGAGGCGTTGGGTGCGTCGCTGAGCCTGCCGACGGTGCGCAAGGCGCTGGGCATCCTTGAAGGGGAGCATGCGTCGGCCCGCCGCGGCGGCAGCGATGACGTGATGGACATCCGGGCGTATGAGCCGGGCGACGAGGCGCGTCTGATCGATTGGCGTGCCAGCGCCCGTCAGGGCCGTCCGATGGTGGTCCAGCGCGAGCGTCGCGTCACGAGCCGGGTCTGGCTGCTGCTGGACGTGAGCCGCGAGATGACCGGCGCGTGCGAACGCGGCGAGCGAGCGTGGCAGGTAGCCGCGAACGCGTTGCGCATGTTCGCCGCGCTGTCGTTGCGTCGATCGGACGATATCTCGCTGGTGTTCGGCGACGCGTCGAGCATCACGCGCGTGCCGTTCCACGGCGGGTTCAGCCAGTTCGAACGCACGCTGGACGAGGCGTTGGACCGCGACTGGTCCCAAGGACGCAACATCGACGCGCTGCTCGACTATGCGCGGCGCATCCGCGACCGTGACGCGCTGATCGTGCTGGCGACCGACGAGCATGCGCTGCGCGACCGTCATGTCGCGGCGATCGGGCGCATCGCCCGCACGCATCCGGTCGTGCTGATCGACGTGGCGACGCTCAACCCGTTCGCGGCCCGCGATGCGGCCGTCACGGACGGCGTGAGCGGACGGTACGTGCCGGCGTTCCTCAGGTCCCGCAAGTCCGCCGAGCAGGTGGACGTGCATCGCGGGTTCGTGGCGGAGGCCCTGCGCCGCGAACTGACGCGCTGCGGCTCCCGGCTGATCCGCGCGGCGTCGAGCGAGGCGATGTTCGACGAGTTCGTGCGGCTCGTGTCGTTGGCGAGCGTGTCGCCGGCATTCAATCAGATCCGTTCGGGAGGTGCGCGATGATGGTTGCCCTGCCGTTGACCGGCACTTCGTTTGCCGCCGTCACGCTCGCCGTCGCGGCCCGAACCGTCGCGGACGAGGTGGGCGATCTCGTGCCGGTCGGCCCCATCGATCTGACGACGCCGCTGGTCGCGCTCATCGTCGCATGCCTTGCGCTGGCCGTCGTGCTGGTCGCGGCGATCGTCGTATTGTCGAAGCCGCGTCGCACGGGTGCGAAACCGGCCCGCCGCGGCGTCCATGTCGACGGCAATGCGCTGGAACGCTGGCGCGACGCCGTGGCCGATATCGTGCGTCGGAATCATGCCGGTTCGCTGTCGCGCGAGGAGGCGTTCGTCGAGCTCGCCGACGTGGCCCGCCGGTTCGCCGGCGAGGCGAGCGGCGAGGACATGAGCGCGAGCACGCTGCGTGATCTGACCGTGATGCCACGCACCAGCGGCAACAGGCACAGCCTCGACCTGCTCAAGCAGACCATCGCCGCCTTGTATCCTCCAGAATTCGCCGATGCCGCGATGAACCGCCATGCCGGCGCGGTGGACGTCGACGAGGCGGCCGGATGGGTGACGAATCTGATCGAAAGGTGGCGCTGATGCATACGGCGACCCTTGCATGGCAGTGGCCATGGGCCGCGCTGGCCGGCGTGCTGGCGGCGCTGGCCGTCATCATTCTTGTAGCGGTGCTGTCCGGCGCCGGCCGGTCGGGGCGGGCGGCGACTCCGGACGAGGCTCCCGTGTTCTCGCTGGACGACGATCTGGCGACCGAGCACGCGGCGAAACTGCTGCGCCGGTGGCGTGCGTGGAACCGCGTCGCCGTGGCGCTGCTTGCGGCGGCGACGATCCTTGCGGTGACGCTGATCGCCCGTCCGTCCACCGTGGATGTGAGCGAGGAGCGAGCCAGCCGCCGCGACATCGTCCTGTGCCTCGACGTGTCCGGCTCGACCCTGCCGTACGACCGCGAGGTCATCGAAACGTATCTGAACCTCGTGTCGAACTTTCAGGGCGAACGTATCGGATTGAGCATCTTCAACTCCACGTCGCGCACGGTGTTCCCTCTGACCGACGACTATGATCTGGTCACCGGACAGCTCAAGTCCGCGGCCGAGATCCTCAAGGGCGTCGAAACGCAGGACGACATCGACAAGATGAGCGACGAACAGTACCAGAAGATCTCCGACTGGCTGGAAGGCACCCAGAACCGCACGAACGCGACGTCGCTGATCGGCGACGGCGTGGTCAGCTGCGCGGCGATGCTGCCCGGATTCGCCTACGGCACGCCGTCGGGAGAGAACACGAAACGCCAGCGCGCCGCGTCGATCGTGCTGGCGACCGACAACGTCGTCTCCGGTGATACCACCTACACGCTCACCGAGGCGCTCGATCTTGTCTCCAAGGCGGGCATCACGGTGGACGGCCTGTTCTCCGGGCCGCGTTCGAGCGAGTCGGACGAGACGACCACCGACATGAAGAACCAGATCGAAACGCATGGGGGCCTATTCCTCACCCAGTCGAACGGCGCGAGCGTGAACCAGCTCGTACGCGAGATCGACGCCCGTCGTCAGGCCGCCAGCCAGCGGGACAGCAAGGCCGCCGTGACGGACACGCCCGGCTGGTGGACGCTTGCACTGGTCGTGCTGGCGGTCGGATGGATGGTCACGGCTTGGAGGCTGCGCCGATGAACGACATGATGACGACGTTGCTGGCGACGCTGACGAACCTGACCTTCTCCCCCGCCTTGGGCTGGCCGGCCGGACTTGCGGTGGCCGCCGTAATGCTGGCGCTCGCCGTGGCGGAAGTTGTGCTGCATGTGCGGCGTTCGCATGACGGGTCCAGTGACGAGACGACCGGGGCATGCGTGCGCCGCGTGCTGCTGTGCGCGACGTTGGCGGTCATGACGCTCACGCCGAGCGTCGTCTCGTCGACGACCAGTCAGGCGGTGAACGCGACCGACGTGGTGGTCGCAGTCGACGTGACCGGTTCGATGGCCGTGTCGGACGCGCATTACGGTTCCGACAAGACGATCAGCCGGCTTGACGCGGCGAAACAGGCCGTGGCCGATATCACTTCGCTGTATCCGGACGCGAGTTTCATGGCGATGCGGTTCGGAGCGTCGGGCACGGTGGACGTGCCGTTGACGCCGGATGCGCGGGCGATCGACAATTGGGCGAGCACGCTCACCCCCGAGGCGACGAGCGTGTCGGGCGGATCCACCCTGGACGCGCCGCTCGACCAGCTGCTGGTGAACCTCAAGTCGATCCGCGAATCAAGGCCGGACGATGCGATCATCCTGTACGTAATCACCGACGGCGAGGAGACCGGCACGACCACGCGCCGCTCGTATTCGACGCTGCGCCGGTATCTGAGCGACGGGTTCACGGTCGGCGTCGGTTCGACGCAGGGCGGCAAGATCCCGGTCATACGCGACGGCGTCGGCGGCGCGCAGGCGCAGGACGGCTCGTGGGTGACCGATCCGGACACCGGCAAGCCGGGCATCTCCAAGATGGACGAGGACAACCTGCGCGCCATCGCGGACGAGATCAGCGGCACGTATCTGGCCGTGAACGCGGGAACGACGATGGCCGACGGGGTGTCGAAGGAACGGTCCTCGCAATGGCAGGTGCGTTCGACGGTGAAGGAGCGCACGCGGACGACGCCGGTGGTCTGGCCGCTGGCGATCCTCGCGCTGGCGCTGCTCACGTGGGAACTGGGATCGTGGATCGCGCTGTCGAGGCGGATGATATGACGGACGATGGTAAGGAGCGTGCGATGGGCAGACATGACACTCGCGATGCCGCCGTGGACGGACGACATGGGAGCCGTGCGAGGCGTGCGGAGGATGATCGTTTGCGTGTGCGGGCCGGGTCCGCGCGAGGCGGCGCCCGTGCCGGTCTGGCGGTACGCGTCGTACTCGGCGTGATGGCGGCCCTGGCCATCGCCGTGGGCGTGGTGGCGTGGGTGAACCTGCGCGCGGTGTCCACGTTCAACCAGGCGACGCAAAGCCTGTCGAGCAACATCGCCGAAGCCTCCTCCGACACGCCGGACTACAACAGGCTGAGCACGTTGCAGGAGCAGACCGATGCGCAGTTCGACGACGCGGCGGCGGCCGGCGCGGCGTTGCTGCCGCAGATCCGCAAGGCGATCGACACGAACGCGCGGGTGTCGGACAAGCTGTCGCAACTGGTCCGGCTGCGGCTGAGCGAGCAGGAGGAAGGCTCGTCGTCCTCGTCTTCGTCGAACGCCGAATCGTCCCAGTCATCGGACGGCAGCTCCTCCGAGGGTTCCGGCACGTCGCAGGACGGCGGGCTGACCGAGGAGCAGCGCAAGCAGGTCGAGGAGCTGCTCAAGGCCAACGAGCAGTCGACGCCGGCGCAGTCCGAAAGCACGACCACCGACGAATCGCAGTCGGAAACGACCAACAACACCGGCAACACGTCCAAGCCGTGGTGACCGGAGTCGATCGAAGGTGATCGGAACCGTGTTGTGGACAACGTTGCACACCGCCGGTTATCCACAACACGCCGACGGGTCGCGTCTGCGTCCACAGACCCCGTTCGCGGTGGACAGGCTTCGCCCGTCTCCCGTTCAATGGGGTCATGAACGACAACATCACCGGCCTCACCGCCCTGCAAACATCCCCGTCATGGTCTTCTGCGGGTTCCCCGTTCGCCACCGGCTCGGCATCCGCGCCGTTCGGCATGACGAACGCATCCTGCCCGTGCCGCACCGTGGTCGCGAACGGGCGTGACCTCATCGCCCTGCACGAGCGTGCCGTCCGGCGCGCCGACGACATGACTGCGGCCGCACGAACCGCGGCGTCATCCATCGCTTGGGAGGGCAATGCCGCCACGCTGTTCCGCCAACGGCTGGACGACTGTCTTGCCGCGGGCAGACGCGCGCGCGACGAGGCTGCGGCCGCGCATCGGCTCGCATGGGGCGGGGGCCGCTGATGGGCTGGCAGGTCACGGCGACGATCCACGGCGGAACGCGGATGTCGGCCGCCGCCCGCGAGGAATACCTGCGGGTGGCCCGTTGTCTGCATGACGCGGCGGCCGATTGGCGCGCCGCCTCGAACGCATGGTCGGCAACGGTGCTGAGGCTTGCCCAACAGCGGTTCAGCGTGCCGTTGTGCGCGACGCTCGCCTCGGGGCGGACCGATTCGGGAACGGCCGGGCACGAGACGCTCCCCTACGACCGGCTGATCGCGCGATGCTCGGATCAGGCCCGGACCTGTCAAAGCGTCGGCGACGAGCTTGACCGCATGGCGGCACTGCTGATCCGCGCGCATTCGCTGTATGACGAGGCCGAATCCTGGGCCACGAGGCTGGTCAACGAACTGGTGCAGGCGGTGACGACGCTGTATCCGACGTATACGGCCGCCGGAGCCGCGGCGCTGGCCGTCGGTGGGATGGCGGGCGGATCGCTGGCCGAGGGCAGGTTCAATCCGATCTGGGGACTGACATCCACCGCCGGCGCGCATGAAGGTTTGATGGGAGGCGTGGCCACGTTGGTGGGCGGCATCGACCCGGTCACGGCGCTGACCGGCACCGATGAGGTGAAACGTGCGGCTGAGCTCGTTTCGGGATTCAGCCGGACCGCCAACGATCTGGCTCAGGGCGACGTGCTGGACGTGCATGAGGTGACGACCGACGTGGAGGTGGTGGGAGCCTCCTCGTCCGTGGCACAGTCGTTGGAGCATCTGCGGCGGCTGGCCGAGGAACGGCTCGGCAAGGTGGATCTGGGCAGCGGCCTGAGCTATGCGACGATCGCCATTCAGAAGTATCGTCGTCCGGACGGCACCGTCGGCTGGCTGGTGACGATACCGGGAACGGACGGACAGCCCGATTCGCCGTTCGGATGGCCGCAGAACGTCGAGCTGATGAGCGACGATCCCGAGCGGCGCATGCATGCGGACAGCGCGCGTATGGTGGCCGAGGCGATGCGGCAGGCCGGCATCGGCGCCGATGAGCCGGTCGCGTTGATCGGGCATTCTCAGGGCGGCATCGTGGCCGCCGCGATCGCGGCGGATATGGCGGACCGATACACCATCGAACATGTGGTGACGGCTGGGTCGCCGATCGCGAACCATCCCATTCCATCGAAGACCTGGGTGACGAGCATCGAGATGCATGACGAACTGGTCGCGGCGCTGGACGGCGCGGCGAATCCGACCGGCGAGCATTGGCTGACCGTGCGCGGATACGCGACGGCGACCGGGGTTTCCCGGCCCGGCTCGGTCGGAGAAGACGGTTCGTGCGTTCCCGGCGACGCATCATCGGCATGGAGCCGAGGCTACGAGGGAACCGAAGTGAAGGACGCGCCGGACGGCAAGGAGATCACCCATTGGCTCAAATACCATCAGGCCGCCTACCGCAATGCCTCCGATCTGGGTTCGCCCGCATTGGGCGCGCATGAGCGGCATTTCCGGCAGGTCATCGACGGCGAGCTTGAGGAGACCAGATACTATCAGGGCCGCATGGGAAGGTGCGACTGACATGGCATCGTATCGCTCCCGCCGTCCGCGGTTTTCCGCCCGTATACGGGAACGGGGCCCGCCTCCGATGGGAAGCGGACCCCGAACGGTCCTGGTTGAGGATGCTTTTCGCCGGTTGGCGGGCGCGGCTCAGGCCTTGGCGACCGTCACGCCGAGCTCCTTGGCGTTCTCGTCGGCGACGATCTCAACGCCGGCTTCGGCGAGCGTCTCGTGCGCGATGAGGTCGCGGAACTGCTCGGCCTTCGGCGCGTCGGCGGCGGGCACGACCAGCTTGAGCGAAATGCGGTCGGCGATGTCGAGTCCGGCGTCCTTACGGGCGTCCTGCACGGCGCGGATCACGTCGCGGGCGTAGCCTTCGGCGATCAGGTCATCCGTCAGCGCGGTGTCGAGGATCACGAAGCCGCCGGTCGGCAGCGCGGCGGACACGGATGCGGCCGCTTCGGCGGCGTTCTCCTCCTCCACGCGGTTGATCAGCTCGTACTCGCCTTCGACCAGCGCCAGTTCTCCGGACGGCGTGGCGACCACCGGGGCGCCGGTCGCGGCATCCACGTGCCAGTCGCCGGTCTTGGACGCCTTGATGGCGAACTGCACCTGCTTGCCCAGACGCGGGCCGGCGGCGCGGGCGTTGACCTTGAGCTGGTGCACGATCTTCAGACCGTGGGACGGCGCGTCCTCCAGCGTGCAGAACTCGATGTCCTTGATGTTGAGTTCGCCCTTGAGCAGGTCGGCGTACGCCTTGACGGCGTCGGTGTCCTCCACCACGACGGTGAGTTTGGCGAGCGGCTGGCGCACGCGGATCTTCTCGGCCTTGCGCAGGGACAGCGTGCCCGAGACGACCTCGCGCACCTTCTCCATCGCGTCGACCAGCTTCGGGTCGTCGACCAGCACGCGGCCGAGCTCGGTCGCCTCGCCGGTCTTCTCGTCCGCAAGGAACGGCCAGTCGGCCAGATGCACGGATTCGCCGCCCGTCAGGCCGCGCCACACGGATTCGGCCTCCATCGGGGCGAGCGGCGCGAGCACGCGCATGAACACCTCGAGCACGGTGTACAGCGTGTTGAACGCGTTCGCGTCCTCGTTCCAGAAGCGGTCGCGGGTGTTGCGGATGTACCAGTTGGTGAGCACGTCGATGAAGTCGGACGCGGCGTCGCAGGCGTCGGAGATCGCGAACTCGTCGAGCGACTTCTGCACCTTTTCCACGAGGCGGCGCGTGCGGGCCAGCAGGTAGCGGTCCATCTCCGGCAGGCCGGCGACCTCGTCCGCGGTGAGCTGGCGGGCGTCGAAGCCGGCGCCCTTGTTGGCCGCGTTGGCGTACAGCGTGAAGAAGTAGTACGAGCTCCACACCGGCAGCATGACCTGGCGGACCGTGTCGCGGATGCCCTCGGCGGTGACGATCAGGTTGCCGCCGCGAAGGATCGGCGAGCTCATGAGGAACCAGCGCATCGCGTCGGAACCGTACTTGTCGAACACGCCGTTGACGTCCGGGTAGTTGCGCAGGTGCTTGGACATCTTCTGGCCGTCGGAGCCGAGCACGATGCCGTGGCAGATCACGTTCTTGAACGCCGGACGGTCGAACAGGGCGGTCGCCATGACGTGCAGCAGGTAGAACCAGCCGCGGGTCTGGCCGATGTATTCGACGATGTAGTCGGCCGGGAAGTGCTGTTCGAACTTCTCCTTGTTCTCGAACGGGTAGTGGAACTGCGCGAACGACATTGAACCGGATTCGAACCAGCAGTCGAGCACGTCGGTGATGCGGTGCATGCGGCTCTTGCCGGTCGGGTCGTCCGGGTTGGGGCGGGTCAGGTTGTCGATCCACGGACGGTGCATGTTGATGTTGCCGTCCTTGTCGCGCGGATAGTCGCCGAAGTCGGCCTTCAGCTCCTCGAGCGAGCCGTACACGTCGACGCGCGGGTACTTCGGGTCGTCGGACACCCACACCGGGATCGGCGAGCCCCAGAAGCGGTTGCGGGAGATCGACCAGTCGCGCGCGTTGGCGAGCCACTTGCCGAACTGGCCGTCCTTGACGTTCCCCGGGATCCAGTTGATCTGCTGGTTGAGCTCGAGCAGGCGCGGCTTGATCTTGGTGACGGACACGAACCAGGACGACACCGGCTTGTAGATCAGCGGCGTGGCGCAGCGCCAGCAGTGCGGATAGGAGTGCACGTAGCTCTTCTCCTGGAAGAGGATCGCGCGCTTGTCCTCGTCGATCTGGGCGAGCGGGCCGTCGCCGGCGCGCAGGTTGCGAAGGATCGGCAGGTTGGCGTCGAACACGAACAGGCCCTCGTAGTCCGGGCACTGCGCGGTGAAGTTGCAGCCGTTGTCGAGCACGTCGGTGCTCTTGATGCCGTGCGCGTTGAGCGTGTTCATATCGTCTTCGCCGTAAGGGGCCTGATGCACGAGGCCGGTGCCCTCGACGGTGTCGACGTAGTCGGCGGTGAAGATCGTGTAGCCGTTCGGACCGGGCACGTTGCCCTCGGTCTCAGCCTTCTCGCCCGCGAAGTACGGGAAGACGGGCCAGTAGCGGCGGCCGGCCAGCTCGGAGCCCTTGAGCTCGCGCACGACCTTGTAGTCCTCGCCGAGTTCCTTGGTGTAGTGCGGCAGCAGGTCCTTGCCGAGGTAGAACTTCTTGCCGGCGAACTTGCCTTCGGTCGGTTCGACCTCGACGTAGTCGATGTCGGCGCCGACGACGATCGCGAAGTTGGTCGGAACGGTCCACGGGGTGGTGGTCCAGAACACGGCGTAGGCGTCCTCGTCGCGCAGCTTGACGGCGACGGACACGGTGGTGTCCTGACGGTCCTGGTACACGTCGGCGTCCATGCGCAGCTCGTGCGCGGACAGCGGCGTCTGGTCCTTCGGGCAGTACGGCAGCACGCGGTAGCCCTGGTAGGCGAGGCCCTTCTCGTACAGCTGCTTGAACGCCCACATCACGGATTCCATGTACGGGATGTTCAGGGTCTTGTAGCCGTGCTCGAAGTCGACCCAACGGGCCTGGCGGTGCACGTAGTCCTGCCATTCGCGCGTGTACTTGAGGACGGAGGCGCGGCAGGCGTCGTTGAACTTGTCGATGCCCATCTCCTCGATCTGGGCGACCGAGTCGATGCCGAGCTCCTTCTGCGCTTCAAGCTCGGCGGGCAGGCCGTGCGTGTCCCAGCCGAACACGCGGTTGACCTTGTGGCCCTTCATGGTCTGGTAGCGCGGGATGACGTCCTTCGCGTAGCCGGTCAGCAGGTGGCCGTAGTGCGGCAGGCCGTTCGCGAACGGCGGGCCGTCGAAGAACACGAACTCGTTCTGGCTGTGGTCGCCGGAGGGGCGGCGTTCGACCGACTTCTGGAAGGTGTCGTCCTTGTCCCAGTAGTCGAGGACCGTCTCCTCCATGTTCGGGAAGCTCGGGTTCGGCGCGACGGACGCGGTTTCGCCGCCTTCGTTCGCCTTGGGATACACATGATTGGTGGTTTCGCTCACCATGGTTCTCCTCGTCAATATGTTGCTCTGGCCTACAGGAGCGGCGATTGACATGCCATGCGCGAGCCTCGCGGCCGGGCATGACGGTCAGTGTCATTCCTGCCTACGAGGACGATGACCGGGACTGATCGCAGCCCGTCACCGCGGTACCACCTCGCTTGTCGCCCGTTCCTTGCGGATCGGCGACCGCTTGAGTTTCGGCTGTGTCGGGCCGATCCCGTCGGTTCTACTGAGCGCGCGCCATGACGGCCCGCACCGTTCTTCCGAAGACTCCCCGCTGATAACGGATCATCGCCTTACAACGCCCCACATCGTAGCACGGCGTGAGGCCAAACGAAAAGCGGGGTTCCCGGCCGGGAACCCCGCTTGGACGAATCCTGCGTCTGTGCCGTTTTCCGGCTACTTGAGATCGTCCCAGCAGCCGGTGGCCTCGAGATCGGCCACGGTGGCGGCGGTGTCGTCGGTGAGCACGGTGATGTGGCCCATCTTGCGGTTGTGCCGCAGCTGCGCCTTGCCGTAGTCATGCACGTTCCATTCGGGGTGCGAGGCGATGAGCGCGCGGGTCGGCAGCACATGCTGGCCGAGCACGTTGACCATCACCGCGGGGCTCAGCAGCTTCGGCTGGATGAGCGGCCATCCGGCGATGCCACGGATGTGCGCGTCGAACTGGTCGATCGAGCACGCCTCGATGGTGTAGTGGCCTGAGTTGTGCGGGCGGGGCGCGAGCTCGTTGACGATCACGCGGTCGTCCTTGGTGACGAACAGCTCGATGGCGAGCGTGCCGGCCAGTTCGAAGCCCTTCGCCAGGCGCAGCGCGAGCTCGTGCGCCTGCTGCGCGATCTCGGGGCTGACTTCGGCGGGCGCGATCGTCATGTGCAGGATGTTGTTGCGGTGGTCGTTGCGCACGATCGGGAACGTGACGTACTGCTCGCCGTTGCCGGACACCAGAATGCTCGCCTCGAACGCGAAGTCGACGAATCCCTCCAGGATGGACGGCGGGAAGCCGCCGCCGCGGTCGCCGCGCGCGCGGATCTTCTCGAGGTCGGAGTCGTTGCGCAGCACATGCTGGCCGTGGCCGTCGTATCCGCCGGAACGGGTCTTGAGCACGCACGGGTAGTGCAGTTCGTCGATCGCCGCGTCGAGTTCCTCGAAGTTGTTCACCTCGCGCCACGGCGCGGTTTCGGTGCCGTGCTCGTTGATGAACGTCTTCTCGTGCACGCGATCCTGAGTGACGCGCAGCAAGTCGGTGCCCTGCGGCGCGGCGACGAGATGGCGCACCTCATCGATCGCCTCGGCGTCCACGTTCTCGAACTCGTAGGTGAGCACGTCGGACTTTTCGGCCAGATCGTGGATGGCGGTCTTGTCGTCGTATTCGCCGACGATCTGGAAATCGGCCACCTGCGCGGTCGGGCAGTCCGGGGTAGGGTCGAGCACTCCGATGCGAAAGCCCATGTATTTGGCGCTCAGGGCCATCATGCGGCCGAGCTGGCCGCCGCCGATGATGCCGATCGTCGCGCCCGGCTGCAGCATCTTGACCGCGCCGTGCGTTTCCTCAGACAAGCTGGGCATTGGATTCAGCCACCTTTTCCTTCAGGGAGTCGCGGTATTCCTGCAGCGCGTCCGCAAGCCGCTCGTCGTTGGTCGACAGGATCTGCACCGCGAGCAGGCCGGCGTTGGTCGCGCCCGAGTTGCCGACGGCCGTGGTGGCGACCGGGATGCCGCCGGGCATCTGCACGATCGACAGCAGCGAATCCCAGCCGGACAGGGCGTGCGAGCGCACCGGCACGCCGATGACCGGCAGCGTGGTCTGCGCGGCGACCATGCCCGGCAGGTGCGCGGCGCCGCCGGCGCCGGCGATGATGACCTTGAAGCCGTTGCCGCGCGCGTTGTGCGCGAATTCGCCCATGAGTTCCGGCGTGCGGTGGGCGGAGATGACCTGCTTGTGATAGGGCACGGCGAACTGGTCGAGGATGTCGCACGCGTGCTTCATCGTCTCCCAGTCGCTGGCCGATCCCATGATGACTGCCACTTCGGGCTTGCTGTCTGCCATAAGAACCTCCGAAACGGGTGTGCTTCAGTACCGTTCCACTCTACGCAAAGAGGCAGTCAACGCGGCTCACTGCTCGTTCTTGATGGCGTCGAGCGCGGGGATCCTCACGGCCTTGTTGGCCGGCTGGAATCCGGAGACCAGGCCGATGAGCGTGGAGAACAGGATCGCGAACACGAAAAGCCACCAGGGGATCACCGACAGCCTCGTCACGTTCTCGCCGCCGACGATCGCATGCCATATGTTCTCGCCGCTGATGCCGCCCATGTACACGAGGTTGATGCCTATCGAGATGAGCGCGCTGAGCAGGCAGCCGACCAGGCCGCCGAGCAGGCCGATGAATCCGGCCTCCCCCAGGAACATGATGCGGATGTCGCGCACATAACAGCCGAGCGCCTTCATGATGCCGATCTCGCGCGTGCGTTCGGTCACGGACATGATCATCGTATTGGTGATGCCGATGGCCGCGACGAGCAGCGACACCGCGCCGATGCCGCCGAGCGCCATCTGGATGCCGCGCGACTGTTCCTCCATCTGCTTGCGGATCTCCTCGTACGACGACGTGGAGAAGCCCATGTCCCTGATCTGCTGTTCGACGTCGGACACCTGCCGGATGTCGGAGACCTTGACGAGCGCCTGCTCGTACGTGGCGGTCTTCGCCGCGGACTTGTCGACCTTGGCGATCATGTCCTTGAGTTGGGTGATGTCCATGAGGATGCCGGACGAGGTTGCGGTCCCCTTGTTGTAGTCCTCCTTGAGCATGCCGGTGGCCTTAAGCTTGAACGTGTTGCCGGAGCCGGTCGAGCCGGTCGAGCCGTCGGCGCCGCCGGTGCCGGTCGAGCCGATCGCCCCCGACGTGCCGCCCATGCCCATCGTCATGCCGTCCCCGTTTGACGAGTCGTCGCCCGTCTGGATGGTCAGCGTGATCTCCGTGGTCATCGGGTCGAAGAACGGCTTGGATTCCTCGCCGAGCTGGTCGGCGGGCACCTGCGAGCAGTTGCCGGTCGAATCGCACGTCCAGTACGTGCCATCGCCCGCGTCCTGCGGCTGGTAGCGCATGTTCGAGCCTTCGGGGCGGAACTTGTCGTAGAACTGGTAGGCGAGATACTGTCCGGCAAGCACCTCGCCGTCGCGGGTCGGGGCCGTGCCGTCGGTGAGCTTGTAGCCCATGTTCCCGAGCTGGGTCATGTCGATGGCCTGGACGTCGCCGTACGTGGTGATGTACCGGCCGTTTCCGGCAGTCATGGACACCGAGTAGCTGAGCGACATCTGCGCGGTGGCGCCTTCGACGCCGGGAATCCGTTTGAAGTTCTCGATCGCCTTGTCGTCGAGCTTGCTTTCCGTCTGGGATCCGCCGGTCGAGGTCGACGAGCCGAATCCGGTGCCGTAGCCGCCCTGCCTGTAGACGTTGATGATGGTCAGGTCGCCCATCTGTTTGAGCGACTGTTCGTTCATCTCGTTGATGCCGGATCCGATCGAGACCATCGTCACGATCGAGCAGCATCCGACGATCACGCCCAGCACGGTCAGTATGGTGCGCGATTTGCGTCGCCACAGGTTCTGGCTGCACAGATGCAGGATGTCGGTCAGTCTCATGCGCGGCCCTCGCCGGAAGCCGGGGACGGCGACGCGGCCGGCGCGGCGCCCTGCGCGGCGATGACCTGGGTCGCGTCCGTGTCGGCGGACCCGTTCGCGGCGCCGGCGGACGTGCCGTTCGAGCCGGTCCAGTCATCCCATTCCTCGTCGATGTCGGCCTGCTTCGCCTTCTTCCTGCGGCGGCGCACCAGCACGACCGTCACGGCACCCGCGGCAAGCACGGCAACGGCGACCACGGCCCACACCCAGCCGGGGATCCCCTGCTGGTCGACGGTCCCGTCGTCCGGCATGACCATGCCGTCGTCCGGCATCGCGGGTTCGGCGTCGGCCGCGCTGACCGTGACGGGGAATTCCTTGGTCTGGGTCTTGCCGTCCGGATCCTCGTAGGTGACGCGCAGTTTCGCGTTGATGTCGCCGGCCTGGGTCGGCGTGAACGCGAAGCCGATCGACCCGGTCGCGCCCGAGGCCACGTTGCCGACGTACTGCTTGGCGTTCGTGACCTGGATGCCTTCGCCTTCGATGCTGGCCTCGACGTTCGCGATGTCGCCCTTGCCCTTGTTCACGTAGTTCATGGTGATCGTGGTTTCGGAGCCGACGGTCACGCCTTCGGGCAGGACCGGGTCGTTGAGTTCGAAGCGGTCGGGCTGCGAGATCGGCACGGAGATCTTGATGTCGGACGAGTTGGAGCTGCGCGCGCCGCCGTCCACGTACTCGTATTTGAAGCTCACGGTCACGCCCTGCGCGCCGGACTGGGCGCCGGGGACGGCCTGCATCGGCAGGCTTTGCGTCATCGCGTAGCCGGCGCCGAGCTTGTCGAAGTAGAACGTGTTGGTGCCGCCGGCGATCGCGAAGCTTTCGCCGCCGTCGACGGTGACGACCATGTTGTCGACCGCGACCTTGCCCATGTTCTGGAACGTGAACGCGAGGTTGAAGTCGCCGCCGGCCACAACCGAGCCGTCGCCGTACGTGAAGTTCGTGATGATGATGTTCGGCACCGGACCGGCGATCGTGGTCGTGTCGGAGCCGTCGCCGCCGTTCGTGCCGCCGTCGACCGCGTGGTTGACCGATCCCGAACCGGCGGCATCGTCGTCGCCGGTCGCGGCGTCGCTCAGGCCGCCGCCGGACGTGCGCGTATCGGACGTCGCGCCGGACACCGCATCGGACGCCGTGGAGGCATCGGATGCTCCGGCCATGGCGAATGCGTCGGGAGTGGCGCAGGCCAGCAGCAGTGCCGGCGTGGCGATCAGCGCGGCCGCCGCACCGATCAGTCGGCGGGTCAGGTCTTGTGTGTGCATGGGTTCCCTTTCTCGTGGTCTCTCGGGGGTGACGTTCGGTGATGTACGGACGGCTCAGTGGGTCAGCCGGTCGCCGACGATGCGGCCGTCCAGCAGGGTGACGATGCGATCGGCGTACTGTGCCATGTTGTCGTCGTGCGTGACGAGCACGATCGTCTGGTTGAAGTCGCGCGCGAACGAGACGATCATCTCCATCACGTCGACCTTCGTTTTCGAATCGAGGTTGCCGGTCGGCTCGTCGGCGAACACGACCTCGGGCCGTGCCACGAACGCGCGCGCGATGCCGACGCGCTGCTGCTGGCCGCCCGACATCTGCGTCGGGTAATGGGTCAGGCGCTTGCCGAGGCCGACCCGTTTGAGGATGCCTTTGGCGATCCGTTCGCGCTTGGCTTTCGGCATGCCGCGGAACATGAGCGGCATCGCCACGTTTTCCACCGCGTTGAGATTCGGCAACAGATTGTACGACTGGAACACGAAGCCGAGATGCTTCTGCCGGAACGCGGCCAGTTCGCGCTCGTCCAGCTGGGAGACGACCACGCCGCCGATACGCACGCCGCCGCGCGTCGGTTTCTCCATGCCGGCGAGCTGGTTGAGCAGCGTGGATTTGCCGGAGCCGGATTCGCCGTAGATGCAGCAGATCTGTCCGCGCGGAATGGCCAGGTTGATGCGTTCGAGCGCGACGACCGTCTCGTCGACGACCGGATACTCCTTGCGCAGGTTCTTCACTTCGATCATCGGACGGGCCGACCTCGCCGCCATATCCCCTTCCCCGGCCGGTTTCGGGTGCAATCCGCCTTCGAATATCGCCATTGACATGTCCCTTCTTGATCGCACCGACTTAAGCCTACGGCTTCCTATCCTCTCATAGAAGTCTGCGCCACGGCAATGCGCATCGGCAATCCATCCCAGGGATGATTCGGGTACCGAGGATTGAAGAAGGAGGTTATAGGCCGAATTGTGTGTCTGGTGGTCCGGTCGTTCGGCGGCCACTGGGCTCGGGGTGGGAGTTGGTCAGGCCGATGCCGATGCGGGCTCTATCGGGGGCATTATGTCTGTCGTTGGCGTGCCACGGTAGCGGATTTAAGGCGATTTGGGGCTACCGTGGCAAGCGTCGTGATGGTGGGGAAATCCCGTCATTTCGAAAATGGCGGAAT
Source organism: Bifidobacterium aerophilum (assembly GCF_010667685.1). GTDB lineage: Bacteria > Actinomycetota > Actinomycetes > Actinomycetales > Bifidobacteriaceae > Bifidobacterium > Bifidobacterium aerophilum. The sequence goes on along the minus strand of NZ_WHZW01000002.1, from coordinate 25,605 downwards.
TCCGCGGTTTTGCGAGAGCGCATGTTGTCCCGGTTCGCGCAGTAACCGCTTACCGTCGCTACCGTGGCAAATGCGCGTGCCACGGTAGCGGTTTTTCGTCGATTTTCCTCTACCGTGGCACAAAAGAAGCATGACGGCCCCGCGAATCCCCGGGTGCGTGGCCGGCGTCCGTCGCGTGGAGGCCGGCCACATGCATGGTGATTGTGTGGTCAGAAGCCCCAGTGCTGGTCGTGGTGGTCGCCGTGGATGTCGAACGTGGTCGTGGGTTCTTCCGGCGGCTGGTGGACGAACCGTTCGATCAACGTCATCTGGGTTCGGCTGATGCCAATATGGGCGTTCGGGCCAATGCCGAGCACGGGTGCCAGGGGCGGGGCGGATTGGATCGCGAGTCCCGCGTCGTACGTGGTTTCCTCGTCGTCGATCCAGACGATCGGCCGGGCGAGCGTCAGGTGGCGCAGCACGCTGCGGCGCTTGCCGGTGCGCAGGCCCTCCAGGGTGACCGGATCGTACCAGGTGACGGTCTTCCAGTCCACGCCGAGCGTTTGGTTGAGGATGCCGGTGTACGGCTGCCAAGTACTCAGCCACAGGACGCGCGCGTCCAACGCGCGCAGTCGGTCCACGAGCTCGCCGGACCAGGTGAGGGTCAGGTGCCCGTGCCGCCGGTCGGTCCACACGCGCTGTTCATGGTCGGGGACGAACCAGTCGGCCGGATCGTGCCGGTTGGGTGTCATGTCGTCGGGGAACTGGTTGACCGTCCCGTCGAAGTCGATCAGGATGATCGGCCGCGCGTCCTCCAGGCCGACGCCCGCTTCCATCTCGGCCGCGACCGTCTGGCCGAACGCGTCCAGCTCGGCCCGCTCGGCCGCCGGCAGATCGGTGAACCGCATCTGACGGCCTCCTCCTTGCCGAGCTCATCGCCCATCCGCGTCTCCTTTGTAGTGTGGTGATGACGTGCGAGCATCCGGTCGTCAGTCACGTCCCCGGCCGTGCGCTCGTCGGAAGCGCGGGACGAGATGATACGGTATGCATCGCCGGTCGCACGGTCGTAGACGAGCATGGAATGGTCGCCGAGCAGCACGACCACCTCACGCCGTTCGCGTTGGCGTTCGACCCAATCGGCCAGCAGGGCAAGCGAATCGGCCTCGGCCCGGACGTCGACATCCCACTCGTTGAGCAGATCGCCCAACAGGACGATCACGCCCGCGCCAGTCGCATCGGCCGTCTCGTCGATCATCGGGCAGACCAGACCGGCCTTGTCGTGGATGTCCCCGACGAACAGAATACGATCCATGCTCGAGTTTGCCGATGCCAGTGGGCCATACGCGCGCCGGCATCGCCTCGGGTTCGGGCAGCGTGTGGCCCAGCCGGCACACGAACCGTTCCGCGACATGCTTGAACAGCATGTCGCCCGTGCCGTTCACCTCCGTGTCCGCATCGCCGGCATCCGCGACGGCGGGGCGCACGATGTCGTACGACGCGTCACGCACCCACCGGTCCACGCCATTCCCGTCCACGCCGGCATAACACAGGTCACGGGAGTCGGCCGTGACGACCACGCCCGACAGCATCCCGCCGCGGCCGCCGAACAGCACTTGTTCGCCCGCCCATACGGCATCACATGCAACATTCAATGCAAATGTCGGCCGAAATCAACCGTGGACAGGTGTGGTGCTTCCACTGAGAATCAAGTAGAAGCCGCTAGGGGAGCGGAATACAATACTGGAGAATGCGGCAATGGCGCAGAACTCTTTACGCATGTGCCAGTCAGTAGTTTTATGAGCATATCACTAGTTGTCAGGCTCAATAATCATCCAAAAATGAGTGAGGCTGGATGAGAGACGATTTTGAGAAACTGGCTATGGACAATCGTTTTATTTTTTGATAAACTCCCAATAACGACTATGTTGTCAATGTCATTCACCAATGGTGCTGTATTGACTTGATGGAGATGCTTATTATGAGGAAAAGAATTCTTGCCGCGTTTGTTTCCATTGTTATGTTGTTGATATTGCCTTTTCCAACGGCATATGCCCTAGGGAATGAGGAAAGCATCAACAATTTAGAATATGCGAGGTATCAGCAGCTTCTTGAGGATGGTATTTTAGGCGAAGACGTTAGTTTTGATATCTGGCATCAAACTAATATTCGGTCGGCTCGGTTAGAAAAGGAGTTGGAGGAATCTTCCGAATTTGAAAAAGTGTACGATAGTAATCGTGCTTCATATTATGCCATGAAAGCGGGAGATGTATTTGTAACTAATGCTACAAGTTCTTTTGGTTTAACGGGACATTCTGGGATTGCCTATAGTGATTTGCGGATTGTGCATATTGCTGGTCCTGGGAAAAATCCGGAAACTGTATCGCAACTCGCTTGGACGGGAAGTTTGTATCCAGGAGGGTGGACGAAGATATATAGACATAAAAGCGCGAGTGTCGCCTCAGCTGCTGCTAATTGGGCTCGAAAAACATACGTTAACTCTAAAGCGACTTACTATATTAATCTTGACCTAGCTTCGACAGATAAAACCTATTGTTCAAAACTAGTATGGCAATCATATTATTATGGACCGTCAACTCCCAGTGCGACGATTCCGTTTACGCGTATCGTTGTTCCTTATGGGCTCGATGAAGACATCTCTGGAATTAGTTTGGTGCAACAATATGGCTAAGAGAAAAATATTTATCATTTGCCTTTCAGTACTGCTGATGGTTTTTTTGTACTACTTTCCGATTCAACGCGCTTTGGCCATAATGAAATTCTCTGATTATTCCATGGAGCAAGGAGTGTCTTCTTCTGATATACAACAGAAGAAAGTTTTCAAGGACTATATCCAAGATGGCTATTATATATCGGTGACGTATATTAGTGATCCGTATCATAGATATGACTATCATTATTACTTATTAGAGTGGAGAAAAGATCATATACGGCTGAATTCCATGTATCTGGATATTTATGATTCTGCCAATAATAGATTAGATTCTTTTGATAACGTTGTTTATAAACCATTGTCTCAGTATGACTGACGTCATTACTGGCCGACGGATCACAGCGGGCCAAGTACCGGCATGCTGGTATACTATCCCTTCGTTTGGCCCCGTAGCTCAGCTGGATAGAGCATGTGACTTCTAATCTCAGGGTCGCCGGTTCGAGCCCGGCCGGGGTCACGTAAAAGCCCTTGGAATCACACGGTTCCAAGGGCTTTGCCTATTCGATGAAATCTGCGTTCGGTGTGCAATGGCGTGCACTCAACGTCGCCGCCCTGTTTTCCGCCAATGCGTCGGCCACCTCATCCAGCCTGTCCGGCCAGAGCATCGCGTATGTGTTCAGCGTCTCCGTGGCGTTCTTATGCCCCATCGCATTCTGAAGCGTCTTCACGTCGCAGCCGGCAGCGATCGCCAGCGAAGCATAGGTGTGACGCAGCGAGTACGGTCGCAAGCCGGGTATGTCGTCCAGTTTCGCACGCTTCGCGGCATTTGAGAAGTTGCGCCGTCTCCAGTTCGACAGATTAAGCCGCTTGCCCTTGCGCGACGTGAATACATACCAGTCCGCATCCCGGCCATGACAATGCGCTCGCAGATCGTCCACAAGGAAAGCGGGTATGGCTACCTGCCGAACCTCCCACGTCTTCGGCGTGCCTTCCACTTGCCTGCCGCTCTTGTCTTCGGTGAAGTTCCTCACCACATTGATGCGTCGCCCGGCGAAATCGAGATCGGAGACGTGTAACGCCATCATCTCGCTTGGACGCAGCCCCGTGTACGCCAGCATCCGAACCAGAAGATCATCACCGGGCAGACATGCGCCGGCCAGCCGTTCCACCTGAGCGTAATCAAGAAACACCATGCTGTCGTCCGGCTTGTTGTCTCTCGGAAGCTCTACACCGTCGAACGGATTATCGAGTATCAGCCGGTTGGCCTTCGCATAGTTCACCACCATTTTCGTGGCCTTGAACACGTTCTTGACATAGTTCTCGCTTAGTTGGCCTCTCGGCTCGCGCTCGCCCTTGAAATCATGCGGGGCCGTGCCGTCCCTCAGTTCGCCGACCCACTTGGACACCTCAGCCCGCGTGATCGATCCCACGGCGCGCCCACCCCACATCGGCAGCGCGTACATACGCAGATACCGCTCATAGCCGCGCAGCGTCGAATGCTTCACGCCATGCTTGCCGGCCATGTACTCGCCGCACACATCCCGAAACGTCCTATTACGATCCGCCTCGTTGATGTAACGCCCCGAATACTGATCGTCGGAGATCGCCGAAACCATCTTCTCGGCATCCTTCTTGGCGGCGAAACTACGCCCCGTCTTGCGCCCGCCGTTCTCGAACCATTGCACGCGCCAACGCTTACCCCTGCCGAAACGCGCCTTGCGATACCTTTCCGGGATACGGCAAGCCACCCTCTCCGGGTACTTCGCCGCGTTCAACAGACGCCGGGCACTTGCCGGCGCATCATCCCTCAGCCACTCGTCAACTATCCATGCCTTAGCCATTTCAGTCCTTCCGTTTTCTGTTCGCTTACTTGTGATGATGTGGTGAATTTCGATGTTTTGAGAGTTGCCGTATTGGCTTGATTCCAATGGTTTTCGTTGTTTTGGCGCGTGGTTTTCCCTGTGGAAAAACGTCCGGGGAAAAACTGGCCCTTTGCCCGTGGTGGCCGTGGCGGGGGCGGGTGGGGGCTACTCCCCACCCCCGAACCAGTTCGAGCAGCGGATCGGCGTCGAAGCCGATGGCGTGGTGTCGTGTTGTGGTGCTTGGCCGTGGGCGATGAGCCATGCGACGCGGTCACGCGCCCATGCCAGACTGTGTGTGCCTTTGATGGCGTTGCACCATCGGTGCGCCGGCCCGCTGTTGTCGTGTGTCAGGGTGCCGCCTCTTGCCAAGGGTATCGTCTCGTCGATCACGAAGCTGTACGGGTTGGGCGAACGCAGCGTGTAGTCGATGGGGCGGAAGCATATGTAGCAGTCGGCCTGCATGTGTCGCCATCGCTGCTGCTCCAAGCGTCGGCGGTGGCCGTTGCGTTTGCGGGGGTTGCCGCTCACGGTTCCTCCTTTGGATATGGGAAGGCCGGCCGGGTGATCCGGTCGGCCTGTCGTGTGTCACTCGCCGTCGTTGCGTGCGGTCAGCGCGTCGGCGATGGCGGCGAGCGCGTCGGCCGCTCTGCATTTGGCTTCGAGGTCGATCAGCGCGGCTTCCTCGGCGAGCGCGTGGGTTGCCTTGGCGAATGAGAGTTTTGCTTGCATGGTGTCGTTGACGTGCATGGTGGTGGTTCCGTCCGGGTTGCGGGTTTCGGTGAAGGTGTTCGTGCTCATGGTGTGGGTTTCCTTTCGTGTCGGGTTAGTAGTTGAGGTAGCGCAGGTCGCGCAGGATGTTGTTGTTTTTTATGAAGGGGTTGCCTTCGGGCTGTCGGTCGACGCCGTGGACGGCGGGAACCTTGGGACGGGGGTGGATGATCGGGGCGAGCGCGGCGGCGTGGGCTTGCAGTTCCTCGAGCGTGTCGCCTCGCAGTATCTCGGCGGGTATGTCGTTCTGCTCGCTTACCTGTCTGACCCATTCGGCGTACTGCTGTTCGGCGGCTCGCCGTGCTTCCTCGGCCTCGTATTCGGCGATCTTCGCTTCGAGCTGCGCGATACGGTCGCCGGCCGGCGTCGTTTCATCGCCCGTGGTGGCGTTGTCGTTGTCGTCCATCACGCCCCCTTGCCGGTGGTCGCGGCGGCGATGTCCACGACGGCGAGCCGTTCGGGGTTGGTGCTGCCGAAGCCGAAGCGGAACGTGGTGCGGAACGTGACGGCGTCGTTCCTGAACTTGTCGTGGTCGCTCGACGCGGCGCGTACTTGGCTGACGGCCGCGTATACGACGTTGCTGTCGTTGATGAGTATCTTGTCGTCCGGTGCTTGGGCGTTGATGACCACGGGAACGCCGTAGATGACCGGGGCGGGGCTGTTCGCCACGTCCGGTGCGATGATCGGCCGTCCGTCCGCGTACTTGAGGTTGAGCAGCTTGGCCCATGTGGCGAAGTTCATCACCAAGTGCGTGGGGCGTGCTCCCTTCGCGGCCACGGCGGCGAGCGCGTCCACGAGCGGGCCGAGCGTGTTGGGGATCGTGTTGCCGGTGGTGATGGTGTATCCGGTGGTGATGCCGGGCGCGTTGAACAGTCCGGCCGGCCCCTTCCTGCCGCCTTCACTGTCCGTGGTCGGGGTGTTCTGCAGGAGGATCGCGTCGGCCTTGTCCACGATCGCCTTGATCATGGCGGCTCCGAGCATGTCCTGTATCTCGTCGGAGGTGTTGCCGTATACGGCGATCTCGTTGGATGCGGCGGACAGGATGCTGACCTTGTACGTGCGGATGTCGATGGATTGCATGAGCGCGTCGGTCTCGGGGATTTCCTCGCCCTCGGCGATGATCTCGGCCGCTGTCATCGGCATGATGATCGGGATGCTTACCACCGGTTCGTCGCCTTCGATGGTGCCGCAGTTGGTGGCGAGCTGGTAGACCAGCGCCGTGGGGATGATGTCGCGGGCGGGATAGAACATCTCGCTGCGAACGACCTTGGTTCCGGCCTGTACGCCGTTTGACGTGGCGATTGGCATGATGTGGTTTCCTTTCGTGGGTGTGCGCCGCGTCCGGAAAACCAGTGAAGGCAGTCGGGCGGGCGCTGTTGTTGGTGCGCCGTCCGGCTGCCTTCTGCATCAAGCCACAGGGGCTTGTGCTGCATGTCATTCTACATCATGTCCGATTTCCCGTTCCAGTCGTTGCGCGTAGGTCTTCCACGAGCGTTTGCCGCGTCGGTGCCGGGCCGATTCGATGGTGAGCGATTGGATGCAGCGTATGAGCTGCGCCCGGCTCATGTGCGCGTACGGTTCCGGTTCCGCGCCGTCGTTGTCGGCTGTTGTCATCGTGTGCTTCCTTTCCGTGGTGCGGGCGTGTATCGTTGCGTTCTGGGTGGGTGGTGATGCGTCGTTGCCGTGTTCGCGGCGGCGGCGCAGCCCATCGGCCGGGCGGCGTCCGTGGAAGGCGTCGCCCGGTCGCTTTTCCTTTCCACGATCGTTGCCGCGTCCACGAGTCCGCGAAGCGATTCGTTGGCGAGCGCCACGTAGATTTGCGTGGTTTCGGTGCTTGCGTGGCCTAGGGCGGTGCTGACGGCGAGCATGTCGTGCGAGTGCTGGTACGCGACGGTGGCGAACCGGTGGCGCAGCTTGTGCGGGCCGTATCCTTCCGGCAATAGGCGTGATATGTGCTTGCCTATGTGCGATTCCTCGCAGTGGCCCTTCCATCGTCCGGGGAACATCCAGCCGCCGCAGTGCGTGATCGTCTCGGCGAGGTCGTCGGGTAGGGGCACTATGCGCTGTTTGCCGCCCTTGCCGTGCACGACGAGCGAGTACGCGCCCTGCGTGCCGATCACGTCGTCGCGGTGCACTTGGGCGATCTCGGCGCGTCTCAGCCCGCATTCCGCCGCCAAGAGGATCATGACGCGCTCGGCGCTCGTGGCCTTCTCCAATGCGGCGGTGATGTACCGGTCGGGGCACGGCTTGGGGTGCGGGCGCGGCTTCCTGACGTTCGGCAGCGTCGCGGCCGGGTCGTGGTCGGCGAGTCCCGCCGCCTTCATCCAGCGGAAGAACGTGGCGAAGCAGTTGCGCAGTCCCTTGCGCGAGTCCTGCGAGCGCCCGTCCGCGAGCGCCTCCACGAGCTGCCCGGTCGTGACCTGTTCGGGCGGCGTGTCTGAGGTGTCCGCGAAGTGTCGTAGCTGGTAGTAGCGGGTGAGTAGTGTCTTCTCGCTGCAACCGCCCGCGCGTTTGTACTCGATGAAGCCCGCGACGGGATCACGCCACGAGGCGGGTAGTTTGCTCATATCCATGTTCATCGTTTCTTCTTTCTGACCGGTTTTTGCCGTCTACCCGTCTACCCCTTGGAATCATTGGGGTTTGACCGTCTACCGTGACCGTCTACCGTCGTCTACCGTCTACCGGTTTTTCGTGTCCGGTAGACGCTGGTAGACGGTTTGGTAGACGGTCGAAACCCTTACGGCAGTAGGGGTAGACGGGTAGACGACGGTAGACGCCTGTTGCGGGAATGCGTGAATGTCACGCGGGGTACCAGACGGTGTGTTCGTCGTCGCCGTTGCTGCTGATCTCGCCCGTGGAATACAGGTGCTCGATGGCCGCGTCGGCGCTTTTGCGGTATCCGCCCGAACATGCGTTGACGAGCTGCTTGCGGGTCATGCCGCTGGGGTTGTCCTGAAGCAGCTTGAGTATCCTCGCCTTCGCCTTGCCGACGTTGCGCGTCTCGACCTGATCCATCGCGTCGTTCTTCGTGGCGATGCGTTCGGCCTCCCAGTTCACGGCGGACTGCCGTTTCTGGGACAGGCATACGGCGCGCGTCTCGTCCGACTTGTCCATGAGCGTAAGCGCGAGCCGCCAGTCTTCCGTATCCACTTCCGTTCGTCGCTCCATGATGGCGAGCAGCGCGGCTATACGCGCCACGATCTCGATGCGGTGCGCGTCCAACGGGTCGGCCTCGCCCCTGCATGACAGCAGCTGCATGGTGTCCGCGTAGCCGCTCGCCTCGGCCGGAAACGTGATCTCGGTCAACGGGTACCCTCGTTCGCCACCGCCCGGCATGGCCTCGCGCGAACCGAACTCGTACAACGCCTCACGCTGTCTCTTGTCCACCGACATGGGCAGGTCGTAAAGGTCGAACGGGAACGGGTCGGCCGGCCTGTCCGGCTTCTCGCACGACGGCGGCGCGTCCGGGTCGGTGCTGGGCATGTACAGGAAACGGCCCGCAAGCCCGGTGTCGGCCTCATCGAACAGCACGCCCGAATTGGACGGTTGCACGCCGACCACGCCCGCCAGACGATACGCATACGGCGGTATCTTGATCTGGTACTGCTTGCCCTTCGTGTCGTCGCCAAGAGGCTCGTTGCTGAACCCCTCCAGCAGCGTCGGCAGCATCGTAGAACCCTGACGGTTCATCGACGCACGAAGCGACACGATCTCGGGTATCAGCACAAGGCACTTGCTCGCCACGATATCGTCCTCGTACTCGCCCTTGACCGGCTTTCCGTCCGCGTCGAGCTTGGGAATCTTGGACACGAACTTCGCCGGGATGCTCTCGCCCGTCTTCGGCTTGACCTCCACGAGTTCCGTCGTTTCCGGCGTCGGGATCAGATGCCGCGCATGACTCATGATCTTCCCCTTGCCGCTGCCGCTGGGGCCGACAAGCGCCATATCGAGATTCAACGTCATGGGAAGATCGGCGTCGGTCAGACGCGCCACCACGTTCGGCGGCGTCAGCGCGCACACGCGAACCAGCAGCATCCCCGCCAAGCCCCAAGGGCTGACGCGAACCGCCCGCGCGTACCCATACGCATACCGCAGCCACTCACGACAAGCAAAGAACCGTTCATAATCGCCCATAGCATCCAGCCCCTAACGTCCAGTCAGCGCCCTCGCAAGCGCCATGTTGTATCCCGCCGTATACCCGTTCGCGTACGTCTGCCGCGTGCCCTGCGGCCACACGCCATGAAGGTATTCCAGCTCCCTCAATTCCGCCGCCCGGTTCAGATACCGGTAATACGCGGCCACATCCTCCATGTAACGGCGCTCGCCGGCGTAGTCCCGTGGGGGTAGACTGGACGACACGAGGGCTTCTGGTTTTACCAAGGTTCGGAACCTCTCTCTCACTGCCCGGCGTCGACTCCCAATTTCCGACGCCGGGCGTTTCCATAACCCATAGGCACAGTCCCGTGACGGCGAGCGCCGCGAGCGCCCGCCCGTAGTCCTCGGCTTGGGTGAAGCCGATAGCGGCGATCCAGCACACGGCGAACCCCATGCGGGTAATCACGAACGAGCATTTGTAAGCGAAAACGATTACCCGGCTCATAACCCCACCCCCTTCGTGAGGAACGCCACGAGGTCGCCGACCTGCGACGGCGACAGGCTCACGGGATGCGCCGTCAACTCTTCCGCGCCGATCCGGAACACGTAGAAGCCGGCCGGGTAACGGTCAACGATCAACGGACGATCCGGGTCGTACTCGTTCTCAAAACGAATCGCGCCGCTCATCGCACGCCCCCGGCGCTCGCGGCCTTGGCTTCCGCCGTGCTGTTGAACACTTGGGATTGCAGATAGTCGAGCACATCGTCACGCCGGTAGTAGATGGCGCGTCCCAGCTTCACGAACCTCAGGTTTTTCCCCTTGGTGCGCCAGTCGTTCAGCGTGTTCACGGGAATTCCGACGACCTCGCTCACCTTTTCCGCGGTGTTAAGCGGGGCAAGCTGTCCGGCGATCTCCGAGAACGCCGGCGCAACGGTTAGCACATCAGTAGTCATGATTACCTCCAAATTGTCAGATTGGGAAATTCCCAACTCGTATAACTTACAATATCACACGTTGGGAAATTCCCAAATAGATTCTTTCGTGACGCGCCGTTTTGATTGCTAAGATTTCAAAACATGAGAATCAACGAGGCGGTCGGCAGTTTTTTGAGGCGATACCGCGACGAACATGGCCTAACGCTGGATGACGTAGCCACAGCATCGCGCAAATATGGTAGTGGTTGGACTGCTGCCAAAATCAGGGATATAGAGAAAGGAAGCGGCAAAGCGGACTCATTAACGACGATCATCTTGTTGCTGGCATCGATAAATGACCTGAGGCGACAACGCGATTTAGCTGGTTTGACGATCTCTGACATATTCAAGGATTTGCAAGAGGTGAGTGTCGCTGAGTCGTCTTCGCTTACGGCTACGCAATTAATGAAGGTGCTATCGGGCAGCGAGGTTCAACTAAGCGAAAAACTGGACAGCAGAGACCAATATATCTTGAATCTTGCAACCTCAGACGAATACCAACATGACCGCGATTTGCTTGAGTTTTTCGCCACACACACGCCAACGGCTACAGAAGAACGAGCTGCCAAGAAAATCGGTGTTTCGGCTAGACTGTATGCGTACCTGTGTTTCGCATCATATGGACACACACTCGATGAAGAGATAGAACGAGTTGTAGGGGAAAACGCCTCTCCGCAAAAACGAGGCAGCGCAACACGCTCCATCATCGAAGAAACGTCCGAATGGCTGGAAAGCGCATACGTTATCAGCAGTCCACGATGGGACGTTAACGCACTTGACAAGCTCGCCAAACAAGTAAGAGCGGCGCAAAAAAGAAAATCGGAATAACGAATGCTGTTTTGTGCTTCCTCTGGCTATCCCGGTATTTCATATGCCTTATTTCGGAGAACAGAAGAGGTGCGTATTTATATCGGTGTGCACTTCGTGTGCAATGGACTTCATAAAACGTCATTGTCGCGCATGATGAAGTGAGATTTAAGAATTGGTAGAACCCAATGAAATCAACGTTTCTCGCTCTGTCCCAATGCGTCATAATGGCTCGTTAATTGTGTCCCCTAATCTCAGGGTCGCCGGTTCGAGCCCGGCCGGGGTCACGAGAAAGCCCTTGGAAACACTGACCTTTCAGGTTTCCAAGGGTTTTGCTGTAGGTTTCGCACTGGAGAAGACGCTGCAGGCAATTACGCACATGCGCCGCATGGTCTTTCGGATGTCGAACCGGCGGCATCACGACTGACATGACGGCCGCAACATCACTTGGCGTCGTTCTGGTGATGGTACTGGAACGCGAGCTCCGCAAGGTGCACGCCATGAGTGAGGAACTCGTGGGTGCGGCACACGTAGTCGTGTTCGCGGCCAATCCTGGCGATGTAGCCGTTGATGTAGTCGACCTCGGTCTTGCGGCCGCGGCTCATGTCCTGGTACATCGACGGGTAGTGCAAGGGGTTGCCGGTACGGCTGACGTAATCGACCGATTCCAGCTCCTCGGCACGCGTGTTGATGAGCTTGATGCCGGCGCGCTCGCACGCGTCGTACGCCTCGTTGATCAGCTGCATGGCCATGTCGCGGGCGCCCGGGTAGCTGATGAACTGGCCCATCGTGATCTGGTACATGGTGCACAGCGTGTTCACCACGGAGTTGAACACGATCTTGGCCATGCACATGCCCTTGAAGTCGTCGGAGATCTCCGGGTTGAGGTTGGCCTTCTGGAAATCCGCGAAGATCGCCTTCTCGATGTCGGTGACCTCGTTGGTCATGGCGCACATGTGCATGGTGCCGGCGCCGGACTTGCCGATGAAGTCCACGTCGCCCGGGCCGTTCAGCACGGTGGCGACGAGCGCGGTGCCGCCGTAGATGCGGTCCTCGGAGAAGTACTGGGAGATCTTCTCGAAGTGGCCCCAGCCGTTCATCGCGCTGAACGCGACCTGATGGTCCTTGAACAGGTGGGCGCAGCGCTTGAGCATGTCCTCGAGCTGCATCTGCTTCATGAAGATGATCCACACGTCCGGGTCGCCGTCGTATTCCTCCGGCGTGTACAGGTTGATCGGGATGAGTCGACGATTTTCGTGGTCGCGGCTGACGTACACGCCGCCCTGTTCGCGGATCTTGTCGATGTGCGGCGCCCACGCGTCGATGAAGTCGACGTGCGCGTCCGTGTGTTCCTGCAGCAGGATGCCGTAGCGCAGGCCCATCGCGCCCGCGCCGATTACCGTATAACGCATAGTTGTTCCTTGCGATTGATTCGTTGCGTTCGATCTGGCCACCGGCATGTTCGTGAGGACGCGGTATGTCACGTCGCTTCGCCGAACCCGGTGTTACCACATGTTCCGTTCGTCGCCCATTGATGATGGTTGCGGCGAGCGCCGTCGCGGCCCGTGCGCCACGGTCTTGTGGACCGTTGTGCGACGTGTTCCGCGGCTTTTTCCGGGTCATACAGTATCACCGCGCGTCAACAAGTCGCGTTGTCGGCCGCAGTGTGACGATCGCTGGTATAACGGGATCATGAACGAATACGGCGGCTCGAATGGTGTGGATTCCACGGTACCGACGGCGGTACGTACGGCCGATGCGATGGCCACCGCGCACGAAGCGATCGATCGTCTGCATAAGACGTTCCGCAGCGGCGTGACGCGGCCGTTGCGTTGGCGGCGCGCACAGTTGGATGCGATGGAGCGGATGCTGCGCGAGCAGAGTACTCGGCTGGCGCGTGCGGCGCGTGACGATTTCGGCAAACCGGTCGCCGAGACGATGCTCATGGAGATCAATCTGGTATTGGAGGAGATTCGGTTCGCACGTCCCCGTCTGGCCCGTTGGACTGCCCGCAAACCGAAGCCGATGCACTGGCTTTTGCAGCCGGCGGCCGGGTGGACGGTTGCGGAGCCGAAGGGCGTGGCGTTGGTGATCTCGCCGTGGAATTATCCGGTTCTGCTGTCGCTGGAACCGATGGTCGATGCGATCGCAGCGGGCGACTGCGTGTGTCTGAAGCCGTCGGAACTCTCGCCGAAGACGGGTCGCGTGCTGGCGACGTTGGTCGACCGGTATCTTGACCGCCGCGCGTTCGCCGTGGTGCAGGGCGGCGCGCAGGAGACCGGCGAACTGTTGGAGCAGCCGTTCGACCATATCTTCTATACGGGCGGCGGCCGGGTCGGCCGGATCGTGATGGAGGCCGCGGCGAAGCAGCTGACACCGATCACGTTGGAACTGGGCGGCAAGTCGCCGGTGTTCGTCGACTGCACGGCTGACTTGGATACGGCCGCGCGGCGCATTGCATGGGGCCGGTTCGTCAACGCCGGACAGACGTGCGTCGCGCCCGACTACGTGCTGGCCACGTCGGATGTCGCCGACGATCTGGCACAACGCATCGCGAAGGCGGCGTATCAGATGTTCGGGATGACCGGCGGACGGCGCGATGTCGTCGCGTCCGGCAACGACTCGAACACCCGCATCGGTCGGAATGACGGACGGCTGAGGACCGTTGCGGCCGACGGCACGACGGAAGACGGCCGCCGGCCGGATGATCGCAACGGTCACGATGATGCTCGCGACGCGCACGTATGGTCGCCCAGCTACGCGCAGATCGTCAATGACCGTCATTACGACCGGCTGATGTCGCTGATGCCGAATCCCGATGGCCCGTCGTCCGCCGCGCATATCGTCTGCGGCGGGTACGGCGACCGGGCGAACCGTCATATTGCGCCGACCATACTCACGCATGTCTCACCGGACGCACCGGTGATGCAGGAGGAGATCTTCGGTCCGATCCTGCCGATCCTGGAGATCGCGGACGCAGCCTCGGCGGTCGCGTTCATCAACGCTCGCCCGCGCCCGCTGGCCTGTTACGTCTTCTCCCGCAATGCCGCCACGCGCCGTCGCTTCGAGCGCGATACGAGTTCGGGCGCGCTCGGCTTCAACCTGCCGCTCGGGCATTTGATGTCCAGCCGCCTGCCGTTCGGCGGCGTCGGCGCGTCGGGCATGGGCGCATACCACGGCTATGCCGGTTTTCTCGAGTTCAGCCACGTCAAGACCGTCGTAGCCAAGCCGACGCTCCCCGACACGCTCGCCGCCATCTACCCGCCCTACACCAAGCGCAAGCGCGCCCTCATCTCCATGCTTACCGACTTCGGCAAGTAGCACTCAACAACCCAAGTCTCAACATAAACCATGTACATGGTTCAAAAAAACTTGTACATCACCTACCAACAAAAAGATACAAAAAGTACTTATTGCCGGTCGATCCAGCCGTTCACGTCGAAGACCTTGCCGAGTTCGGCTTTGATCTTCTCGGCGGACTGTTCGTCGGAGGCCGGCGCGATGTAGACGCCTCGGTCCTGGCCCCCGTTGACCTCGATCAACATCGAGGTCCGGTCGGCCGTCAGCAGGCCGCTCACCTGCGTCATGTCAGGGCCCGAGTCGGTGTAGCCGACCCAGAATCCGCTGAAATACGAGACCGTGTCCTTGGTGCCGGGCTGGGTCACATCCGTGATGCACCACACCGAACGGTCGAGGTCATGATCGACCACCGCATTCCCGCCGCCGGCCGGACGAATGACGACGTGTCCGGTCAGCCGGTCCTCCCGAAACAGATAGTGCAGTCGGGTCACGTCCAGCGATATCGTGTACGAGGTATCGGAACCGGCGTTCTTGTCGGCCCGGTACGCATCGCCGTCGATACGGATGCGTTGCGGCCACGGCACGTAATACAGCAGCAGTCCGATGACGATCAGCGCGGCGACCACGCCGGCGACAATGCGCGCGACGCGTTCGCGGCGCCTCTTCTGCGGGGTCTTTTCCATGAAGTTCTCCCCCGTCAACAGACCAGAACACCCATGTTTCAATACATCCATGATAAAACCACGCCGGTCAGACCACACCCGAGACGATGTATAATCGTTATTGGATTGCATAGTTGCAATCCCAAAAACAATCTTCAACGAAGAAGGGCTAATGATAAAAAAAACTATTTAGCATCACATTGTGCGGATTACTGTCATTGATCCCCACAAGTGCAGCCTATGCAACAAACAATAATCCAAATGAAAACGACATCTTACCCATAACATCCAATAGCTATTATTCAGATAGTACCACATCGTATACTATTAACAATAGTAGGGCTAATCCATACACTTATTGGAATCAAGAGAATATCAATAACGCCATTTCAAACCGGATTGACATTACAACAATCAAGGAGGACGGAAGCCACGCATCGACTATCGAAAATGACATCACAACAACTTTTCAACCCACCCCTCCCAGTGCACCTGAAATACCCTCCGCTAGATCCGGTTTCGATAAGGATCAGTCTTCCAAGCCCACTGGATTACTCCTATTTTCAACGGACGATGGCCAGGGAAGTTGTACCGCATCCTTGATTAATAGTAGCTCGAAAAAATTAATACTCACTGCCGCTCATTGTCTGCATGACGGAAAGAATAAGAACTGGCACAGTAACTTCATGTTTGCCCCTAATGCCGCACCTACAGGCGGCAGTCATCAAATGTATCCCGGAGGAACGGCAAGAGTTTTTACCGATTGGATAAATAAGGCCGAGCTCGAAAATGAATCAATAAAAAGTTCCGACATACCCAATGATATTGGATTCATTACAATAAACTCATCTATTCTTCCCTCAGGCACTGCAGAACTCGTTAAAAAGTATGGAGGACATGGATTCGGTCATTCCAATCTCGGAAATTTTGACGCCACAATAATAGGATATCCTGCCGATCCGGGAGATAATCAAATACCCCAATCCTGTACGTCCAAGGTCACTACAGTCTCTCCTCTGAATATTGGAAACATTCTTCAAGCAACGGATTGCAGTTTCAAAAATGCAAGAGGAGCTTCGGGAGGACCTTGGCTCCAACTCTACAATTCTTCAACTGGCATTGGTTGGGCCAACGGTCTTTCTTCGGCAGCAAACGAGGAAAGTCAGATTCTTTATAGTCCCCGATTCAACGACAGAACATACAAATTATACAATGACGCCAATAAGGACGGATTATAATAGAAAATCATGAGATTGACTAAATATATGAAGTCATTATTGTTGTTGCTGATATTTGTCATATCAGCAACAACAATTTTCGTTATCTCAAATAGCAATCCGAAATATACTTCTCGTGTCACCATTCAATTAGTGGACGTCAATGGCGATCCGCAATCACAATGTTCCGTGGCCTTCCTCAAAAATAGCGAAAATACGAAAAATAATATCGCCATGGCTCTTTATACGAATGACAAAGGAATAATAAAACCGGAATTAACAGCTGGCATGTGGACCATACAAGCAAACTGTCCGCATATAAATAACAATGGAATTACTTTTCTATATTCTGAAAAGGAATTTACCGTTCAACGGAAAGAGCATCAGACAATCGTTCTTGAACTCAACGATCCAGTTTCCCGGTAGGTGATCCGTTGTGCAGACAGGTGCCGATTCGGAACTCCTATCGGCACCTGTCTGCACAACGGATCACCAAACGCCATTGCCGCGTCGGCGACGTCACGGCTCGATGATCCAGCTCAGCCCGACGAGCACGATGAGGAACAGCACGTTGACGGCCGAGTAGACGGCCAGGTAGCGGCCCTTCTGATGCGGGTACTTGCGCACGACGTTCTTGTAGCCGATGAGCGAGGCCATCGACGCGATGAGCGTGCCCATGCCGCCGAGGTTCGTGCCGATGATGAGCGGACGCCACTGTTCGGTGAAGCCGGACAGCAGCAGCGTGGTCGGCACGTTGCTGATGAGCTGGCTGGAGCCGACCGCGACCTCGAGCGGGCGGATGTTGACCAAGGACGCGGCCAGTTCGTAGAATTCCGGCACGCGTTTCATGTTGCCGATGAAGATGAAGAACATGGTGAACGTGAGCGGCAGACCCCAGTCGACGTTCTTGAACACCTTGCGGTCGCACACGAGGAACGCGGCGAACACGATCACGCACATGGCCCACAACGGGATGAAATCGCTCACCGCGAGCAGACAGACGACGAACAGCAGCGTGTACACGACGGTGCGCCAGCCGCCGTAGCCCGCGCCGTAGCCGGTGATGCGGATCTCGTCGGGCCGGTGGCCTTCGCTGGACGGGGCGAGGACGCCCTGTTCGATGCCGGCGCCGTCGAGCGAGCGGAATTCCGAAACGGGTTTCTTGCCGAACACGATGCACGAGATGATGACGAGCATGACGGCAGCCGTGGCCGAATACGGCGCCATGATGCCGATCATCTCCATCGCGGGCATGCCGGTGAGCGCCTTCAGATACAGGTTGTGCGCGTTGCCGATCGGCGTGAGCATGCTGCCCACGTTCGCGCCGATGGTCATGAGCGTGCCGACGAGCACGGCATGCTCCTCCATGTCGGCCATGATGAGCACGGAGATCGCGAACGGGATGAACGTGACGAGCGCGACGTCGTTGGTGATGAGCATCGCGGAGAAGAACGTGAGCGAGATGAGCGTGATCACGAGGCCGCGCGCGGTGCCGACGTGGTGCAAGAGCCGCGAGCCGATGATGCGGAACACGCCGATGCGCTGGAAGCCGCACACCACGAGCATGAGGCACACCAGCTGGCTGATCGTGCTCATGTGCACGCAGTCCTTGTAGTCGGCGTCGGGCGGAACGATGAAGCAGGAGATGATCGCGAGCACCGTGGCGACGATCAGGATCGTTTCGCTTTTGAGCAGCTCGATGGCCCAGCGACGCATTGTTCCTCCGAAGTTCACCGTTCGTTAACCGTGGATGATTTTAGCGGGGAAACAAGCCAATTACGTCGTCTCGACGTGTTGTTTTCCGACCGATTTCGCCGTATACACCCGCTCAGCCTTACGGCCGCATGCCCTCCCGTTCCGACCGATCTTCGGATTCGAACACGTAGCGTCGCATCAGGACAGTCGCACCAGCGTGATGCTGTACGCGGGCAAAGTGAGGGCGATGCGCACCGGCGCCGCGGCGTCGGACGGCAGCACGGAGTCGCGTACCGTACGGCTGACGCAGTCATGTCCGGAGCCGATGTAGCCGATCGTGTTGCGCTCGTGCGGGTCGGCGGCCAACGTTTCGATGTGCAGGGATCGCAGCGGGTCGGTTCCCGTGACCGGTACGGCGACATTGAGGGTGACGCCGATGCGCGTCTGTCCGGTATTGACGAGTTTGACGAACCGCCGTGCCCCGCGAGCGGCATCGGCTCCGCTCCCCTGCGCGTCGTCACCGGTGGCGGACACGAACAGGCCGTCCGTTTCCCCGTCGGTCGTGCACGAACAGGCAAACGATCCGTAGTTCGTCGAAAACAGCCGCTCCGCCTCGTAGTTGACGCTCGGCATGACATACGCCGGGTTGAATTCGATGAGGTTCTGTTCCCAGCCGTGCCCGGTGACGTGAGACAGCAGCGGCGCGTACGACGTCATCTTGACAACGTCGGAATTGCGTTCGCAGCCGGTGAGGAACGCTGCTTCGCCGAGCGCGGACCGCCATTGGCTGGCGTGGTCGTAGTCCTGCGGCTGGGCGGCGAAGTATCCGTTGGCGGAGTATTCGCCGAAGTAGACGCCGGTGCCGTCGCGACGGTAGTCGTCGAACCGGTCGGCCTGCGAGATGAACCAGTCCGCGGAATGGTATGCGTGCTCGTCCACGAGGATGGACGGCTCGCCGAATCCCGGCTCGTCGGCGTCACGGCCGGCTCCGTCATCGCGCGTTGCTTCGACGCCCGGCACCTGCCCGGCCGCGACCTGGTGCGCGTGGTTCCACGCCCGGCTCATCGGCAGCCGGAACGGGAACAATCCGGCGCTCATCACGCACAGCATGTGCGGGTCCTTGGCGTGGATGGCTCGGCTGATCGCGTCGAATTTTTCGACGTAGTCCGCGCCGAAGTTCTCGTTGCCCACGCCGATCATGTCGAGTCCGAACGATTCGGGATGGCCCATGTCGCGCCGCGCGGCCGCCCATGCGCTCGTGTCCGGGTCGCCGTTGGCGAAGTCGATGAGGTCGAGGTAGTCCTGCACGACGACGTTGCGGAACCAGTCGGAGTCGGTGTCGACGTGCTTGGGGTCGCGGTACGGCGACTGGCAGGTGATGCCGGCGAACAGGGTCGGCAGTGGCTTGGCGCCGAGGTCCTCGCACAGGCAGAAGTACTCGTAGAAGCCGATCTGGTAGCTCTGCGAGTATGTGGAGCCGTCGGGCGTCTTGAACGCCCACATGTTGGCCTGCTGACGGCGGGCCGGCAGCGCGCCGACCGTATCCTTCCACCGGTATTCGTTGCCCGGGGTGACGCCTTCTACGATGCAGCCGCCGGGGAAACGCATGAATGCGGGCTTCAGCGCGGCGATCGATTCGACCAGGTCGCGCCGCAGCCGGCCATGCCGCCATTTCGGATCGCCCGCACCCCACGAGTCCGCGTCCATGAACGTGACGCAGTCAAGGTCGAACGTCGCGTCCGGTTCGCCGGTCACGTCGATATGCAGTTTGCCGTAGCCGGTCCCGAGTCCGCTGAGCCGATGCCGTACCTGGATCCAGCCGTCTCGCATCGGCTCGCCGGCGAACCGGTCGACGTCGAAACGCACGTCGTCGGTGAGCGGGCGCCCGTCGGCGCCGAGCACGATGACGCGCAGCGTGACCGGCGTGCCGTCCGGAGACGGCGCGACCGGGCGGACGCACGCGGAGAAATCGTAGGCGTGCCCGGATTCGACCGCCATCGCGCAGGAGTCCGCATGGTCGCCGTCGCCGTTGTATCCGAGGTTTTCGATGGACGCGGCCGCGCATTCACCGTCCGCGACATCACCGTTCGCAACGCCGTCGTCCGGACGTGTGATCGCGATGCGCGTGTATCGGCTGTTGCGGTGGATCGGCGGCGCGGGACAGTCCGTGGCGACCCGCTGGCCGTGCTCCCCGCGGATCTCGGTGCCGCAGCTGGTCGCGGACAGTCCGTCGAACCGCCAGTTGCGCAGCGGGTCGGCTTCGGTACGCCACCGGTCGGCGCCTTTGAGCCGCAACGATTCGTGGCGCAGGTACACGCCGTCGAAGCTGTAGTTGTTCACCATGTTCGCGTTCAGGCCGCCGTCCGCGCCGTGGTTGATGTCCTCGAAGAAGACGCCGTAGAGCCGTTCGCTGGCCGGATGCGTCGGCATGCCCACCGTTATCGTCACCATGCGTCCCATTATCGTCCCAACCGCTCCCCAGCGAACTGTTCAATGCGTGTTCATCCGGTCTTCAACTTCCGATGCACGAAAACTCGTCTGAACCGCATAAGCTGAATGCCGAACAGTGAGTCAAGGCGTGAAGGAGACGTCATGCAATCCTCGGTCGGCATTCGCGAACGCATCGACCACGTGTATCCCTCGTTGCGCCCTGCGGAACGGGCCGTGGCCCAATACGTTCGCGATCACCTCACCGAGGCCGCGGAACTCACCGTCGGTCAGCTCGCGCAGGCGGCCCGGGTCAGCCAGCCCACGGTGATCCGGTTCTCCCGCAAGCTCGGCTTCGGCGGGTACCGCGAACTGCGATATGTGCTGCGTCATCCCGAAGCGGAGCGCCGCGTGACCTTCGACCCGCTGGAAGGGTTCGACCTCAACCCGTGGGACGACGTGGACGGCGTGCCGGCCAAGGCCGTCAACAGCGCGAAAACGCTGCTCGACGATCTGGCGTCGGCCCTGGACCAGACCGCGTTCCGCAAAGCCGTGTCCCTGATCGCCGGGGCGTCGATGATCGACATCTACGGCGTGGAAAATTCACTCGTGCCGGCCACCGACCTGTTCACCAAGCTCGGATATCTCGGCCTGAAGGCCAGGCTGAATACCGACGCCTACCTGCAGCAGATCGGCGCCGGCCATCTCGACGCGAACGACACGGCGGTGGCCTTCTCCTATTCGGGATCCTCGGCCGACACCGTCAAGGCCCTTCGGCTGGCGAAGTCGCGGGGCGCGCACACGATCGCCGTCACGAACGCCGCAGGCACGCCGCTGGCCGGATGGGCCGACGTGTGCCTGCTGGCCGGCCACGGCGAACACACGATCTACGGCAACGCGATCTTCTCGCGCGTCGCCCACACGGCGATCGTGGACATGCTGTACATGGGCGTGATCCTGAGCGATTACGGCCGTTTCTCCACCGAACTCGACCGTTCCGGCAGGATCATCGCCGACCGCGAATACCACGGCTGACCCGTTCCGCGGCACCTCGTGGACCGCACCCCCCGTGGCAGAAAACGCTCGCTGAGCGCATGCTCGGTGAGCGAAAAACGCCACGCAACGTCCATGGACTACGAAACTACAACGGCGTGGCGTAGTTTTACGCATTGTTCACCATTCTTTTATTGACCTTTCCCCTCAACTGGCACGCGCCGCCGCCGCACGGGCGGACGATGGAAACTGCGGCGTGAAGTTCGGTCGCACATAACTGAATACCGAACGGAGACGCCGGCGCACGGTCCGGCGTCGATAACGAGCAGGCCGCTGCGGGCAGCCTGCCGGAAGGCAAGTTGAGAAATATGCTCGAATTGAAGAACATCACCAAATCCTTCGGGGACACGCACGTCCTCAACGGCATCAGCCTGACGCTGGGAGACGGCCAGATCATGTCGATCCTCGGCCCGTCCGGCGGCGGCAAGACCACGCTGCTCAACATCATCCTCGGCATCACCGATCCGACCAGCGGGCAGATCCTCTACAACGGCGAGGATCTCACGCAGGTGCCGATGGAGAAGCGCGGGTTCAACATCGTGTTCCAGGACTACGCGCTGTTCCCGAACCTCACCGCCTACGAGAACATCACGTACGGTCTGCGCAACAACCCCGGCATCTCCTCGGAAGGCGAGATCAAGGAGCTCATCTCCCTGCTCGGACTCGAGGAGCATCTCGGCAAGCGCATCGACGAGCTGTCGGGTGGTCAGAAGCAGCGCGTCGCGCTCGCCCGAACGCTGGTGATGAAGCCGAAGCTGCTGCTGCTCGACGAGCCGCTGAGCGCATTGGACGGCGTGATCAAGGAGTCGATCAAGGCGAAGATCAAGCAGATCGTCGAACAGTACAAGCTCACGACGATCATGGTCACGCACGACCCCGAGGAGGCGTGCACGATGAGCGACCGCGTGCTCATCATCAACCACGGCAAGATCGCACAGTACGACACCCCGGAGAACATCATCGAGCACCCGGCGTCCGACTTCGTGAAGAAGTTCATCCTGCACCAGCTCGAGGTCAAGCGCAACAACATCTACACGCTGTTCAACGAAGGCGACGCGCACGCGACGGCGGCGAACGCGCAGCCGGCCGCCGCCGAGCAGAGCGCGCAGGAGGCCTGACATGTCCGCCGAATCGATCCAGGCGGCCAATCAGCTGCCCAACATCCGCCCCGAAATCGTCAATTACGAACGCCGTCCGAAGGCGCCGAAGCAGACCGAACTGTGGACTCTGCTGGTCATCGTGGCCGTCGCGTTCGCCGCGTTCCTCGTCGTGCCGATGGCGCTCGTCATCGTCAAGTCGTTCACCACGGCGGACGGCAGCGCGACGCTCGCCAACTACGCGGCCGTGCTCTCGCGCCCCGAATTCACACGCTCGATCACCAACTCGCTGGCGGTCTCCGCGGTGTCCGCCCTCGTGGCCGTGCTGCTCGCGTTCCTGCTCGCGTACACGATCAACTGCACGAACGTGCCGGCCGGCTTCAAGCGCGCGATCGGACTGCTCGCGCAGCTGCCGATGCTGCTGCCGACCATCACGTACGGATTCGCGATCATCTACTCGTTCGGCAAGCAGGGCCTGATCACCCGCCTGCTCGGCGGCCACCAGCTGTTCGACATCTACGGGTTCAACGGCCTGCTGCTCGGCTATGTGATCTACACGCTGCCGACCTGCTTCCTGCTGATCAACAACAGCTTCCAGTTCGTCGACAAGAAGTTCATCATCGTCTCGCACATCATGGGCGACAAGCCGCTGACCACGTTCCTCAACACGGTGCTGCGCCCGCTGATCGGCACGATGGCCGTCGCGTTCATCCAATCGTTCTTCCTCGCGTTCACCGACTACGGCATCCCGACGTCGGTCGGCGGCGAGTACGACGTGCTCGCGATGACGCTGTTCAACCAGATGCTCGGCTCGATCCCGAACTTCAACCGCGGCGCCGTGATCGCCGTGTTCATGCTCATCCCCTCGATCATCTCGATCATCCTGATGACCGTGCTCGAACGGTTCGCGATCCGCTACAAGCAGATCAGCCAGGTCGACCTGCCGAAGGGACCGCGCCGCGACTGGGCATGCGGCATCGCCTCCGTGGTCGTGCTCGTGTGCACGCTCTCGGTGTTCGCGGTGATCCTGCTCATCCCGTTCGTCTCCGAATGGCCGTTCAACACGGCGCCGACGTTCGCGCACATCGCGAACATGTTCACCGATTCGGAACTCACGCAGGTGTTCACGAACTCGCTGTACGTGGCCGTGATGACCGCCATCATCGGCTGCCTGTTCGCGTACGCGGCCGGACTCGTGACCTCGCGCTCCAAGCTGCCGAACTGGGCGAAGCGTTCGGTCGACGCGATCTCGGCGATCATCAACACCGTGCCCG
The DNA here is from genome assembly GCF_010667685.1 of Bifidobacterium aerophilum. Classification (GTDB taxonomy): domain Bacteria; phylum Actinomycetota; class Actinomycetes; order Actinomycetales; family Bifidobacteriaceae; genus Bifidobacterium; species Bifidobacterium aerophilum. Next base: position 1,724 of record NZ_WHZW01000002.1, on the reverse strand, counting down.
GCATGGTGCTCGGCATCGCGTTCCTGTTCGCGTTCTCCGGCTCCGGACTGCAGAACACGTTCTGGATCCTGATCGCGGCGAACATCATCCACTACTTCGCCACCCCGTACCAGATGATCAAGGATTCCCTGTCGAAGATGAACGCCGGCTGGGAAACGACCGCCAAGCTCATGGGCGACAACTGGATCAAGACGATCGTACGCGTGGTCACGCCGAACGCGCTGCCGACGATCCTGCAGGTGTTCGGCTACTACTTCGTCAACGCGATGGTCACGATCTCCGCGGTCGTGTTCCTGACCGGCGCACGCACGCAGGTCATCACCACGAAGATCTCCGCGCTGCAGCACATCGCCAAGTTCGACGACGTGTTCGTGCTGTCGCTGCTCATCCTCGTGACGAACCTCGTCGTCAAGGGCGTGATCGCGTTCGCCACGCGCGACCGTTCCGCCGAACGTGCCCGCAGCCGCGCGACCGCGCGCGCCACCGTGCGCACGCCGCAGGTCGCCGCCGCACGCTCCACCGTCGCCGCCGACACCCGACTGACCGCAGCGGTGCAGGCCGCCGAGAACGGCACGCCGGACTTCCCGCTGCCGACCAGCGGCAACCGCCGCGCCCGCAACGCGTTCACCGCCGGACTGTCGGCCGTGCTCGCCGTGCTGCTCGTCAGCTTCGGCTTCGGTGCGACGTCCACCGCCTCCGCCAACGGCCAGGTCGTGATCTACACGAACGCCGACGACGAGGCCGTGGTCGCCTTCCAGCACGCGCTCGACAACAACGGGTTCAAGGACCAGTACATCATCCAGAGCTTCGGCACCTCCGAGCTCGGCGGCAAGATGCTCGCCGAAGGCAAGGCGCTCGAGGCGGACATGCTCACCATGAGCTCCTACTACGTCGATTCGGCGCAGGAGCGCAACCACATGTTCGCGCCGCTGACCGACGTGAAGTCCCAGCTGCTGGGCACGTCCGAAAACTCGAAGGCGCCGGACTACCGCCGTCCGACCACCGCGCAGGAGGGCGCGATCATCGTCAATACGAAGGCGCTTGAGGCGGCCGGTGTGGATGCGCCGAAGAGCTTCAAGGATCTCGCGGACCCGAAGTACGCGGGGCTGATCTCCGTGCCCGACATGGAAGGTTCGTCGACCGGCTGGCTGATGATCCAGGCGATCGCGGACGCGTACGGCACCGGCGAGGAAGGCAAGCAGATCCTCACCGCGATCTACCGCAACGCCGGCCCGCACCTTGAACAGTCCGGTTCCGGACCCTTGAAGGCCGTGCGTTCGGGCGAGGTGGCGATCGGCTTCGGCCTGCGCCATCAGGCCGTCGCCGACAAGAAGAAGGGCCTGCCGATCGACTACGTCGACCCGGAGGAGGGCAACTACTCGCTGACCGAATCGGTGGCGGTGCTCGACAAGGGCCGCATGACGAACCCGAAGGCGCAGAAGATGGCCGCGGTGATCATCGACCAGGGCCGCAAGGAACTGCTCGAAACGTATCCGACGCCGCTGTACGTGGGCGAAAAGGCCCCCGCCAACGCGTCCAAGCGTTCCAAGACGTTCCCCAAGCCCCTGACCGTCGACCTGCTGCAGCAGCACCAGGACTTCTCCGCCGAATGCAAGCGCATCGCGCAAGGGAAGTGAGTCGTTTCTACTAGGGTGTGTTTACTCTAAGGGTCGTTTGAGGTGGATGGCGATGAGCGCGAGGTGAACATCGGAGAGGTAGGTCTC
>NZ_WHZW01000001.1 GCF_010667685.1 Bifidobacterium aerophilum | reverse complement strand
TGATACCACGCGCGACAATGAACACTGCGCGTCACAAGACATCAATCGCGTCCACCATCCGGTCCCCAAACCACCACCAATGCCGGCAAACCCGAAACGGTTTGACCGTATAATTACAGATTTGCGGCGGTCAGAGCCCAGGTGAGACGCCCGGTCCCATTCCGAACCCGGAAGCTAAGGCCTGGCACGGCGATGGTACTGCACCCGACAGAGTGTGGGAGAGTAGCACACCGCCGCAATACTACTTAACGAAAGCCCAGAACCACGACGGTTCGGGGCTTTCCGCATATCTACGGTCAGTACACGGAATACCCGCCATCCACTTGGATGTTCGTGCCGGTGATGTACGACGAGGCATCGCTGGCGAGGAACAGCACCGTCGAGGCGATCTCCTCATTGGTGCCGAACCGGTGCATCGGCACCGGCGCGATCATGAGATCATGCCCCTCAGGCGTGATGCGTCCGTCGAAGATACCGGACCAGACGTATCCCGGCGACACCGCGTTCGAACGGATGCCGTATGGCGCCAACGCCGCAGCCAGATAGCGCGCGTACTCGTAGATGCCGGCCTTGGTCGCGCCATACGCGGCCACGGGGGATGGGCCGCCGCCGATGAAGTTGGCGTTGTGCCCGGACAATGACGAGGTGAAGATCAGCGACCCGCCGTGATGATGCTCGCGCATGATGTGCTGGGCCATCTGCGCGGTCATGTAAGCGCCGGTCAGATTGATGTCGATGGTCTTCTGCCAGACTTCGTACGGCTCGTCCGCGTCATCGCCGGGCACGTTGACGCCGGCATTGATGAACGCGATGTCTACGGTGCCGATCGCGTCGATCAGCGACGTTTTCAGTGCCTCGACCTGGCTGCGATCGGATACGTCGCAATACAGCGGCACGATGTTGACGTCGTATCGTGCGGACAGCTCCGCGGCCAGCGGTTCGAGTGTGTCCCGGGTGCGCGGCAGGTCCACGATGGCCACGTCGGCACCCGCCTCGGCCCACGCCGCAGCGGTGTTGCGCCCCAGTCCGCCGGCGCCGCCGGTCACGAAGCCCTTCTTGCCGACCAGAGAGAACCGGTCCATGATGCGATGATCCGGGTTTTTCCACTGGTCAAGGGGATATTGGTCGAATACTGTCTCGTCGGTCATACGACCTCCGTTCTGTTCGGGGCTCGGCGTCGTTGCCGTAGCCGTTATGCCGAGACTAGCACGTTCGGGGTGTTTGTGGGGTGCATGTCGTGGATCATTGCGGTGAATGCAAAGACAAGGGGTCGGGGTATATTCGTTAGGTTGGAATAGCTGTACGCTGATTATTGATGATTCGGAGAACAACATCATGGCTTTTGGCACCGATCCTCACCCGCAGGGACTTGCGAATCCGCCGATCGACGATCTGATGGAGCATGCTGATTCCAAGTACGCTCTGGCGATCTTCGCGGCCAAGCGAGCCCGCCAGATCAACTCCTACTTCACGCAGCTCAACGAGGGCCTGCTGCAGAACGTCGGCCCGCTGGTCGAATACCAGAACCAGGAGAAGCCGCTGTCCATCGCGTTCCGTGAGATCAACGAGGGCCTGCTTGAGGAAACCCTTGGCGAGGACGATCTGAGCGAAGGCAACTGATCGCGAATCGTCCGGCGTCGGTCCTAACGGCATCGCCGGGCGATGAACCGCAAATCATATCGTATACGCCCCATCGGTACGTCGTGCGAGAAATGATCTTCACGACAACATGCCGGTGGGGCGTATTATGTTGAAGCTAATGGCACGGCAACGGCGCACGTGACGGACGATGCCGGTCGGGGTGTGACCGGGCGCGCGTTCCGTTGCGTACGCGGGCGACAGGCCAATGGATCCGATTCGTCGTGGCCGCAGACGGATGCGAATGGGGAAACGGTGCGGCATGAAGAAGGTGCGCGTATGGAACGTCGTTTGATTTCGGCCGAATCGGTGACCGAAGGCCATCCCGACAAGATCTGTGACCAGATTTCGGATGCGATTCTGGACGATCTGCTGCGGCAGGACATCCACTCGCACGTCGCCGTGGAAACCGTGGCCGGCGTCGGCCAGTTCCTGATCTTCGGCGAGGTGAACAGCGAAGGCTATTGCGAGGTGCAGCACGTCGTGCGCGACGTGGTGCGTCGCATCGGCTACACGAGCAGCGAGGTCGGTCTTGACGCCGATTCGTGCGGCGTGCTCGTGTCGATCACCGGCCAGAGCGCGGAGATCAACCAGGGCGTGTCCCGTCTGAGCCACGAGCAGGAGACGGCCGCGTCCCGCGAGGAACGCTACGAGGCACAGGGCGCTGGCGATCAGGGCGTGATGTTCGGCTACGCGACCGACGAGACCGACGTGATGATGCCGCTGCCGATCCACCTGGCGCACCGGCTCGCCTACCGTCTGGCCCAGGTACGCAAGAGCGGCGAGGTGCCGCATCTTCGCCCGGACGGCAAGACCCAGGTCACCATCGAATACGACGAGAACGACCACGCCGTGCGTCTCGACACGGTGCTGATCTCCACGCAGCACGATCCCGAAGCCACGCACGACTGGCTCCAGGCGCAGCTGGTCGAACACGTCATCAGGCCGGTGCTTGACGAAGTCCTCGGCGACAAGGTCAAGCACGACGACTACCGCGTGCTCGTCAACCCGACCGGCTCGTTCGTGCTCGGCGGCCCGGCCGCCGACTCCGGCCTGACCGGCCGCAAGATCATCGTCGACACGTACGGCGGCGCCGCCCACCACGGCGGCGGCGCGTTCAGCGGCAAGGACCCGAGCAAGGTCGACCGTTCCGCCGCGTACGCCGCCCGTTGGGTCGCCAAGAACATCGTCGCCGCCGGACTCGCGCACAAGGTCGAGGTGCAGGTCGCGTACGCGATCGGCGTCGCCGACCCGGTGAGCGTGAACGTCGAGACGTACGGCACCGAAATCGGCGACGTGACCCGCGACCAGATCCAGCGCGCGGTGCGCAAGGTCTTCGACCTGCGTCCGGCCGCGATCATCGACGAACTCGACCTGCTGCGCCCGATCTACTCGAAGACCGCCGCATACGGCCACTTCGGCCGCGAGGACAAGGACTTCACCTGGGAGCGCACCGACAAGGTCGACGAGCTCCAGGCCGCGATCGCCGAGTGACGGGTTCGGCTGGGAACCGTCGGGCCGTGATGACGGGCCTGATGTGTTGGGTGTGTCACCCCCCTCAGTCAGCTTCGCTGACAGCTCCCCCTTCAGGGGGAGCAGGGGCGAGCCCGGGCGATGCCTACATTGTGCCAGCGCCGCCGTGGTCGTTCCTTCCCCTTGCCCCCCTCAGGAGGAGCAAGGAAAAAGGGAGGACAAAGCGACCTGTATCACCGTCACTGTCGCCCTTCAGGGGAACAAGAGGAACGGTCGAATCAATAATTCAATGACAGACTATGGCGCCTGCCGTGACGTGTGTTCGCGGCGGGCGCTTTTTGCAAACGACAGCGTAACGAAACTCACATCAACGAATACGCGTAACCAATATCACGACAAACATCCACGAAAGAGGCGAAGAATCATGGGTTACGGCAAAACGATGACCGTCGGCGAGATGGTCGCTGAATTCATCCAGCCGAATCCGCTGCTGCGCGTCGAAGCGTTCGACGGATCGACGTTCGGCCCCGAAACTGCCGATCTGGTCGTCACGGTCAACAATCCGAACGCGGTCTACCAACTGCTTACCCATCCCAACGAAATCGGCGCGGTGCGCGCGTACGTGCTCGGCGATTTCGACATCAAGGGCATCGACTATGCCGATCCGTATCCCCAGCTTCGGCAGCTGCTCTCGGTCGCGCCGTACGTGCGCCCGCTGACGCCACTCGGCATCGCCAAGGTCGGAGGCGCGATCCTCAGCCACGGCTACCGCAAGCCGCCCGTGCCGAAGACCGAAGGACCGTCGAAGTTCGAACGCATCAAGTCCGGCCTGCTGCCGCACACCGAGAAGGCCGACAGCGAAACCGTGAGCTTCCACTACGACCTGTCCAACGACTTCTACCGCAACTTCCTCGGGCCGACCATGACGTACACGTGCGCCGTGTTCCCGACCGAGGACACGAGCCTGGAGGACGCGCAGCTCAACAAGATCCGTCTCGTGCTCGACAAGCTGGGGCTGAAGCCCGGCGACCGGCTGCTCGACATCGGCTGCGGCTGGGGCACGCTCGTGATCGAAGCGGCCAAGCGCGGCATCAAGGCGCTTGGCGTATCGCTGTCGAAGGAGCAGATCGAATACGGTCAGGAATGGATCAGGCGCGAGGGACTGGAGGGTCTCGCGGAACTGCGCGTGATGGACTACCGCGACGTGCCCGAACGCGACTTCGACGGCATCTGCTCGATCGGCATGATGGAGCACGTCGGCGTGAAGAACTACCAGAGCTACTTCGAAGAGATGTTCAAGCTTTTGAAGCCCTGCGGCCGACTGCTCAACCACCAGATCACCATCAGCCATGACAAGCCCCACGGCAAGCCCGGCACCGACGAATTCCTCGACCGGTACATCTTCCCCGACGGAGACCTCGGCGCGCCCGGATTCATCGAATCGTGCATCCACGACGCCGGCTTCAACGTGGTGCATCAGGAGAACCTGCGCCAGCATTACGCGCTGACGCTGCATCACTGGAACCACAACCTCGCCGAGCATTGGGACGAGGCCGTGGCCGAGGTCGGATTCGAGCGCGCGAAGGTGTGGGGCCTGTACATGGCCGCATGCGCGCTGAACTTCGAGCTGGACGGCATTCAGGTGCACCAGTTCCTCGCGGTCAAGCCCGATCGCGTCGGACACCCGGACGGCAGGTGGTATCCGCTGCGTCCGTGGTGGAAGGCCTGATTTGTGGACGGTGCGGAACGGCCGTGCATCAGCCGGTCTCCGATCATGCTGATGGCATGCCGTCAATGTCCGCATCGTCTGTGGTAGAAAATGAGATATGACCTCACCGCATGCCGAACAGCTGACGTTTGACGGGTTCGCGACCCCCAGACGTCGCCGGCGCGCGCCCGAGGAGAAGATCCCCGCCGCAGAGAACCCGGTCGTGCGGGTCGTGCTCGACGTGCAGGCCACGCATCTGGGACGCACGTTCGACTATCTTGTCGAGGAACGCCAATCCGATCAGGCCGTCCCCGGCGCGATGGTGCGCGTGCGGTTCGGCGGGCAACGGGTGAACGGCATCATCTGGGATCGCGTCGCATCCAGTGAGACGCCGGCTTCGTCGCTGCGGTACATCGAACGGGTGCTCACGCCGTCGCCGCTGGTATCGGCGTCGATGCGCGAGGACATCACGCTGATCGCGGACGCCTACGGCGGCACGCGCGCGAACATCCTGCGGCTGGCCGTTCCCGCGCGCGTCGCCCGCATCGACAAGGAACAGCAGCTGGCCGCGTCCGGCTTGTGGCAGGGACACGAACGGTTCGGCGAACCGCAGTCGAAGGCGCTCGCCGACGGGCTTGCCGCCCTGCGACGGTCGTATGACGGTGCGGAACGGCTGCACGCCGCCATCGAGGGACGGGGATTCGCGTCGTTCGTCGTGGACGCGATGCCCGGGGCCCTGCGCTGGGCGCGTGACCTCGCATACATGATCCTTGACGCGTTGCTCGCCGGAAAGTCGGCGGTGATCGTGCTGCCGACCGCACGTGAGGTGGACGATCTCGCCGGTGTGCTGGCGGGGGACTGCGGACTGCGCCGTTTCGCGCCGGATCATGCCACGCACGGTGGGTACAGCGGCGACTTCGCCGTGCTTGAGGGCAGTGCGATGCCGCCCGCCGAACGATACCGCGCGTATCTGGCCGTGTCGACCGGTCAGGTGCGATGCGTGATCGGCGCGCGCTCTGCCATGTATGCCCCGGTCGAGGGACCGGCGTTGTTCGCGATCGTCGATGATCTCGCCTATCAGAACATGGATGGGTTCATGCCGTATCCGAACGCGCGCGGCGTGCTGCGTCTGCGTGCCAAGGCCCATGGCGGCGTGTTCGTGGCGCTGGCGAACGCGCGCAGTCCGATCAGCCAGTGGGAGACGAACGGCGACGGGGATCCGTCCGTGGTGCGCGAGACGCCGACCAGCGGCTTCTCGTCTCCGGTGCGTCCGCTGCCCGCCGTGCTCAAGGAGAGCAGTCCGTGGATCCGGTGGCTGAACCGCGACGAGCTGGCGAGGCTTGCCGATCCGAGCATCGGCGCGCGCGTGCCGCATACGGCGGTGCGCATCCTGACCGAGGCGTTGCGAAGCGGTCCGGTACTGCTGTCCATTCCCGCGGACGGCATCGCCCAGGCGCTCAGTTGCGCGCGATGCCACCGGCAGGCGCGGTGCGCGCGATGCACCGGACCTCTCGAACAAGTCGTGGAACAATCCGTGAAACATCCGGGAGGCATGTCGGGCGGCATACGATGCCGGTGGTGCGGCGCGGCCGCCGTGAACTGGACCTGTCCCGGATGCCACGGCGACCGCCTGCGCGTCGTGCGCGTCGGAGCTGCTGGCACCGCGCAGGAACTCGCCGGACTGTTCCGCGGCGTGCCCATCGTCATGTCGTCGCGCAGCCAGCCGCGAGGCATCATCGCGTCGATCGTCGCCACGCCGCAGATCGTCATCGCCACGCCCGGCTGCGAACCGCGCGTGTTGCAGACCGACGGCAAGCCGGGCGAATACCGCGCCGTGGCGATCCTGGACGCGTGGACGAGTCTGTACGCGCCCGGCGTGGATGCGCGATGCGACGCGCTGTCGTCGTGGATGCGGTCGATGACGCTGTGCGCGCCGCGTTCCCGTGGCGGGCAGGGACTGCTGATCGGAGAGACCGATCCGGTGATTGCCCGGTCGTTGATGCTGTGGAATCCGACGCTGCTGGCCGGGCGCGAGATCGAGGAACGCGCGCAGACCGGACTGCCGCCGGTCGTGGCCGCCGCTTGCGTGTGGGGACGTCGCGACGCGGTCATGAAAGCCCTGTCCGAGGTCGGTGTGCTGGACGGCGACTGGGCGAACGTGACCGTGCGCAACGTGATCGGAGACGACGAACCGACCGGCGACCCCGGCGACGGTTCCCCGGACGGCACGGCGATGACCGACGGGCCGTTGGACATGCCCGCGACGGTTGACCTGCCGGCCGTACTCGGACCGGTGCCGATCCCGCAGCCGGCGACGATCAACGCGCGCGAACTTGAGGACACCGCGGATCGGGTCAAGGCCGTCATACGCGTCGGCCAGCCGCGGCGGGCGGAACTGGCGATCCGCCTGCGCGCCGTCGTCGCACGGCACGTCGCCTCGCGCACGCCCGGAGAACTGCGGTTCCGGCTTGACCCGAAGGATCTGATCTGACCGGCGGTCGGCGCGGCATGGGACGATACGTATGGAATCGACCGAACGGTCATGGCGATTGGAGGACGATATGAAAGGTTGGCCGGGCGAACCCGACATGGAACACGACGTGCTGGTGGCGGACGGCAATGCCGCGTCGGCCGCGGGCAAGCCGATCACCGACGTGATCTTCGACTTCGGCAACGTGCTGATCTACTGGGATCCCGCCTCCGCGCTGGTCGCACGCTACGATCAGGAGACGATCGACCGGTTCCTCGACAACGACGTTTCCGGATTCTACGACGCGAACGACATGATGGACGGCGGCGAGGAGCCGGACGCCGCGATCGCATGGATGGGCGAGACCCACGGCGAGCAGTGGGCCGGCATCCTGCGCTACTACATCGACAATTTCGAGGACTCGCTCACCGGCGTCGTTCCGGGCATGCGCGTGCTCGTCGACGACCTCAAGGCGGCCGGCATCGGCGTGTGGGGCCTGTCGAACTGGGAGAAGACCCTGTTCCACTGCGCCGAGGAGAACTGCGGAATCCTGCGGCACCTCGACGGCAAGCTCGTGTCCGGATTCGTGAAGCTGCGCAAACCGCACCGCGACATCTACGACGAGGCCCTTCGTCGGTTCGGCATCGAGGCGTCCGGCAGCGTGTTCGTCGACGACAAGGCCATGAACATCGTCGGCGCGAACGAGGCCGGCATCCGCGGCGTCAGGTTCTCCGACCCGCGCAAGCTGCGCGAGATCCTCATCGGACAGGGCGTGGACATCCCCGGCGTCAGCAGCGTGCGTTAGCACGGCGCCGCGGGTCACACGGTATCCGATCGATATGCGATGAATGACATGCCGTGACAGAGGGCATGAGCGTTAAGGAGTGATGATTTGCTGAAGATTCTGTTTGCGGGAACCCCCGATGTGGCCGTGCCGTCGTTGCGCGCGCTGGCCGCCGACACCGAACACGTCGAGATCGTGGCCGTGCTGACCCGTCCCGACGCGCCGACCGGACGCGGCCGCAGGCTCACGCCGAGCCCGGTCAAGCAGGCCGCGATCGAACTCGACCTGCCGGTGATCGAATCCGATCCGTCCGAGGACTGCTTCATCAGCGAGCTGATCGCCACCGGCGCGCAGGCCGCCGCGGTCGTCGCCTACGGCAAGATCCTCAAGGAGCCGGTGCTCGACGCGCTGCCGCTCGGCTGGTACAACCTGCATTTCTCCATGCTGCCCAAGTGGCGCGGCGCGGCCCCCGCGCAGCGGGCCATCTGGGCCGGCGACCGGTCCACCGGCGTGACCGTGTTCCGCATCACGCGCGGCATGGACGCCGGTCCGATCGTCTCCCAGCTGGAAACCGAGATCGGCAAGCACGAGACGGCCGGCGAACTGCTGGACCGTCTCGCGCAGGTCGGATCGAACGTGCTGGTACGCGCGATGGAGGCCGTGGAGGCCGGGCGTGCTGCCGCGGTGCCGCAGCAGGAAGGCGAATACGCGAAAGCCGAAAAGATCACCGTGGACAGCGCGCACATCATTTTCGACGCGCCGGTCAACGACGTCGATTGCCAGATCCGCGCATGCACGCCGAACCCAGGCGCGTGGTGCGAGCTGCACGCGGACGATGCGGATGGCGCCGAACCGACGACCCTGCACGTGCTGCGCGCGCAGCCGGCCGACATGGAACACCCGCACGTGCCGGCCGGCCTGGCTCCCGGCGTGATCGCGGCCGGCAAGAAGAACGTGTGGGTCGGCACCCTGTCCGATCCGCTTGAACTGCTCGAGGTCAAGGCGCAGGGCAAGAAGGCCATGCGCGCCGCCGACTGGGCACGAGGCGCCCGCCTTGCCGCCGACGCCCACTGCGCGTAGCGGTGTGGCGTTCGGATGCGGCGCTCAGGCGCCGTTCGACGCGTGGCGGTTTTCGCTCGCTGACCTGCTCGTCGGCGAGCGAAACCCGCCACTGGCATATGCGGCCACGTGTGTGGCTCGGAGGCTTGACGACTTGGGGGCTCAGGGACGCAGGAGGGGAAGGACCTGGGTAAGGTCGCGCTCGTTGATGGCGTGATGGGCGGCCAGCTGGGTCTTCGGCTTCGCGCAGAACGCGATGCCGAGCCCGGCGGCCTGAATCATCGGAATGTCGTTCGCGCCGTCGCCCACGGCCACGGTCTGGCCCATCGGCACCCCGTCGCGCTTCGCCCACGCCTGCAACGCGTGCAGCTTCACCGTCTTGCACACGATGTCGCCGACCACCTGGCCGGTCAGCAGACCATCGGCGACCTCCAGCCGGTTCGCCAGCCAGTAGTCGATATGCGCTTCGTCCGCCAGCCGGTCCACCACCTCATGGAACCCGCCCGACACCACGCCGACCTTCCAGCCGTGCGCGTGCAGCTCGTCGATGAGCTCCAGCGCGCCTCGCGTGAAATGCAGCGATTCGTACACCGTGTCGAACACCGAAACCGGCAGGCCGCGCAGCAGCGCGACCCGTGCGCGCAGCGCCTCGCAGAACTCCAGTTCGCCGCGCATCGCCCGTTCGGTCACCGCGGCGATCTCGGCGCCGCATCCGGCCGCCTCGCCCAGCTGGTCGATGACCTCCTCGTCGATCAGCGTGGAATCCACGTCCATCACCAGCAGGCCGGGCTCGGCGAGCGTCGGCACGTCCCCCTCGGGCGTCGGCGTGTCAAGATCCTGCAATGTTTCGTCAAGCATGCTTTTGATTGTCGAAAAACGTTGGGACAATGACCCCTATGACTTTTTCCGGGACCGCAGCTGGACTGCTGCTCGCCGCCAACGACATCCCCGTCTGCACGACGGGCGAAACCGGCCTGATCGGCATGATCACGAACTGGCTCGTGACCCTCATGGAAACGGTGGGCGGCATCGGCGTGGCGCTCGCCATCGCCCTCGAATCGATCTTTCCGCCCATCCCCAGCGAAGTGATCCTGCCGCTCGCCGGATTCACCGCCGCCCGCGGCACGCTGAACCTCGTCGAGGCGATCGTCTGGGCCACCGTCGGATCCGTGCTCGGCGCATGGGCGCTGTACGGCATCTCGCGCTGGGTCGGCCTGGCCCGCATCCACCGGGCCGCCGACGTGATTCCGGGCGTCAGCCGCAACGACGTGAACAAGGCCAACGACTGGTTCACCAGATACGGCACCTGGTCCGTGCTCATCGGCCGCGTGATCCCGGTCGTGCGCTCGCTGATCTCGATCCCCGCCGGGTTCAACCGCATGAACTTCATGCAGTTCACCGGCTGGACGCTGCTCGGATCGGCGGTATGGAACACGATCCTCGTGTCCGCCGGCTACCTGCTCGGCGACCGGTGGTGCTCGATCCAGGGCGCGCTCGGCGTGTTCGAGGATGCGGTCATCGTCGTTTTCATCGTGGTCATCGTCGTGTTCGCGGCCCGCAAGATCCGTAGCATGATGCGTGCACGCAACATGAACGAACGGCAGTGATCGGAGGGGACATGGCCGAACGGACGACCGAGGAACTGGCGGCGCTCAACGACCGACTGATGGAGAAGAACCACGCGCTCGCCCAGGCGCTGACGCGTGCCGGCAAGGAACTGACGAAGGCCAAGTCGCAGCTCGCGCAGCTGGCGCAACCGCCGCTCACCTTCGCCACGATGGTCGCGCTCGACTCGACCCGCACCGACGAGGACGGCGTGCAGCACGCCAGCGCCGAAGTGATCGCCGGAGCGCGCCGCATGGTCGTGCCCGTCGCCGCGAACGTGAACGCGGCGAGGCTGGCCGCCGGCAACACGGTCATGCTCAACGAGAACATGGTGCTCGTCGAACAGCGCGGCCCCGATCTGCTCGGCTCGGTCCGCACGGTCCGGGAGACGCTGGACGACGGCCGGCTGATCGCCGCCGACGCCGCCGGCAATCCGCAACTGGTACGGCGGTCCACCGCCCTCGCCACGGCCGTGATCAGACGAGGCGACCGCGTCACCGTCGACCCATCGAACCGCATCGCGCTGGAGGTGCTGCCCGAGGAATCCGACACGGACCTCGTGCTTGAGGAGACGCCCGACGTGACCTTCGACGACATCGGAGGACTGGAACCGCAGATCGAACGCATCCGCGACGCCGTGCAGCTGCCGTTCCTGCACCGCGCGCTGTTCGAACGCTACGATCTGACGCCGCCCAAGGGCGTGCTGCTGTACGGCCCGCCCGGCAACGGCAAGACGCTGATCGCCAAGGCCGTCGCCCACGCGCTCGCCGAAGGATCCGGCAACGGGACCGGCGTGTTCCTGTCGGTCAAGGGACCGGAGCTGCTCAACAAGTTCGTCGGCGAATCCGAACGGCTGATCCGCATGATCTTCAAACGCGCTCGCGAACGCGCCGCCGACGGCAGGCCGGTCATCGTGTTCATCGACGAGATGGACTCGCTGCTGCGCACGCGCGGCTCCGGCGTCTCCTCGGATGTCGAGACGACGATCGTGCCGCAGTTCCTGGCCGAACTCGACGGCGTCGAACGACTCGACAACGTGATGGTGATCGGAGCCTCGAACCGTGTGGACATGATCGACCCGGCAGTGCTGCGCCCGGGACGTCTCGACGTGAAGATCCACGTGGAACGGCCGGGCGTCGAACAGGCCGCGTCCATCGTGCGGCATTACCTGACCGACGACCTGCCGTTGGACGCCGCCGTGGACGCCGACACGCTGATCCGGATGCTCGTGCGTGACATCTACGAACGCTCCGAGCGCCGTCACCTGTGCGACGTGTGCAACGACGCCGGCGCATGGTCGGCCGTGTTCCTCGCCGACGTGGCGTCGGGCGCGATGCTCAAGAACATCGTGGACCGGGCGAAGACGAAGGCCGTCAAGGCGTCGATCGAATCCGGCTCGCCGGTCGCGCTGAACGCGGCGCTGCTCGGCTCCGCGGTCGAGGACGAATTCGTCGAGACACGCGATTCCGTGCTTGACGCCGACCCTCAGCAGTGGAGCCGCATCAACGGACTGGATGCCGGACACGTCACGCGCATCCGCGCCGTGAAGGGAAAGGATACGGAACAATGAGCGTGATACGGGTGATGGGCACGGAAACCGAATACGCGGTGTCCCGGGCGGACGGCGCCCACGCGAATCCGGTGCGGCTGTCGTTCGACGTGGTCGGCGCTGCCGCGAACGAGGCGAACGCGCACATCCGATGGGACTATCGGCAGGAGGATCCGGTCAACGACATGCGCGGCACGCGGCTCGAACGTGCCGCGGCACGCCCCGACATGCTCACCGACGCGCCCCAGCTCAACATCGTCAACGTGATCGCACCCAACGGCGGCCGCGTCTACGTCGACCACGCACACCCCGAGTATTCGGCACCGGAAACCACCGACCCGTTCGAAGCCGTGCGCTATGACCATGCCGGAGACCTCATCATGCGCGAGGCCGCCCGCCGCGCGTCCGAACGCACCGGCACGCCGATCGTGCTGCACCGCAACAACGTGGACGGCAAAGGCGCCAGCTGGGGCACGCACGAGAACTACATGACGCGCCGCGACGTGCCGTTCGACATCGTCGCGCGCCTGATGACCGCGCATTTCGTCTCGCGGCAGATCTACGTCGGATCGGGCCGCGTCGGGATCGGGGAACGCAGCGAGACGGCCGGCTACCAGCTGTCCCAGCGCGCCGACTACATCCATATGAAGGTCGGCCTGCAGACCACGTTCGACCGTCCGATCATCAATACGCGCGACGAGTCGCACAGCACCGACGAGTACCGGCGCCTGCATGTGATCGTCGGCGACGCGAACCGCATGGATGTGCCGCAGGCGCTCAAGCTCGGTACGACCTCGATGCTGCTGTGGACGGCCGAACACGCCGACGAGGCGGGACTCGACCTCGCCGATCTGCTGGATCGGCTGGAACTGGCCGATCCGGTCGACGCGATGCACACGGTGTCGCACGACCTGACGCTTGCCGCGGCTCTGCCGTTGGAGCACGGCGGCACGACGACCGCATGGCAGATGCAGGTCACGCTGCGTTCCGCCGTCTATGCGGTCGCCGCGATGGTCCACGGCACCGATACGAGCGGCGAGCCGGCATGGCCGGATCGGCAGACCCGTTCGGTCATGGCGATGTGGGGGCAGGCGCTCGCCGATACGGGGGCGATCCGGCACGCCGACGCCGACGAACGTCTGACGATGTCGAACGAGGCAGGACGCGTCGAGTGGCTGTTCAAATGGCAGCTGCTCGAGAAGCTGCGCCGCAAGCGGGGCGTGACATGGGCCGATCCAAGGCTCGCCGCCCTCGACCTGAGCTGGGCCGCGCTTGAGCCGTCCTCCTGCGTGTTCGAGAAGCTGCGCTCGCATACGGAACGCGTCAATGCGGATGCCGAGGTCGCCGCGGCGGCGGAGCATGCGCCGGACGATACGCGCGCCTGGCTGCGCGCCGCGATCGTGCGGCGGTATCCCGAGCAGGTCGTCGCCGCATCGTGGTCGCATCTGACCGTGCGGGCGCATCCGGAGGCGGACGACGACATCGACCTGTACGGCAACGCCAGCCGGCCGCGCGTCCGGCAGTCCGACCTGTTCACGCTGGACATGTCCGAGCCGCTGCGTTTCGGTCGAACAGCGTGTGAACGGATTGTGGATGAATGTTCGAGCGCGGCCGAAACCCTGTCGAGGCTCTCTGCGATCATCGCCAACTCCAGATAAAATCATCATGGAACCGAATGCCTGACAGGGGCGGAGAGGAAGACGGCGGGGAGCCGTGCCCCTGACACCATGGAGACCGCAGCACACGCATGGAACCCGATCGAACGAGGAGACGCATGGAACTGAGAGAACTTGCCTTGGAAGTGGCGCGCATCGCCCAGGACGCCGGACGGCACGCCCTTGGCGACCAGATGAACCCGCGTGATCTCAAGGGACTGCATCTGGCGGAGGACAAGCCGTCCACGCTGGACGTCGACGACCGTCTCACGCGGTTCATCGTCAACCGACTGTCATACGTGGAAACGTTCGACGGCCAGTGGCAGGACCGTCCCGCCGAATGCCATCCGGGCGAACGCTACTGGTGCGTAGGCAACATCGACGGCATCATCAACTACACGCGTAACATGCCCGAGTGGGCGATCACGGTGTCGCTGTTCGAATTCAACGAGGAAGGTTCCGCGCAGCCGATCCTCGGCGTCGTGCACGCGCCCGGCCTGGGACTGACGTATCTGGCCGCGCGAGGTCAGGGCGCGATCCGCATCCGCAAGACGCCGATCGGCGACAAGCGCGAGAAGGTCATGCCGTCGACCACCGCCCATCTCGAAGGCTCGGTCGTCAGCTACGGCATGTCGTACGTTCCGGCCGAGTCGAAGCGCGCCCTGGCCGCGGTGAGCGCGATCGCCGGCCAGCCGGCCGACATCAAGCGCATCGGACCGGCCTCGCTCGACCTGTGCAAGGTGGCGGACGGCACGTACGACGCCTATTTCGAGCCCCACCTGCACAAATGGGACGTTCCGGCCGTGTCCGCCGGCGCGGTCGTATGCTGGGAGGCGCAGGCCAAGCTGCGTACCTGGCGCGGCGGTCCGGTGCACTGGCGCCGCGGCAACGACATCGTGGCCTCGAACGGGCTGATCATCGACGAGCTGCGACCGTACCTGCAGTGACGGTTCCGCGCCTCGCGAGAATCGGACGTGCGGCCGGTCCTTCCGGCCGCGCATGGACCATGACGGGCTTCCCCACATGCCGTGGGGGAGCCCGATGACTATATAGGATGACCAAAAGGAGGAGCGATGCCTCAGGAATTCGACCAGGCGCAGGCCGCGCATTCGGCGGGCGAGCAGGTCGAGCAGGAGACGACGCGCGTCAAGGCCACGGAAGCCGAGGCCAGCGGCGACGTGCTCGATTCGGTGCTCGACGACATCGAATCCGTGCTGGAGACCAACGCCGAGGAGTACGTGAACAGCTTCGTGCAAAAAGGCGGCGAGTGATGCCGCAGCTGCGCGACAGCGGCAACAGCGGCCGTGAGGCGGCCGTGGCGCAATCCCCGCAGTTCGAGGGATTCGCGCGCATCTTCGGCGTGGAGACCGAATACGGCGTTTCCGTGACCGGTGCCGACCGGCCGATCGACGCCGGTCAGGTCGCGATGATGATGTTCCGCCCGATCGTGTCGCGTTCACGTTCCACGAACACGTATCTGACCAACGGTTCGCGGCTATACCTCGACGTCGGCTCGCATCCCGAATACGCGACCGCCGAGGCACGATGCCCGACGGATGCGCTTGCGCAGGACCTGGCCGGCGAACTCGTGATGCGCAGGCTTGCCGCCCAAGCCCAGGAACGGTTGCGCGAATCCGGCCACGGCGAGGCGTTGCGCGTGCACGTGTTCAAGAACAACGCCGACTCGGCCGGCCACTCGTTCGGATGCCACGAAAACTATCTCGTGCGCCGGTTCGTCTCGCTCGAACAGGTCGAGCACGAGTTGCTGCCGTTCCTCATCACCCGGCAGATGTATACGGGCGCCGGGCGCGTGACCGGCGACGGGTTCGAGATCACGCAGCGCGCAGACTATCTGGACGAGGCCATCTCCTCGGCGACCACGCGTTCGCGGCCGATGGTCAACACGCGCGACGAGCCGCACGCCGATCCGGAGGAGTTCCGCCGACTGCACGTGATCATCGGGGACTCCAACCGTTCGCAATGGGCGACATGGATGAAACTCGCCGTGACGCATCTCGTGCTGTGCGTGATCGAGGAATCGGCCCGACTTGGCAAGCCCAGCGGTTTCGAGGCGTTCGCGCTGGCCGATCCCGGCGAGGCCAACCGTGCGGTCAGCGGCGACCTGACCTGTCGCACGGCCCGTCTGGCATTGGCCGACGGACGCGAGATGGGCGCGCTCGACATCCAACGCGGCTATCTGCGGATCGTGGAACGGTTCATGGCCGATCATGCTCGGGCAATGGATGAGGCGATGCCGCGGGACGGCGCGGGGCATGCGCTCGAACAATGGCGGGACGTGCTCGGACTGCTCGCCGACGGGCGCGGCGACGAACTGGCCGACCGCGTCGACTGGGCCGCGAAACTGCGCCTGTTCGACGCCCTGCACGCCCGTCACGGACGGATCGCGCAGTCGAAGCTCGAACAGCTTGACATGGACTATCACGACATCGCGAACGGTTCGCTGTACGAGTCGATGCTGCGTCGCGGCGCCATCCGGCGCCTGTTGGACGAATCGGAGGCGCAACGGGCGCTGACCGAGCCGCCGTCCGACACCCGCGCCGCGCTGCGAGGCCGGTTCGTCGCCGCGGCGCTGGATGCCGGCGCGCAGTTCTCCTGCGACTGGACGCGGCTGACGCTGGCCGGTTCCTCGCATCACGAGGCCGTAATCCTCGACCCGTTCCGCGCCGAGCCGACCGAGGACTACGAACGGCTCATGCGGGCCCTGTAGGCCTTGTGCCCTGCCCATAATGCAAAAGCCCCGACCTCCATGGTCGGGGCTTATTCTCGTCTGCCATTGCCGAGAAGCGGCAGTGCCGGAAAACTTACTCGGTCACGGCCTTCTTCAGCAGGGAGCCGGCGGAGATGCGCACGCCGTAGGTGGCCGGGATTTCGATGGTCTCGCCGGTGCGCGGGTTGCGACCGGTGCGGGCGGCGCGCTTGACGCGCTCAGCGGAGAACAGACCGGTCAGCTTCAGGCCTTCGCCGGACTGCATGGCCTCGATGAACACGTCCTGGAAAGCGTTGACAGCCGCCTCGGCCTGGGCCTTGGTCAGGTTGGACTTCTGGGCGATCTTCGAGACGAGATCAGACTTGTTGTATGCCATAAAGCATCCTTCTTGAGTCAGGGGATGGTCCTCCTAGGTCGAACCATCCACACGTTCATACTGAATAATAGCGCACGATCGTGTCAAATGCCGCCATTTTCAAGGGTTTTCGCGTGAATTTGCCCCGAAGGGGGCACATTTGCGCTCCGACAGGGCATCAGATGAGATTGCGCCGGTCAAGCCAGCGCATCGCGGCCGCGCCGAGCGGAATACGCACCCAGAAGAACACCACGCGGTACAGCAGCGTCGCCGACAACGCCACGCCCGCAGGCACTCCCATCGCGCCGAACGACACCGTCAGCGCCGCCTCGACGCCGCCCAGGCCGCCCGGGGTCGGCACCGACGAGCCGACCGCATTGGCGATCATGAAGATGAAGAACGTCTCGATCGGATTGGTCATCTGACCGAACGCGAGCAACGCCACCCAGAATCCCAGGCCGGTGGCGATGTTGAGCACCAGCATGCCCGCGATGCTCGGCAGCAGCTTCGCCGGATCCGACAGCGTATCGGCCAGCTGGCGCGCGTACGTGCGGACCAGCGGCAGCACGGTTCCGGCGACGAAACGGCGTACCGGCGGTATCATCATCGCCACGGCGAACGCCATCAGCACGATGCCGAGCACCACGATCAGCGTATTGGTCGGGATCATGCTGCTCAGCGCGTCGCTGCCAGTGAACAGGCCGACGATCACCGTCAGCAGCACGGTACCCGCGTAATACACCACGAGCACCGCGCCCATCAGCGCCGTCGCCGTCGTATTGCGATACCCGCTTTTGCGCAGGAACTGCAGGTTCACGAACGCCGGCCCCACACCGGCCGGCATCGACACCATCGCGAAGCTCTGCGCGACCTGCGACATGAACACGCCCACCGGGTCGCGTCGGTCGCGCTCCATGAACGCGCCGAGCTCCAACGACGAACCGAGCCAGGCGACCAGGCCGAACAGCAGACAGATGGCGGCCATCGCCGGATTCGCGTTGCGCACCGCATGGATCACCTCGTCGGGCTTGAGCTGCGTGAACACCACCGATACGGCCACGACCAGCAACGCCATGCCGATGAACGAACGCAGGCTGAACCGTGACAGCGTGACCGGTTCGACCGTCTCGGCCGTATCCTGCGGCGCGAGATCGCGCAGCCGGGCACGCAGGTCGTCGAGCAGACGGGAATCCCAGCCGTCCAGAGCGCGCGTCGCCTTCGGCACCGCCGCCTTCTGCACGAACGGAATAAGTTCGGCAAGCGTGTCGACGCCCCATACGTGGCGACCGGCGGCGACCGCGCGTTCGGGGCCGATCAGTGCCGCCAGCAGCGACAGCAGCTGCACTTGGTCAAGCGCCACGTTCGCCGGCGTGCTCGCGTCGTCGCCGTTCTGCCAGCCGGCGATGATCGGCGTGCCGGACTCCAGCCGCGCCAACGTGTCCGGTGTGATGCGCCGATGCGTGTACCCGCGACGGTTCGCCACCGACAGGAACCGCATGAGCGCGACCGCGTCCTCGTCGCTGATCGTGTTGCGATTGCATTCGTGGATCGCATCGCTGCCCTGCAGCACCAGGATCGAGGATTCGCCGGTGTCGGCCACGCCGTAGACGCGCGGCGTGGGCAGACCGCAGTTCTTGAGTCCCAGAAGCATCGCCATATGGTGCTGCGTCGCCTCGCGCGGGGAACGGTCGCGCCTGGTGGATACGCCCGTGAACCGGATCCACCGCCACAGCTGGCGCATGTAGCCGGCGGTATGCAGTTGGCTGTCCAGCACCGAGATCACGAAATGCCGGCCGCGATCGTCCTCGGCGTCATACCGACGCGAGCGTTCGACCAGATCGTCGTCCAACGACACCCGGGACACGCCGCCCGCCGCCGGATCATCGCTGTCGATATGCCGCGACAGGCGGACCAGATGCAGGTCGATGCCGGACAGGGTCTGCGCCAGCTCCGCGCCCCACACGCCCTGGTTCTTCGTGCCGACCGTGAACCGCAGCAGCATGCCGATCAGACGGCCCGCGGCGAACGACACCAGCACTCCGGCCACGGAATTGACCGACAGCAGGACCAGCAACGCCGCCACGGTGTACAGGATGTTCCAGCCCCATTTGACGGTGGAGCGCGTGCGCCGGGGACCCGCCGAGGTCAGCAATGCCGCGGCGCCGGCGTAGAAATCCGGCAGCAGGCTCGAACCGGTCCAGCTGTTCGGCGAACTGAGCGCCGCGACCAGCGTGCCGTCGCCGAAACGGGACACGGCAAGGGAGATGCCCCACGCCGCACCCAGACCGCCGAACAACGCCAGCACCGACAGCGCCGCCTGCATCCACGCGCGGCCGATCAGCAGCTGCGCGACCACCATCACGACGATCGAGACGATCGCCAGCTGCTGCAGCAGCGTGGTCGGCAGGTCGACCATCCAGTTGAGCGCCTGTCCGGCGGTATGCGCGTCCGATTCGACGCCCATGGTGATGCCGCGCAGGTACATGGCCGACAGCATCGCCACGGCGGCGAGCAGCACGGAGGCGCCGGCGCGCAGCAGATCGCCGAAATCGTGGATGCGTTTCGGCGGCACGTCCTCGATGAGCGGAGCATCGGGCGTGTCGCCCTCAGGTGATGTTGCGGATGATGCAATGTGCGCAAAACGCGATTCCGCCGGCGAGACGGTGATCTCGTCGGCGGAATCGGTCGCTTGTTTCTGATCGGTCATCAGAGCCCTTCGCGATTGGCTGTATGTTGTGGTGGGCCGGCCGCGGCCGTCGAATCAGGCCCGGCCGGACCGGGATGGTCAGCGGTCGAACGCGACCAGCTTGCTCGCCACACCCGTGTACGTGGCCGGGGTGAGCGCCTTGAGACGCGCGGCGGTTTCGGGGTCGAAGGACTGCTGGTCGATGAACTGCTCGACCTGTTCCTTGTTGATCTCGTGGCCGCGCATGAGCTCCTTGACCTTCTCGTACGGCTTGTCCATGCCGGGCAGGCCGCGCAGCTCGCAGGCGCGCATCGCGGTCTGGATCGGCTCGCCCAGCACCTCCCAGTTCTCGTCCAGCTCGCGCGAGATCACATGGTCGTTCGGGTGGATGGACTTCAGGCCGCCCATCAGGTTGTACAGGGCCAGCTGCGAGTAGCCGAGCGCGGAGCCGATGTTGCGCTGCGTGGTCGAATCGGTCAGATCGCGCTGCCAACGGGACTCCACGAGCGTGGCCGACAGGGTGTCGAGCAGCGAGCAGGAGATCTCGAAGTTCGCCTCGGCGTTCTCGAAACGGATCGGGTTGACCTTGTGCGGCATCGTGGACGAGCCGGTCGCGCCCTTGACCGGCACCTGAGCGAACACGCCGCGCGAGATGTACATCCACACGTCCACGCACAGGTTGTGCATGATACGGTTCGCATGGGAGACGGTCGAGTACAGTTCGGCCTGCCAGTCGTGGGATTCGATCTGCGTGGTCAGCGGGTTCCAGGTCAGGCCCATGCGGTTCGTGACGAACTCGCGGGAGACGGCGATCCAGTCGACGTCCGGGCAGGCGGCCAGATGCGCGCCGAACGTGCCGGTCGCGCCGTTGATCTTGCCCAGGTACTCCTGGTTTTCGATGTGCCTGAGCTGGCGGTTCAGGCGGTAGACGTAGACCGCAAGCTCCTTGCCGAGCGTGGTCGGCGTGGCCGGCTGGCCGTGGGTGAGGGACAGCAGCGCCTTGTCCTTGTACTCCTCGGCCTTGTCGGCGAGGTGGTCGATGATCTCCTTGAACGCCGGGGTCCACACGTTCTCCATCGCGTTCTTCACGCAGCGGGCGATGGACAGGTTGTTGATGTCCTCGGACGTGCACGCGAAGTGCACGAGGGTCTTCAGGGCGTCGTTGATGTTGACGAGTTCTTCCGGGGCCTTGTCGATCTGGTCGTCGATGTAGTACTCCACGGCCTTCACGTCGTGATGGGTGACGGCCTCGTGCTCGGCGTGCTGCCTGATGCCCTCGGCGCCGAAGTCCTCGGGGATCGCGCGCAGGAACGCCTTCTCGGCTTCGGTGAACGGCTTGACGCCGTCGATGATCGGCTGGTTGCCGTTGCCGTCGAAGCCGTTCGCCAGCAGGATCATCCATTCGACCTCGACGCGCATGCGTTCGCGGTTGAGGGCCGGCTCGCTCAGGTATTCGACGAGCGGGGCGGTGGCGTTGTGGTAGCGACCGTCAAGCGGGGTCAGTGCGATTGCGGGGGAAATGTCAGTAAGCTTCATGGATTCTAGGGTACTTCCAGCCGTGAACCGGGCGGTGTCGTATGCTGATTGACTGTGAACGAAGCGCGAATACTGGTGATCGAGGATGATGCGGACATCAACGAGGTGGCCTGCACGCGTCTGGAGCGTGCCGGATACGACTGCACGGCCGCGTACTCCGGATCGGAGGCGCGACTGCTGCTGGATCGTGCGGGATCGTCGGCTGATCGTCCTGACGCCGGCAACGTTGCCGACTGCGGGTTCGACTGCATCGTCACCGATCTCATGCTGCCCGGATTGAGCGGGGAGAAGCTGGTGACGATGCTGCGCGAGCGTGGCGCGGGCGTGCCGATCATCGTGATCTCCGCGCGTGACACCGTCGCCGATCGTGTGGCGTTGCTGAAACTCGGCGCCGACGACTATCTCGTCAAACCGTTCGATCTGGACGAGCTCGTCGTGCGGGTGCAGGCCCAGCTACGCGGGCGCGGCTACGGGTATGGCGGCTCACCCACCGCGGCTCGATCCGATCTCGACACTGCCCGGTCTGCCCTGACGAAGGGATCATCGGCGCAACCGGCCGTGGGAGCGAGCGGTTCCGCAACCGCGGACGACCGCGCACGGCTTCTCGCCGCCGGCCGCTGGACGCTCGACCCCGCCGCCCGCACCTTCGTCGTCGACGGGCAGCCGGTGGCGCTCACCAACACCGAGTTCAACATCATCGAACTGCTCATGGCGCATCCCAACACGGTCTTCACCAAACAGCAGGTGTACGAGCTGTGCTGGAAAGAGCCGTACATGGTCGACGACAACACCGTCACCGCACATGTGAGTAAGATCCGCGCCAAGCTCAAGCCCTCCGGCACCGAGTCATACATCAGGACCGTCTGGGGACTCGGCTTCAAGCTTGACGTGTGAGCGCGCGACGTGAGGTATGCGACGAACCTTCACTATGTTCGAGCTATCGACGCATCGATGCGAACATAGTGAGGATTTTGGCGGTCCAATCGTCACTATGTTCGAAGTGGTGTCGTGATCGATGCGAACATAGTGAAAGTTTCCGGGGAGGCAAGCGTCGAGCCGTGGATCGTCATACTTTCGCAAGACTTTCGTGAGACTCTCGCATGAGGCGCGTGGCGATTGCGCAAGATCCGTTCCGTACAGTGAGGGGCATCATCCGGAACACTGAGGGAAAGGAACGGCGATGGACGCGATACGCATACGATCGCTTGCCAAACAGTACGCCGGCAAACGCGTGATCGACCATTTCGACATGACCGTGCCGCAGGGCGCGATCTACGGATTCGTCGGCAAGAACGGCGCCGGCAAGTCCACCGTCATGAAGATGACCGCCGGACTGGCCATGCCGAACGACGGCGAGATCACGGTATTCGGCCACGCGGGCCACGGAACCGCCCACGCGTCCGGCGGCGTGCGGCGCGTCGGCGCACTGATCGAAAACCCCGGCCTGCTGCCGCACATGAGCGCCTTCGACACGATGATGGCGCAGGCGCTCGCGCTTGGCGTGGCCGACCCGAAACCCGTCTGCCGTGACCTGCTCGATCAGGTCGGCCTCGGCAACACCGGCCGCAAGAAGACCGGCGGATTCTCGCTCGGCATGAAGCAGCGTCTCGGACTCGCGCTCGCCCTTGTCGGCGGCCCCGATCTGCTGCTGCTCGACGAGCCGCTCAACGGGCTCGACCCCGAAGGCGCGCGCAGCATGCGCAACTATCTCGTGCGACTCAACCAGCAGCGGGGCATCACCATCGTCGTCAGCTCGCACGTGCTCGACCAGTTGGAGCGCATGTGCACCCACTACGGCGTCATCGCGAACGGCCATATGGTGCGTGAAATGACCGCCGAACAGGTTCAGGCCGAATGCGGAGACAGCCTCACCGTACGCACCGCCGACACCGCGACCGCGCTCGCGATCCTCGAGGAACGTCTGCCGAACAATCCCGCCGCCCCGGTGCGCTTCGCGGCCGAACCCGACGGTTCGATCACCATCTGCGGCGGCTTCGATGCGGCCGAAGTCTCGCGCCTGCTGCATGACGCGAACCAGACCGTCCTCGAACTGTCCGCGAAGTCGCGCGACATGGAGGATTATTTCGTCGCCCTCATGGACGACGCCCGCACGGAAGGGAGCCGATGATGTTCAACCTGTTGCGTTCCGACCTGTATCGTCTCATTCACGGCCGCAAGTTCTGGGTCGTCACCGTACTGGTCGTCCTGCTGACCGCAGGCCTGCTCACCACGCTGATGCTGCTCGGCGCCGGTGCCGGAGCCGAGCAGACCGACACCGACGGCATTTCGGTCACGACCAATGCCGTCTCCGGATTGGCGGCATCCGCCCGCATGATGGATTCGCATACCGCGATGCTGTCCAGTTCGGGACTGGGCAACGGTTCCGTGCTGTCCATGATCGTCGCGGTGCTAGCCGTGCTGGCGGTGATGGATGACTGGGATGCCGGTTTCGTCAAGAACCTCATCGCCGGGCGTCGTGGCCGCACGCCGTACATTGCCGGCCGGCTGCTGCTGTCCGCACTGCTGGCCGTGTGGAACATGGTCGTGACGATCGTCTCTCTGGAGTTGTCATGCCTCGCGCTCGGCGTCCGGTATCGCCATGCGGAAAGCATCGGCGTCTACCTGGGATTCTGCGGGCTGAGGATGCTGGGCGTGGTCACATTCGTGCTGATCGTCGTCGCGTTGGCGATGATCGTGCGCAGCAAGGCGTTCGGCGTCGCCGCCGCGGTGCTCGTCGGCGCGGGCATCATGGGATCGATGCTGAACATCGTCCTGTCGGCGGTCGCCATGTACGCGCCGTGGGTCGGGCGGCTGGCGCAATGGCTGCCGTCGAACAACGTGAAACTGTATGTCGACGGTGCGGGTCTGTTCGCCACGACGGCCGGCGGCATGTCGCTCGGCATGCCGGTCTGGGCGCACGCGCTGATCTGCTTCGCCGGCTGGATCGTTCTGTCCGTCGGTGCGACGATCCTCGTCAACCGCCGTCGCGACGTGTGCTGAGCTTCGGCTTGGTCTTAAAACGTACTCGCATCTGCTGAAGTTCCAGCGGTGGCCGCGGCCGACAGACATATCCTATTCCCGACACGCTCCGGGCCGCTCGGCCAAGTCATACGGTCGTGAACAGGATATGTCTGTCGGCCGCTCGGTAACGTTGATAAGTCACGTGGGCCGAACTCCGGTTGAGTTTCGCAAAACGCAAGGGTTGTTCGCAAGAGAGCGTGGGACGGCGGGATGCATATTGTGACCGTAAAGACTTGGCCAGAGCGGCCTGGAGCGTGTCGCAATATGCATCCCGCCGCCCCACGCGGTTACCGCTGGGGATTGAACATGCGATGAGCGGTACAACGTAGGATGAAGACATGGTGATTGTGGGGCTGCTGGTCGGGCTGATCGCAGGGATCGCGATCGGGGCGGCGGTGTATGGACGCGAGATGCGGCGAATGGCCGGGTTCCTGCGCGATCGGCCAGCGGGGAGCAACGCGCGGCTGGGCGTGGAGTTGCCGGGCGGGGCGAGCCGTGAGCTGGCTCGGGCGATCAACGCGCAGCTGGATGAGATACAGGCCGAACGCATCGCCGCGATGTCCAAGACGCAGGAGTTCCAACGTGACCTGTCGTCGTTGGCCCATGACGTGCGTACGCCGCTGATGGGCGCGCAGGGTCATATCCAGCTGGCTATGGGGGATGCCGGCGTTTCCGAAGACGCGGCGACGGATGGTGCCGCAGGAATGCGGTCATCCGGGGACGACGGTCGCGAACGGCACCTGAAAGCGGCATTGCAGCGGTTGGACGACATGCGCGGCCTGCTCGACCAGTTGTTCGCCTATGCGCGGGCGAACGATCCCGACCGCACGTTCGACTTGGAGTCGGTCGCCGTGCAGCCGCTGGTGGCGGAAGTGCTCGTCGGTCATTATCCCGAATTCGAGGAACGCGGGTGGGAGCCGACGGTTGCGTTCGATGACGAACGATTCGTGTTGGAAGCCGACCGGACGGCGTTGCGACGCATCGTCGACAACCTTGTCACCAATGCGCTGCGTCATGGCAGCGGGGCGCCGACGGTCGCACAACACGGGGATGCCGTCACGTTCTCCAATCCGATCAGCGACGAGGCCGCCGCCGACATCGACCCCGACCGTCTGTTCGATCGGTTCTATCAGGCCGACGATTCGCGCGGCAAACGCGGCTCCGGTCTGGGACTCGCCGTCGCGCAGTCGCTCGCCCGATCCATGCGGCTGAATCTGGCCGCCGACATCGTCCGTGGCCACGACGGGGAAGCGGCCGAGCTCGTCATCGCCGTTGAACCGATGCCGGGGCGACAGGGATAAAAGGCGACCGTTCGCCATGACCTGTCCCATTCCGCATAGGTTGCAGCGCGGCCGGCATGTCGTTGATCATTGCTGCAGTGCGTGACGGGATCGTATGGTGAATTGACGGAATTGCTAAAACGTTATATCATCGTGCTTAACAATGATGTAACGTTTTAGCAACGGTGAAGTCATAGCATATTCATCTCACTGGAGAGAGGGAAGATATGAACGAAGCGAAACCGAACGCGACGATGCCGGCCGCGGCTCATACGGACATCCTCGCCGTATGCGGCATCGCCCTCGACGTCGTGGCGAAGGTGGACCATCTGCCGGTTCTGGACGGCTTCTGCTCGGTGCTGTCCACGCAGCGCCAGTACGGCGGCGGTGGCATGAACGTGCTCATGCAGGCCAGCCGGATCGGTGTGCGCACGGGCATCGTCACGAAACTCGCGAACGACGCCGACAGCGACTTCCTCATCGCCAACATGGACAAACTCGGCATCGACCATCGCGGGGTCGTGCGCCGGCCCGGCGACTACAAGGCGCCGACCTGCCTGATCTACGTCGATCCCGAAGGCCGCAAGATGATGGTCGGCGATATGGAACGTCTGCCCGGACCGATCGTCGAATCCGAATTCCCGTTCGACCTGATCGCGCAGACCGACGTCGTCTATCTCGACTTCAACCCCGCGCCGCTCACCCCGATGATCGCCGAAACCGCCAAACGACAAGGCAAAACCGTCGTGCTCAACTTCCAGGACGGTCTCGACTCGGTGACCGGCCGCGGCATCACGGCACAGCAAACGCTGGACATGCTGCGGTATGTGGACGTGTTCGCGCCCTGCCAGGAGGCGATCCGCGCGCTGAGCGGCACCGACGACGTGGACGGCCAGTTGGCGTTCATCCGGCAATACCACCGCGGCCTGGTCGTGCTGACGCTCGGCGAGCGCGGCGTGGTCGCCTTCGACGAACAGGATCGCCGGACCGAAATCCCCGCATACGGCATCGACCCGGTCGACACCACCGGCGCCGGCGATTCGTTCATTGGCGCGTTCATGACCGAATATCTCGTCCGCAGGCATCCGCTGGCGCAATCCCTGCGCTATGCCACCGCCTGCGCCGCGTTGACCTGCACGAAGCTCGGCGCGCAGTCGTCCCCGACGGCCGGCCAGGTCGACGCGTTCATCGCGGAACGAGGCCTGCCCGGCGTTGCGGAACCGTCCCGGGAGGAGGCCCGCGCATGACCGGAACCACGACCGCATCGGCACGGCAGGCCGTAAGCCGGCATGAAGCCGCCCGTCGCATCCTCGTCGGCGTCGCCTACGGCGATGCGATGGGCATGCCCACCGAAACCCTCACGCAATCGCAGATCCGCTCGCGGTTCGGCCGCGTCACCGGCTTCCTGCCCAGTCCGCACGGCGACGACATCCCGTTCGACCGCGATTTCGCCGCCGGGCAGGTCACCGACGACACCGACAACACGCTGATGCTGTGCCGCATGCTCACCAGGACCGGCGGCAGGATCGACGCCGACCTGTTCGTCGCGGAACTGACCGACTGGCTCGACCGCGACCCGACCAGCGCGTTCGCCGTCGGGCCAAGCACCAGGCGGGCGCTTGAGGCGATCAAGGCCGGCGTCCCGCTCGATCAGGCCGGACGCATGGGCACCACCAACGGCGCCGCCATGAAAATCGCGCCCATCGGCATCATCGACGCCCATCGCGGCCTGCCGCGGCTCGTCTCGGACGTGACCGCCGTGTGCATCCCCACGCACAACACGACCGTCGCCATCCAAGGCGCGGCCGTTGCGGCCGCCTGCGTCGGATACGGCATGCGCATCGCGACGGGCGACGGAACCGTCGACTGGGACGAATGGTACGGCCTGATCGACGACGCGTTGCGCGAGGCGGCGCGCTACGGTCACGCCTATCCGAGCGCCGACCTGGCGTGCCGCATCGCCTACGGTCGCGAGCTTGCCGACGGCGAGCGCGACGACGCGCGGTTCGAGGAGAGGCTGTACTCGTTCATGGGCACCGGCCTGGAAACGAGCGAGACGATCCCCGCCGCGGTCAGCATCGCGTACCGGTACCGCGGCGACCTGCGGCGAGCCGTCGAATGCGCGGCCAACGCGGGCGGCGACACCGACACGATCGGCGCGATCTGCGGCGCGATGTGCGCCGGACTAGGCTTCGACCTGCCGGACGACGCGGTCCGCACGCTCGAAGAAGTCAACCAGGTGGATTTCGACGCCGTGGCGACATCGCTCGTCGACGCGTGCGGCGCCGGGGAAGAAGAACACAACCATACAGAAAGGAGCGCGCAATGAAACGAGGGATTCGCTACGATTTCTCGCTGCTTGCCCTGCTGCTCATACCGGTGGGAGTCTCGATGAGCGTGGTCGGCTACCAGCTGTCCACGATTCTCAAGTTCCCGATCTTCATCGACCAGATCGGCACGGTGTTCGTGTCGATGATCGGCGGCCCGTGGGTCGGCCTGGTGACCGGCCTGATGGGCAACGTGGTCAACGGCATGCTCAATCCGGTTTCGTTCGCCTACGCGTTCGTGTCCATGATCATCGGCCTGGTCTCCGGATTCCTGTCGCGCTGGAAGTGGTACACCAACATCTTCGGTACGATCGCGGCCTGCTTCGTGCTCAACGAGTGCTCCGCGACCGTCGCGGCAGTCGTGACGATCTTCGTGTTCGGCGGCGTCACCGGCGCCGGCTCCGACCTGGTCACCGCGGCATTCCTGGCCGCCGGCGGCGCGCTCGTGCAGTCCGTCCTGTCGACCAACCTCATCACCGGCATGGCCGCCATGATCATCGACGTCGGCGTCAGCTGGATCATCCTGCGCCGCCTGCCCGACCGTTTCCTGGTCAAACTCAACTACGGCATGCCGTACGTGCGCAACAGGAAGGCCCTCGCATGAACAGCGCAATCGGCAAACTCTACCCGTCCACCAAGTTCTGCTTCATCCTGCTGGTGATCATCGCCAGCATCTTCACTCCCGGCCACTGGTTCCAGTACGCGATGTTCCCGCTGTTCGCGGTGCTCAGCCTGTTCAGCGGCACGTTCGTCAAGTACCTCAAGGCGTACCTGTCGTCCATCCTGCTCATCGTCGTGCTGATCTTCGCCGTGCAGGTGTTCATCGTGCGCTACGACGACACCACCCCGATCTGGGCGTTCATCGGCTTCTCGCAGACCGGCCTGACCGCCAGCCTCGGCATTACGTCGAGGATCGCGGCCATCTGCGCGGCCATCATGTGGTTCTTCCAGGTCACGTCCACCAAGGACATGGTCTACGCGATGGAACGCGCCAACTTCCCGAAGAAGATGACGTTCGTGATCATCTCCACCATCCAGATGGTGCCGCAGATGTCCGCGCTGTCGGCCACGATCCTCGACGCGCAACGCTCGCGCGGCATCGAGACCGAAGGCAGCCTGATGACCCGCATGAAGGCGTTCGTGCCGATGCTCGGCCCCCTCGTGCTCTCGCTGATCCAGCAGACCGAGGAACGCGCCCTCGCCCTGCAGTCGCGCGCCTTCCTGTTCAAGGCCCGCAAAACCTCGTTGTACCAGATCGACAAGCGCCCGGTCGACACGGTCATCCAGATCGTGTGCCTGGCGGCGTTCGTCGCCTATGTGGTGTGGATGGTGATCGCATGACCAGTATTTCGCTCAAGCACGTCAGCTACCGGTACCCGCTCGATACGAACAACGTGATCGACGACATGTCGTTCGACATCGAACAGGGCCGCACGTACGCGCTCATCGGAGCCAACGACTCCGGCAAGACCACGGTGTGCAACATCATCCGCGGATTCATCCCGCGCTTCTACCGCGGCGACCTGACCGGTTCGGTCGAGATCGACGGCAAGCCGGTCACCGACTTCGACGACGCGCAGCTGACCACCATGATCGGCTACTCCTTCCAGAACCCGTTCACGCAGATGAGCGGCGTCAAGGACAACGTGCGCGAGGAGATCGCCTACGCGCTCGAAAATCTCGGCGTGCCCCGCGACGAGATGATCGAACGCGTCGACGCCATGATCGAACTGCTGCACCTGGAGGCGCTCGCCGACAAGAACCCGTTCGAACTGTCCGGCGGCCAGAAGCAGCGCGTCGCGCTCGCCGCGGTGCTGGTCACCGACCCGGGCATCGTGATCCTCGACGAGCCGACCTCGCAGCTCGACCCGAAGGGCACCGAGGACATCTTCGACATCGTCGAACTGCTCAAGAGCCAGGGCAAGACCGTCATCCTCGTCGAACACAAGATCGACCTGATCGCCCGCTACTGCGACCAGGTGCTGCTGCTCGACGGCGGCCGGCTCGTCATGAACGGCCCCGTGCACGAGGTGCTCACGGATCCGGCGGTGCTCGACCACGGCGGACAGCTGCCGCAGGTGGCCCGCTACTACCTCGAACGCAACCGGCGGTTCGGACGGCACGATCCCATCCCGCTGACCGTCGAGGAAGCGGCCGCACAGGAACGGAAAGGACGCTGACATGGCATACCTCGAACTGAACGACGTGACGTTTGCCTACCCGAACGGGTTCACCGCCATCGAACACGTGTCGATGAGCTTCGAACTCGGCGAGGCCGTGGCCATCATCGGCCAGAACGGCGCCGGCAAGACCACCACGGTCAAGCTCATGAACGGCCTGCTCAAGCCCACGCAGGGCACCGTGACCGTCGACGGCGAGCCGACCGAAGGCCGGTCCACCGCCTCGATCGCCGCCAAGGTCGGCTACGTGTTCCAGAACCCCAACGACCAGATCTTCCAGGACAGCGTGCGCAAGGAGATCGCCTACGGCCTGGTCAAGCGTGCCGGCAGGAACGCCGACCGCGCGGCCATCGACGCCAAGGTCCGCGACGCCGCCGAATGGTGCGGCCTGACGGACGAGCTCGACACGCACCCCTACGACCTGCCGTTCTCCATGCGCAAGTTCGTCACCATCGCCGCGACCATGGTCATGGACCCGCAGGTGCTGATCCTCGACGAGCCCACCGCCGGACAGGACCGCACCGGCACCGAACGCCTCGGCCGTCTCATCGAGCATGTCCGTGGCCAGGGACGCACGGTCATCACCATCACGCACGACATGGAGTTCGTCGCCCGCGAGTTCAGGCGCGGCATCGTCATGGCCAACAAGCACATGCTGATGGACGCGCCGGTCGCCGACATCTTCTGGAACGACGAGGTGCTCGCCCAGGCCAACCTGCAACGCCCGTACATCGCCCAGCTCGCCGAGACCCGCGGCCTGCGCGGCGTGCTCACCATCGACGACCTGCTGGCGCGCGACGCGCAGGCGTTCGCCGGTGCGCCCGGCGCGTCCGTTCCGTCGGCTGCGGAGGCGTGACATGCGGCAGGTGATCATCGACTGCGATCCCGGCCACGACGACGCGCTCGCGCTGATGACCGCGCTCGCCAACACGGACGAGCTGCGCGTGCTGGCGGTCACCACGATCGGCGGCAATCAGACGCTGGCCAAGGTCACCGCCAACGCGCGGCACATCCTCGGCCTGCTCGGCTCCGACGTGCCGCTGGCGTCGGGACAGGACCGCCCGCTCGTCAAGCCGTTGCGCTGCGCGCCCGAGGCGCACGGCGACAGCGGCATGGACGGCCCCGCGCTGAGCGGCTACGACCATCCGCTCGCCTCCGACAACGCGGTCACGTTCATGCATGACCTCATCATGGACGCCGACGGGCCGGTCACCATCGTCGCGCTCGGCCCGCTGACGAACGTCGCGCTGCTGCTGCGCACCTTCCCCGAGGTCAAGGATCGCATCGAGATGATCAGCCTCATGGGCGGCGGCATCGACCACGGCAACAGCACGCCGCTGGCCGAGTTCAACATCTACGTCGACCCCGAGGCCGCGCACATCGTGTTCGCGTCGGGACTGCCGATCGTGATGGCCGGACTCGACGTGACCGAGCGGGCGCAGATCACGCTCGACGAGATCGATGGTCTGCACGGACGCGGTCCGATCAGCGAGGTCGCCTACGAACTGTTGAGGTTCTACAGCGAATCCGGACACCAGTTCGGCTTCGTCGACAGCCCGATCCACGACCTGTGCGCGGTCGAGTACCTGCTCGACCCGTCGCTGTTCCACGGCGAGCGCCGCCATGTGGACGTCGTGACCGACGAAGGCGCGGCTCGCGGGCTGACGTTCGTCGACGCGCGTCCCAAGCCGGCGTTGCCGGACAACGCGCTGGTGCTGACCGACGTGGACAGGGAAGGGTTCGTGGCGCGACTGGTCGACGCGCTCGCCGTGTTGGACGCGCGGGCGGTGGGCTGATCTGACGGGACGGTTGCGTGGCCGGGCGACGGTGTGTTGCCGGGGCAAGCCGGTTGCGCGGCCGGTCCGGTCGCCGGCGGTTTCCGTCCGTCGGCCGGTTGCCCGGTCGCCGCGTCCTGTCGTAATCTGGACGGTGCGGCCGGGCGGTCCCGCATGAGGTGAAGGAGTATCCGTGGCATATGTGACGATCCGCGATGTGGCGCGTGGCGCCGGCGTTTCGATCACGGCGGTGTCGCAGATCCTGCACGGCAAGGGACGGTTCTCTCCCGAGACGCGGCGGCTTGTGATGGACACGGTGGAACGGATGGGCTATGTGCCCGATCAGCGCGCCCAGTCGATGCGTTCGAATGACATGACGACGGTCGGGCTGCTGGTGCCCGACCTGCGTAACCCCTACTTCGCCGACCTGGTCGCGTCCATGGAGGACGACCTGTACCGCCATGGCGTGTCCACGCTGATCGGCACGTCGGCGGAGAGCGCGGAACGTCAGGACGCGTTCATCGCCAATCTGCTGGGCCAGCGCATCGACGGCGCGATCGTCGTGCCCCAAGGCGTCGATTCGCCGGGCATGAAGTCGCTGGTGGCCTGCGGCATGCCACTCGTGTTCGTCGACCGACGGGTGCCCGGCATCGACGACGTGCCGTTCGTCGTGTCCGATCCGAGGCCCGGCATCGAGGCGGCGGTGGAGACGCTGACCCGTCTGGGACATCGCCGTATCGGCTTCGTGGCGCATTCCTCACTGGGCTCGTTCAGCATCAACGAACGCGAGACCGCGTTCCGTGAGACGGCGGCGCGACTGTTGCCGGCCGGCGGAGGCGTGGTCGTCGATTGCGCCGGGACCTACGCGTCGCGACGACGGGTGGTCGACGAGCTGCTCGAAGCCGAGGTGACGGCCATCGTCTGCGCGTATTCTCCGGATACGGTCACGATGCTCGGACTGCTGGCCGCGCGCGGCATCCGCATCGGTGCCGACCTGTCGGTGGTGTCGTTCGACGACATCGACGAATTCCGGCTGATGGTGCCGCAGATCGCGGTGATCTCGCAGCAGGCGGACCGGATGGGGCGCATCGGCGTCGACATGCTGCTGCGACGGGTGAAATCGAGTGACGGCGGCGAGCGGACGGAACCGGCTTCTGGCGCCGTGGGCGGAACGGCTCGCGATGGCCGAACCGACGACGATCGCATCGGCGATATCCATTACGTCTCCACGGTGTTTCTGGAACGCGCTTCGGTGGGGGCTGCGCCGAACGTCTCCGCATAATGTTTCACGGACTGTTTCCTGAGTTTGCCGCATTGTCGAACGAATTGTCGAAAGGACTGATCATGAGCGATGCATCCGAAACCCTCGGATTGCTGGACCGCATCCATGGCACGGTATCCGTGGTCGGCTCGATGAACGCCGATTACACGGTGACGACCGAACGGCTGCCCGGGCCGGGGGAGACGGTCAACGGCTCCCCGCTGCGCATCCTGCCGGGCGGCAAGTCCGGCAACCAGGCCGCGGCGGCCGCCCTGCTCGGCGCCGACGTGCGCATGTTCGGCGCGGTCGGTTCGGATGCGAACGCCGATTTCCTGCTCGGCAAGCTGACGGACGCCGGCGTCGACGTCAGCGGCGTGCGCCACGTCACGGGCGCGAGCGGCACGACCGTCATCACCGTGGACGCGAACGGGGAGAACACGATCGTCTACTCGCCCGGATCGAACGCAAGCGTGGACGTCGAGTACGTCACGTCGGCGCGCGACGCGCTGACCGAAGCCGACGTGCTCGGCCTGTGCCTCGAAAGCCCGATCGACACCGTCACCGCCGCGGCCCGGCTGTGCCGCGAGTCCGGCGTCACGGTGCTGCTCAACGATTCGCCGTTCACGCCGGTCCTGCCTCCCGAACTGATCGCCGCGGCCGACATCCTGCTCGTCAACGAGCACGAGATGGCGCAGCTGCTCGGCATCGACGAGCCCGCCGACGGCGACTGGAACGGGTTCGACTGGACGGCCGCCCTGGAACGTCTGCGCGCGTTCGGCTTCGAGAAGGCGATCGTCACGCTCGGCGGCGACGGATCGGTGGTGCTCGACGCCACTGCCGCGGGCAGGTCTTCCGCAACGGCCGGCGACCCCCGCGTCACGCGCATCGCCCCGGTACGCGTCGACGCCGTCGACACGACCGGCTGCGGCGACTCGTTCATGGGCACCGTGCTCGCCGGACTCGCCTCCGGCTTCGAACTGCACGAGGCGGCCCGGCTCGCGTCATACGTCTCCGCATACGCGGCGACCGGACACGGCGCCCAAGCATCCTACGGTACGGCGGCACGCATTCGCGAACGCTTCGGCGGCGATGAACGGTAGCTGAATTCCTGTTGCCGGGCCGGCAGTTCGTCTTCCGTCGGATCGATGCCGGCACTACTGTGAATGCATAGATACATATGTCGGATATGTACATATGTCGGATATGACGACCATGGCAAGGGAGGCCATCCATGAAGAAAATCATCCTCGATCTTGACACCGGCATCGACGACACGCTGGCGATCGCCTACGCATTGGGCAGCGGCGAAGCCGAACTCATCGGCATCACCGGCACGTACGGCAACGTGACCGTCGACCAGGGCGTGCGCAACTCGCTCGCCGTCACCGACCTGTTCGGACATCCCGAAGTGCGGGTGTACCGCGGCGTCGACCATCCGCTCGCACGCGACACGTTCTCGGTGAGCGAGGGATCGGCGTTCATCCACGGCGCCAACGGCATCGGCGAGGTCGAGATCCCCGATTCGAACCGTGAGCCGGAAACCGAGTCGGCGGTCGACTTCATCGTCGACGCGGCCAAGACGTACGGCAAGGAGCTCACCTACGTGCCGACCGGCGCGCTGACCAACATCGCCACCGCGCTGCGCAAGGCGCCCGAGATCCGCAACCTGCTGGGCGGCATCGTGCTCATGGGCGGCGCGCTCACCGTGCCCGGCAACGTGAACGCCTGGACCGAAGCCAACATCTCGCAGGATCCCGAGGCCGCCGACTATCTGTTCCGTTCGGGCGTGCGCTCCGAGATGATCGGCCTCGACGTGACCATGCAGACGCTGCTCACCCGCAAGCAGACCGCGCAGTGGCGCGATCTCGGCACGCCGGCCGGCGCGTTCCTCGCCGACATGACCGACTACTACATCCGCGCCTACGAGAAGACCGCGCCGGGCCTCGGCGGCTGCGGGCTGCACGACCCGCTGGCCGTGGCGGTCGCGCTCGACCCGACGATCGTGGCCACGCTGCCGATCAACCTCAAGGTCGAGCTCGACGGGCCGACCCGCGGCCGCACCATCGGCGACTACGACCGGCTCAACGACCCGTTCAAGACGACCAGCGTTGCGGTAGCGGTCAACGTGTCGCGCTTCCTCGACGACTTCATGGCCCGCGTCACGTCCGTGGCCGCGGGAAAGTGACCGCGGGGGATTCGCGGAGGTCGCGGCGCGGCGGCTACATGACCGGCACGATCGCGCTATTATCATTAGCTGACGATTAATGATAATACTGTCGACGGGACGCGCCGCGTCCGCCGGCCGAGGCCAAGGAAGTGGACGATGACGGGACCGGAACGGCACACCCGGCAAAAGGACGCCGTGCTGCGGCAGCTGCGCACATGCGATGATTTCGTCTCCGCGCAGGAACTGCATCGCAAACTCGACGACGAAGGCGTGAAGATCGGGCTGGCGACCGTGTACCGGCAGCTCAATGCGCTCGCCGACTCCGGCGCTGCCGACACGATACGGTTGGACGGCCAGCAGCTGTTCCGGCTGTGCGGTGACGACGGGCACCACCATCATCTGGTGTGCCGCCGGTGCGGCAAGACCGTGGAGATTGATCCGCCGAGCGAGGCGTGGGTGCGCAAGGTCGCCGAAGGGCATGGGTTCACCGTCGAATCCCATACGCTCGAGGTGTTCGGTTTGTGTCCCGATTGCCAGAAGGACTGATCGTTGTTGACATTGCTGGCATGTCCGCGCGATGCCGTGTCGTCATGGCGGCGACTTACGTCGCCGCGTGCGACCTCCTTCGGACGGTGAAGCCGACCTCGATCGAAGGGACCAACGGCAGTGAGGCTGGCGGTAGCCTTGGTCCTCTCACGGAGGGGGCCAAGGCTACCGCCGCAGGTTGAGGGCGTGTTAGGCGCGACGACGGCGGATGACCGTCATCATCCCGGCTGCAGCGGTCATTGCTATCACGGCAATGACCATCGTGGCGATTGACGAACCGGTGTTCGACAATGCCGGCTTCTTAACCGGCGTCGTCGGCGTGGACGGCTGCTCTGGCTCAGGCTCCGGCTCGGGATGAGGATCAACCGGCGTCGTATCCTTCGCCTTGACCGTCACCTTGAACGTATCCTCCTTGGAAGGATCCGCCTTCAACCTGACGACGACCTGCACCTCGCCGGCCCGCTCGAACGGCTTGGACAGATCAACCTCACCTCCGGCGTCAAGATACGAAGCGGTCACGGTCACATCCTTGAGCTCGACCGGCTGTTCGGTGTCATCCGACATGAACGCGGTCACCGTGAGCTCTCCGAACGTCTCGCCAACCGTGTACTTACTCTTCGCGCTCGCGCCGATCGAGTCGATCGTCGGAGTCGGGGTTGGGGTCAGGTCAGCGACGACGATCTCGAACGTGGCGGTCGCCTTCGGGTCAGCCGTGGAGGTGACGGTCACCTCGAAGGTGCCGGCTTTCGCGAACGGTTCGGTCAGGCTGACCTCGTTGCCTTCGGCATCCACGGCCTTGACCGTGTACTCGTCGCTCGCAAGCTCCTTGATGTTCTTGTCGGACATGGTCGCGAAGACCTTGAGGTCGGTGAACTTTTCGCCGACCTTGTACTGGTCCTTTGCATCCGCCGTGATCTTCTCGATCGTTGGCGCAACCGGTTCCGGCTCCTTCTCGGTCACGTTGATATCGACCGTGGAGTCGTCGAAGCTGCTGAGCGTGTCGTTGTCCATTGGCGTGGTGCCGGTGGCGCTCACGTTGACGCCGTTCGCATAGGTGCCGGTGAACTTGATCGTGCCGGTGACCTTCTGACCTGACTGAGCGGAATCCGGCACATGCACGGTCACGTCGACGGTGGCGGTCTTGCCGGCTTCCAGTCCGCCTTCGACGGTCGCATCGTCGGCGGTCCAGCCGGTCGGCAGATCGGCGATGGCCGCCTTGAGCATGGTGTAGTCGTCGGAGCTGTTGTTCTTCACCGTGACGGGCACGGTAACGGTCTTGCCGCCTTCGGTCACGGATGCGGCGTCGGCGGTGGCGGTCACGTCAAGGTAGCCGAGCCATGCCATGCTGAACGGCAGGTACATCATCTCGTGGCTATCCACGCCGCTGCCGTTGACCCAATCGCCTTCGTAGAGCATGGCGTAGCTGCCATCCTGCAGCACGGTCGTCACTGAATACGCCATGCTTTCGGACTTGTACAGCTTGCCGCTGGACCAGGTCTTGCCGTCGTCGAACGAGATGCGCACAACGCCGTTCTTACGCCCGACGTTGTTGGCCTGCGGACCCGAGAACAGCAGGATCTTCGCCTTGGCGGAGTTTTCGGGAGCGTTCGGGTAGGCGCGCAGAATATGCGCATTGTTGTTCGGATCGGGCAGCTGCTTGTCTTCCGTCACGGCACCGTAGGTCTGGCCGCCGTCATGGGAGATGGCGATCTTGCGGTAGCCGGCAGTGCCCGGACGGGCGTTGACCATCACATCGCCGTTGGAAAGCTCCACGACCTTGTTCTCGTCCATGTTGGTGGAGTCGATCACGCCGCCGACCTTCCACGAGTCGCCGTGGTCGTCGGAGTAGATCGACACCGCATAGTTGATGCTGCCGGTGGCGGGCTTGACGGCGAACTGCTGGATCAGTCGACCCTTGTGAGCGCCGTACTTGAGCTGGATGCCGGCACCGGAGGTGGCGAAACGCGACTTCCATGTGGTTTCATGGCCGGCGGTCACCTGATCGGTGATGATCTGCGGTTCGGACCAGGTTTCGCCATTGTCGGTGGACTTGGTGACGGCCGCTTGCAGCACGTTGCGGTTCGTCGGGTCAACACCGACCTGCGAGTTGGCGAAACCGGCGTTGTACGACTTGACGAAGAACAGGAAGATCGTGCCGGTCTCGCGGTCCACCATGAACGACGGATCGGAGTATCCATGCCTGCTGGTGGTGTTGCGGCCTTCGGCGACCATCTTCAGAGCGCTCCACGACTTGCCTTGATCGTCGGAATAACGCATCACGATGCTGTTCGGGTTCGGGGCGTCGCCACCTACCGGGCGCAGATCCCATGCGGTGAGCATGCGGCCGATATTGGTTTCCGCGATTGCGGGAATGCGGTAGCTTTCGTTGGCGCCGAGCTGCCTCGCCTTGGCAAGGTAGCGGGATTCGCCATCCTTGTACGCCTTGGCGATGGAGGCTTCATCCTTGTCGGCGGCCTTGATGGTGACCGGCGTGGAGGTGACGACGATGTTGTCTTGCAGCACCGTACCGCCTTCGCGGTCAGTGGTGGCCTGGAACAGGGTGGTCGGGGTAAACGTGCCCTTGATCACGTCTTCCGCGCTTATGGTGTGGTAGGCGAGGTTCGTGTTGTCGCATTGGCTGGTGCCCTTGGCGGCAAGTGTACCGATGCGGCAGTTGGCGGTAGCGGTCACGTCGGTGTTCGTCAGGTTGGAGTCCTTCGGATACACGGCGATCTGACGATCGGACGTGTTCGTGTACTCGAACTTGTAGCGAATCTTCTGGCCGACGGTCAGGTTCTCGCCGAGGCCATCCACACGAGTGGCGGTCACGGTCAGGTACTTGGCGTTCGGATCGGGCGTGGTGACGGTGACCTTCGAGCTTGTGACGGTCACGGTCTGCAACGTGTCGGCAGCGGTGGGTTTGGCGTCGGCGTTCGTCGTGGCGACCGCGGTGAAGGTCGGCGTGAAGCCGCCGGCCGTCTTGTCCGCTTCGGTGACGACATGGGTGGCCTTACCGGAACAGCTCTGCGTTGTGCCGATTCCGAGATTGCGCCAGCGGCACACCGGATGGCCTGCGGTGCTGGCGTCCAGCACTCCGCTGAGGTTCGACTCGGTCGGATACACGGTGAATACCTTGTCGCCGATGTTCTCATAGGAGATGTCGTAGGTGAGCGTCGCACCCACGGAGACGGACTCACCCAGGTTGTCGGTGCGGGTGAGCGTGAGCTTCATGTAGGTGCCGGATGTCGAGTTTTCGTCGGGAATCGGGTCGGCGGCAGCGGCGGTCATAGCGCCAGCTGGCAGGATGATGAGCATCGCGGTGGCCACAATCAGCGCCCATAGGCGTTTGATCGGGTTCGTCCGTGCCGCATGCGCTGCACGTGAATGAGCCATAAAGTTCCTTTTCTCCATTGCACGCCCGGCCCGGCCGCTTGCCTTCCCTGCTTTCGCATCTTCGCTGACGCGGGACGGCCCCTTTGCCGTCGAACGTTTCTTGTTTAGTATGTTGCTCTTGAATTATCGGCGGAAAATCAAGTTTTTTCACCGATAGACTCTGATTATAGTACACAACATGAACGAAATAAGATCCCCTCTGGCTCTATGGGGCGACGGTTCGCGCCTGATATGAAACGCCGAAGCTATCGATAATGAGAATGGGTCTCGTTATGATGTATGGTATTGGTCCGGTGGTAAGGAAGACCGCGGGCGCCGGGAACCGAAAGCCGGCGACCGTGCATTCCTTATCGAATGTCATCATAACGAGAGGAAAACCAGACATCATGTCCATCAAGCGTTCATCGATCATCACCCGCATCGCGGCAGCCGCCGTGGCCGGCATCACCGTCATCTCGCTCGCCGCCTGCGGTTCGGCCTCTGCCGCCAACGGCGGAACGGCATCGTCCGGTGACGGCAGCGGTAGTGGCACGATCGAAGTCGTCGCGTCCATCAACCAGT
Organism: Bifidobacterium aerophilum; assembly: GCF_010667685.1. Classification (GTDB taxonomy): domain Bacteria; phylum Actinomycetota; class Actinomycetes; order Actinomycetales; family Bifidobacteriaceae; genus Bifidobacterium; species Bifidobacterium aerophilum. The sequence continues at coordinate 206,090 of NZ_WHZW01000001.1, read as the reverse complement.
GGGGATCCGTCGCGGCCGAACTCGGAGGCGACCACGTCGACGTCACCAACATCATGACCAAAACCAACGTCGAAGCGCACGACTACGAGCCGACCAGCCAAGACGTCGCCAAGTTCCACAAGGCCGCCGTCGCGATCGTGAACGGCGCCGACTACGATCCGTGGGCGTCCAAGGCCGCTGCGTCCACCAAGGCGACGCTCGTCGACGCGGCCGACACCGCCGGCATCAAGGAAGGCGACAACCCGCACGTCTGGTTCTCCGCCAAGGCGCGCAACGCGACGGCCGACGCGATCACCGCCGCCTACCAGAAGGCCGACCCGACCCACAAGGACGATTACGCGCAACTCAACAAGGACTGGCATGCCAAGGAGGATGCGCTCGAATCGAAGATCAAGGACGCTTCCGCCAAAACCAAGGGCCTGCCGTACGCCGCGACCGAATCCGTCGCTTGGTACCTCGCCGACGATCTCGGCATGACCGACGCGACGCCGACCGGCTATGCGCAGGCGTCCGCCAACGAAAGCGAACCAACCCCCGCCGACATCAAGGGCTTCCAGGACGCGCTCAAGGGCGGCGACATCAAGATGCTTGTGTTCAACACGCAGGAAGCCAGCTCCATCACCGATCAGATCACATCCGCCGCGAAGGCCGCCGACGTGCCGATCGTCGAACTGACCGAGCAGATGTCGTCCGAATACGACGACCTGCTCGACTGGATGGGCGCGCTCGTCGACCGCTTCGCCGCGATCTGACGGACCCCGTCAGCTGCCGTGGTTGCCTCTCGCCGATCGTCTCCCGGCGAGAGGCAACCGTCATATCGCCATATTGGCGATGATATGCGTATCGGCAGTGTCCCGCCGGAGGATTCGACGGGACACTGCCGACGTTTCGTATGTTCGGCGGATCAGCCGACGTGACGCTCGAAGCGCTTGAAGCCGAGAATCGCGTCGATCTGCTTGAGGGCGTCGGCGGGCAGCTCCACACCGGAGGCCGCGATGTTCGATTCGAGCTGGCTCGGCTTGCTCGCGCCCACGATCACGGAGCTGATGACCGGCAGGCGCAGGATCCACGCGAGCGCCAGCACCGGCATCCTCAGGCCCAGTTCGTCGGCGATCCTGCTCAGCTGCTCGACCTTGTCGAGGTTCTCGTCGGTGAGCAGGTCGTTGATCTGGTGATCCGACTGCCACGTTGCGCGCGAACCGGCCGGCAGCGGCTGGCCCTTGCGGTACTTGCCGGTCAGCAGGCCCTGCGCGAGCGGGGAGAACGGCGTGATGCCGATGCCGTAGCGTTCGCACGTCTCGATGATCTCGTGCTCGATGTAACGGTCGACCATGTTGTACTGCGGCTGGACGACCGTCAGCGGGTGCAGTCCGCGCTCGGAGATGATGCGCTTGGCGCGTTCGAGACGCGCGGCGCTCCACTCCTCGGACACGCCGTAGTACAGGATCTTGCCCTGGTCGACGAGGTCGCTCAGCGCCTGCAGCGTCTCTTCGAGCGGCGTGGTGGTGTCGAAGCGGTGGCAGTAGTACAGGTCGATGTAGTCGGTGCCGAGGTTCTTCAGGCTGCGCTCGCAGTTGTTGAAGATGTGCTTGCGGCTCAGGCCGCGGCCGTTGACGCTTTTGCCGGTGCCGAAGAAGACCTTGCTGGAGATGACGAGGTCCTCGCGGTCGTGCTTGGCGATGAACCGGCCGAGGAAGCGCTCGGCGTCGCCGCCCGAGTAGGCGTCCGCGCAGTCGTAGAAATTGACGCCGGCGTCGAATGCGGCGTCGGCGATGGCCATCGCGTTGTCCACGGCGGCGGTGTCCTCAAGCCGGGTCATCCAGCTGCCGAGCGCGATCTCGCTCACCTTGATGCCGGCCTTGCCCACGTTGCGGTACTTCATTGATGCTCCTTGGTGTGTGATGGGTATCGGTTCCGCCGTGACGGTACGCGGCGTTGTTGAATCGTGTCACCACATACCATAGGGCTTCAAGTCCACTTGAACGCAACCGTGCGACACGCCGGATGCGGGCTTCCGGCCTCGCTCGCGAGGCCTTCCCCGGATTTCCTGATGACCTTTCCTGGGAAACTCACGCCAAGGGGCCATGCAAAAAGACCTTCCTGGAAAACTCTCCCGAAAGGGTGGTTGGGCGAGAGTTTCCCAGAAAGGTCTCATGGTTGGGGCGTCAGCTGGCCGGGAGGCAAGTGGCGCCGTTTGTCGGGCTCAGTGCCTGTGCGCGGCACGGCGCTTGATGATGAGCGCCGTCACGCCCGCGGCAAGCACGATCACGGCGACCGTCAGTACGGTCGCGATGGCGGAGCCGGTGCTGCCCAATGCCTTGGACGGCTTCGCGGCGTTCGGCGTGGCGTTCGCCGTCTTGCCGCCGTTGCCGGTCTTGCCGGGCTGGGTCGGCTGGTTCGGGTTGTCGCCTTCACCGGGCTTGCCGGGCTTGTTGTTGTCGTCACCCGGCTTGCTGGCAGGCTGCGCGATGGCGAACGTCACCTGCTTTGAGGCGCCCTGACGGGTGCCCATGTGCTGGGTTACGGTCAGATCGTTCTGTGCGGCGGTCGCCGGGGTCTTCAACGTGACCGTCCAGGTGCCGTCCTCGGCTACCTTCGCATCGCCTTCGGAGGAACCGCTGACAGTGATATCCGCGCCGGGAACGCCCTTGCCGGACAGCGACGTCACCGAGCTGCCCTCGGGCAGGCTGGACGCCGGCTGGTCCGTGACGGAGAGCGTTCCGTCGGAGGAGATGTCCGGTCGGGCGAGCAGCCAGTCCTTCGACGTGGTGGGGTGGTCGATGATGCGGACCTCGCCGATGCCGCCGTTCCAGCCGTTATCGACTGTGTCGTTGGTCATGCCCGCACCGAGCAGCCATGCCTTGTCCTTTTCGAAGCTCATGCCGCCGCGGTTCTGGGAGGTGCGGATCATCGGTACGCCGTTGATGTACATGGTGTTCATGCCGGTGGCCGGATCGTCCACGACTGCGATGTGCATCCAGCGGCCGAGCGGGACCTCGCTGGACCAGGTATCCCAGGTACCCTTGGACGCGTCCGCCGGCAGGTCGGACCATTGGATCTCCCTCAGGTTCGAGATGCCGAGCCATGCGGCCGCGGCGGTGCCGTCCCACTTGTCGTACGGGGCGTTCGGGATGCGGGAGCGGTTGCCGGTGCGGGTGAGGATCTTCGTCCACTGGTTCTTCGCCGCGGACCAGTCGTCGCTCACCCTGACGAATGCCTCGATGGTGTAGCCCTTGGACAGGTCGGCGTTGTTGACCGCCGCGTCCGCGGCGGTGCTCAGCGCGCTGTACCGGCCGGTCGAGTTGTCGCCGACGAAGGTCAGCGACTTTCCGGCGGACGAATACTGGTCATGGTCGTCGCTGACGGTCACGTCCCCGTCCTGCGCGGTGGCCGACTTGGTTTCGTCGTTGGTCAGACGGTGCAGGTCGTTGCCGTTGCCGCTCGCGTCCTTGACGGTCATGTCGCCGGTCACGGCCTTGCCGGACTGCAGGTCGTTTGCGCGCCAGAACGCCAGTGTGCCGGGCACACGCGTGTAGTCGTCGGTGGAACCGGGCTCGGCGATGGACTCATCGTCCGCCGGGGTGCCGGGGAATCCGTCGAGGATCGACGCCTGTGCCTTGGCCAGCAGGGAACCGGTGCTGCCGGTGCCCGCCTTGAAGTTCGGGTTGAAGCTCTTGAAACGTTCGGTGTAGTTGATGTCGATGCTGTACTGGCGGTTGGTGTCGGTGAGGACCGGCTTGTCATAGCTGGTGAGCTTCTTGCCGTCCTTCGCCTTGCTGACCACCCATGGGGAGATGGTGGTGAAGTTGAACTGGTTGTGGGTCAGATCGAACTCGCTCAGGCCCATGTAGCCGTCGCCGCCCTCGTAGGACATCTGGTAGTCGATGAGCACCTGAATGACGTCCTTGCCGTGGGCGTTCTTGCGGACCTTCTCGGTGGAGCCGTGGAAGTGTCCGTTGATGGTGAGGAAGATCTGGTCGTTCTGGGAGATGAACTTGTTCCACAGTTCGCCCTGCTGCAGGATCGGGTCGACCGGGGTGACCTGGTCGGCGGCGATATTGAGCAGATCATGCGTGGTGACGATCGCCGGCAGGGTGGGGTGGGCGTCCAGCACCTTCTGGGCCCAGGCGATGGTGTCGTCGGAAATGCGCCATGCGAACGCGAACACCAGGAACTGCTGTCCCTCGGCCTCGAAGATATGGTACTGGCTCATGCCGGTGGAATCGGAACCCTGGTAGGTGGAGACGTGCTGCGCACGGTTGGGGCCGAACCACTTCACGAACGGCTCGTTCTTGTAGTCCAGCTGGTTGTCGTTCACGTCGGCGTTGGTCACATCGTGGTTGCCGGGCAGGATCGAGTACGGCGTGTTGGTGTCGTCCAGCGTCTTCATGGCCTTGTCGGCGGCCTGCCACTCGTTGTCCTTCCAGTACTGGTCGACGATGTCGCCCAGCTGCGTGGTGAACCTGATGTCGAAATCGTTCTTGTGGTCGGCGATCCACTGGGTCTGCACGTCGAACGGGTTCTTGCCGTATTCGGGGACGAAGTTGCTGTCCGAGTAGCGGCTGTAGAACTGCGTGTCCGGGATCACCGCCATGGTGAACCGGGAACCGTTCTCGGCCGAGCCGGGCGCGGTGATCTGCGGTTGCTGCGGTTCGTCCGCGATCGCCGTCTGCGGGGAGGCGATGCCGACGGACGCGATCATGGCCAGTGAACCCAGCGTGGCGACCGCAGTCGCCGCGAGGTTTCGAATGCTGATGTTCATGTCGTTCCTTCGCTCTGTGCCGTCGCATGATACGCGACAGCCATCAGCATAGAAGCGTCATGGCAACGCCCGGTGATACGGCATCGTACGTGACGCGTATGGCAGGCGAATTTTCCGCGACGGTTACGTCGCGTCCGTCCGCAGAGCATGCACGAGTATGCGAAAAGTCCCGTGCCCTGACGAACAGGGATCACGGGACTCAATCTGCGATACGTTCCGCCGCTATGTGCCGGTCAGGCGGCGAAGTATTCGACGCCGGCCTCGAACAGCGGCTGGTACTTGTTGCCGGGGACGTTCACGTACAGGCCGTTGCCGGAACGCTCCGAGTGACCCATCTTGCCGAACACGCGACCGTCCGGGCTGGTGATGCCCTCGATCGCGAGCAGCGAGCCGTTCGGGTTCACGTCGAGGTCCATGCCGGGCACGCCGGACTCGTCCACGTACTGCGTGGCGATCTGGCCGTTGGTCTTGAGCAGGTCAAGCACCGGCTCGGACGCGACGAAACGGCCTTCGCCGTGGGAGATCGCGACCGTGTGGATGTCGCCGACGGAGGTCTTCGCCAGCCACGGGGACAGGTTCGACGCGACGCGCATGCGCACGAGGCGGCTCTGATGGCGACCGATGGTATTAAACGTCAGGGTCGGGCATTCCTCGGTCATCGGCACGATATCGCCGTACGGCACCAGACCCAGCTTGATGAGCGCCTGGAAGCCGTTGCAGATGCCAAGCATCAGGCCGTCGCGGTTCTTGAGCAGGTCGCGCACGGCCTCGGTGACGGCCGGAGCGCGGAAGAACGCGGTGATGAACTTCGCGGAACCGTCCGGCTCGTCGCCGCCCGAGAAACCGCCGGGGATCATCACGATCTGGCTCTTGTTGATCTCCTCGACCAGAGCCTGCGTCGACTCGGCGACGGCGGCCGGCGTGAGGTTGTTCACGATCAGCGTCGACACGTCCGCGCCCGCTCGTTCGAACGCGGCGGCCGAATCATACTCGCAGTTGTTGCCCGGGAACACCGGGATCACGACATGGGGCTTCGCGACCGGAGCGCCCACGTACACGGTCTTCTTCGGCGTCTCGAACGTGACCGTCTCGGTCGTCTTGCCCTTGTCGGCGCCCTTGGAACGGTACGGGAACACGGATTCGATGCCGGACTCCCACTCCTCCTGGACCGCGTCCAGATCAAGCGTCTCGCCCGCGGCGCGCAGCTCGTACGCGGCGGTCGTCGTGCCGATCTCGCCGATCTCGACGAGGTTCGACGCGGCCGGCAGCTTCGCGTCGTCCGCCAGCTCGACGATGAACGAGCCGTACGCCGGCGTGAACAGATCGTCCACGGCGATGCCGTCGTTGAGAGCGACGCCGATGCGGTTGCCGAGCGTCATCTTGAACAGCGCCTCGGCCGTCGCGCCGTAACCCGGCGTGGACACGGCCAGCGCGTCGTGGAAGTCGGTCAGGTTCTCGACGATCGAGAACGCCTCAAGCAGCGCGTCCTTGTCCGGCGTGATGCCGTCAGCCAGATAACGCGGCGCGATGCGCACGACGCGGTGGTCGGCGCCCTTGAACTCCGGCGACGTGGCGCGCTTCATGCTGCCCACGGCCACGGCGAAGGAGATCAGGGTCGGCGGCACGTCGAGATGTTCGAACGTGCCGGACATCGAATCCTTGCCTCCGATCGCGCCGGCGCCGAGATCGATCTGCGCCATCAGCGCGCCGAGCACGGCGGCGGTCGGCTTGCCCCAGCGTTCCGGCTCGTCGCGCAGCTTCTCGAAGTACTCCTGGAAGCTCAGATACGCCTTTTCATGCTCGAAGCCGGCGGCCACGAGCTTGGCGAGCGACTCGACCACCGACAGATAGGCGCCGGTGAACTGGTTCGCGGACATGATGTACGGGTTGAAGCCCCACGCCATCGCGGACGCTGTGGTCGTCTCGCCGAACACCGGGAACTTGGCGACCATCGCCTCGTTCGGGGTGAGCTGGCGGCGGCCGCCGAACGGCATGAGCACGGTGCCGGCGCCGATCGTCGAATCGAAGCGCTCGGACAGGCCCTTGTTGGAAGCCACGTTCAGATCGGTCACGACCGCGCGCAGACGATCCGCGAGCGAGCCCTCACGCCAAGAGGCCGGCGTCTGATACGCCTGCTGCTCTTCGACGTGCACGACCTGATGCTTGGACGCGCCGTTGGAGGCGAGGAACTCGCGCGAGAGGTTCACGATCTCGTCGCCGTTCCACGTCATCACCATGCGCGGATCCTCGGTCACGGTCGCGATGACCGTCGCCTCGAGGTTCTCCTCGCGGGCATAGCCGAGGAACTCGTCCACATCCTCGGCGGCCACGTCCACGGCCATGCGCTCCTGCGATTCGGAGATCGCCAGTTCGGTGCCGTCAAGGCCCTCGTACTTCTTCGGCACGGTGTTGAGATCGACGTACAGGCCGTCCGCGAGCTCGCCGACCGCCACGGACACGCCGCCCGCGCCGAAGTCGTTGCAGCGCTTGATCAGACGGCACGCGTCGCCGCGGCGGAACAGGCGCTGCAGCTTGCGCTCGACCGGCGCGTTGCCCTTCTGCACTTCGGCGCCGTCCAGTTCCAAAGACTCCACGTTGTGCGCCTTGGATGCGCCCGTCGCGCCGCCGATGCCGTCACGGCCGGTGCGGCCGCCGAGCAGGATGATCTTGTCGCCCGGGGCCGGGGTCTCGCGGCGCACATGATCGGCCGGGGTGGCGGCCACGACCGCGCCCACCTCCATGCGCTTGGCCACGTAGCCCGGATGGTAGATCTCGTCGACCTGACCGGTGGCGAGGCCGATCTGGTTGCCGTACGAGCTGTAGCCGGCGGCAGCGGTGGTCACGAGCTTGCGCTGCGGCAGCTTGCCTTCCAGCGTGTCGGCGACCGGCACGGTCGGATCGGCGGCGCCGGTGACGCGCATCGCCTGGTACACGTAGGAGCGGCCGGACAGGGGATCGCGGATGCAGCCGCCGATGCAGGTGGCCGCGCCGCCGAACGGCTCGATCTCGGTCGGATGGTTGTGCGTCTCGTTCTTGAACAGGAACAGCCAGTCCTCGTCGTGGCCGTTCACGTCCACCTTGACCTTGACCGTGCAGGCGTTGATCTCCTCGGACTCGTCGAGGCCCGTCAAGATGCCGTTCTTCTTGAGCCATTTCGCGCCGATCGTGCCCATGTCCATCAGGCAGACGGGCTTTTCGTCGCGGCCCAGCTCGCGGCGCAGCTCAAGGTAACGCTCGAACGCGGCCTTGACGGTCGCGTCGTCGATGACCACATCGTCGAGTTCGGTGCCGAACGTCGTGTGACGGCAGTGATCCGACCAGTACGTGTCGATGACCTTGATCTCGGTGATCGTCGGCTCGCGCTTCTCGGCAGAGAAGTACTTCTGGCAGAACTCGAGATCCGCCAGATCCATCGCGAGGCCTCGCTCATCGATGAACTTCTGGCCGGCGGCCGCGTCCATCTCGTTGAAACCGGCGATGACCTCGACCTTGCCCGGCGTCGGCACGGCGGTCTTCAGGGTCTCCTTGACGGCAAGGCTCGCCTCGCGGGCCTCGACCGGGTTGATCACGTAATGCTTGATCGCATCCACGTCCGCGTCGGTCAGCTCGCCGGACAGGGCGTACAGTTTGGCGGAACGGACGGTCGGACGTTCGCCCTGCGAGATCAGCTGGATGCATTCGCTCGCCGAATCGGCGCGCTGGTCGAACTGTCCGGGCAGGAACTCGGTGGCGAACACCTTCGCGTCGCCGAAGTCGGGCAGGTCGTTGGAGACGACATCGACCTGCGGCTCACTGAACACGGTCGGCGTGGCCTGGGCGAACAGCTCGGCGCTGATGCCCTCCACGTCGTAACGGTTCACGATGCGCACGGACTCGAGTCCGGTCATGCCGAGGATCGTGCGCAGTTCGCCGGCGAGCTGCTGCGCCTCGACGTCAAAGCCGGGCTTCTTTTCCACGTACACGCGAAAAACCATGGAAATCCTTTCTTGCAAAACTCTTGGGATCGTCAAATACAACGAAAACGGCTCCCTCTGATGGCAGGGGGAGCCAGGAAACGGATGTCAGGCGACTTCGATGCCTTCGGACTTGGCCAGCTCGGCCAGACGGCCCTCGATCTCCTCGTAGGCCGGGATGATCGAGCCGAGACCGCGGCGGAACAGATCCTTGTCGAGGTGCTCGACCTTGCCGGAGTGATCGCGCTGGTCCCACAGGCGGCAGGAATCCGGCGTGATTTCGTCGGCCAGCAGCAGCGTGCCGTCGGAGGCGCGGCCCATTTCGATCTTGAAGTCGACGAGCTTGACGTCGATCTTCGCGAAGATGTCGATCAGGGCCTCGTTGATCTTGCGGGCCAGCGGGGCGATCTCGGCGAGGTCCTCGCGCGTGCACACGCCGAGCGCCACGAGATCGTCGTCGTTCACGAACGGGTCGTGCAGATCGTCGTTCTTGAGGAAGTACTCGAGCACCGGCTCCTTGAGCGGCAGGCCCTCCTCGACGCCGAGACGCGAGCAGAAGTGGCCGGCGGCGGTGTTGCGCAGCACGATCTCCAGCGGGAACATGTCCATCTTGCGCACCAGCTGGGCGGTGTCGTTCACGCGCTTGACGAGGTGGCTGTCGATGCCGCGGGCCTTGAGCAGGTCGAAGATGATGGTGGTGATGAGGTTGTTCAGACGGCCCTTGCCGGTGAAGTCCTCCTTCTTCTCGCCGTCGCCGGCCGTCGCGGTGTTCTTGTATTCGACCCACAGGATATCCGGGTCGTCGGTTGCGTACAGCTGCTTGGCCTTGCCCTCGTAGAGCTTTTCCAGTTTCTCCATGATCGCCTTTCAAATCAGCGGAATTTCTGGGTGAACTAACGGTAAAAGGGTACCAATAAAGGGCTACAACCGGGGCGTTTCCGGAGTGGCATGACGCCGTTCGCGCCGCTCGTCGTCCATGCATGGGCGCGGCATTCCGGTCACGGTGGCGTACGCAATGCGGACGGCGACGTTGACGGCATCGCTGATCGTGCTACTACTGGCCATGTCACAGTGTTGTGGAAGAGAGGTCCATGATGATTGATCATATTGTGCTGTTCGTGTCGGATGCGGCCAGAAGCGCCGATTTCTATGAGAAGCTGCTCGCGCCGGTGGGATATGAGCGCAAGGACGACCCTGAGATCGGCACGTTCTTCAGCAACGGCGAGGACGGAGACCTCATCTTCCTGATCGTGCCGCGTGACGACCAGCCGGTCCAGCCGGTGCACGTCGCGTTCCGCGCCCACAACGAGGACGAGGTCAAGGCGTTTTACGAGGCCGGACTGGCGGCGGGCGGCACCGACAACGGCGCTCCCGGCCCGCGCCCGAACTACGGTCCGACGTATTACGCCGCGTTCATCCACGACCCCGACGGCAACAACATCGAAGCCAAGATTTCGTGAGCGGGTCGCCTTTGGCGTTGCGAAAAGCCCGTGGGGCGTTCCTCCGAATGATTCGTGCATTCCGGAGGAACGTCCCACGGGCTTTTCTCGTGTCAGCCAGTGTCGGTTAACGTACGGTGATGTCGAGCGCATCGGCCACGTGGGCGGCCTTGGCGCGGGCGTCGTCCGCGGACGAACCGATCGCCAAGGCGACCGCCATGCGGCGATGCCCGTGCACCTCGGGCTTGGCGAAGATGCGCAGATCAGTGCCCGGTTCGGCCAGCGCGCCCGGCACGTTCGAGAACTCCGCCTCGCCGTCGCCCGCCACGACGATCGCATGGCTCGCCGCCACGGCGCCTTCAGGCATCGCCAGCGCCACATGGCCGGCCGTCACCGGCAGACCCAGGATCGCCCGCGCATGCAGCGCGAACTCGCTCAGACGCTGCGAGATCATCGTCACCATGCCGGTGTCATGCGGGCGCGGGGAGACCTCGTTGAACAGCACCGAACCGTCCGTGAGCACGAACAGTTCCACACCGAATACGCCCCAGCCATGCTCGCCGGTCGCCGCGGACTTCGCCACCAGCCCCTCGACCGCACGGCGCGCGATCGACTGCGCCGTCTCCAGCACGCCGGCATCCGTCGCCGCAGGCTGCCACGATTCGCGGTAATCGCCCGATTCCTGACGCTGCCCGATCGGCGCGCAGGTCACGATCCCGGCCGACGACGATACCGTCAGCACGGTCAGCTCATAATCCAACGGTGCCAGCGCCTCCACGATCACGCGCGACACATCGCCCTCGCCGGACGCGCGCCGACCCTCCTGCGCCTCCGTCCACGCGGCGTCGATCGCATCCGCCGACCGCACGACCGACTGGCCATGACCGGACGAGCTCATGATCGGCTTGACCACGCACGGGTAGCCCACCTCGAGCGCCCCCGCACGCAGCTCATCGAGCGATCCCGCGAACCGATACGGGGTGGTCGGCAAACCCAGCTCCTCGTGCGCGATCACGCGCAGGCGCTCGCGATCCATGCAGATCGCCGCGATCTCGGCGCTCGGCACCACCTGAATGCCGCGTGCGGCCGCGGCCGCCAGCTCGCCCGTAGCGATCGCCTCGACCTCCGGCACGATGATGTCCGGCCCGACCTCGTCGAACAGCGCGCGCAGCTGATCCGCGTTCGCCATGTCGAGCACGCGGTATTCGTGCGCCACCTGCTGAGCGGGGGCGCCCGCGTACGAATCCGCCGCACACACCCATGCGCCGAGACGCATCAGCTCGATCGTGACCTCCCTGCCCAACTCGCCCGCGCCGAGGAACAGCACGCGGGTCGGCCGGGCGCCCAGCGGCGTGCCGAGCATGCGGCCGGGCGCGACGGGGGAGTGGGTCGATGCGGAAACCGGGGAAACATTCATATCGCTCATGTCCTTCATTGTGCCATCGAGGGGTGCCAGCAACGCCGCGCCGGCTTGCGCGCCGCCGGCAAGCGTCGTACAGTGTCGGGCTATCGATGGAATCCGTACGGAGGACGACGGCGTCTTCCGGTCCCATCGGTCCCTGACGCAGTATGGGAGGGATCATATGGCGGATACGACGCAGAAGTCGAAATCACCCGGCTCGGGACTGCAGAAAAGCCTCAAGCTCATTTTCGTCTACACGGTGGCCACGGGATGCATGTTCACATATGTGAGCTATTGGGATTCCGTGTTCTTCAGCTATTGCGGCGCGGGAACGTTCCTCGCGTTCGCTCTGATGACGGTGGCCATCCTGCCCACGGCGCTCGTCTACAGCGAGATATCGCCGCTGTTCAAGACGGCCGGCGGCGAGCTGATCTACAACACCGTCGGCATCAACAAGCACGTCGGGTTCCTCGCGTCATGGCTCATCATGGCCGCGTGGATCTCGGTGCCGCCGGCCGTGGTGATGGCCATTGCCACGTACATCGGCAAGCTGTTCTCGCTGAACCTCACGTTCCAGGTGACCGTCGGCATCGGCGTGGCGATCCTGCTGCTCGTCTTCATCATGAGCCTGCAGGACATCCAGTTCCTCGTCAAGATGCAGGCCGGATGCCTGTTCGCGAACATCGGCACCACGCTGATCACCGCCGTGCTCATCCTGACGTCCGGACACTGGTCGATAGCCAACGTGCTCGACCTGTTCTCGTTCTCCTCGCTCGACTCGTCGATGGGCATCCCCGCGTGGATCATCGGCATGGCGCTGCTCATCACCCCGTACTTCGGATTCGAGACGGTGCCGCAGATGGTCGAGGAGGGCGACTTCCCGATCACCAACACGAAGACCGCCATCTGCGGATCGGTGCTCACCTGCGGTGCGATCTACACCGTGTTCTTCTTCTGCGTGGCCGGGCTCGCGCCGGTGCATGACCTGCTGGCGGGAGACGCGGCCAACGGCTTCATGACCATCACCGCGATGGAGAACCTGCTCGGATGGAAGGTCTGGCCGGTCATCTACGGCCTGGTGTCGATCCTGCTCGGCATGACCGCGTCGATCCTCGGATTCTGGATGTCGACCGTGCGCATGCTGTATTCGATGGGCACGAAGAACTTCCTGCCGGGCGCGTTCACCAAGGTGAACAAGCATCAGCAGCCGATCCTGCCGAACATCTTCCTGCTGGGCATCAGCCTCGCGTTCATCCTGCTGCAGAACGCCGGCAGCTTCATGAACGACTTCTTCAACCTGATGTCGTTCGGCTGCGCGTGCGCCTACGCGCTGACGATGATCTCGGCCGTGCGCATCCGCCACAAGCATCCCGAATGGTACCGCAACAACGGCAACGTGGTCCGCGGCGGCGACGCGACGCGCATCCTCGCGATGGTCATCATGATCGCCATCGCGTTCTTCTGCACGCTCGGACAGGGAATCGGCTCGTGGATCTCGTTCGGCGTCTATCTCGGCGTCGGCGCGGTGATCTGGCTGTGGATGGTGCTGGTGCGCTGGAAGAAGTCGCCGGTCATCATCGAAACGCCGGACGGCGAGCAGGAATTCTGAAACCCGCCGTCGGCCGGTCGTCGGCCGAGCCGACCCGGTCGTCGGTCCGGCATCGGTCCGGCGCCAGTCGATCGTCCGACGATTCAATCGTCCAAATAAACAATCCAATGCAAAGGAGCATCATCATGGTTCAGCCCAAACTCGAAGGCAAGGTCGCCATCATCACCGGAGCGGCCGCCGGACTCGGCGAAGGCATCGCCGAAACCTACGTCAAGTACGGAGCGAAGATCTGCATGGTCGACCTGTCCGCCGACGTGGACGCGACCGCCGACCGCATCCGCGGCATGTATCCGGGAGCCGAGATCGTCACCGCCGTCGCCAACGTGGCCGACCGCGCGCAGATGGACGCCGCGGTCGCGAAGACCGTCGAGGCGTTCGGGCCGATCAACGTGGCCTGCTGCAACGCCGGCGTGTGCCGTCTCGCCCCGTTCGAGCAGATGAGCGACGAGATGCGTGATTTCCACATCGACGTGAACATCAAGGGCGTATGGAACACCTGTCAGGCCGCTATCCCCTCCATGCTGTCCAACGGCGGCGGTGCGATCGTGATCGCCTCGTCGGTGACCGGCGACATCGTGGCCGACGCGGGCGAGGCCGCCTACGCGATGACCAAGGCCGCGCTCGTCGGCCTGACCAAGTGCCTGGCGGTCGAATACGCCGACCGTCACATCCGCGTCAACTGCTCGCAGCTCGGCTATGCGCGCACGCCGATGGTCGAGAAGATGGCCGTCGAGTCGAATCCGGACGATCCGGAGGCGGCGATCAACGACATCGCGGTCGGCGTGCCGATGAAGCGACTCGCCAAGCCCACCGAGGTCGGCGAGCTGTTCGCGTTCCTCGGCAGCGACGAGGCCAGCTACATCACCGGTGCACAGATGGTGATCGACGGCGGCAGCACGCTGCCGGAGACCATGAGCATCGGCACGAACTGACGGGCCCATCCTGCGCATTCCGCCTGATTGCGCACGGACGCCGTACCGGGACGATCGCATGTTCCGGCACGGCGTCCGTGCGTGTGGCCCATGCCGGCGGTCGGCGGCGGCGATAGGATGGAGCAATGCTTGAGAACAAGGCAGGATCAGGCGATACCGCCGCCGAGACGGAACAGCCGAGGCTCGACCGCCCGCTGACCATCGCACTCGTCATGGACACGATCGGCAACAAGGGCAACGGCACGTCCAATTCGGCGCTGCAGTATGCGCATGAACTCGAACGGCAGGGCCACCATGTGCGTCTCGTGGGCATCGGCGCCCCCGAATATCCGGCGCGCGTGAGCCGCGTGCCGATCGTCTCGTGGGTTGCGGCCAAACAGCAGATGCAGTTCGCCGAGCCGAGCGAAACCCTGTTCCGCACCGCCTTCCGCGGCGTGGACGTCGTGCACGTCTATCTGCCGTTCCGTTTCGGCCGCCACGCCGCGCGGGCCGCGCGCGCCATGGGCATCCCGGTCACCGCCGGATTCCATTTGCAGCCCGAGAACGTCACCTATTCCGCAGGGCCGCTCAAATACGTGCCGGGCATCTCGAATTTCCTGTACTGGCTGTTCAAGACATGGCTGTACCGCGGTATCGGCCACATCCACGCGCCCACGGAGATGATCGCCGGCCAGCTGCGCGCGCATGGGTATAAGGCCAAGCTGCACGTGATCTCGAACGGCTACACGGCCCGGTTCACGCCGAAGACGCAGCGAGTCGCCGGAGAGCCGGTTCCGGTCCCGTTCCGCATCGTCGCGTCCGGGCGTCTCACCCATGAAAAGGACCATATCACGCTGATCAAGGCGATCGCGCGGTGCCGTCACGCCAAGGACATCGAACTGACGATCTGCGGCACCGGGCCGCTGCAACGCTACCTGCGGCTGCGCGCGAAAATGCTGCTGGCGCGTCCCGCGTCGATCGGATTCCACAGGAACGACGACATGCCGGCGCTGCTGCGCTCGTGCGATCTGTTCGTGCATCCGTCGATCGTGGACATCGAATCGCTGAGCGTGATCGAAGGCATGGCATCCGGACTGGTGCCGGTGATCGCCTCGTCCGAACTGAGTGCGGCCGGACAGTTCGCGCTGCTCGCCGAATCGTTGTTCCCGGTACGTGACGTCGCCGCGCTCGCCCAGCGCATCGACTGGTGGATCGACCATCCGGACGAACTGGCCGCATGGGGCGCGCGATACGCCGAGCATACGAAGGAGCATTATTCGGTGGAGGCGTCCGTCGCGAAGTTCGTGGACATGGAACGCGAGGCGATCGCCGACGCCGACTGACGCCAGGCAGCGAGGATTCCGATTCATTCCGATTCGGGTTAGGCCCGCATCCCGAGCCGGGGCCGACCCGAATCGTCTTTTCCGCAAACCTTGAGGCAGATTTGGCCGATCAACGAGGTCTTTCCTCAAACTTTGAGGCAATCGCTCGACGTGCACATGCCGAAAACCATCCTGCATGGGCCGGATTGGTGCTTCACGCAGCGGGACACCTGCCTCAAGGTTTGCAGAACGACCCATGCGGCAAGCGGAATCCGCCTCAAGGTTAGCGAAAAGCTTCGCGACCGGACTATTACAGCAGCGCGAGCAGCTCCTCGACCTGCGCCTCGGTGGTGGACCAGCTCGTGCAGATGCGCATCACGACATGGTCCGCGTCCGCCTGTTCCATGAAACCAAGACGGACTCCGGCTTCGAGGCGTGTGCGGGTCGCGTCGTCCAGCGTGATGAAGATCTGGTTCGTCGGCGCGTCGAAGGTCAGCGTATAGCCCTTCTCACGCAGCACGGCGCGGATGCGGTCGGCCGTCTCATTCGCGTGGCGGGCGATGCGCAGGTACAGTCCGTCGGTGAACAGCGTGTCGAACTGCAGTCCCAGCAGCCAGCCCTTCGCCAGCAATGCGCCGTGTTGCTTGATAAGCGTGAGGAAATGCCTCGGCGTACCGCTGAACTCGCCGTGGTGCGTGAACACGACCGCCTCGCCGAACAGCGCGCCCACCTTGGTGCCGCCGATGTAGAACACGTCGGCGATGCGGGCGAGATCGGCGAGCGTCACGTCGTTGCCGGTGGCGGTCAGCGCGTAGCCGAGGCGCGCGCCGTCCACGAACAGCGGCATGTCGTACTTGTGCGCGACCTCGGCGATGCGCTCGAGCTCGTCCTTGGTGTACAGCGTGCCGTATTCGGTGGCCTGCGAGACGTAGACGGAACTGGGGAAGACCATGTGCTCGTAGTTGCCGTCCGCATAGAACGTGGCGCAGTACCGGTCGAGTTCGTCGGCGTCGATCTTGCCGTTATGCGCGGGCAGTGTGAGGACCTTGTGCCCGGTCGCCTCGATCGCGCCGGCCTCATGGACGTTCACATGGCCGCTGGTCGCCGCGACGACGCCCGCGTACTGCGGGGTGATCGAGTCGATGACGGTCTGGTTGGTCTGGGTGCCGCCGACGAGGAACCACACGTCCGCGTCCGGCGCGCCGCATGCCTCGCGGATCTTCGCCTTGGCCTGCTCGCAGATGTCGTCCGAGCCGTAGCCGGGGAACTGCGTCGAGTTCGTCGCGGCGAGTCGGTCGAGGATCTCGGGGGTGGCTCCGCAGGAATAGTCGTTTTCGAAGGACAGCATGTCGGCTCCTTGGGCAAATGCGGCCGCGCTGACGGCGGACGACGCGTGACGATGACGCACACGAGTCTACTCCGGGCCGTATCGGTCGGGCGGCGGCCATGCGGAGAGGCCGGGGTTTGGTCTGGCGCGCATATGCGAAGCGGCGGCCCGTACGGATGATCGTACGGGCCGCCGCTTCGGAAGGAGGTTGTCTCTGTCGTTTTCCGCGCCGCCTTGCGCGGACCAATGCCACTTGTCTGGACTGCCATGTGGATGGGTGATGCTGCGACCCGGCTTTCGCCGTACCACCTTGTCGCTTTCTTTGTGTTCTGTTATCGGAAGGCGTTGCGTTGGCGATATGCCGTGGCGCTTCGTTGCTACCTGAAGGATTCCCTACTGGTTGGCAACTCCGGCCTTCATGTGACATTATACATGATATGTGACAGGTTCGCCTGTTGTTTGAGAGGCTTTTATATCAATGTTTTCAACTGTTTCATTGGGGATGAAGTAGTCGAACAAAACCGCACACAATGACGGATAATCGTGGTGAAAACAAACAAAACATGTCTTACCTGCGTGTCGCGACACGCGGAATTGCCATGGGGAAAAAACTCATGTATAGTATCCATCCGTTGCCTGATTCTAGTCCGCTGGAACAGTCCACATGGTGGATATAGCTCAGTTGGTAGAGCATCTGATTGTGGTTCAGAAGGTCGCGCGTTCGAGCCGCGTTATCCACCCCATCAAACCCGGAACGAGAGTTCCGGGTTTTTGCGTTTCGACGATCGCGTTCTCTGGCGTGTCGTTTGTCCGACGGCGACGTATCATAATAATTCGTGTGTGCCAACGGCATGCCTTATGTGACAGGCATGCGGGTTGGGATATCCCGTGAATCGACTGGATCGCGCGCAGCAATGCGGACTGTGAAAGAGGATCGGGCCATCGGGCCGGTGGACTGTGGCTATCTTTGACCGATGATCCGTCGATCAGTGGGCAAAGTGTGGGCGCAGTGTGGCGGTCGCACGAAGACAAAGAAACCACTGAATCGGAGAATTCAAGTTGCCTACTATTGAACAGCTCGTCCGCAAGGGACGTTCGCCGAAGCCGAAGAAGTCGAAGACTTTGGCGCTGAAGGGCAGCCCGCTGCGTCGCGGCGTGTGCACCCGTGTCTACACCACCACCCCGAAGAAGCCGAACTCGGCTCTGCGTAAGGTCGCCCGTGTGCGCCTGTCCTCGGGCATCGAAGTCACCGCCTACATCCCGGGCGAGGGCCACAACCTGCAGGAGCACTCCATCGTGCTCGTGCGCGGCGGCCGTGTGAAGGATCTGCCGGGTGTGCGTTACCACATCGTGCGTGGCGCGCTTGATACCCAGGGTGTGAAGGACCGCAAGCAGGGTCGTTCCCTGTACGGAGCAAAGAAGGCGAAGTAAGAGATATGTCACGTAAAGGACCCGCTAAGAAGCACCAGCTGCTGCCCGATCCGATCTACGGCTCGACCGTCGTGGCCCAGCTCATCAACAAGATCCTGCTCGACGGCAAGAAGTCGATCGCCGAGGACATCGTGTACTCCGCGCTCGACATGATCAAGGAAAAGACCGACCAGGAGCCGGTCGCCGTCCTCAAGCGCGCTCTGGACAACATCCGTCCGTCCCTCGAGGTGCGTTCCCGCCGCGTCGGTGGCGCCACCTACCAGGTCCCGGTCGAGGTCAAGCCGAACCGCGCCAACACGCTGTCCCTGCGCTGGCTGACCGACTTCTCCCGCGCCCGTCGCGAGAAGACCATGGCTGAGCGTCTCGCCAACGAGATCCTCGACGCCTCCAACGGCCTCGGTGCTTCTGTCAAGCGCCGCGAGGATACTCATAAGATGGCTGAGGCCAACAAGGCCTTCGCTCACTACCGCTGGTAATTTCCAAGAACGAGAGCTAAGGAATAGCAATGGCACTTGACGTGCTTTCGGATCTGCACATGATCCGCAACATCGGCATCATGGCTCACATCGATGCCGGTAAGACCACCACCACCGAGCGCATCCTTTTCTACACCGGTAAGAACTACAAGATCGGTGAGACCCACGATGGCGCCTCGACGATGGACTTCATGGCTCAGGAGCAGGAGCGCGGCATCACCATCCAGTCCGCCGCCACCACCTGCTTCTGGAACCGCCAGACGCACGACACCAAGGACAAGTACCAGATCAACATCATCGACACCCCGGGCCACGTGGACTTCACGGCCGAGGTGGAGCGCTCCCTGCGCGTTCTCGATGGTGCCGTCGCCGTCTTCGACGGCAAGGAAGGCGTTGAGCCGCAGTCCGAGACCGTGTGGCGTCAGGCCGACAAGTACGGCGTTCCGCGTATCTGCTTCATCAACAAGATGGACAAGCTCGGCGCCGACTTCTACTTCTCCGTGCAGACCATCAAGGACAAGCTCGGCGCCAAGCCGCTCGTCGTCCAGCTGCCGATCGGCGCCGAGAACGACTTCGCCGGCGTCGTCGACCTGATCCGCATGAAGGCCTACGTGTGGAACGACGTGTCCACCGACCAGGGTGCCCACTACGACACCACCGATATCCCGGCCGACCTGCAGGACAAGGCCGAGGAGTACCGCTCCCAGCTGCTTGACGACGTGGCCGAGGCCAGCGACGAACTGACCGAGAAGTACCTCGAGTCCGGCGAGCTGACCGAGGAAGAGATCCGCGCCGGCATCCGCCAGCTGACCATCGAGCGTCGCGCCTACCCGGTGCTGTGCGGTTCCGCGTTCAAGGACAAGGGCGTGCAGCCGATGCTGGACGCCGTCATCGACTACCTGCCGTCCCCGGAGGATGTGCCGTCCATCAAGGGCTTCAAGCCGGGCGACGAATCCGTCGAGATCGACCGCAAGCCGCTGACCTCCGATCCGTTCGCGGCCCTCGTCTTCAAGATCTCCACGCACCCGTTCTACGGCAAGCTCGTGTTCGTGCGCGTCTACTCCGGCGCCGTCAAGCCGGGCGACAACGTGCTCGACTCCACCAAGGGCAAGAAGGAGCGCATCGGCAAGATCTTCCAGATGCACGCCGACAAGGAGAACCCGGTCGATGCCGCCGAAGCCGGCAACATCTACACGTTCGTCGGTCTGAAGAACGTGTCCACCGGTGATACCCTGTGCGCCGAGTCCGCCCCGATCTCCCTCGAGTCCATGACCTTCCCGGACCCGGTCATCCAGGTGGCCGTGGAGCCGAAGACCAAGGCCGATCAGGAGAAGATGGGCATCGCCCTCGCGAAGCTCTCCGACGAGGATCCGACCTTCCAGGTCACCACCGACGAAGAGTCCGGCCAGACCCTGATCGCCGGCATGGGCGAGCTCCAGCTCGACATCATCGTCGACCGTATGCGCCGCGAGTTCAAGGTCGAGTGCAACGTCGGCAAGCCGCAGGTCGCGTACCGCGAGACCATCCGCAAGGCCGTGATGAACGAAGTGTACACCCACAAGAAGCAGACCGGTGGTTCCGGCCAGTTCGCGAAGGTGTTCATGAACTTCGAGCCGCTCGACACCGAGGCCGGCGAGACGTTCGAGTTCGTCAACGAGGTCACCGGCGGCCACATCTCCGCCGAGTTCATCGGACCCATCGAGGCCGGTGTCAAGGAAGCCATGGAGTCCGGCGTGCTCGCCGGCTTCCCGGTCGTGGGCGTCAAGGCCACCGTGTACGACGGCCAGATGCACCCGGTCGATTCCTCGGAAATGGCCTTCAAGATCGCCGGTTCCATGGCGTTCAAGGAAGCCGCCCCGAAGGCCAAGCCGGTCATCCTCGAGCCGATCATGGCCGTGGAAGTCCGTACGCCGGAAGAGTACATGGGCGATGTCATCGGCGATCTGAACCAGCGTCGTGGCAACATCCAGTCCATGACCGACGCCACCGGCGTCAAGGTCATCGACGCCAAGGTCCCGATGTCCGAGATGTTCGGCTACATCGGCGATCTGCGTTCCAAGACCCAGGGCCGCGCCATGTTCACCATGCAGATGGACTCCTACGCCGAGGTCCCGAAGTCGGTCTCCGACGAGATCGTCAAGGCCCAGCGCGGCGAGTGACACGCGGGGTCACATTGTGAGATGACAGTGTCTCCAGTCAGCGCTAATATCGTGTAGCGCTGACTGGGTTCTGGCTCCAATGTGGCACATAACCCAGAAACCCAGTAAACTGTAGCGAGTGCCCCGGGCCACGAGCTTGGGGAGCCCTACACGAGACGTCCAGGAGGACAAAAGTAATGGCAAAGGAAAAGTACGAGCGTACTAAGCCGCACGTTAACATTGGTACCATCGGCCACGTCGATCACGGCAAGACGACCCTGACCGCGGCCATCTCCAAGGTCCTGCACGAGGAGTACCCGGATCTCAACCCGGAGTACGACTTCAACCAGATCGACGCCGCTCCGGAAGAGCAGCAGCGTGGTATCACCATCAACATCGCCCACATCGAGTACCAGACCGCGAAGCGTCACTACGCTCACGTGGACTGCCCGGGCCACGCCGACTTCGTGAAGAACATGATCACCGGCGCTGCCCAGATGGATGGCGCCATCCTCGTTGTGGCCGCCACCGACGGCCCGATGGCCCAGACCCGCGAGCACGTGCTGCTCGCCCGTCAGGTGGGCGTCCCGAAGATCCTCGTCGCCCTGAACAAGTGCGACATGGTCGACGATGAGGAGCTCATCGAGCTCGTTGAGGAAGAGGTCCGTGACCTCCTCGACGAGAACGGCTTCGATCGTGACTGCCCGGTCATCCGTCTGTCCGCCTACGGCGCTCTGCACGATGACGCTCCGGATCACGAGCACTGGGTTGAGCAGGTCAAGAAGCTCATGGACGCCGTCGACGAGTACATCCCGACCCCGGTCCACGACCTCGACAAGCCGTTCCTGATGCCGATCGAGGACGTCTTCACCATCTCCGGCCGTGGTACCGTCGTCACCGGTCGTGTTGAGCGTGGCCAGCTGGCCGTCAACACCCCGGTCGAGATCGTCGGCATCCGTCCGACCCAGCAGACCACCGTCACCTCCATCGAGACGTTCCACAAGACCATGGACGCCTGCGAGGCTGGCGACAACACCGGTCTGCTGCTCCGTGGCATCAACCGTACCGATGTCGAGCGTGGCCAGGTCGTGGCCAAGCCGGGCTCCGTCACCCCGCACACCAAGTTCGAGGGCGAAGTCTACGTGCTGACCAAGGACGAGGGCGGTCGTCACTCGCCGTTCTTCTCCAACTACCGTCCGCAGTTCTACTTCCGCACCACCGACGTCACCGGCGTCATCGAGCTGCCGGAAGGCGTCGAGATGGTCCAGCCGGGCGATCACGCGACCTTCACCGTCGAGCTGATCCAGCCGATCGCTATGGAGGAGGGCCTGACCTTCGCCGTGCGTGAAGGCGGCCACACCGTCGGCTCGGGCCGTGTCACCAAGATCCTCGCCTGATTTTCATCAGAGAGATCATGACACGCTTGAACTAGCGTTCTAGGAAACCCCCTGAATCCGAATAGGTTCAGGGGGTTTCCTTATATTGGGAGATATCGGGAGCGTGGCGGAAACGCCTGTATAGGCGGTATGGCATAATAGCCAAGGCTATTTTCAGCTTCACGAACATTCAATCAAACGATAGGTGAGTAATCGTGGCACAGACTACCAATGACATCAAGAATGGTTCCGTTCTGAACCTCGACGGCCAGCTGTGGACCGTCACCAAGTTCCAGCACGTCAAGCCGGGCAAGGGCCCCGCCTTCGTGCGCACCACCATCAAGAACGTGCTCTCCGGCAAGATCGTCGACAAGACCTTCAACGCGGGCATGAAGATGGAATTCGAGACCGTCGACAACCGCAACCTGCAGTACTCCTACGAGGACGGCGAGAACTTCGTCTTCATGGATATGACCACCTACGACCAGATCTACATCCCGCAGTCCCTGGTCGGCGATCAGGCCAAGTACCTGCTTGAGGGCACCGACTGCATCGTGTCCTTCCACGACGGCACCCCGCTGTCCGTCGAACTGCCGGCCTCCGTGATCCTGACCATCACCCACACCGAGCCGGGCCTGCAGGGCAACCGCTCCAACGCCGGCACCAAGCCGGCCACCGTCGAGACCGGCGCCGAAATCCAGGTCCCGCTGTTCATCAACGAGGGCGAGAAGGTCAAGGTCGATACCCGCGACGGCTCCTACCTCGGCCGCGAAAACGGCTGATAGCCGGAACGAACCGCTGATCCCGCCAGCAAGAGATCAAAGGAATAGAGAGCTTCATGGCACGTTCCACCGCCCGCAAGAGGGCTCTGAACACGTTGTACGAAGCGGACGAGAAGGGACAGGATATCCTGTCCCTTCTTGCTGAGCGCATCGCCGAGCCGGGCGCGCAGACTCCGCTTCCCGATTACGCCATCGATATCGTGCGCGGCGTCGCCGAGCACCGTCGCGACATCGACCGTACGCTCAACGACCATTCCACCGGTTGGAAGGTCTGGCGCATGCCGGTCGTCGACCGCAACATCCTGCGCATCGCCGTATGGGAGATCCTGTTCAACGACGAGGTGCCCGACAAGGTCGCCATCGACGAGGCGTTGGGTCTGGCGAAGACCCTGTCCGACGACGATTCCCCGGCGTTCATCCATGGCCTGCTCAGCGCGATCTGCACCGACAAGGACGCGGTGATCGCGTCGATCGGCCAGGATTCCAAGACGGAGGGCGACCGCAAGCCGGACGCCGATCCGTCCGTCGACGAGTCGGGCGAGGCCGGCGAATCCTCGACCGGCGAGTCCGAATAAAACAGTGCAACTTGCGGCTTCGCGCGGGTTCCACGAGTCCCCGCCGGCCGCTATCGTGAAAGACAGTTGACCCGAGATATTTGAGGGGGTTTTGGTGAACCAGATTGATTCCGAAGCCGTGAGTTTTTCCCCTGATGACGCCGTTCTTGTTCTTGAGGACGGGCAAGTGTATGTGGGGGAGCCTTATGGCGCGCTTGGGACCACACACGGCGAACTCGTGTTCGCGACCGGCATGACCGGTTACCAGGAGACGCTGACCGACCCGAGCTATGACCGTCAGATCGTCGTGCAGACGTTCCCGCACATCGGCGACACCGGAATCAACCAGGAGGATCCCGAGTCGTCGCGCATCTGGGTCGCCGGCTACGTCGTGCGCGATCCCAGCCCGATCGTGAGCAACTGGCGTGCCACCGGCTCGCTTGACGACGATCTCAAGCGTGAGGGCATCGTCGGCCTCAGCGGCATCGACACCCGCAAGCTCGTGCGTCACCTGCGCTCCGCCGGCGTGATGCGTGCGGCGATCTTCTCCGGCGACGCGCTGCTCGACGAATCCGGCAAGCCGCGTTCCGTCGCCTCCATGCTCGACGAGGTCAAGGCGACCCCGCAGATGAAGGGCCTGAGCCTCTACGACGAGGTCAGCACCAAGGAGACGTACACCATCGAACCGTGCGGCGAGTTCGAAGGCAAGCAACCGCTGTTCACCGTCGCGGCCGTCGACCTCGGCATCAAGGCCATGACCCCGCACCGCATGGCCGAGCGCGGCTGCCGCGTGCACGTCGTGCCGTCCACCGTCACGTTCGAGGAGATCCAGAATCTCAACCCGGACGGCGTGTTCTTCTCCAACGGCCCGGGCGACCCGGAGCAGGCCGACCCGGAGGTCGAGCTGCTGCGCAAGGTGCTCGACGCCGGCTACCCGTTCTTCGGCATCTGCTTCGGCAACCAGCTGCTCGGCCGCGCGCTGGGCTTCGGCACCTACAAGCTCAAGTTCGGCCACCGCGGCATCAACCAGCCGGTCAAGGACCTGACCACCGGCAAGGTCGAGGTCACCGCGCACAACCACGGCTTCGCCGTGGACGCCCCGATCGGCGACCCGGTGGACGCCCCGTACGGCAACGGCAAGTACGGCAAGGTGTTCGTCTCCCACATCGACCTCAACGACGACGTGGTCGAGGGCCTGCAGTGCGTGGACATCCCCGCATTCTCCGTGCAGTACCACCCCGAGGCGGCGGCCGGCCCGCATGACGCCGCATACCTGTTCGACCGTTTCGTGGACCTGATGAAGACGGCGAAGACGACCAAGGAGGAAAACCGCAATGCCTAAGCGTACGGACATCAAGTCGGTGATGGTCATCGGCTCCGGCCCGATCGTGATCGGACAGGCGGCCGAGTTCGACTATTCCGGCACCCAGGCATGCCGCGTGCTGCGTGAGGAAGGCATTCGCGTCATCCTGGTCAACTCCAACCCGGCCACCATCATGACCGACCCGGAGATGGCGGACGCCACCTACATCGAGCCGATCGCCACCCCGATCCTTGAGCAGATCATCGCCAAGGAACGCCCTGACGCCCTGCTGCCGACCCTCGGCGGCCAGACCGCGCTCAACGCCGCCATGGCGCTCGGCGAGGCCGGCGTGCTCAAGAAGTACAACGTCGAGCTGATCGGCGCTTCGCTCGAGGCCATCGACCGCGGCGAGGACCGCGAGCTGTTCAAGAAGGTCGTCGAGGAGGCCGGCGCCGAGTCGGCCCGCTCGCGCATCGCGCATACCCTGCGCGAATGCGACCGCATCGCCGAGGAACTCGGCTACCCGCTGGTCGTGCGTCCGAGCTTCACGATGGGCGGCCTCGGATCCGGCATCGCGCACAACGAGGAGGAGCTGCACCGCATCGCCGGTGCCGGCATCCACTACTCGCCGACCGACGAGGTCCTCATCGAGGAGGGCATCGAAGGCTGGAAGGAATTCGAGCTCGAGCTCATGCGCGACCGCAAGGACAACGTCGTGGTCGTCTGCCCGATCGAGAACGTCGATCCGGTCGGCGTGCACACCGGCGACTCGATCACCGTCGCCCCGGTGTTCACCCTCACCGATCGTGAATACCAGAAGCTGCGCGACATCGGCATCGCGATCATCCGCGGCGTGGGCGTCGATACCGGCGGCTGCAACATCCAGTTCGCCATCCACCCCGACACGGGCCGCATCATCGTCATCGAGATGAACCCGCGCGTCTCGCGTTCGTCCGCCCTCGCATCCAAGGCCACGGGCTTCCCGATCGCCAAGATCGCGACCAAGCTGGCCCTCGGCTACACGCTCGACGAGATCCGCAACGACATCACGCAGTCCACGCCGGCCTCGTTCGAACCGACCATCGACTACGTCGTGACCAAGGTGCCGCGCTTCGCGTTCGAGAAGTTCCCGGGCGCCGATCCGAGGCTCACCACCTCCATGAAGTCCGTCGGCGAGGCGATGGCCCTCGGCGGCAACTTCCAGGAGTCGCTCGGCAAGGCCATGCGCTCGATCGACAAGCGTCACATGGGCTTCAACTGGGATGGCGAGAAGCCTTCCGCCGATGAGGTCGCCGAACTGCTTCAGGCGATCACGATCCCGACCGAGCACCGCTACCTGCAGATCATGCGCGCCCTGTGGGGCGGCGCGACCGAGCAGCAGATCTTCGACGCCACCAAGATCGACCCGTGGTTCATCCGCCAGTTCACGCTCATCAACGACATGGCGCTTGAAGTGCGTTCGGCGGAAACCCTGACGCCGAAGCTGCTCAAGAAGGCGAAGAAGGCCGGTCTGTCCGACCTGCAGATCGCGCATCTGCGCGGCCTGGGCGACGAAGGCGAGAACACCGTGCGCGAGCTGCGCTGGAACTACGGCCTGCGTCCGGTCTACAAGACCGTCGACACCTGCGCCGCCGAGTTCGACGCGGTCACGCCGTACTACTACAGCTGCTATGCCGACGAGACGGAACTGCGCAAGCGCGATCGCGAGGCCGTGATCATTCTCGGCTCCGGCCCGAACCGCATCGGCCAGGGCATCGAGTTCGACTACACCTGCGTGCATGCGGTGCAGGAGCTCGGCAAGGACTATGACACGATCATGGTCAACTGCAACCCGGAGACCGTGTCGACCGATTACGACATGTCCGATCGTCTGTACTTCGAGCCGCTGACCTTCGAGGACGTGCTTGAGATCTACGAGGCCGAGAAGAAGATGGGCCCCGTCAAGGGCGTGATCGTGCAGCTCGGCGGCCAGACCCCGCTGTCGCTCGCCGCACGCCTCAAGGCCGCGGGCGTCCCGATCCTCGGCACCACGCCGGAGAGCATCGACCTGGCCGAAAACCGTGAGCTGTTCGGCGAAGTGCTCAAGAAGGCGCACATGAACGCGCCGCGCTACGGCACCGCGCTGTCGCTCGACGAGGCCCGCGAGGCCGCGCACAACATCGGCTACCCGGTGCTGGTGCGTCCGAGCTACGTGCTCGGTGGCCGTGGCATGGAGATCGTGTACGACGACGCCCAGCTCGTCAAGTACGTCAACCGCGCGCTCGACGAAGCCAAGGCCGACACGGTCGTCTCCGGACGTCTGCCCTCCCCGCTGCTCATCGACAAGTTCCTGCAGGACGCCATCGAGATCGACGTCGACGCGCTGTTCGACGGCGAGGAGCTGTACATCGGCGGCATCATGGAGCACATCGAGGAAGCCGGCGTCCACTCCGGCGATGCGGCCTGCACCCTGCCGCCGTCGACGCTGTCCGACGACCAGATCCGCCGTCTGCGCGAAGGCACCTACGCCATCGCCAAGGGCTGCGGCGTCAAGGGCCTGATCAACGTCCAGTACGCCTTCATGGCCAACACGCTGTACGTCATCGAAGCCAACCCGCGTGCCTCGCGCACCGTGCCGTTCGCGTCCAAGGCCACCGGCGTGGCGCTGGCCAAGGCCGCCGCCCGCATCATGGCCGGCGAAACCGTCGCCGACCAGCGTGCCAACGGCCTGCTGCTGCCCAAGGGCGACGGCGGCATCATGCACCGCGGTCAGCAGGTCGCCGTCAAGGAATCCGTGTTGCCGTTCAAGCGCTTCCGCACCCCGGTCGGCAAGACCGTCGACGTGCTGCTCGGACCCGAGATGCGTTCGACCGGTGAGGTCATGGGCTTCGACCGCGACTTCCCGCACGCATTCGCCAAGAGCCAGCTCGCCGCCTACGACGGCGGACTGCCCACCGGCGGCAACGTGTTCATCTCCGTGAACGACACCGACAAGCGCCAGCTGCCGATGGTCGCCGTGCGCCTCAACGAGCTCGGATTCACGATCTGGGCGACCGAAGGCACCGCCTCCGTGCTTCGCCGTTACGGCATCGACTCGAAGATCGTCGACAAGATCAACACGCGCATGGACACCGATCCGGACGCGCCGATCATCGTCAAGCATGCGGAAGGCAGCATCGGCAAAAACGTCGTGGAACTCATCGAGGACGGCGACATCGACCTGATCCTCAACACGCCGAACTCGCGCGGCTCGCGTTCCGACGGATACTCCATCCGTGCCGCGGCCATCGCCGCCGACATCCCGCAGTTCACGACGATGACTGAATTCCAAGCCGTGCTCATGGCCATCGAAGCCGTCAAGAAGAACGACTACCAGATCATGAGCATCCAGGAGCATTCACAGCAGTTGTTCGCAATGGAAGGTCGGGATAACCAATGACCAGTAGCCTCAGCAGTGAAGAGCAGCAAGCCCAGCGCTCGGATTTCGGTCTGCGCCTGAGCAATTCGATGGCCAAATACGGCCCGTTGTGCGTAGGAATCGACCCGCATCGCAAGCTCCTCACTGACTGGGGCTACAACATTGATGCCGAAGGCGCGGAGCTGTATGCCATGCGCATGCTGCAAGCCGCGTCCGGCCGCGCCGCAGCGGTCAAATTCCAATCCTCGATGTTCGAACGGTACGGTTCGAAAGGCATCGCGGCGTTGGAACGCGTACTGTACGCGGCGCGGCAGATGGGCATCATCACGATCGTCGACTGCCTGCACGGCGGTCTTGCCACGACGATCTCGGCGATCTCGGACGCCTACTTCAAGCCCGGCGCGCCCCTGCTCGCCGATGCGATCACGCTGCTGCCGTATTACGGCGCACGATCGCTCGGCGGCGTGATCAACGACGCGCTCGACAACGGCCGCGGCGTGTTCGTGGCGTCGCTCACCTCCAATGAGGAAGGCGCCAGCCTGCAGACCGCCATCCGTCAGCGCGGCGACTACAAAGGCAAAACCGTCGCGTTCGGCGTCGCCAGCACCGTGCAGAAATTCAACAACGGCATCAGCGGCATGGGCTCCGTCGGCCTTATCATCGGCGCGACCATCGGCCAGTGGATCGACGACAGCGGCATCGACCCGTCGCAGTTCACCGGCCCGATCCTCTCTCCCGGCTACGGCTGGCAGGGCGCCGAAGCCAAGGACCTGCGCTCCGTCTTCAAAGGCACCAAAGGCAACGTGCTCGTCACCGTGTCGCGTTTCATCGCCTCCCATGGTCCCGACATCAAATCGCTTGCCGAAGCCACCGACGCCATTTCCATCGACGTACGTCAAGCCCTGCTCGAAGCCACCGAAGACGCGCGCCGCAACGATGCCACCACCCTCAAGCCGGACAACACCGACACCCAGGAACTTACCGCCGTCAGCCGTGCCGCCGATCATACCGACACGGCCACCGGCCACACCGACACCAAGGACGACCATATGAACAGCGACGAACAGGCCCTGCGCGGAGGACGACTGCTCGTACTCACCGGCCCCGCAGGCGTCGGCAAGGGCACCGTCGAAAACGCGTTGCGCAAAAAGCACCCCGAAGTCTGGGTATCCGTCTCCGCCACCACCCGCAAGCCCCGTCCCGGCGAAGTCAACGGTCTCAACTACTGGTTCATGAACGATGACGAATTCCTCTCCAAGGAAGCAGCCGGGGAATTCCTCGAAACCGCCGTCGTCCACGGCCTCGCACATTACGGCACGCCCCTCAAGCCCGTCGAGGAGCACCTCGCCGCCGGCACCCCCACCATCCTTGAAATCGACCTCCAAGGCGCCCGCCGCGTCAAGGAACGCGCCAAGGAACTCGGCATGGAAGTCCTCTCCGTCTTCATCGCCCCGCCCAGCTTCGACGAACTCGTTCGCCGTCTCACCGGCCGCGGCACCGAAACCGAAGAGGAACGCAACCGCCGTCTCGAAACCGCCCACACCGAACTCGCCGCCGAAGGCGAATTCGACGTCACCATCGTCAACGACAACGTCGACAGGGCGGCGGAGGAGTTGTGGCAGCTGCTCGCCAAAGAATACGGAATCAGCGAATAACGGAGCGTCCTCGTCGTTGCTCCTCGGTCAACGTACCCTTCGTACGTCTTCCCTCGGTGCGCCTAGAGGACACACGCGTTACTCGCTGATTCCGCGGGAATGCACAGCACGCCTTCGGTTTCGGACGGCGGTCTCCGCATGTGTTATTCAGCGATTCCGCGGTGAGCGCCATGGCTTCTCGGTCGCGGTACTCAGTACAGTTTCCCTCCGTACATGCTCTGATCAGAAATCCGATGAGATGTATGACGTGTGACAGGGTGAAACACAAACTCGGTGTGCGAACAGATCAGGGGGTGTATCCAAAGGATACACCCCCTGACTCATATCCAGAATCGGATGAGGATCATTCGCCCACGGTCACGTTCGACCAGCCGTCCGCGTGGCGTGCGGTGCGAACGCGCAGGAGCACGCAGCCGGCGCCCGCGACGGTGAGGATCGCGGTCAGGCCGAGCATGACGCTCGCATCCGCGCCCGTCGACGACAGGGTCTTCGTGCCGGTGCCGGTCTTCACCGTCCGCTCCGCCTCGGCCTTCTCCTGTTCGGTCTTGGTCTTGTCCTTTTCGGCCTGATCGGCCTTCGCGGCCGCATCCTTCTCGGCCTTCCTGGCGGCTTCGAGTTCCTTCACGCTCGCGTCACGATCCGTCCTGGCCGTATCGTAGGCGGTTTTCGCGGTCGCATACGCCTTGTCCGCCTCCGTCTTCGCGGCGGTCGCCTTGGCGAGACGATCCTGAGCGTCCTTGAGAGCCTGGTTCGCCTTGTCGAGCGTGGCCTGCGCGTTCTCGTACCGGTCGATGAGCGCGTTCGCGGCCTTCAGGCTCGCCTCGCCCGTCGCACGATCCCTGACCGCCTGATCGTAAGCGTTCTGCGAGGCCGTGATCGTCGCGTCAAGCTCCTTGATCTTCGCGTTCAGCGCGTCGAGTACGTTCTGCGCCTTGCCCGCCTGCGTCTGCGCGGCCTTGAGATCCGTTTCGGCCTGCGATTTGGCGTTCTGAGCGGCCGTGAGACGATCCTGCGCGTCCTTGGCGGCCTGTTCGGCCGCTTCGATGCGCGTCTGCGCGGCCGTCCGGGAGGCCTGCGCGTCCTGCGCGTCCTTGTCGGCCTTGTCGATCAGGGTCTGCGCGGCCTCGACGGCCTTGGAGGCTGTGTCCACCTTGGCCTGCGCCTTGTCGACGGCCGTGTTCGCCTCCGTCAGCCTCTCCTGCGCGGCCGTGTTCGCGGCCTTCGCGGTCTCGTACGCCTTGCTCTTCGCCGCCTGATCCTCACGGGCCTTGCGCAACGCCTCGGCCTTGTCGGCCTGCGCGGCCAAAGCCTTGTCGTACGCGTCCTGCGCGGCCTTGACCTTCGCTTCCCGTTCGGCGAGCGTGTCCTGCGCCGCCTGGAGCGTGTCCGCGGCCTTGCCGGCCGCGTCCTTGGCCGTCTGGAGCGCGGTCTGCGCGTCCTTGGCGGACTGCTTCGCCGTATCGGCCTTGGCCTGCGCGTCCTTCGCGTTCTGGCCGGCGTTCTCCAGCTTGGAGATGTACGCGTCGAGCAGCTTCTCATACTCGTCGACCGTGAGGGTCACGTCGTCGGTCGAGTATTTGCTGCCGAAGTTCTGCGCGTGAATGCCCTGCCTGGCGTTCGTGCCGACGCCGATCAGCGTCGCGTTCTTGTCGATCACGTTCAGATAATGGCCGACCTTCGAATAGATGTCGGGATCGATCTGGGACAGCTTGTACGGATCGTCCTTGTACTTCTCCAGATCTGGGTTCTTGGCGACCTCCTCATCCCAGATCTGCTTCTCCTCGTCGTACCAGCCTCGCAGCGGATTATCGTAACCCCAGGCGAGGTTCTGGCTGTAGGAGTAGTAGTTGTGGCCGCCTTCCCCGAACGTCTGGTAGTCCGCGGCGATCTGCGACCATGCGAGCGTGTTCGCGCCGACCTTCAGCTCGCTCAGGCCGAGGCTTTTGCGGATCTCGTTCGTGTCCTTCATGACCTGGATCGCGGCCTTCATGTTCTTCAATGCGCGGGCGCTGTCCGCGTTTCCGGTGCCCTTCGCGTAGAATTCGAGTCCGGATTCCTCCATCTTGGAGAATGATTCGAGGGCCTGCGTCCAGCCCTGCTCCTCGTAGAAGCCCTTGGCTCCCTCCGTGATCTTCGAGGATGCCTGGTCGGCGGTCTTCCGCGCTTCGTCGGCCTTCGCCTGAAGCTCGTCGGCCTTCGCCTGCTTGGCGGTCGCGTCCGCGCTCTTCTCCTCTACGGCCCTGTCGGCCTCATCCTTGGCCGCCTGCGCCTTGTCGGCCGCGGTCTGCGCGTCCGACCGGGCCTGCTTGGCCGCGTCCAAGGCCTCCTGGAGCTTGACGAGATCAAGGGAGTCGTTCTCAAGATCCTTGACGAACCTGTCGGCCGCGTCCTTGGCGTCCTTCGCGGACTGTTCTGCCCTGGCCGCGGCGTCGGCCGCGGTCTGCGCCTTGCCGCGCTCCGCCTCCGCGTTCGCCTTGTCCGCTTCCGCCTTGGCCTTGTCCGCGGTCGCGGCCGTCTTCGCCGCTTCGGCGTTCGCCTTGTCCGTCTTCGCCTTGTCGGCCGCCTTGCCCGCGTCGGCGAGATCCTTCTCCGCCTTGGTCTTGTCCGCGTTCGCCTTGTCCAGATCGGATTGCGCGGCCGTGGCATCCGCGCCCGCCTTGTCGACGCGCGCCTGCGCGTCCGCGACCGTCCTGTCCGCCTCGGCCTTGTCCTTCTCAGCCGTGGCCTTGTCCGCCTCCGCGCCGGCCTTCGCGCTTTCCGCGGCCGTCTTGGAGTCCTGCGCGTCCTTGGCGGCCTGCTCCGCGGCCTCGATCTTCGTCTGCGCGTCCTTGGCGGCCTGCTGCGCCTCCGCGAGCTTGGCCGGCGCGTCGGCCGCATCCTGCGCGGCCTGCTGTCGGGCGGCCGTAGCCTCGTCGACGGCGGTCTGCGCGGCCGACTGATCCTTGGCGGCCTGCTGACGGGCATCCTGCGCCTCATCGAGCTTCGCCTGCGCGTCCTCGAGAGCCTTCTGCGCCGCGTCGGCCTTCGCCTGCGCCTCCGGGACGCCGGTCGTCACGGTGCTCACATGCGCCTGCGCCTGTTCGAGGTTTTTGCGCGCGTTCTCCAGCGACATCGCCGCCTGCTCATCCGCGGTCTGCGCGGTCTCGTCGGCCATGGCGACCTGCGGGGCCGCGAGCGTCGCGACCGTAAGACCGGCCGCGATCAGAGCCTTCTTCTTCCCGTTATCCATACCCATGTTCGCCTTTCTCATGCGATTCGTGCAAAGGGTCGACGCCGCGCATGCGTCCACGTCGACCCAAGGGCTTTATGACCCCGACTTTTAGGGGGCATGTACGTTATATTATGTCGCCCGCTCATGCGCCATGCCGATCATTTCAATGCTGGGCATCTACGGTCTCTGCTGGCGGAAAGAAAACATCGCGCCCCCTCCTTTGAATCCACCCCCTCTTTCTTGGTCACGAGGGCGGGTGTCGGCTTCTTTTGGGTCGGACCGGAGAATGCGCGCGTTATGCGGCGATGGTTCCCGCCCCGAATTCGTGTACGAGTGTACGTATCGTCGTGTAGGGTCGGAGCCATGACCGATGACCACGCCGCCAGAACCCGCCGGTTCGACCCGGAACGCCGACAGCGCATCATCGACGCATGCCTCGACGTGATCGCCGAACGCGGCGTGGCCGGCGCCTCCCACCGCGTGATCGCCGCCGCCGCGGACGTGCCGCTCGGTTCGATGACCTACCATTTCGACGGCATGGCCGACCTGCTGCACCAGGCCTTCGACCAGTACGCGCAACAGTGCATCGACCGGTTCGCCGCGCGCATGGCCGGCGCCGCGACGCCGCAGGAGGCCTGCGATGCGATCGCGGACCATATCCTGGGACGCGACCTGCTGGGAACGCAGCGGGAGCTGAACATCAACCTCGAGTTCTACACGCTCGCCGCGCGCGACCCCGCGTACCGAGACATCTCCGAAAGATGGACCGCCGCCAGCCGCAGACAGATCGAACGGTTCTTCGACCCGCCCACGGCCATGCTGGTCGACGCGATGATCGAAGGCCTGACGCTTCACCTGGCGCTTGGCGCCATCAAGCCGGATCCGCAGGCCATACGCGCCGGCCTGCGCCGCGTGACATGCGCGTGACGGACCGGCGTCGGGGCGGCGGAACGCTCGTCGGATGTCTCGCCGCCGTCCATGTCTGATTGACTCTTTCGGTAAGGGCTTACTTTTTGTGAAACATCATGCTTTATATGGTGTGTTGCAGACTATGTGATAATATAGTCAATCAAGAACGGAAAACGCTTTCCAATGAAGGAGTATCACGTATGAGTGAGTCCAAGCCGAACGTCATTCTCACCATGCAGCCGCCGGAGCTGGTGAACAAGCTCATGAACGACACGCAGTGGGACCGTCTGAACGCCGTAGCCAACGTCGACCGCAACGTCATCACCGATTTCCACGTCGAAGGCCTCGACGACCGTCTCGCCGCCGCCGACTACATCTTCTCCGGCTGGGGCCCGGACGCGCGCATCGACGCCGAGACGCTGGCCAAGATGCCGAACCTCAAGGGCATCGCGGCCGCGGCCGGCAACGCGTGGCGACTGCTCACCCCGGAGGCGCTCGAGGCCGTCAAGCAGCGCGGCATCCAGATGTCCAACTCCGGCTACGTCAACGGCATCCCGGTCGCCGAATACTGCATGGCGATGATCCTCATGGCCAACAAGGACTTCTTCCGTGCCGAGCGCATCTACCGCGAGCGTCGCGAGTACATCAACCGCGAGGTCGAGTTCCCGACCGCCGGCAACTACGAGAAGACCGTGGGCCTGGTGACCGCCGGCTCCCGCATCGCGCGCCACCTGCTCGGTCTGCTCAAGGGCTACCGTCTGAACGTGCTCGCCGAATCCCGTTCGATGAGCGAGGAGGAGGCCGTTTCCCTGGGCGCCAAGAAGGCCGATCTTGAAACCGTGTTCCGCGAGTCCGACATCGTCTCCCTGCATACGCCGAGCCTGCCGGCGACGCAGGGCATGATCGGCGCGAAGTACTTCAAGATGATGAAGGACGGCGCGTGGTTCATCAACTCCGCCCGCGGCGCCGTGGTGGATGCGGACGCGATGATCGCCGAGCTGAAGACCGGCCGCATCAACGCGATCCTCGACGTGACCGACCCGGACGAGCCGCTGTCCGCCGATTCCCCGCTGTGGGACATGCCGAACGTGATTCTCACCCCGCACATCGCCGGTTCCGAAGGCACCGAGCTGCAGGGCATGGGAGAGAACGTGGTCAACGAGCTGACCCATATGATCAAGGGCGAGCCGCTCGAATTCGGTGAGTGAGTCCGGTCGGGCCGAACGGTCGGCCGTCGTCGTTTGCGTGACAGACCGGAAACGGCCGTAACCGAGTGCGGATGATGATCCGCGATTCGGTTACGGCCGTTTTCCGTTGTCGGGACAACCGTAAGCGGGAGACGAAGTCGTGATATGGACTCAGTTGCGGCCGCGAGATCGGAAATCTCGGATGTCCTCGCCTAACGCCGCGGCAGGGATTCGCGCAGCACGATGTCAGGCGCGCTCTGCACGAAGATCAGGCGATTCGCCGGCGTCGCGGATTCGGATTCGTCCCGGTCGGCCATGACGCAGTCGACCGCGGCCTGTCCCATTTCGGCCAGCGGCAGGTGCACGGTGGTCAGGGACGGGTGCACGTCCGCGGAGTAGGGGATGTCGCCGAAGCCGGTCACGCCCACGTCCTTGCCGGGTTCGATGCCGTTGGCGCGCAGCGCGGTCATCGCGCCGATGCCCATCACGTCGTTCAGGGCGATGATGACGTCCACGCCGGCGCCGTCGTATGCCGCGTGGTCGCCGGCGGTCAGCAGTCCGGTACGTGCCATCTGCATCACGGCCGCGTAGCCCTCGGTGCGGCTGAATCGTCCATTGGCGATCGCCGCCGGGTCGACCGCAATGCCGGCCTTGCCGAGCACGTCCATCACGCCGGCGAGCCGTTCACGCGACGAACGGTGGTTGTCGTCTCCCTTGAGGATCGCGGGACGCGTGTATCCGGAGTCGACCACGAGTTTCGCGATCGCCCGCGCGCCGACCTCGTTGGCCACGTCCACGGCGGGGAACGGCAGGTTGCGGTTCAGGATGAACACGGCGCGACCTCCGGCGGCCTCGTACTGCCTGAGCTCCGCCTCGAGCGCGGCCCGTTCCGGCGCGTCGACATATTCGCTTTCCGAAATGATGATGCCGCGCGGACGTGTCGCCGTCGCCTTGCGCACGGCCTCCAGCTCCTCCTTGGGACCTGCGGCCACGCCGATCGTGACGGAGATGCCCTGCTCGCCGGCCGCCTTCACCACGCCCTGCGACACGGATGCGAAATACGGGTCGGAGATGTCGGAGACGAGCAGCACGATGTTCGGCGCGGTGCCCTTCGCCACGGCCTGCGCGTACGCGTTCGGGCGGTAATTGAGCTTCTTCGCGGCCTCCATGACCTTCACGTACGAGTCGTTGCGCACCTTGCGCGTGCTGCCGTTGAGCACGCGGGATGCGGTGGCGATGGAAACCCCGGCCTTGGCGGCCACATCCATCAGCGTTGCGGGGGAGGCCGCCTTGTCGTTCTGCTCTGCCACGATGTCACTGTCCTTCGTTGCACTTCTTTGGAAAACAGTTTTAAGCGTTTACCAGTATAACGTAAGTTTCTGTACGGTCTCCGATATCTCGGTCGGGTAAAACAATGGTAAGCGCTTTCCGATTCGGCGTGTCGTGCGGTAGGCTGGTAGCCATGACGCGATATGTATGCGCTCCCGACTCCTTCAAGGAGAGCCTGACCGCCAACGAGGCCGCACAGGCGATGGCACAGGGAATACGACAGGCCGACCCGGACGCCGAGATCCGCATGGTCCCGATGGCGGACGGCGGCGAAGGCACGGCACAGGCATTGGCCGACGCGACCGGTGGCACGATGCGTCGCACCATCGCGCACGATCCGCTCGGCCGCCCGATCGCCGCCCGATACGCGATGCTCGGCGACGGTACGACCGCGGTCGTGGAAACCGCCGAGGCCAGCGGCCTGGCATTGCTGGCCCCCGACGAACGCAACCCGAAGATCGCCACCTCATACGGCACCGGCGAACTCATCCGGGCCGCGCTTGACTCCGGCGCGACGACCGTCATCGTCGGACTCGGCGGCAGCGCCACCAACGACGCCGGAGCCGGCATCCTCAAAGCGCTCGGCGCGCGACTGCTCGACGCGGACGGCCATGACCTCGCGCCCGGCGGCGCCGCGCTCGCCGAACTGGAGACGATCGACACGAGCGGACTGGACGAACGGCTGAACGGCGTGGAGATCATCGCCGCGTGCGACGTGACCAACCCGCTGACCGGTCCGAACGGCGCCAGCGCCGTGTTCGGCCCGCAGAAAGGCGCCTCCGCAAGCGACGTCGCGTTGCTCGACCGCGCGCTGACCCGCTTCGCCGAGATCGCGGGCCGCCAGCTGAACATGGACGTCGCCGCATTGCCGGGCGGAGGAGCGGCCGGCGGCATCGGCGCGGCCCTGCTCGCCTTCCTGCATGCCGAATTCAAGCCGGGCATCGACCTGGTGATCGACCGTACGGGACTGGACGAGGCCGCGCAATGGGCCGACGTCGTGTTCACCGGCGAAGGATCGATCGACTTCCAGACCAAATTCGGCAAGACCCCGGCCGGCGTGGCCGCCGTCGCCAAACGGCACGGCAAGCCGGTCATCGCCATCGCCGGACATATCGGCGACGGCATCGGGGAACTCCACGAGATCGGCATCGACGCGGTCTTCGGCATCGCGCCCGGCGCGGCCGGCCTCGACGAACTGCTGCGCGCCGCCGCCGCGAACGTCACCCGCACCGCCGAACAGGTCACCCGTCTGCTGAACATCGCGAGATAACCATCCATTTGGGATAACGTTCATCGATAACCGTTCATCAAGGACCTCGAATCATGCGAACCACATTGGCAACCGTCGCCTGCGGTGACCTCGCCGCCGTATACCGCCGCGACGAGACCGGCGTCGTCGAACTCGTGCTGTCTCCGGCCGACAAGGTCGCAGACATCGTGCGCGACGACTGCGCCGCCGAACCGCTCGTCCAAGCCAAGATCATCGGCGACGACTATCCGTTCGGCTTCAGCCAAGGCCGCACCATGCGCAACGCGACCACCGTCACCAAACACATGACCTACGGCGAGCCCGTCGTGCGGCGTGACGAGACGGCCGGCGACGTCACCGTCATGACAACCATTGTCGACGACCGCGGCTGGCACTACGAGCACACGCTCACCATGACCCCGGCAAGCCGCGCCGCCGAAATCCGCACGGCCGTCGTCAACGACGCTGCCGAGCCGGTCACATTCGAAATGCTTTCCAGCTTCACGCTCGGCTCCATCTCGCCGTACGCCACCGGACTTGACCCCGAAAACCTGACCCTGCACCGGCTGCGCAGCACGTGGAGCGCCGAAGGCCGCGTGCTCTCCCAGCCGGTCGAGGACCTCGAACTCGAACCGAGCTGGCAGAAGTACAGCGCGAACTCCGTGCGCTTCGGCTCGATCGGCAGCTTTCCCGTGCGCGAATGGGCGCCGTTCGTCGGCGTGACCGACCGACGCGCCGGCGTGACTTGGGCGGCGGCGACCACGCACGCGTCCAGCTGGCAGATCGAAGCGTACCGCCGCGACGACGGGCTGAGCCTGTCAGGCGGCATCGCCGACCGCGAATTCGGCCAGTGGACGCACGCGGTACGGCCCGGCGAGCGCTTTGACGCGCCGTACGCGGTCGTGACGGCCGTCGTCGGCGGCGTGGACGAGGCCGCGCAGGCCGTGGCCGGCAACGTGCGCAAGGACCTCGACGTGCCCGCATGCGAGGACAGGCTGCCGGTGATCTTCAACGAATTCTGCTCGACGTGGGGATGCCCGAGCGAGAAAAGCGTCATCGAACAGCTCGACGCGGTCAAGGCGCTCGGCGTGGAATACTTCGTGATCGACGCCGGATGGTTCGACGACCAGGCGTTCGAGTCGGCCAGCAAGTTCGGCAAATGGGAGGTCAGCGAAACCGCGTTCCCGCACGGCATGAAACCGGTGGTCGACCGCATTCACGAGGCCGGATTGAAGGCCGGCATCTGGTTCGAGTTCGAGATCGCCGGACGTGAGGAGCCGGACTGCTTCGACAAGTCCGAATGGCTTCTGAAGCGCGACGGCCTGCCGATCACCTCGGGCAACCGCCGCTGGTGGGACATGCGCAACCCCGAGGTACAGGAGTATCTGGCGCACAGGGTCATCGACTTCCTCAAGGACAACGGCTTCGACTACATGAAGGTCGACTACAACGACACGATCGGCATCGGCTGCGAGACGCCGGGCGACCCGCACGCGTCGCTGGGGGAGGGCCTGTACGACCAGATCCAGGCGTCGCAGGCGTTCTTCCGCCGCATTCGCGCCGAACTGCCCGATCTCATGATCGAGCTCTGCGCGTCCGGCGGCCACCGGCTGGTCCAGAGCTTCATGACCATCGGCGCGATGGCCAGCTTCTCCGACGCGCACGAATGCGACTACATCCCGGTCGTCGCCGCGAACATGCACCGCATGATCCTGCCGCGCCAGTCGCAGATCTGGGCCGTCGTACGCGACGAGGAGCCGGACGACAAGCTGTACTACCAGATCTGCTCCGGACTGCTCGGCCGCCTGTGCTTCAGCGGCGACGCGACCGCGTTCGCCGGTCGCAAGAACGAGATCATCCGCGACGGCATCGCGTTCTACCACGCGGCCGCGCCCGTCATCGACCGCGGCGAATCCCACTGGTACGGGCCGCGGATCGGCAGCTACGCCCATCCGAGCGGCTGGCAGGCCATCGTGCGCGACGGCGAAACCGGCACTGCGGCCGACGGCCGCACGCTCGTTGTGCTGCACACGTTCCACGATGCGCCGTCGACGATCACCGTGCCGATCGACGGCAATGATGACGCCGCCGCGCGCATCGCCCGCACGTTCTACCGCGACGGCGTCACCGTCACGCTGGACGACGGCATGCTCACCGTCTCCGGCCTCGCCGACTTCGACGGCGTCGCCGTACTGCTGAACACGAAATAACGCAAAGGAGCCGCAAACCAATGACCACGATGATCACCAACCCGATCCTTCCTGGCTTTCACCCCGACTCGAGCGCGCTACGCGTCGGCGACGACTACTACATCGCCACCAGCACGTTCGAATGGTGGCCGGGCATCGACATCTACCATTCCAAGGACCTCGTCAACTGGGAATGGATCGCCTCGCCCGTCAACCGCGAATCGCAGGTCGACCTGCACGGCAACTATGACTCCGGTTCCCTGTGGGCGCCGCACCTGAGCTACGCCGACGGCAAGTTCTGGCTCGTCTACACCGATGTGAAAACCTACGCGCCGTTCAAGGACACGCTCAACTACGTCATCACCGCGCCGAGCATCACCGGCCCGTGGAGCGAGCCGCACTTCCTGACCGCCTCCGGCTTCGACCCGGCCATCTTCCACGATGACGACGGCCGCAAATGGTTCCTCAACATGCTCTACGACTACCGTCCGGGCCATCAGATGTTCGCCGGCACCGTCATCCAGGAATTCGATCCGACGACCATGAAACTCATCGGCGAACGCAAGCACTTCTACAAGGGCACCAAGCTCGGCGTATGCGAAGGACCGCAGATTCTGAAACGCGACGGCTGGTACTACCTGCTGTGCGCGGCCGGCGGCACCGGCTACATGCACGCCGCCACCGTGGCCCGCGCCCGTTCGCTCGAAGGCCCGTTTGAGGACAGCCCGTACACGCCGCTGATGACCACGCGTGACGAGCCGAACAACCCGCTGCAGAAGTCCGGTCACTGCTGCTTCCTGGAGATCGGCGACGAATGGTACGTCACGCAGATCTGTGGCCGTCCCCTGACCGAGCGCGGCAACTGCACGCTCGGCCGCGAAACCGCGATCCAGAAGATCTACTGGACCGAGGACGGCTGGCCGCGACTGATCAACAACACGATCAGCCCCGACCTCAAGGTTCCGGCCCCCGCCATCGCGCAGGGCGTCGTGCAGCGGACCGACCGCTCCGAACGCGTCGAATTCGAGGTGGACCGCGTCGCGCAGGCTTGCACGCCGCTCACGTCCGTGACCGATCCGGCCATTCCGCCGAGCCTGAAGACCCTGCGTGGCGCGCTGGATGCGGAGAAGGACTATTCGCTTACCGCACGCCCCGGCTGGCTGCGCCTGTACGGTGACCAGTCGCTGCGATCGCAGCATCATCAGGTGCTGTTCGCCAGGCGTTGGGAGGCGTACGACTTCGACGCCGAGACCGTGCTCGATTTCGATCCGACCAACTATCAGCAGATGGCCGGGCTGATTCTGTATTACGACACGCAGAACTGGATCTACGCGTATGTCTCCTTCGACACCGAGGGCACCGACAGGCGCATCATCCAGGTGCTGCGCTGCGATCACGAGGATCTCGAATACGGTTCCGAGGCGATCACGCTTGAGGATGGCCCGGTGCGCATCCGCGTGGAGGTGCGGCGCGATAAGGCGCACTTCCGCTTCGCGCAGGGACCGAACATGTACGCCGACAACGCCGTATGGCATGCGATCGGCGGCGCCCAGCCGGCCGACCACATCAGCGACGACTACGTCGAGCGCACGATCAAGGGCTGCGCGTTCACCGGCGGCATGGTCGGCCTGTGCGCCCAGGACATGGACGCCAAGCGGTCGCACGCCGACTTCCAATACTTCGACTACCAGGAACAACACTGAAAGGAACATGAATCATGACATGGGAACTGGCCGCGTCGACCCTCGGCGCGCCGTACGACACGATGGACGAACTCGCTCATACGTTTGTGGCGACCGGCGTCAAGCGGATCGAAGTCGCCGTCGGTGACGAGATGAAGTTCACGATGGCTTCCACGGACGACGAGCTCAAGGCCATGCGCGACGAACTTGCCGAGAAGGCCGGCGTGACCATCTTCGGCGTCGACTCGCGCGTGCAGGTGTGCAACACCGACCGCGACGAGGACGAACTGGTCGAAAGCCTCGAACACTGCCTGCACATGGCGTCCGTGCTCGGCGCGAAGTTCGTCCGCGTCTTCCCGACCGCGCCGCTCGAGCCGAGCTGGGATCCGGACCGTCTGCCCGGCATGGTGCTGCCCAAGGGCATGAACCTCGCCGGCGTGTCCGAGCGCGGCGCCGAGATCATCGCCAAGGCCCTGCCGACCGCGGACAAGCTCGGCGTGCAGCCGCTCATCGAAACGCACGACAGCCACACCAACGGCGAGCGCAACGCGATCATCCACTATTACCTCGATAAGATCGCGCCGGGCAACCAGGCCGGTTCCATCTGGGATCTGGCCCACCCGTGGCGCGTCGGCGAGGCGCCGGCCACCACGTTCGAATACCTGAAGCCGTATCTGGTCGGTGGTCGCGGCCTTGTGCAGATCAAGGACTGCGCGTTCCCGGGCGACCAGACCCCGGTCTTGCAGGGCACCGGCCGCGTGCCGCTGGCCGAGTGCTGCAAGCTCCTGAAGGACGGCGGCTACACCGGCCCGCTGTCCCTGGAATGGGAGCGCCGCTGGTA
This sequence comes from Bifidobacterium aerophilum, assembly GCF_010667685.1. Classification (GTDB taxonomy): domain Bacteria; phylum Actinomycetota; class Actinomycetes; order Actinomycetales; family Bifidobacteriaceae; genus Bifidobacterium; species Bifidobacterium aerophilum. The sequence continues at coordinate 163,656 of NZ_WHZW01000001.1, read as the reverse complement.
TCCGCAGGTCGAGCCGCTCGAGGAGGCCCTCGTCGCCGCCCGCAAGGCCATCGAGGCCCTGCCCGCCGAATCCCAGCTGTGATCCGCAGCCGATCCGGTATGTACAGCCGATCCCGCGCACGACGCAACGGATCGGCCATCATTCGTCGGTACATCAGGCCGTAACTCAACAAGACAACGAATCCGTCATTGAGTTACGGCCTTTTCCGTCTCCGAAGCGACCGTAACCCAATGACGAGAATGACGAGGCATCGATCGTACATGAATTCGTCATGTTGCGGAAAGTATTGGAAAGTGTCGGAATAAGCTTGTTGAAAATTGGTAAAAGTGTAAAAAACGAGTATATGAAATTATGAAAAATGCGAAAAACTGTGTAGTCAAATTGTAGAAAAATGCAATCCGTCGTAGTATGTGTATGAGGCCAATAAGATACGCGGGTGGAAGGCGTCTGATACATGGCATTGAAACGCAAGGCGTACGAACGCTTCGAGTCCTGGAGACGGGACAAGTCGAAGCAGGCGTTGCTGGTCACGGGCGCTCGTCAGATCGGCAAGACGTATCTGGTGCGCGAATTCATGCGGTCGCATTACCGCAGCCGAGTTGAGATCAATCTTGCCGATGACAGTGCGGCACGCTCGTCGTTCGCCGCGGCGACGGATGCAGACGATCTGATGCTTCGCATTTCCGTGGCCGCCAGCATTCCGCTGGTGCCTCACGAGACGGCCATATTCCTTGATGAGATTCAGGAATGCCCGAACGTGATGGAGCACATCAAATTGCTGATCGACAAGGGCGAGTATGACTTCATTCTGTCCGGCTCGCTGCTCGGGGTGAAACTGGAAGGCGTGGACGCGTTGCCTGGGGGATATCTCACACAGGTTGAGATGTTCCCGCTGGATTTCGAGGAGTTCTGCTGGGCTAACGGTCTGCCGGAAGAAGCATGGCGGATGGCGCGCAAGGCATTCGCCGATCGCACGCCGGTGGCGGATTTCATTCATGAACGGTTGCTGAAGCTGTTCCACCGCTATTTATTGGTTGGCGGCATGCCCGATGCGGTCAACGCGTTCCTGAAGAACGGCACCATCGATCAGGTGCGCGTGTCTCAGTCTGAAATCATCCGCGTATACAAACGGGACATCGCCAAGTATGCGCCTAAGGAGAACCGGCTGGTCATCCAGAACATCTACGACCTTGTTCCCAGCGAACTGACCGGCACCAGCAAACGGTTCAAGTTCAGCTCGATCGAGAACGTCAAGCGGTTCGATCAGGTGACGGACGAATTCCTATGGCTGATCAATGCGGACGTGGCGATCGCCACGTATAATGCGACGGAGCCAAGGCATCCGTTGCTCATCTCGAAGAACGACAGTCGGTTCAAGCTGTTCTATTCCGATGTCGGACTGCTGACTGGTACGTTCATCAAGCGCGCATCCATCGATCTGCTTGACGGCAAAACCAACATGAATGTCGGCGGCGTGTATGAGAACGCGGTGGCGCAGGAACTCAACTCGCATGGATTCACCACATACTACTGCGCCAGCAAACGTATGGGGGAACTTGATTTCGTAACCGAAACGGCCGACGGGCGAGTGCTGGTGTTCGAGATCAAATCCGGATCGTCATATCGGACCCATGCGTCGCTCGATCATGCGCTGGATTCGCCGAACTGCGGCATAGACGAGGCATACGTGCTGGCGGAAACGAACGTTGAGATCGTAGGACGGGTGACATACCTGCCGATCTATATGGTTGCCATGTTCGACGTCGATGATTGAACGTCCGCCGGCAGCAGGTCGTAGGGCATCTGCTTCTTGACCCAGTAGAAGATCAGCAGCACGAACGTGAACAGGCCGGACAACGGGATCAGGCGTGCGAACACGACGATCGCGAACACCGCGGTGCGTGCCGCGTAGAACAGCATTCGCCGCCAGCCGGACCGTGGCCGCGTCTCGCAGGTCATGTGCGTGAACCCGCCGCCGAGCGTGCGTCCGCCGCGCATCCACGGCACGAGCAGTTCGAAGACGAGCAGCGCGCCCAGCGTCGCGATGTCGGAGAACGTGACGTCGTTGCCGAACACGTGGCCGACGGCCGGAATCGACTGCCATATCGCGATGTCGCGCACCACGAACATGTCGTACAGCACCGTGGCGAGCATGGTCGTCGGCATCGCCACGGCCGTGACCACCGTCAGATCGATCGCGTACGTGATGCAGCGGCGTAGGAATCCCGGCTGCGTCACCGTCGTCAGATCGTTCGCGCGCGGCGGCACGAGCCGGTCGAACAGTTTCGCCGCGGCGTAGCCGAGCACGGCGCCCAGCGTGTTCGTGATGAGATCGTCCACGTCGAACAGCCGGTACGAGCACGGGTAGAAGCCGAGGAATCCGGTCAATTGCAGTGTTTCGATCATCAGGCTCGTCGCGAAGCCGACCGGGATCGCCGCGGCGAGAGGCCAGCGGAACACGCGACCCATGATGAAGCCGAGCGGCAGGAAGAACACGACGTTCAGGGCGAGCTGCATGATCGCGGCCAGGCCGTCGGTGCGGATGTCGCCGACGAACTGCAGCGGGTTGAGCTGCGGCGCCAGATGATGCGCGGCGCAGTAGGCGACCGGATCCTCCGGCATCGGGTACAGCGTGAAGCACAGCAGGCCGATCGCGTACAGCACCGTGCCGTACGCGACGAGCGCCTGCGAAAAACGGATGCGGTTGTAGCGGTGATACAGCAGAGCCAGCACCGGCACCGTGAGCACGGCCGACACGAACGGCCACAGCGCGACCGCCAGCATGAACGGCCGGCTGAAATACAGGATATATCCCATGGTGTTTCCCTCGTCTCTCGTGTGCGCCGGGGTCTCCCGTCATCCTGGGACGTCCGGCGTCTTTCTGCCACTGTAGACGATCGGACGTCCGATCGCGCTCGTGCGCGGGGATGACCGCGATCGCGGACATCCGCGGGAACGTCATCCGACGGGAGGAGGAGCGCGTGGCCGGGACGGCGACGGTTCCGCGGAACGCCCGTCGCGCGGCATCTTCCGGACACAAGATTGGAAAACGCTTTCCAATGGGGTAGGATAGCGGATGTACCAAGCGTTCCGTATCCGCGCGTTCCGGGCCATGGCGGCCCGGCGCACGGAAACATCCCTCGTGAAAGGCGAACGGCGAAAACATGAGCGTTCAACAGATGTACGTGATCCCGGTCCACGGATGGGCTGGCTCTCCGCGCGTATGGGATTTCGTATCGTGGCCGGACGACTGGACCGTCCTGCCATATGAACTGCCCGGTCATGGCACCCGGCGCGACGACAACCCTGCCGGACCGGACGCGCCGTTCACGATCCCGGCCGCGGGCGAGGACCTGGCCGACTTCATCCGCCGCAACGTGCCGGCGGGCAAGCGGGCGCTGCTCATCGGGCATTCGATGGGAGGCCAGCTCACGCTGCACGTGCACGTGCATCATCCCGAACTCGTCGCCGGCGAAGTGGTGATCGATCCGGCGCTCGGCGCGAAGGCCGACGAGGTCGCGGGCCAGCCGGTCATGCTCAAGGCGTTGCGCGACGACGCCTGTGACACGATCGAATCGTTCATCCAAGGCGCGTTCTCCGCATACACCCCACAGCGCATGCGCGAAGCCGTCGTCGCCGACATCCGCCGTGCTGATCCTCGTGCGCTCGCCGACTACTACCAGTCCGAATACATGGATCCGGAATCGTTCGGCAACTGGGACCCGGCGATCGCGATGATGAAGCGCCGCACCAAGCCCACGCTCGGCATCTACACGACGCCCGCCCGCGCCGATTTCGAGCGCACCGCCGGCACCAGGGACGTGTCGATCTGGTCCGGCGGCCACGGCCACTTCCTGTTCCTCGAGGATCCGGTGCGGTTCGCGGACGAGGTCGTCAGCTGGGCCATCAGCCGCGGAGTGTACGAGAACGTCGGAGCCGAACTGCGGCTCGTCACGGCTGCGTCCACAGGCACAAGCCTGTCCTGATCGATCGTCGTCGTTGCCGCGGGAGTCGAGACCGTAACCCGGCAACATCGCGATCCTATTGTTGACTTATGGTCGTTGTCCGACGCCGCAACGACCATAACTCGACAGGAACGCATGTCTGTTGTTGAGTTACGGCCGGCATACGTACGACGGGGCATGCGTGACGGTGTGATCGCGCTGGTGTAATCGGATCAGTGCGATCACACCAACATGGTCGGACCGGCGTGGTCGGGGATGAGTAGTCGGATCGGCGTGGCCAGACGGCACCATCGGGCTGATACGGTCAGAACAGAGCGATCATGCGTGAGGAGGCACGATCGAGTCGCGCGCGGTGAACGTGACCGGGAAGACCGGGTGGTCGCCAAGTTCGACGGGCAGGCGCAACGCGAGCCGGGCGGCATAGTCGCCGACCTGCTCGTACGGCACGCAGACACTGCTCAATGGCGGCGTGACGGTGTCGTCGGTGGACAGGTCGTCGAATCCGGTGACGGACAGGTCATCGGGCAGCCGCAGTCCGAGCTCCCGGGCGATCCGGTACACGCGGTATGCGGCGAAGTCGGTGACGCAGACGATCGCGGTCGGCCTATGGCCTGTGTCTTGCGACAGCAACGCGCGGATGGCCGGATCGAGCTCGTCGCTGACGTTGGCGGAATGGATCACCAGCGGATCGTCGGCATCTGTCATGAATCCCCGATCGAGCATCGCGTCCCGGAACCCGAGGAAGCGTTCATGGGCGCTGGTGCGATCATCATGGCCCAGAAACGCGATGCGCCGGTGACCGGCGTCCAGCAGCGCACGTGTGGCCAGAACGACGCCGTGCCGTTGATCATAGGAGACGGAAGGTGCGTCGTCCAGTCCTGGCATGCGGGGACTGCCACATAGCACCAGCGTCGCCTGTACCGCGGCGAGCGTGTCCCGGTAGTGGGTGAAACGCTGAAGGCAGGCCTCGTCCATGTTGCGCGAGCCGACCATCAGCACGCCGGCGGCGCGTTGCCGGGCGAGCATGGACACCGCGTCCTGCGCCGCCTGCGGATCGTTGCGCGTCGCGTTCATCAACAGCATGGCGTCATGCCGTTTGGCGACCAGATCGACGCCCTGCGCGATGCGGGCAAACGGCTCGGCGAGGAACGCGGTGGTCATGAACGCCAGGGTTTTCGTGCCCACGCCCATCATCGACTGAGCGAGGCCGTTGACCACGTAATGGAGTTCGAGCGCGGCCTGTTCCACGCGGACACGGGTGCGCTCGCCGATGCGGGGATTGCCGGCCAGCGCGCGTGACGCGGTGGAGACGGATACGCCGGCGAGCCGGGCGACGTCCTTCATCGTCGCGCCGCCGCTGGCGCGCGGGCCGGACGTGGTCGATGGGGACGTGGACTGTGTCATTGGATATCGCTTTCCTCGCCGATGCGGTGATGATTACCGGTGCCTGTGCGGATGCCGCTTGACGTTGGCCGATGTCGGATGGTTGTGCGGCGATCGGTGATGCCGCGCGGTGCGGGCTCGCCATGTTGCGATTATGGCCGATGGTCGAGGTGTTTGCAAGCGTATCGCCGAAGTGTCGGAAGATCGGGGGAGGAGAGAGGCGAGCTTTGGCAAGCACTGCGAAACGCCGATTTGCAACTAGTTGCACAATCTTGTATATTCATCAACTGGAAAGCGCTTACCGAGATGATTCGATAAGTGCATGGCATCGACCGGAAAGCCGATGGCGGAACCGGGAGATGGGCGTCAACAACGACCGAACAATCCGTACAGCAAAGGAGCGGACTGATGAGCTCTGCAATAAGCGACACGATGGATGCGACGCAAGCCGCCGTCCAAGGCCCGAAAGACACGGGCAAATTCCCCTGGCGCCCGTCGATGGCGCAGTTCTTCGCCACCATCGGCTGGTATGCGCCGTTCTTCGGCATCTCCGCCGCGCTGCTGCCGGCGAAGCTCGCCGCCGTGGCCCCCGACCAGAAGGCCGACCTGCTCGCCCAGAGCACCACGATCGCCATGTTCATCGCGATCTTCGCCGGCGTCATCTTCGGCGCCCTGTCCGACATGACCCGCACCCGCTGGGGAGGCCGCTCGCCGTGGATCATCCTCGGCGCGATCTTCGGCACCATCGGTCTGCTCGTCTTCGCGCTGAGTTCCAACATCGTCGTCGTCATGCTCGCCTGGTTCTTCTACGTGGTCTGCTACAACGCGATCATGTCCGCCGGCATGGCGTGGATGCCCGACCTGATCCCGGTCAAGTACCGCGGCTCGGCATCCGCCATCTTCGGCGTCGCCACCCAGATCGGCCTCAACGGCGCCCAGTCGCTCGGCTCGCTGTTCATCACCAACGTGCCGACCGGCGTGTTCGTGCTGCTCGTCATCTCCGACATCCTGCTGTTCATCGCCGTCGTCGTGTGCAGGGAGCCGTCCAACCTCGACAAGCCGCGCGGCAAGTTCGACGTCTCCCAGTTCAAGGACTTCCTGCCTCCGATGCACGCCGGCCGCGACTACTGGTTCGCCGCATTCGCCCGCTTCATGTTCATGATGCCCGGCGGCATCGGCACCTACCGTCTGTTCACGCTGACCGACTACATGCACCAGTCCGACGCGGACGCCGCGAGGTGGATGAGCTTCATGGCCCTGCTCAACCTCATCCTCGCCGTCGTCTCCGCCGCCATCGCCGGCCCGCTCGCCGACTTCTTCAAGACCATCAAGATCCCGTGCGCACTCGCCGTGTTCGCGGTCGGCATCCCGTGCTGGCTGCCGTTCTTCATCCCGAACCCGCTCATGTACACGATCTACGTCGCGTTCTCCGGCCTCGGCGGCGGCATCTTCATCTCCCTCGACCAGGCGCTCATGACCTCCGTGCTGCCGAACAACGAAACGGCCGCCAAGGATCTCGCGTTCCTCAACGCGGCCGGCACCGTCGGCCAGCTGCTTGCCCCGCTGCTCGCGTTCGCCGTGCTCAAGGCGTTCGGCTACGCGGGCCTGTTCCCGATGGGCTTCATCGTGCTCACCCTCGCCGCGATCTCGATCTTCGGCATCAAGCGCATCAAGTGATGCGGTTCGGCGGCCCGTCCCACGCATGGGGCGGGCCGCCGTTCCATGCTTCCTGTACTGAAAAACGTTTGCCGATGTGGTGCGGATCATGCTCCCGGCGATGATCCGGCCGCACGGCGCCTACGACACATCGCAAAGGATCGGACCATGACGATCAATACCCAACATATCTACAACGTCCGTGATTTCGGAGCCGTCGCCGACGGCATGACCAACGACGGCCCGGCGATCCAGGCCGCGATCGACCGGGCCGCGGCGAACGGCGGCGGCCGCGTCGTCCTCGCCGGCGGCACGTTCCTCGCCGGCATCATCAGGCTCAAGTCGAACGTCACGCTGGAGATCACCGAATCGGCGACCCTGCTCGCCAGCCCGGACATCAACGACTACGCTGCCGACGTGCACCGCAACCGCTACCGCAACGAGACCGCGCTCGACCGGTGCTTCATCTATGCCGAAGACGCGCACGACTTCGCGCTCGTCGGCCGCGGCACGATCGACGGCAACGCGACCGCCTTCCCGAACGAGGGCTCCATCTACCGGCCGATGATGATCCGCATGCTGCGCTGCCATAACGTGCACGTCGAAAACCTGCGCCTCTACGAATCCGCCGCATGGACGACCGCGTTCCTCGACAGCGAATACATCTGGATCCGCGGCCTCGACATCAAGAACGACAAGCGCTACAACGGCGACGGCCTTGACTTCGACGGCAGCGCGCACGTGTTCGTCTCCGACTGCTACGTGCGCGGCACCGACGACAACTTCTGCCTGCAGTCCAGCAGCAAGGACTACCCGGTGCATGACATCCACGTCACCAACTGCGAGTTCTCCGGCGTGTGCGCGGGCATCCGCATCGGACTCAAATCCATCGGCGACATCTACGACGTGACGATCTCGAACTGCACGCTCGATCATGTCTGGCGCGAGGGCATCAAGCTCGAATGCACCGAAGGCGGCGCGATCAGCGACATCTCGATCAGCGACATCGTCATGCGCGACGTGACCCGCCCGATCTTCGCCGTGCTCAACAACCGTTTCGAACTCGACGACTACGGCACGTCGGTCGAACTGGACCACATGCCCGAGATCGGCACGATGGCGCGGATCTCGATCAGCAACGTCACCGCGACCGACAGCGAGGAGATGGCGAACGTGCACCGTCGCTTCACCGACGACGTGATGGGCGAACCGAAGTTCGCCGGCATCCGCTTCGACGCAGCGGACGGGCATCCGATCGAGGACGTGACGATCGACGGGCTGCGGTACACGTTCATCGGGGGAGTGAAGACGTCTGACATTCCGCCGCTGAACGACTATCCGCGGCTGGTCGACAAGCTCGTCGAGCCGGACGTCAAGTCCAGCGAGAACTACTGGCCGGACTGGTCGCGCACCGCGTTCATGGACCTGCGCAACGTGCACGGCCTCGACCTTGCGCGGGTGCGGCTGCGGTCGATCCGTCCCGACGAACGCCCCGCCGTGCTGCTCGACGGCTGCACGACCTACGCCGAACCGGACATCGTCGTCAACGGCGAACGGGCGAGGTGACGCGCGAGCCGCAACGAACGAACGGTCCCGTCATGTGTGATACGCATGGCGGGACCGTTTCGCGTTCTGAGGACTGCCGGACCGTTCGTTCCTGGGTCGGTCTTCTTATGGCAAGGCGCTCAGATCCACCGTGAACGGCATGGATTCGGGAAGACGTTCCGGCTGCAGGAACATGGTCATGTACAACGGCAGATAGGTGATCGGGCCGTCCTCTGCGATGTTGCCTTTGCATAGGACATATGCCTCGTCGAGCCCCCATTCTCTTACCTGCAGCACGTTGTCGAGTGCCTTGTGTTTCGTCCAGTCGTTGCCTGACTTGACCTCCACGGGAATCACGCGCGTTCCCGACTGCACGAGAAAATCGACCGCGCCATACTGTTTCGAATCGAAATAGTGCGGAACGAAACCCTGTGTGGTCAGCTCCTGTGACACGATGCTTTCGGTGATGCTGCCCATGTTCGTTTCGAGATCGCCCTGCAGCAAGGCGAACTGCGCATTGTCCATCGTCGCCGCGCACAGCAGACCGGTGTCGCCCATGAACAGCTTGAACAGGTTCCTTTTCTCGTTGGCCGTAAGCGGCGCGGTCGGCGACTGCACGTTGTAGCACGGCAGCGCCACGCCGGCGTCGGCCAGCCACATGAAACTGTTGGCGTATCGGCTCTGACGGGCGTTCTTGTCGATTCCGGCCAGAATGAATCGTCGGTTGTGATCGTCCAGTTGGGAGGGGATCGCGTCGAAGATCGCCCTGATTTTTGATCGGTCGGTCTTCTCCGCGTATTTGGCGATGTCCAGACGATACAGGTTGAGCAGATCGCGCTGCAGGGCAACGACCTGTGCGATGTCATGCGTGTCCACATAGCGCTGCACGGCATCCGGCATGCCTCCGACGACCATATACGCCTGGAATAGTCGGCTCATGGTGCGGTGTACGGCGTCGCTGACCGGACGCCGTGCCGCGAAATGTTCGCGCAACATGTCGAAGGTGCTGTCCTGCACCCCGTTCGCCCGGCAGAACTCCTCGAAATCCATGGGGAACATCCGATGCCGCTCCTCGAACCCGACCGGATAGGACGGGACGTCCCTGACCCGAACGCCGAGCAGTGATCCCGTTTCGACGTAGTCGAACCGCCCGTCCTCGACGAGGAACTTGATCGCGGTGCGCGCCCGAGGGCATTCCTGTATCTCATCAAGCAGGACAAGAGTATTGCCGGGCTCCAACGGCGTACGCAGGTAGGCGGTCAGATTGGCGATGATGGTCTCGGCATCCAGCGGCCCCGCGAAGATGTCGCCGGCGTGAACGTCGGTCAGGAAATTGAGTTCGGCGAAATGCGTGTAATGCCGTTTGGCGAACTCTCGGACCAGGGTGGTCTTGCCGATCTGGCGTGCTCCGGTCAGTATCAGCGCCTTGTGGTCGCGGTTGCTCTTCCATGCTTCGAGAACGTGCCATGCCTTGCGCTCAAGCATTGTCGATCCTTATGTTGTCACGTTTTTCTCTATTTTGAGAGTCGATTTGTAACGTTTTTCGGATTGAGCGACTCTTGTCAAGAGTGGAAGACTCGTTGCATTACGTGGCAGAGGTGACGGGCGGGGTCGGCGATGTCCTATTGATCGGGGCTTTGCGGAAAAGAACGATATATGGGTGGACGCCGTTGTCCGGGTATGTTCTGTTATCGGATCTTCGGTTATGGTGTGCGGGATCTTTCGATGCCGCATGGTGGTCATGGACGGTTTGCGATCATGACCGCGGAGTAAGCGAAGCGAGGCGTTCGACCGTTGTCGTCATGTGGGTCGTTCCTCGGGTCTCCGTCGAAGTCGAATGGTTCAGCGGGCGGTCTCGTTGGCGTCGTTGATGAGGTCGTTGAGCACCTTGGTGTTGGCGAAGCTGTGCTGGGCCATCGCGTTCGCGCCGTAGAGAGCCAGACCGCGGAGCATGGAATCCTTGATGGACATGATGTTTCCTTTCGTAGTGCGTGCATCGTTTGACGTACGCGTTTATCTGTTGTCGGCTCCATTTCTGAAACCGGTTTCAGAATAGCGCATGTCTCGGACCGACGCAAGAGGTCGTCGTCGACGACGGCGTTTCGCAATGGTTACAATGGGTTGCGGCACTAAGGAAGACATGAGTTACGCCATGGGCGTGACCTGCGCGAAACGAAACCGTAACGCATGAAACGCGGGCGGAAGAAAGGGCGGAAACCGTCGATGGCGAGAACCACGGGACATACCAGGCCGGTCATCAAGGACGTCGCCGCGCTCGCCGGCGTCTCCGCGCCCACCGTATCGCGCTATCTCAACGGCACGGTCAACGTCGCCGAGGACAAGCGCAACCGCATCGCCGCGGCGATCAAGCAACTCGGCTACGAGCCGAGCGTCGTCGCCCGCGCGCTGTCCAACCGGGAGATGGATACGGTGGTGGTGTTCGCCGCCAATCCTGACGCGTTCTCCACGTCGGCCACGAACCACGGCGCCGAGGCCGCGGCCCGCAGGCGCGGATTCCTGCTCAACATCGTTTCGCTCGACGAATCCGACATGGGGTCTCTCGAACAGCGGGTGCGCATGGGCCTGGCCGTGCGCCCGGCCGGTGCGATCGTCTACGAATACGACCGTTCCGGCATCGAGGCACTCAACCACATGCCGAAGGACCTGCCGTTGGTCGTGGTCGGCGGCAGCTTCGGCGACGGCGACTATCAGGTCGTCAATGCGGAACGCGACGGCGGGCGATGGATGACGCTGCACCTGCTCGATCTGGGACACCGTACCGTTGTCCACGTCGGCAGACGCGAGGGGCCGACCGACAACACGCGCACGAACGGCTGGCGCGATGCGCTTGAAGAGCGGGGGATCGCGGTGCCGGAGCCGATCGTCGTGCCGGACGATGATCTGGACGTGGCGGTGCGCGTCGGACGTGAACTGGCGTCGCGCGACGATGTGACCGCGGTGTTCGCCGGCAATGACGAGACGGCGATCGCCGTGATGAAAGGGCTGCGGGAGGGCGGTCGACACGTGCCTGACGACGTGAGCGTCGTCGGCTTCGACAACCGCAACTTCGCGTCGATGTGGCAGCCGGCTCTTTCCAGTTACACGCAGAATTTCCATGAGATGGGACAGCGGGCGTTCGGCATGCTGTACGAGCAGATACAGGCGCGTCGCGGAGGCGCCGCGGTGCCTCCGTCTCGGGTCGAGGTGGTGCAGGGGCGGCCGTGTCTGCGTGATTCGGAGCGTGCGATCGCGCGCTGAAGACGAGTGCGAAAAAGTCGGTTTTGGCGCCGCTTAAGGTAAGCGTTTGCAATAAATGCGGTATATTTCACATTGATTTACCGAGTATTTGACTTTTTAAATGGTAAGCGCTTTCCAAACTGTGTTATAGTGACATGCGGATCCATGGAATGTACATGAAAAGAGGACGGCATGCCATATTTCGTCAAGCGGATGCTCTGCTTTCTGGCCGGCATCGCCATCGAGGCGTTCGGCATCGCGCTCATCACGAAGAGCGACCTCGGCACGTCGCCGATCTCCGGCATCGCATGGGTGACGACACTGCGCTTCCCGCATATCAGCTTCGGCCTGACGACCTTCGCCGTGAACGTGATCTTCGTCCTCATTGAAGTGGTGCTGTTGCGTCGCGACTTCCACGTCATCCAATACCTGCAACTGGCGGTCACGTTCTGGTTCTCCGCCATGATCGACGTCGGCATGTTCATGCTCACGTGGTTCGTGCCGGTGGCCTGGTGGCAGCGCTGGTGCGGATTGCTGCTCGGTTGCGCGATCCTGGCCCTCGGCATCTGCATGGAAGTCGCTCCGGGGCTGATCATGGTTCCCGGCGAAGGCGTCGTGAACGCGTTCTCCATGGTGACCAAGGCGCGGTTCGGCACGATCAAGGTGTGCTTCGACGTGTCGCTGATCATCGTCGCCGCGGTGCTCTCGTTCGCGTTCTTCGGTCGGATCGAGGGCCTCGGCGTCGGCACGGTCGTCGCCGCGGTCATCACCGGGCAGATCGTCAACCTGCTCAACCGCCATTTCGAATTCGTTCCCGCTCGCCAGCCAGCGAAGGCCTGCGCCTGACCGGCGTCGCCGATTCGGTGCGACGCCGTACCGTGCCGGTTTCGAACGGCTTGTGAAGATTGTGCCGAGAACATGTGACGGTTACGTTGTTTTCACCCAAGGCTCAGCCAGTCGCCATGAATCGTCGCTATTGTTGCGATGCGTGAGGAATTTTTTCAAGGGCATTTCGATAACGTCGCTGGCCGCCGGCGCATTGGCCGCGGTCACCTCGTTCCTGTTGTCGGCGAAAATCGGCATGGCCGGGTCCGTGATCGGCGTGGCCGTGGGCTCCATCGTGTCCGCCGTCGCGACGCAGATCTACAAGAACGTGCTCAGCGCGTCGGGTGAGAAACTGCAGAACGTGACCGGCGTCGGCTCGTCGTCCAAGGATGACGGAAGCGACGGAACCAAAGCCGCGACGGATGACGCGACCGAAGTGATCGCGCCCGGAGCGTTGCGTGCCGAGACGCGATCCGCGGGGGCGTCCGATGATGCGACCCGCGTCATCAGCTCCGCCGCGATCGGCGGGATTGCCGGGAACGGCGCCGATGCCACGACGGTGATGCATCCCGTCGCCGGAACCTCGACCGAAGGCCGTGTCGTCGAGGGCTCTGCCGGGAACGCCGCCTCCCGCGGCGGTGAGGCAAGGCGTGCATCCGGTCATGCGGGCCATCTGTCCGCAGCGGCGACCGCCGCGGCATCCGCCGACCGGCAGAAGCGCGTCGCGATCATCGTCGCCGTGGTCAGCGCACTGATCGCGGTCGCCGTGACGGCCGGCATCATCATGCTGGTCACACGCGGACAAGGCACCGATACGGTGGTGCGTGACCTGGTCGGCACCACGCAGACTCCGAGTCGCCCATCCGTCGACGTGCCGGATCAGCAGAAGCCGAACGGCACGGACGGTACGACGGGCGGCGATACGACGAATGATGGCACGACCGACGGCACTGCGAACGGCACGACGAATGACGGCACGACCGGCGGCAGCGGTTCCGGCAATGATTCCACGAACGGTACGACCGGCGGTTCGTCGTCCGGCACCGGTTCGTCGTCCGGATCCGGCAGTTCGTCCGGCGGTTCGTCGTCTGAGTCCGGCGACTCGTCCTCGTCGAACGGTTCGAACGGCACAAGCGGTTCCACCGGCTCGGAAGGCTCCGGCGGCACGTCTTCGGGATCGGCAGGCTCGTCCGACTCCTCATCCGGCGGTTCGTCCGGTTCCGGTTCGTCGGACGGATCATCATCCGGCAGCAGCTCGTCCGGTTCGTCGTCCGGGTCCGGCGACTCGTCCTCGTCCGGTTCCGGTTCGTCGTCCGGTGATTCCTCGTCGTCCACAAGCGGACAGTGAGTGACGGACCTGCGACCAAGCGGTCGGGTGGCACAAGGTGAATAGGGGCCTTTGCCGTCCGACCGCTTGGTTTTCTCGTGGTCGGGGGCATGCTGGTCGGGTTGGCTCCGGCATACGTGCCCTGTCGCGACACGCCACGGTTTGCGGGTGCGTGATGTTCGTCGTATGCTGTCACAGGTTCGGCAATGAACCGATAACCGAATATTTGGGGCTATGGCGCAGCTGGTAGCGCATCTCCATGGCATGGAGAGGGTCAGGGGTTCGAATCCCCTTAGCTCCACAGATAACCCGGAATCGTTGGAATATCAACGGTTCCGGGTTTTTCGTATTCCGTCGCCGACAAGACCCGTCGAGACCCGTCCCGCGGCGCTTCCGGCGGGTTGCGGCCGTCGTAAGCCGGCAAACGACCGCAACCCGACACGACGATAGGGGCCTACGCCCATGCGAACCGGTCGCCGCCGGCCCCCAGTTCGAAATGCAGCCTGGCGACGCCCAGGCAGATATGCGCCTGCACGCCGTCCAGCGCCTCGGCGCGCACGGTACGGCCGTCGTCCAGCAACGTGAATCGAAACGGTTGCTTGCCCAGCGCGCTCGGCGCCAGCTGCACCGCCTCAAGACCATGCACGAACCAATCCGGCGCATCCTCGAACGCACCGGATTCGAGTGCGCCCAGTTCCTCGACCGGCTTGCTGCGATGCGGGCGTCCCGCACGCGCGCCATGGCCCACCGCGATCGCGGCCGGCATGCGCTCGCCCTCGCCGATCGTCCAGCGTCCCTCATGGTCGCCGGTCTCATGCAGCACGACCCAGCCGGTATCCAATCCGAGCCGCACCGCCTCCAACGCCAGACGTTCGCCCCAGTAACCGACCTTCTCGTCCAACGCGTCCGGATCGTCGCCGTCCCGGCCGATCAGCGCGATGCAATACCGCACGTTCCTGAACCGTCCGTAATGCGTCGGGCATCCGCCCAACGCGTCCGTATCGTCGTGCACGAGCTGGATGTCGAGGCCGCCGTCCGCATTGGCCTGCGCGACCGCCTCGCGCAACGCGTCCAGCGCGTCGTCGTCGATCGGCTCGTCGGTGTAGTCGCGCACCGCATGGCGGGCGCCCATCGCCTCGATGATGTCCATAGGATCTCCCTCGCAAATATGCGGCCCGCGGCCGTCGTCGTCTCCATCCTAGCGGCGCGGATGCCCGCCACGGACCCCGTGAGATTACTCACAGCCGAAACGGGCGGCGAACGGGCGCCGCGTGGCGTAATCTGAAAGACGACGCATACGCAAGACGCATCATGAAAGGATGGCCATTATGGCAACGCTCACCGCAGAGATGAAGACGTTCATCGAAAACAATCTGGGCTGGATCTCCACCGTCGACAAGGACGGCCAGCTCGACCTCGGCCCGAAGATGAGCCTGTTCGTGCTCGACGACAACCACATCGCCTACCACGAGCGCACCTCCGGCCAGGCCTACGAGAACCTCAAGAACGGCTCCCCGCTGGTCATCGCGTTCGCGAACCTCGCCGAGAAGAAGGGCTACCGCTTCCGCGGCACCGTGACCCTGCACTCCGACGACGCGATCTACGAGGCCCAGGTCAAGGTCGCCGAGGAGAAGGGCACCAAGAAGCCGGCCGTCATCCCGGTGCTCGAAGTCACCGAGATCCAGGACCTGTCCTCCGGCGCCACCGCCGGCAAGACCATCGAAAAGGACTGACGTTTCGTCGTGGTCCGGTATCGCAATCCGGTGCCACCGCAGTTCGACAGAGGCGCCGTCTTCCCCGCGGGGAGACGGCGCCTTCGCATATCCGGCCTCCGTCGTGCCGCTCGCCGATGAACGACGCGGTCGGTGATCCTGCCCGGTCAGACGTTGACCGGCACGCCGGCCTGCCGGAACGCGTCGCCGTACGCCACGACGAGATCGTCCAGCCGCATGGCCGCGTTCGCCGGACTGGTGGACGGCAGCTGAATCATCGGCACGCCGATGCCGGCCGCGTCGAGCGTCGGCGTGATGAGACGACGATACAGCTGACCTGCCTTCGCGCCGGTGACGACGACGAGGCCGACCTCGGAACCGCGCAGGATCGGCGCGATGTCGTTCGGCACCGCGTTGCGGATGGACGCGTCGGACGCGCCGACGATGTCGCACGAGGCGATCACGTCCCACAACGCGACGTGATGACGCAACGCGAACGCCGCACGGGAGACGGGGGAGTCGCCGGGAACATCGGACGGATCGGCGGGATTCGCGAACAGCGCCGCCATCACCGGCCAGAACCGGTTGCGCGGATGCATGTAATAGAACCCCGCCTCACGCGATTTCGGGCTCGGCATCGAACCGAGCACCAACACCCGGGATTCGGCATTCCATACAGGACCGAACCCATGCTCCACATGCATGACCATGACCGGCTCTCGATCTCCCGTCATCCGTCAACGGATTCGGTACTGGTGACCATGCTGGGTGATGAAGAATCCAAGCCGACGCAGCTTGCGCGTCAGCGAATACAGCGTCGTATCCATCACCGTGCGCTGGTCGGCGAATCCCGCGCCGTCGCCGAACACGATCCGGGACAGGTCATCGAAGCTCAGGAACTCGCCGTTCGCGCGCACCAGCGCCTCCAACGCCGAATACTCGCGCGGCGACAGCGCGATCGGACGGTCCGTGCCGCGATAATAGGCGCGCTGGGCGTGCGTGTCGAGCGTCAGATCGCCGTGGATCAGCAGAACGGGATCGTCGGCCGTCGCCGTGCCTTCGTGTCGCGCGCCACGCTGCAGCAGGGATATGTAGGACAGCAGTTCGGCGTCGCCGAACGGCTTGACCACCGTGACGTCCGGAACCAACGTCGACGGGCCGGCATCGTTGGATCCATCGACATTGGTTCCGTTGGCTTCGGCCGGCTTCGCCGACGGCGTCGACAGCAACGCGATCCGCGGCCGCACGCCGAGATCCTCGCCGCTGCGCCGCGCGTCGTCCAGCCTGTGCGCCAAGCGCTCGACCATGTTCTCGCCGGCGAGATCATCCACGATCACGGCGTCGAACGGCAGCATCGGATAATCCTTGAACAGATCGTCCAACTGGCCGACGGACGTGGCGACCGTGACCTGATGGCCGGCCGTCTCCAATGACCGCTCCAATGCGGACGCCAACGGCATGCTGCCGGTCACCACGAGCAGATCCATGAGCCGCCTCCCATCGGGTTTCCTACCCAGCACTATAGTCCGCGGACCGTCCGGCAGGGGAGCGGGACGCAAGATGCCAGCCTGCCGATATGATGGCGGAGGAACGTGCCGAAGACGACGGGAGCGGACGATGATCGACGAAGTGGTGATGCTGCGGCACGGACGGACCGCATACAATCAGGCAGGACGGCTGCAGGGCCAGATCGACGTGCCGCTCGACATCGTCGGCCAATGGCAGGCCGACATGGCCGGACTCACGCTCGCGCAATGCTACTACTGGGCGAAAATCGGCGTCGTCGCACGCGAACCCGACCGTCTCGCGCAGCCCGGACCCGACGCCGCCGAACGCAGCGACATCGACGAATACCGCAACGCGTCCGCCGCACGCCGTCGCATGGCCGTCATCTCCTCCGACCTGTTTCGCGCGCAGCAGACCGCGCACGCCTTCGCCGACCTGCTGGGACTGACGGTCGAAGTCGACCCGCGTCTGCGCGAACGCAGCTTCGGCCAGTGGGAAGGCCTGACCCGCGACCAGATCCGCGCCATCGACGAGGACGCGTACGCCTCATGGCGGCGGCACGAAGGCGGCGAACTCGCCTACGGCGTCGAAAGCCGCGAGGCGACCGGACGACGCGGCGCCGAAGCGATGCGCGCCATCATCGACGACCACCGGTACGCCGACGAGCCGACCACGCTGATGGTCGTCGGCCACGGCTCATGGATCGCCGCCACGATCGAAACGCTGATCGGCATGCAGGTCAACTCGCTCGACAACCTCGGACGCATCCGCAACGCGTTCTGGAGCCGGCTGTCGATCCTGCGCGACATGAACGGCGTCGCGACCGGCCGGCCCGTCTGGCAGCTCGAGGCATTCAACGAATCGGCCCCCATCGCCCGCCACGTCGACTGGGAAAACGGGCCCGAATGGCTGCGGTAGCGCTGTCGCACCGTAGGGACTATCCTTGACACGGTTTGTTCGGCGCCCATAAGGCGCGATGTGCGGTGAGAGGCAGGTGAACGAGACATGTTGAGAATCTTCAGCACCATCAACGGCCAAGTGGAGCAGATACAGAAACCCGAAAACGGTTCATGGATATCGCTGAGCGAACCGACCGACGTGGAACTCGCCACCATCGCCCAGGAAACCGGCATCGACCTGGCCGACCTGCGCGCCCCCCTGGATGACGAGGAACGCTCGCGCGTCGACGTCGAGGACGACTACACGATGGTCATCGTCGACATCCCCACCGTCGAGGAACGCGGCGGACGCGACTGGTACGAGACCATCCCGTTGTCGATCATCGTCACGCAGAACCTCATCATCACCGTCTGCATGCAGGACACGCCCGTGCTCCACCCGTTCATGGAAGGCACGATCCGCGGATTCAACACGTTCATGCGCTCGCGGTTCATCCTGCAGATCCTGTACCGCAACGCGACCATGTACCTGCGCTACCTGCGCATCATCGACCGCGAAAGCGACAAGCTCGAACTGAAGCTGCGCCATTCCATGCAGAACCGCGAGATCGTGATGCTCATGGAACTGAGCAAGACCTTGGTCTACTTCACCACGTCGCTCAAATCGAACGAAATCGTGATGGAGAAGCTCACCACGCTGAGCCGCATCAAGAAATACCCGGACGACGAGGACCTGCTCGACGACGTCATCACCGAAAACAAGCAGGCCATCGAGATGGCGAACATCTACAGCGGCGTTCTTGCGAACATGACCGACGCGTTCGCCTCGATCGTGTCCAACAACCTGAACAACGTGATGCGCATCTTCACGATCATCTCGATCACCCTGTCGGTGCCCACGCTCATCTTCTCCATGTACGGCATGAACTTCCAGGAAGGCATGCTCGGCATGCCGCTGAGCGACAAGCCGTGGGGCTTCGCCGCCATCATCCTGATCTCGGCCGCGTTGTCCGCCGTGGTGACATGGTTCCTCACCCGTTCGCGCATGTTCAAGTGACCGGCCTTCGCCGTGCGGCCGCTGCGGCGTGCGCCGTCGCGCTGCTCGCGTCGCCGCTGGCCGGATGCGGCGCGGATCCGTCTTCGACATCCGCGGCCGCTTCGTCATCGGGCGCTTCCGGGACGGTCGGCGCGACCGCCGGCGCGTCCGGACTGCCGCAGGGGCCGACGGTCGCGATCGGCGTCGCCGACGACCTGCCCGGCCTGGGGGACCGGCATGACGGCGCGTACTCCGGATTCGACATCGACGTGGCCTCGTATGTGGCCAACGCGCTCGGCTACGCGGACAAGCAGATCGTCTTCGTGCCGCTCAAACCGAACGAACGCGCCGCGGCACTGAACGACGGCGACGTCGACATGGTGGTCGCCGGGTATGCGATGACCGACGAGGCTTCGCGCGGGGTGACGTTCGCCGGGCCGTATCTCGAAACGCGGCCCGCGCTGCTGACGCACGACGATGCCGATCCGTCCGCGCGCATGACCGTCTGCACGGTGAACGGCACGGCCGTGCAGACGATGATCGGGAACCGTGACGGCGCGGCGACGCGCGCGTACGACACGTACGGACAGTGCATGACCGCGCTGATGGCCGGTTCCGTCGACGCGATCGCCGGAGACGACGCGACGTTGCCCGGGCTGATGCTCGACCGACGTGGCGGATACCGCATCGTCGATGGCCTGATGGACGGCGACGGTTCGACGGGACCCCTCGACGGCGACGGTTCGGACGGCGCGCTGCGGTACGGCATCGCCGTGCGGCACGACCGCGACGAGCTCGCCGAACGGATCGCAGACGCATTGCGCGACATGATCGACGACGGGTCGTGGCAACGGTTCGTCGACGCCGATCTCGCCCCGCTCGGGTATCGGCCGCGGGAGGCTCCCTCGCCGCGGGATATCGCCCATATCACGGGTTGACCGGAAAGCGCGGAAAACCGCGCAAGTGTCCAGTTGCATGGCAATAATGCACCGTATGGCTAATGAGAAGAACACCGCCGCTCAGGCGGCCGAAGTCCCCGCCGAGCCGTCGTTCCGCTACAACGCGACGCTCGCCCAGGACATCGAAACCAAGTGGCAGAAGAAGTGGGACGACGAAGGCACCTTCTGGGCCGCCAACGTCAACGGCGATCTCAAGGACGGCAAGGGCCGCAACGCGGACGGCCGCCCGGCCTTCTTCGCGATGGACATGTTCCCGTACCCGTCCGGCAAGGGCCTGCACGTCGGCCACCCGCTCGGCTACCTCGCCACCGACGTGGTCTCGCGCTACCACCGCATGAAGGGCGAGAACGTGCTGCATGCCATGGGCTACGACGCCTTCGGCCTGCCGGCCGAGCAGTACGCCGTGCAGACCGGCCAGCACCCGCGCATCACCACCGAGCAGAACATCGCCAATATGCGCCGCCAGCTGCACCGCATGGGACTGTCTTTCGATAACCGCCGCTCGTTCGCGACCATCGACCCCGGCTACGTGCGCTGGACGCAGTGGATCTTCTCGCGCATCTACGACGCGTGGTACGACGCGGACGCCAAGAACCCGAGCGGCTCGCAGGGTTCCGCCCGTCCGATCAGCGAGCTCGTCGCCAAGTTCGAGAACGGCGAGAAGGCCATTCCGGGCCACGAATCCGACGGGGTCGCGTGGGGCGATCTGAGCGAAGCCGAACAGCAGGACATCCTCAACGACTTCCGTCTCGCCTACATCTCCAAGTCCCCGGTCAACTGGTGCCCGGGTCTGGGCACCGTGCTCGCCAACGAGGAAGTCACCGCCGAAGGCAAGTCCGAGCGCGGCAACTTCCCGGTGTTCCAGCGCGAGCTGCGTCAGTGGTCCATGCGCATCACCGCGTACGGCCACCGCCTGATCGAGGACCTCGACGGCATCGACTGGCCGGAAAAGGTCAAGCTCATGCAGCGCAACTGGATCGGCGAGAGCCACGGCGCGTCCGTGCACTTCACCGTCGCCACCGCCGAGGGCGACAAGGACATGGAGATCTACACCACCCGTCCCGACACCCTGTTCGGCACCACGTTCGCCGTCGTCTCCCCGGAGCACGACCTGCTGCACTACGTGCCCGCCGAGTGGCCGGCCGACATCCCGGAATCCTGGAAGGGCGGCTACGCGACCCCGGCCGAAGGCGTCAAGGCGTACCGTCTGGCCGCCGAATCGAAGACCGCGAAGGACCGCGTCGAGGAAGCCGGCGAGAAGACCGGCCTGTTCACCGGCCTGTACGCCACCAACCCGATCACCGGCGTGAAGCTCCCGCTGTTCACCGCCGACTACGTGCTCATGGACTACGGCACCGGCGCGATCATGGCCGTGCCGGGCGGCGACCAGCGCGACTACGACTTCGCGACGAAGTACGGCCTGCCGGTCATCTACACCGTTCAGCCGCTGCCGGAATCCGGCGACGACCTCGCCAACTACGAGGGCAAGGCCCCGTTCGTCTCGCACGACGGCATCGTCATCAACTCCGCCGTCGATGCGACGTTCGCCAAGGGCGACGCGCTCTCGCTCAACGGCCTGCGCGTCGACGACGCGATCGCCAAGGTCAACGCGTGGCTTGAGGAGGCCGGCGTCGGCAAGGGCACCGTGAGCTATCGTCTGCGCGACTGGCTGTTCTCCCGCCAGCGTTACTGGGGCGAACCGTTCCCGATCGTCTACGGCGAGGACGGCACCCCGCACCTGCTGCCGGACTCCGCGCTGCCGATCAACCTGCCGGACGTGCCCGACTACCAGCCGCGCACCTTCGACCCGATGGACGCCGAATCCAACCCGGAGGCGCCGCTGAGCCGCAACGAGGACTGGGTCAAGGTCGAGCTCGACCTGGGCGATGGCAAGAAGACGTACTACCGTGACACGAACACCATGCCGAACTGGGCAGGCTCCTGCTGGTACTACATGCGCTACATCGACCCGACCGACACGGCCCACATGGTCGAAAAGGACGAGTTCGACTACTGGATGGGCCCGAACCACAACAAGTACTCGGGGCCGGAAGGCGGCGTGGACCTGTACGTGGGCGGCGTCGAGCACGCCGTGCTGCACCTGCTGTACTCGCGCTTCTGGCACAAGGTGCTCTTCGACCTCGGCTACGTGGATTCGGCCGAGCCGTTCCACAAGTTGTTCAACCAGGGCATGATTCAGGCGTTCGCCTACACCGACGACCGCGGCCAGTACGTGCCGGCCGCCGAAGTCGAGGAGGGGCCGGCCGGCGCCGACGGCGAACCGACGTTCACCTGGCACGGCGAGCACGTCAACCGTGAGTTCGGCAAGATGGGCAAGAGCCTCAAGAACATCATCACGCCGGACGACATGTACGAGAACTACGGCGCGGACACGTTCCGCCTGTACGAGATGAGCATGGGCCCGCTGGCCGACTCCCGTCCGTGGAACACGCGCAACGTGGTCGGCGGCATGCGCTTCCTGCAGCGCCTGTGGCGCAACGTCGTGGACGAGAACACCGGCGAGGTGCACGTTTCCGAGGACGCCCTGGACGCGAAGACCCTCAAGGCCCTCAACAACACGATCGCCGAGGTGACCGAGGAGATGGAGGGCATGCGCCCGAACACCGCGATCTCCAAGCTCATCGTGCTCAACAACCACCTGACCTCGCTCGGCACCGTGCCGCGCGCCGCCGTCGAGCCGCTGATCCTCATGCTCTCGCCGATCGCGCCGCACATCTGCGAGGAGCTGTGGGCCCGACTTGGCCATGCGGAATCGCTCGCTCATGAGCCGTGGCCGGTCGCCGACGAACGCTACGTCGGCCAGGACACGGTGACCGCGGTCGTGCAGATCAAGGGCAAGATCCGCGCCAAGCTTGAGGTCTCGCCGGACATCGACCCGGCCGAGCTTGAGAAGATGGCGCTTGAGGCCGTCGCCGACCGTCTCGGCGGCAAGACGCCGCGCAAGGTGATCGTCAAGGCCCCGAAGATCGTCTCCATCGTGCCTGCGGAGTGATTTCGCCCATCGCACGCATGGCGGGTGTTGCGGATCCTGCGAGGGTCGTGGTGTCGTGACGGGTTGTGGATAACCCGTTGTGGACAACCGCCGACCGTTCGACCACATGACCCGTTTCGGCTGGACAAGGTGCCCATGCATCCCTCACTGTGGATGCATGGGCACCTTGCATATTGGCACGATCGGCGCGGCGACGGCCGACGGCGGCCGGGCGACGGCCGCGCGGCGGTTGGGCGCATTGGAGCGTCGGAATCCGTCTGAGCCACGGACGCGGGGAAGCGGTATTGCGCTGCATCCGCCGCCTCCGCCTGCTTGTGGTGAGGCACAGGCCGCCGTGATGCGGCCCCGTACGCGGGACCTGGCATCACCGCCGTCCGCCCGGTCCGAAGCACAGGCCGGTTCACGTACCTCCGATATGCGAATGCGGTCGTCGCTGGGCGACCTGTCCGGCGTGCGTCAATCGGATACCGCGCATGAGGAACACCGGTTGCGACGCGACCTGCCGCGGATCGCATTCACGCCGACGCATGCGGCCGGCGCGATCCTGCTGCTGACCATATTGCTCAGCGCCAGTCTGACCATGCTCGTGCGGCAGGCGATACGGTACGATGCCGCACTGACCGCGGCGAACGCCGACACGTTGACATCCGTGACGCTTGACAAGTCCGGGATTGCCGGTGCCGACGGCCGGGGCGGTGACGGTACGAACGGTACTGACGGTGATGAAGGAAGAGGTGAGCGATCAGGCGCGGATTCCGACGATGGTACCGGTGATCGCGGCGGCGATGACACTGATGGCGGCGGCGATGACGACTATGCCGATGACAATGATGCCGAGACGAATCCGCCTGCGGACGATGGGCGAATCGATCTCAACACCGCGACGTCGGAGGAACTGCAGACCGTCAAGGGCATAGGGCCGGTCACGGCCGAACGCATACTGGCGCACCGAAGGCAGATCGGCCGGTTCACCAGCGTCGACCAGCTGCTCGACGTCAAGGGCATCGGCGCGAAAACACTTGCCAAGATCCGCGACGGGGTGACGGTGCGATGAGCGTGTGGCGGACATCACGGCAAGGAAACCGGGAACGGTGGGATTGGCGGGAACGGCGGGATTTGCGGATTCGTGAGCAGGCGAGCCGCGAACAGGGGAGCTGCGACCGTCGCATGCTTCCCGTCGCGCTCATGGTATGGATGGCAAGTCTGGCCGCCCATCAGACGTTCATGCTGCTCATGACGGGCGAAAGTGACCGGCTGGCCCTGATCGTGGCCGTTGCGGCCATGGTCGGCATCGGCGTCATGACCGTGGCGAGCCGTGCCGGACGGCGTGACCATGACGGGCCGGTACGTCGTCGAACGGACGGCGTTCGCGCAGGCGCTCGGCCGGAAGCATTCGCCACGGGATTGCATGACGTGGCTCCGACGATCACGGTACTGGTCATCGCCATGCTGCTGTCCGCGATCGCCGCCTTGTCGGCGGACTTGACGCAATGGCATGATCCCGCCAGCCGTCTTGTACGGGAATCCGGCGAATCCTTCGTAGTCGCGACCTTGCGCGTCTCCACGCCGGCGACCGTGTCCGACCTTCGTGACGCCGACTGCCAGACCGACGCCGCGCTACGATCATTGGCGACCGGTACCGTCATCCGGCCGTCCGTCATGCCGGTGCGCCTGTTCGCTTCCGGCCGCGATTGCGCGGCGCTCGCCGACGGGGCGGCCCTCCGTGTGCGCGGTACGTTGCAGGAAGCCCGGTTCGGCAAGCGGCCGTTGTGGATCGTCGCCGAACGCGTCGGCAGCGATCGGTCCGCGGTCGACGTCATCCGCGCACCGACCGTCATCGCACGGACGATCGCGCATATGCGGCAATCGTTCTTCGACGTCACGGAGCGGCTTTCCGACCAAGGTCGCGTACTGGTGCCGGGACTGACGCTCGGCGTGCTCGGACAGGACCACGTCAACGTCGTCGGCGGCGTCGCCCTGTCGACGGAGGACACGACGCGTCCCGTATCCGGGGCAATCCGGCCGTCGACCGTCGACGACACGTATGCCGGCATGGTCGAGGACCAGTTCCGCCGATCCGGCATCATGCACCTCATGGCCGTGTCCGGCGGGCATTTCCTGCTCGTTGCCGATCTTGTCCGCCGCCTGTGTGCCAGACTGCTGCTGCCGCGCCGGTTCGTCGCCGGTTGCGTGGCGGCAGCCTATCTGATGCTCGCTGCGACCATGTACCCGTCCGATTCGGTATTGCGCGCGCTGGTCATGGGCCTGTTCGGCGCGGCGGCCATGTTCGTCGGGCGGCGGGGCCAGTCGATGAGCGCGCTGAGCTGGACGGTGATCGGCGTAGTGCTGGCGGATCCGGCGATGGCCCGCAGCTACGGATTCGCGCTGTCATGCGCCGCCGTGCTCGGCATCGTGCTGTTCTCCGGGCCGATCGGCGAACGGCTGGGCGCGTTGCTGCCGCGGTTCGTCGCGGAACCGTTGGCGATGACCGTCGCCGCGCAATCGTTGACGCTGCCGATACAGATCCTCATGGAACCGGAACTGCCGCTCGCATCCGTGCCGGCGAACCTGCTGGTCAGCCCGTTCGTGGGATTCGCCACGATCGCCGGACTGGCGTCGTTGCTCGTCTCATGGGCAAGCCCGCAATGCGGGTTCGCGCTCGCGTGGATCGCCTCCTGCGGCACTCAGGTGATGGAACGCGTCGCCGCATGGCTCGCCTCGGGACGCTACGCCGTGATCCCATGGGGCGACGCACTGGCCGGCGGTCCGTCCGGCAACCTGCCCGCCGCACTGCTCATGCTCGCCGTCGAAGCCTCGTTCGCCGCCATGTTCATCCACGGCGTCAGGCGCCTTCGTCGGCTGCGCGATCCCGACCCCGGTCTGCCGGGCGAACCCTTCCGTCCGAGTCCGCGCACGCGCATCGCCCTCTGGTTCGCCCACACCACGACATTCCTTGAGAAAGGTTGGAAGCAATGAAAGATGCGAAAGCCGGGCCCTATCATGACACAGGGTCACTGGCTTTCCTCTGGTTCACCCGCAGGCGGCCAGCCTCAGCCCATATTCTGCAATGGACCGCCGGGTCCTTACACGGTACCGGACGGTATGACGGGATTGGCCTTGTAGTAAGTCGCCATACTGCTCTTGCTGATCACCGTGCTGCACGATGCGGATGCGGGCAATCCGCTGCGGGCAACGAGCCAAGGTTCCTCGCTATGGGTGCGGGTGCTGAGCTGGTTGCCGGTCTGCGCGGCGAGTACGGAGCACACGGCATCGATGATGGTTCGTTCGTCGCCATTTGGCATGCCGGGAATAACGGGCAGTTCTCCGTCGCGGATGATGAACTTGCCGCGGTGCTTCGCATACAGTGCAGTGCATACCGGACCACCGCGCCAGGCTTGAAAATCCTCGTCGAACAATGGAGCCCCATGGCGAGACAGCGATTCCGCCTGTGCATAAAACGCCAATTTCTGTAGTTTCATGGTGGTCATCGGTCCATATTCGTGAAGAATATAGGCGGCCACATCGGTGATGGTTGCCATGGTGCTCCTCCTTTCCGGAAGCTATATTGTAGAGCCTGACTTCAGACAACGGCATGCTGCGCGTCAGCAGGAGTAGGGCAACCGCCGCTGGTCGGATTCTCGGTTCGAACTCGCGGTGCGAGGACGCGTCCGAGTATTCTCGTGAAATGGTGATCGCGCAGCGGTGGCGTGCCCAGCATGTCGAGCCGACCGAGCGGTGTTT
Organism: Bifidobacterium aerophilum; assembly: GCF_010667685.1. Lineage (GTDB taxonomy): Bacteria > Actinomycetota > Actinomycetes > Actinomycetales > Bifidobacteriaceae > Bifidobacterium > Bifidobacterium aerophilum. The sequence continues at coordinate 136,851 of NZ_WHZW01000001.1, read as the reverse complement.
CGCCAAGGTTCTGGAATGCTCTCGGAACATACCGCAGTCTGTGGCGACGTTTCGGATGAAACGTATGGTTTCCATCGTACGTAAGCTTCGGCGGCCGAATACGCATTTCAAACTCGGGGAACTGGATGATATTGGCGGTTGTCGTCTGATCGTGGAATCAATCGGGCAGGCCGAGAAGGCGGCGACATGGCTTGCGGCAAATCTGCCGTTAAAGAACGGGGCCGCCGATAAGGACTATATTGCGCGGCCGCAGGACAGCGGATACAGGTCCCGGCATCTATTGTGCAACGTCGTATCCGATTCGGCTTCGTATCATGTCGAGGTGCAGATCAGGACCCGTCTGCAACATTGCTGGTCTACTGCGGTGGAAGCGGCGGGAGAAATCTACGGTACCGAATATAAGAGTCCCGCGGTGCGAGCCGGCGCCAACGGTGATGATGAGCAGCGATTGTGCTTCTTTAAGATCGTGTCCAGCCTATTTGCGCTGGAAGAAGGTTCGCCGCAGGTTCCCGGATTTGAGGGAGACCGCGCCATGCTGGTTCATCGGCTGCGTGATCTTGAATGCACACGGGGATTGCTGGACGACCTCGGAGCCGCGGTGGATAGCGTGTTCGTCACGGACGTCCCGGAAGTGTCATCCGAACTGTTTCTGCTGAAGCTTTCCAGGGAGAACCAATATCTTGACGTCGATGTTTTTCCCGTGAACGAGCTTGAAGAGGCTCTTCGCCGGTACGATGCGGTGGAACGGTGCATCGAGATTCCCGATGTCGATGGCATGATGAGCGGTGAATCCGGCTATGACAATGCCGTATTGGTGTATGCGCGCGATGCGGAGCAGCTCGCCGTTGCCTATCCGAACTATTCCACGAACGTACGATACTTTCTGAACAAGGTGGAGGCATATCTGCGGCCGTTCACGCAATGACGGAATATGTGCGGGGCGTGTTGATCGCCGTTGCATGACCATAGATCGACGATTGAGGTTTTGCGAAACTAACGATTGTATAAAGGCTCTGTTAAACCAAAAATGACATGCGAACAAGGAGAGAGAGTCATCCCTTGCATGTCGAGACGGTGTCGTTTTCTTGGACTGTGATCCGGGGGAGGGCGATGAGCTGCTTCGTTGTTGCGGGCTTGCCATGGCCGGCGATTCCATGCGCGTTGGCGGATAACGGACATCCTATATGTGTTGACGTTAACACCCTAGTGATTCTGCGATAAGCTGGGATCGTCGTGGTGATGCGAGCATAAATGAGGTGTGAATGATGTCCGATGAACACGATGACGTCAGCGTCGATATGAACGATATGAATGTGCGCAAGCCGTCGGTCGCCGAGGCGAAGCCGCAGTCGGCAAGCAAGCCTGTTTCGATCCGCGACGTGGCGAAACTCGCCGGCGTCTCGATGCAAAGCGTCTCGCGTGTCGCCAACGGTAGCCCTTCGGTCAGCCCGCAGATGCGCGAGCGCGTGACCCGCGCCATGACCGAGCTTGGCTACCGGCCGAGCCGCATGGCGCGCGCCCTGCGATCCGGCCGCACCAAGATCATCGGCATCATGGTCGAAAAACTGGAAACAGCGGGTTCGGCGCTCATGCTGGAAAGCACTATGGCCGCGGCTTCCCGCAGCGGATACGGTCTCACCCTGCTGCCCGCCAAGACCAGCGACCATCAGTCGCTCATCTCCACATCGCCGTTCGTAGCCAGCCTGAACGTGGACGGCATCATCGCCAACAACGGCGGCGCAATCTGCGCGGAGCTTGACGAGCTGTTCCCCGGTCTGCCGGTCGTGTCGGTCGGTGCGGTGCCAAACCCGAGTCTCGACTGGTCGTCAGTCGACATGGACCAGAACCTGATCAGTGCGCTGGCGGTCGAGCACCTGTTCGGGCTCGGGCACAAGACCGTGTATCACGTCGGCGGCATGGCCGGCTCCGGTGCGGCTCAGTACCGTGCCCAGGCGTGGGCGCGTCTGCTGCGCGAGCACGGCTGTGCGGTGCCGGCGTTCGAGTATGCCGGATGGTGGGCGGACGACGGCTACCGCGCCGGTCTTAAGTTGGCGGAGGATCCGGCCTGCACGGCGGTGTATTGCGCGAACGACACGTTGGCGGTCGGCGTGATCAAGGCGCTGCGCGACCGCGGCCTGCGTGTGCCGGAGGATGTGAGTGTGGTCGGCGTGGATGATTCGATCGGCGGATACTATGCGGGCAACGATCTGACGACCGTGCGGCAGCGGTACGACGTGGCCGGCGAGGAGCTGGTGCGGCTGCTGCTCGACCGGATCAACGGCTCGGACAAGCCCGAACATGTGCTCGTCGGCGCCGATCTGATCGTGCGTGGCACCACCGCGCCGTACCGGCCGCGGGCGTAGTCGTCGTCGGCGCCGTTTTCTTTGTCGGCGTTTCGACTGCAAACACTGGATTGTAGCGGTATAGAACAAAGGCTTTACCATGCGGAAGTTGACGTTAACATCCTCCTTGTGTTAACGTCAACATCAGGAAAGGCGAAAACCTTCCTGACAACACAACATGCGGCCGTCGCAGTAGACGACCGATGGTTCCGGGGAACTTCGAGGATGGGGCGAGCCGGAAAGGTGAAGGAGAACACATGTCAACGAAGATGAAGGCAATCGTGGCCGCGGCCTCCGCGGCGGCAATGGCTCTCACGCTGGGTGCCTGCGGTTCGGGCAACGGCAATGGCGGCGCGGCTGGCGCCAAGACCGCCGTGAGCTACTCCGATGTCGAGGCCGCCCTCAAAAGCGACAAGGACATCAACCTCACGATGTGGGCATGGTCGTACGACACCATGAAGCCCAGCGTCGAGGCGTTCGAGAAGAAGTATCCGCACATCAAGGTCGACTTCGTCTCCACCGGCGCGTCCGCCGACCACTACACCAAGGTCCAGAACGCCATCAAGGCGAAGAAAGGCCTGCCGGACATCATCCAGCTCGAGTACGACGCGCTGCCGCAGTACGCGGTGCAGGGCGCGCTCGTCAACCTCGCCGGTGACGGCATCGACGAGAACATCGGCAAGCTGTACAACGACGCCGCGTGGAAGAACGTGCACGTCGGCGACGGCCTGTACGGCATCCCGCAGGATCAGGCTCCGGTCGCCGCATGGTACCGCACCGACATCCTCAAGCAGTACGGCATCGAGATCCCGACCACGTGGGACGAGTACGAGCAGGCCGGCATCAAGCTGCACAAGGCCGACCCGACCAAGTACCTCGGCTTCATCGACACCTCCGGCAACCGCCAGTTCATCCAGATGCTGCACGCCGCCGACGCCACCCCGTGGACGGTCGACGGCCTCAAGGACATCACGCTGAATCTCACCAACGACAAGTCCAAGAAGGTCGCCGAGTTCACGCAGCGCCTCATCGACGAGGGCGTGCTCGCCGCCGTGCCGTCCGGCACCGACGAGTTCAACCGCGCCTTCGCAGACGGCAAGTACGCCTCCTGGATCGACGGCTCCTGGCGTGGCGGCCTGTTCGCCACCGGCAACCCGGAGCTCAAGGGCAAGCTCGCCGCGGCTCTGCCGCCGAGCTGGGGATCCTCGGCCGACGACGTGCAGGTCGGTGAGGCCGGCGGCTCGCTGCTGAGCGTCACCACCACCGCCGACACCAAGGAGAAGCAGGCCGCCGCGCTGGCCTTCATCAACTGGGTCAACTCCGACCCCGAGTCCATCGACGCCTTCCAGACCGTCGGCGGCTCCCTGTTCTGCGCCGCGAAGTCCTTCCAGTCCGACTCCAAGTACGCCGAGGTCGACGACGCGTACTTCGGCCAGAAGGTCAACGAGATCTACTTCAAGGCCGCCGAGAAGATCAACACCAACTGGTCCATCCTGCCGTACAACAACCAGATGGACTCCGACTTCAAGGACATCGTGGTTCCTCAGATGAAGGAGGGCGGCGACATCTCGTCCGCGCTCGCCAAGTTCCAGGACAAGCTGAAGACCTACGGCACCGAGCAGGGCTTCAACGTCACCGCGAAGTGATCCCGTCCGCCCGCGCCCCTCACGGTCTGTCTGTAAGGGGCGCGGGCATGCCATCAGAGATTGGAAGTCACCATGACTGCAGCAACCGCATCCGCGCCGGCAAAGGCACGGAAAACAAAAGTCAAGGAGCGTCAGGATTGGATCGGCATCCCGTTCTGCCTGCCGTACGTGATCGTGTTCCTGTTCGGCACGATCATCCCGCTGTTCTACGCACTGTATCTGGGATTCTTCAAGCAGCAGATGATCGGCGGATCGTCGTTCGTCGGATTCGCGAACTACCTCAAGGCGTTGAAGGACACGCTCATGTGGACCGGCTTCGGTCGCGTGTTCCTCTACTTCTGGATCCAGACGCCGCTCATGCTCGCGCTCGCCCTCATGGCCGCGCTGATGCTTGACTCGCAGCGCATCCGCCACATCGCCATCCCGCGCATCCTCATGTTCCTGCCCTACGCCGTCCCCGGCGTGATCGCCGCCATGATGTGGGGCTACATCTACGGCAACGACTACGGCCTGTTCGGACAGGTCGCGCACGCGCTCGGCGTGCAGGCCCCGAACATGTTCGGCAGCCAGCTCATGCTGTTCGCCATCGCGAACATCGCCACCTGGTGCTTCATGGGCTACAACATGCTGATCTACTACTCCTCGCTGCGCGTCATCCCCGAGGAGCTGTACGAGTCCGCACGCATCGACGGCGCGTCCGAGCTGCGCATCGCATGGTCGGTCAAGATCCCGCAGATCCGCGGATCGGTCATGATGACGCTGCTGTTCTCGCTCATCGGCTCGTTCCAGCTGTTCAACGAACCGAACGTGTTGAAGACGCTCGCACCGGAGACGATCAACAGCTCGTACACGCCGAACATGTACACCTACAATCTGGCGTTCACCAGCCAGGACGCGAACTACGCGGCCGCCGTATCGCTGATCGTAGGCATCATCACGATGGTGCTCGTCGCCATCGTCAAGGCCATTGGGAACAGGTGGGATAAGTAATGAGTGCCGCAACCGTTTCGCCACGCAAGGCAAGCCGCGAGGAGAAGCTCGCGAAGCAGGACTGGAAGAACCGCCAGCGCAACATGCGCCGCGCCGAAAAGGCCGCGCAGCGCCTCAAGCTCACCGGCAGGCAGCGCGTCATGAGCTGGCTGCTGCACATCATCATGGCCGTCATGGTGATTTACTGCCTCGTGCCGCTGCTGTGGCTCGTGTTCTCGAGTACGAAGACCAACAGCGGCCTGTACAACTCGCCCGGCTTGTGGTTCGCCGACCAGAACGTGTTCTTCCAGAATATCCACGACACGTTCACGTTCAAGGACGGCGTCTACCCGCGCTGGCTGCTCAACACCATCCTGTACGCCGTGGCCGCCGGCCTCGGCTCAACGCTCATCGCCACGTTCGCCGGCTACGCGGTCGCCACGATGCGCTTCCCGGGCCGCAACTGGCTGCTGTGGATCACGCTCGCGTTCATGTCGATCCCGGGCACGGTCATCACCGTCCCGCTGTTCCTCATGTACTCGCAGGCCGGTCTGGTCAGCACGCCGTGGGCGGTCATCCTGCCGCAGCTGAGCAACCCGTTCGGCCTGTACCTGATGATCATCTACGCACAGACGTCGATCCCGATCTCGCTGCTTGAGGCCGCCAAGCTCGATGGTGCGAGCCAGTGGACGATCTTCTGGAAGATCGGCTTCCCGCTGCTGTCCCCGGGCTTCGTGACCGTGCTGCTGTTCGCGCTCGTCGGCGTGTGGAACAACTACTTCCTGCCGCTGATCATGCTGCAGGACACCAAGGACTACCCGCTGACCGTCGGCCTGAACGTCTGGCTGAAGATGGGCAGCGACACCTCGGTGAAGGAGCTGCCGAACAACCTGATCCTGACCGGATCGCTCATCGCCATCGTTCCGCTGATCATCTGCTTCCTGTTCCTGCAGAAGTACTGGCAGTCCGGCCTCGCCGCCGGCTCTGTCAAGCAGTGACGCAGTGACCACAGGGGCGACGGAGGTACGCCCGAATCGAGCCGCGAACCTGTGCTTGCGCGGGTTCGCGGCTCGAACCATATCCGAACGCATATACGACACATATGGCCGCATCGCATGACGATGCGGAGGAAGGAATCATCCATGACCACCGTAACCATGCGGGGCGCATGCCTCGCGCATGACGACACCGGAGCAGTCGCCCAGCTGCACGGCCTCGGCATCCAGCAGTTCGACGGCACGTACTACGCGTACGGCGAGAACAAGGTGAACGGCAACCTGTTCCAGGGCGTCGCCTGCTACACGTCCGATGATCTCGCACACTGGCACAACGCCGGCATCGTGCTCGCGCCGCGCGCCGAGGGGCTGCTCGCCGCCGACACGATCGCCGAACGCCCGAAGGTGCTGCGCTGCCCGTCCGCCGGCGAATACGTCATGTACATCCACGCCGAGCGCGGCGACTACAACTACGCGCACGTCGCCGTCGCCGTCGCCGACAACCCGCTCGGGCCGTTCCGCTTCCTGTTCTCGATGCAGCCGTTCGGCAACATCTCGCGCGACATCGGCGTCTTCCAGGACGACGACGGCGCCGGCTACCTCATCTCCGAGGACCGCGAGCACGGCACGCACATCTACCGCCTGTCCGACGACTACCATTCGGTCGTCGAGGACGTGGTCTGCCTGCGCGGCACCAACTACCGGTACGGCTACGAGTCGCCGACGATCGTCAAGCACGACGGCCTGTACTACTGGTTCGGCTCGCAGCTGACCGGCTGGGACTGCAACGACAACATGTTCGCGACCGCGGCCGACCTGCACGGTCCGTGGAGCGAGTGGAAGGCGTTCACGCCGGCCGGATCGCGCACGTTCGACTCGCAGTGCGATCTCGTGCTGCCGCTGCCGGACGGGCAGTTCCTGTACGTCGGCGACCGCTGGCAACCGAAGGATCTCGGCAACTCGCCGACCCTGTGGTTGCCGATCCGCATCGGCGGCGGACAGGCGTTGCTCGAATGGCATGACGAATGGACGTACGAACGCTGACCGCCGCGATGATCGGCGTTATCGTAGATCATCGGCGGCTGTTCGGCGGTAGATAGGCAATGACCTGTGGGGTGACAGAGAATGCTCTCCGTCACCCCACAGGTCATTCAGCGAACTCAGTACTGGCCGGACTGGGAGGCGAGGGTCCATCCGTCGTTGAAGGCGAAGTGGTCGGTCACCTCGGACTTGTCCTTGAGCTGGTACTTGGTGTCGGCGTAGTTGCCTTCATCGTCCCAGGTGGCGTCGATGACCAGCCACTTGCCGTCGATCTTCACGTAGTTCCATGCGTGGCTGACGCTGTAGCCGGTGACGTTGCCGGACACCACGCGGGTGTCGAGGCCGGCGGCCTTGCCGAGGATCTGGTAGGCGTACGCGTAGGACATGCACACGCCCTTGCCGCTCACCATGCCGTACGGGCTCCACGCGTCGGGGAACTTCTGCACGGATTCCACGCTTTCGTAAGCGCTTTCCTGTGTGTCTCCCTTGTCTGCGACGGCATCGTAGTCGTAGGTCATCTTCTCGGCGAGGAACTGTTCGATGGCGATGGCCTTGTCGCGGTCCGAGCCTTGGAACCTGCCCTTGTTCTCGTCCACGAAATCGGCGATCTTCTGCTGGCGCTCGCGGTAGTTGTCCGGGTACTTCACCCACATCACGGTCTTGTCGCCCTGCTTGCGGACCGTGTACCTGATGCCCGAGGAGTCGGTGCGCACGTACGGGTTCTGGTAGATCAGCTCGTACATCACGTCGTCCGTGCTCACCTGGTAGTCGTCGGTGGCGTACTTGGTGACGTCGATGACCTCGTGGCCGTTGAGGATGTTGTTGGCGAGGTACTTGCCGTAGTCGGTCGACGCGTAGTTGAAGTACGGGGATTCCTTCGTGTCCGAATCGATCTTCTTCGTGTCGTATCCGTTCCAGTCGACGTTGCTGACCGCGTTGATGCGGTCGAGCACGCCGCCGGCCTTCGGCAGCGCCTGGAGCGCGGCCTGCGTGACCTTGGAGAAGATCGGGTTCAGATCGCCCTCGTAATACAGGCGTCCGGTGTTCGTGATCTTCGTGCCGGGCGCCGAGATCGTGAACTTCCAATCCGCGTCGCCGGTCTTCTGCAGGTCGCTGAACCGGCTGGGGATCGTCGCCGTCGAGCCGTTGGCCATCGTCACGAAGGTGTAGACGTACTGCTGCATGTTCTCTTCGAGGGTGTTGTCCTCGCCGAACACGCCCTTGAGGCCGTAGATCCACTGGCGGTGCTGGGTCTGGTTGGCGACGCCGATCGGGATCGACGGCACGATGTCGTTCGCGTCGACCGCGCGCCAGCGGCTCTCGTGGCCATCGGCGTCCACTCCGGACACCACGAAGTACAGCTTGCCGGCCGAGTCGGGGTTGTACGACCCGCCTGCCTCCTGCAGCACGTTCGCGCAGTATTCCTCGGAGCTGTCCGCGCATGCGTCGATGTAGTCCTGGTCCTCGACGGCCAGCGAGTGGAACGCCTCGTTCTGGCTGTAGGTCGTTTCCTTTTCGTCGTTGAGGAGCTTGCTGGACTTGACCTTGTCGTAGTCCTTCGACAGCAGTTCGGTCGTCGTGGACGATCCGATCTTGGTGATCGTGGTCTGTTCCTCGCTGAAGTTGTCGTCGCCGGGCTGGCCGACCTGCGGGCGGACGATGTACGTGTACACGTTGTACGACTTGGCGCCGTCGAGCGCGTCCCACGAGATGTCGACGCCGCCATCGGAGTTGACGACCGGCGTGATGTTCCGGACGGGGGCGAGCTGTTCGACGTCGGCCGGGTTGATGACCTTGAAGAACTGCACGATCGGCTTGGCGAGCTTCTTGCCGTCCGCGCCCATGTACTGCACGTAATAGTAGCCGTCGGATGGCAGGAGACCGCGTTCCTTGCCGACGCTGTCGCCGTGCTGCATGTAGTCGGGGATGTCCATCGTGCCGCTGATGTCGATGGTGCCGTTGCCGTCCTTGTCGTCGATCGGCGTGCTGGCGAACACGCTGGTCGGGATCGGCACGGACAGCGAGGCGTCCTGGTAGATCCGCGCGCAGTCGTACACCGTCATGTCGGTGCCCTTGAGCTTGAACGCCCAGTAGTCGTCGGGCACGACCGACGCCTTGCCCTTGAGGGTGATGCGGAACTCGTGGTAGATGTCGACCGCGATCGGCTCCTTGAGATCGTACTGGTCGGCCGACAGCGCGCCGCCGTACGCCTGCTCGACGGTGGGCAGCGCGGCCTTGGCGGTCTTGTCGCCGCCGTTCATCGCGCGCACCGCGAACACGGTGCCGACGATGATGGCGATGACGGCCACCACGGCGACGATGATCAGCCACCATTTCGGCTTGCGGTTCGGCTTGTCTTTGCCGGGCTTGCCGGCGTGCGCTCCGCCCGGACGGTTGCCGGGCCCCTGCGGCGGGAACGGCTGACCGGGTTGCGGCTGACCCTGCTGCGGCTGTCCGGCGAACGGTTGGTTCTGCTGGCCGGCCGGTGCCGGACGCTGTCCGGGGAACGGCGACTGCTGTTGTGGCTGGGCGGGCTGTGGCTGGGCGGGCTGGCCCGGATACGGCTGGCCCGCAAACGGCTGTGCGCCGGACGCGGGGCGCGGCTGTCCTTGGAACGGCTGCTGGTGCGGCTGCCCGGCGGGATACTGTCCGGCGTACTGCGGCCGGTACTGTTGCGGCGCGGGCTGTTGGTGCGGCTGCTGACGATACTGCGGCTGCTGTCCGTACGGTGCCTGCCCGTAGCGGGGCTGCGGTTGCCCGTATGCCGGCTGCTGCGGTCCCTGATGGTACTGTTGCGGCGCGTACGGCTGCTGCGGATACGGTGCCTGTGCCGGCTGTTGCGGCACGGGCGTGGGCTGCTGCGGTGCGTTCGGTTGCGATGACGGCTGCTGCTGCGATGCCGGTGGCTGCACGGCCGGCGGCTGCTGCGTCGGATCGGGTTGGCCGGCGTCGGCCGTCGCGTCGTCGTGTGGTTCGGACATGGAAAATCCCCCTTGATCATGGTGATGATCTCTCACCGCCCGATTGTAGTGGTTCCGTGTGTCGAACGCCATGGTCCTTTTGAGAATCGGCTCCGGTCCGAGGTCCGGTCCGGGATTCGCCGGCTACTGCCGGCCCACGGTGGATTCGCCCACGCGCAGGCGGTAGCCGACAGTGACGTGCTGCGGGGTATGGTCGGCGTCTTCGGCGGGCGCGTTGATGCGGTTCATGAGCAGTTCGACGGCGCGCGAGGCGATCTCCTCCATATCCACCTCGATGGTGGTCAGCGAGGGCGAGCCGTATCGCGCGGTGTTGATGCCGTCGAATCCGACCACGGCCACGTCCTCGGGCACGCGCACGCCGCATTCGATGAGCCCGCGCATGAAGCCGAGCGCCACGGTGTCGGTCGCGCAGATCGCACTGTCGAAGATGCGGTGCTGTTCGACCAGTTCGTGCGCCTTGAGCCGGGCGACCTCGATGTCCCATGCCTGCAGCGGCACGATGCGGGATTTGGCCAGGCGGTGGCCGTTGTCGGCGAATCCTTCGTAACAGCCGGTAAGGAGTCGGTCGTTGCCGGACGCGCCGGCCATCGCGTCCTTTTTCGTGCGCGGCTTCGCGCCGATGATCAGCGGGTCGGACTTGCCGGTGGAGAACAGGTGGCCGATCAGCGTGCGCATGCCGTCCTCGCGCGGGTTGAGCACCGTGTCGTAGGAAGTGACCGCGGCGTCGTCCAGGATGACCGCGGGACGGCCCTTGCTGAGCATGGCGATCTCCGACTCCGGCACGCCGGCCGAACACAGGATCATCCCGTCGCTGTACTGGTTCGACATGCTGCGCAGGAACGCGCGTTCCTGCTTGGTGGAGTAGCTGATCTGCTGGATGAGCGCCTGCATGCCGTGCTTGAGCGCCTGCGTGCTGATGACGTACGACAGCGTGGCCGGGTATTCGCGGCTGAGTTCGAACACCGCCACGCCGATGATGCCGCTTTTGCCCTGGCGCAGCGCCTTGGCGGCCAGATTGCCGGTGTAGTGCAGCTCCTCTGCGGCCTTGCGTACGCGGGCGGCCGTCTCCTCGGTGACCTTGGAACTGCCTGACAGTGCATATGAGGCCGCCGCGGGGGAGACCCCGGCGGCAAGCGCGACGTCGCGTAGCGTGACCATGACCGAATACCTCTTGGTGTGATGGCGGACATGCGGACCGAACGGACCGCGAACTGTCTGCCAGTATAGCCCGTGTAGTGAACAATTCACCGGTGAATAGATTCACTTGTGTTGATATATGGATAAATATGCTACCTGCCGGCGTTGAGGCGTCGTGAGTGAGAATGATGCGAAACGCCTCAAATTAAGCCAATTGTAAGCGTTTTCCTTCTCTGGCTTGACAAAGTGATTCCGTGGTGTTGTAATTGAAACCGTTCACTGGTGAAAGGATTAACTGAGGATTCTTGATCCGGTGGTGAAACAGCAACAACGAGGTGTTTCACACCCAAGTGAAGGAAAAGGAACAATGAAGCGTTCACACAACATGGCAATGCGCGTCGGCGCCGGCATCGCGGCCGTCGCCACCCTTATGGGCATGGCCGCCTGCGGCTCCACCAACAACGCGGGCGACACCGCCGCCACGTCCAACGGTCCGACCGAGATCGAGGTCTGGACCTGGAGCACCACCGGCCAGCAGCAGGCCGAGGCCTTCAACAAGTCGCAGAACGAGGTCAAGGTCAAGGTCGTCCTGCAGGCGTCCAACACCGCCCAGCAGCAGAACTTCCGCAACGCCTTCGAGGCCAAGAAGAGCCTGCCCGACCTCGTGCAGGGCTTCGCCCCGCTGACCACCAACGTGGCCAACGGCTGGGCCGAGGACATCACCGACTCCATCCAGCCGATCCTGGGCATCTTCTCCGACGGCGCCAAGAAGAACGCCGAGCTCAACGGCAAGTACTACGGCATCCCGGTCGCCCCGGCAGGCCAGTACAGCATCTCCAACACCGACGTGCTCTCCAAGTACGGCGTCGACGCCCCGAAGACCTGGGACGAGCTGCTCGCCCTCGGCAAGAAGTCCAACGCCGACGGCGTGAAGATCTTCAACCTCGCCGGCGAGGATCCGTCCGTGCTCATGCAGCTCGCCCAGGAGGCGGGCGCCAACTGGTTCTCGATCGACGGCGACAGCTGGAAGGTCAACTTCCTCGACGAGGGCAGCACCAAGGCGGCCGACATCATCCAGCAGATGATCGACGGCAAGATGGTCTCCAACGAGACCTGGACCGACACAGGCTCGCTGTACAAGTTCTTCGACTCCGGCAACCTCGCGTTCATGACCACCCAGTACTGGTCCGTCCCGAACTTCAAGACCAACATGCCGAACACCTCCGGCAAGTGGAAGATCTCCGCCTACCCGGAGATCGACGGCACCGCCAAGGTCCCGGGCATCGTCACCCAGGTCGACTTCGTGCCGAAGGGTACCGACAAGGCCCACCAGGAAGCCGTCATGAAGTGGGAGAAGTACATCAACTCCGACGAGGGCATCGAAGCCGGCCGTGACAAGGCCTCCAACACCGTGCCGCTGCCGACCGGCCTGTCCGGCGACCTGACCAAGTACGTCAAGGCCAACATCCCCGACGGCTTCTACTCCAACCCGGACGACGCGGTCGACATCATCAACACCGCGACCAAGGACGTCATGGGCGGCTTCAACCTCGGCCCGGACTACGACGCCTGGTTCCCGGAGCTGCAGGACCAGTGGGGCAAGGCCGTCAACGGCCAGATCACCGTCAAGGAAGCCCTGAAGAACACGCAGGACTTCGTCGCCAAGGACCTCAAGTCCAAGGGCATCAACTACACGGTCGACTGACCCGGTCCGCGGTCCGGTCTCCTGACCGACACTCCAAGGCCGCAGCGGCAAATCTCCTCCTGCTGCTGCGGCCTTGCCATGCGAGGGGACGGGGCCGCACCCCCCATCCAAACCCAATCCGTTCCGTTTTTCCGGTTGTAAGGAGCAAAGCAGATGTCGAACGCGAAATCCGCGCCGGCCACGCCGCAGTCGCCCAAGCGCGGCGGACACATCTCGTGGCGTACGCTCGAGGCACTCAAGGGAGCCTCGTTCACCTGGCCGTTCCTGGCAGGTTTCATTTTCTTCGTCATCATCCCCGTGGCAATGGCGTTGCAGGTCTCGCTGTATTCCAAGCAGAAGTCCGGCCTGGGCCTGGGCGAGGCCACCACCAAGTTCGTCGGCATGCAGAATTTCGTCGAAGCCGTCAAGGACGTCACGTTCTGGACCGGCCTCGGCCGCGTCGCCCTGTACGCGATCATCGTCGTGCCGCTCACCCAGCTGCTGTCGATGGCCATCGCGCTGCTCATCGACGCATCCAGCAAGCGCATGGCGAGCCGCTTCCGCATCTTCCTGCTCCTGCCGTACATGACCCCGGGCATCGTGGCCACCACGATCTGGATCTACCTGTACAGCCCGTCGGTCGGTCCGCTCACCCCGTTCTTCAAGATGTTCGGCCTCAACGTCAACTTCTTCTCCTCGGGCATGGTCTGGGGCTCCATCGGCCAGATGGCCATCTGGGGCGGTCTCGGCTTCAACATGCTCATCATGTACGGCTCGCTGCAGGCCATCCCCGGCGAGATCATCGAGGCCGCGCGACTCGACGGCGCGTCCGAGCTGCGCATCGCCGTCTCCATCAAGGTCCCGTACATGCTCACCTCCGTCGCGCTGACCACCATGCTCAACATCATCGCCACGGTCCAGCTGTTCGACCAGCCGTTCCTGTTCCGCTCGGTCAGCCCGCAGACCATCACCAAGGACTTCACCCCGGCCATGATGATCTACAACCAGGCGTTCCAGGTTGGCAACCTCAACTACGCGACCGCGCTGTCGATCGTCCTCGCCGTGATCATGGGCATCGCGTCCGCCATCATCTACAAGCTGCAGAATCGGGAGAACTGACATGAGCGCCGCAACGCAACAGTCAACTGGCATCAAGAAGTCGCTGTTTGACCGCGGCGACAAGCGCCGCGCCTCCCAGGAGGTCGGCGAATCCACCGCCAACCAGGCCAAGGGCGCCTCCAAGTGGGGCGTGCTCGCCGTCCTCATCATCCTCACCGTCTACGCGGTCGGCCCGCTGTGGTGGCTCATCGTCTCCGTTACCAAGAACAAGCAGCAGCTGTACACCACGAACGGCCTGTGGTTCGCCGAGAGCTTCAACCTGTTCAAGAACCTGCACGACCTGTTCACCTACCAGGACGGCATCTACGGCCAGTGGCTGTGGAACACCATCTGGATCTCGCTCGTGTGCTCCGCCGGCGTGACGATCATCACCGTGACCGCCGGCTACGGCCTCGCCAAGTACAAGTTCCACACGCGCGGCCTGATCATGGGCATGATCATCATCTCCTTCCTTATCCCGGGAACCCTGCTGACCGTGCCGTCGTTCATCCTGTTCAACAAGGTCGGCCTGTACGACACCTGGTGGGTCATGCTGCTGCCGGGCATGTTCACGCCGATGAACGTCTACCTCGCCAAGGTATACGCGGAAGGCTCCGTGCCGACCGAGCTCATGGAGGCCGCGCGCGTCGACGGTGCCGGCGAGTACCGCATCTTCCTGCAGATCTCCTCGCGCCTGCTGGTCACCCCGGCCGCCACGATCTTCCTGCTGTCCTTCGTCGGCAACTGGAACTCCTTCATGTGGCCGATGATCTTCCTCAAGGACTACCACAAGTGGACCGTCATGCTCGGCCTGCAGTCGTGGATCGCCCGCGGCACCGACTCCCAGTACGATCTGACGATCCTGGTGCTCACCGGCGCGTTCATCTCGATGATCCCGGTCGTGCTGCTCATGATCGCGCTGCAGCGCTACTGGAAGTCCGGCGTCACCGTCGGCAGCCTCAAGTAGGCGTCCGCGGCCGGCCGCCGCAAGCCAACGCACCTATACGATGCGATTCCGGGCTTCCTCCGTCAAGGGGAAGCCCGAACCATATGAAAGGACGTTTCCCATGACAACGAAGCAGGCCGACGATCGCGTTCGCGTGTATCCGGCTCCTTCCGAGGCCGTACTGCGCGACGAGTACGCGGTGCGCGTGCGTCCGCTCGCCGCCGGCGCCGCCGGCGCCGCGGACGGCGCGTTCGACGACGCGGACGACGACGGCTGGATCGCCGTGCCGGTCTACCGCGTGCGCGTCGACATGCACGACCCTTGCGAATCGTCGATGTGCTTCTTCGACTTCGACGGCCGCGTCGAGGTCGAAGTGAGCGTCAACGGTTGGTACGAGATGTACCGCGCCGACATCCGCCCGCTCTCGCTCGGCGTCGAACCGCACGTCGTCGGCCGCAGCCGTCTCGTATTCACGCTCGACCGCCCCGCGAACCTGAGCGTCGAGCTCAACCGCACGCGCGACCACAACCTGCACGTCTTCGCCGGCGCGCTGCCGCATGAGCCGCAAACGGCCGACGTGACCGTGCGTGGCTCGCTCACGGGCCCGAGCACGCTCAGCTGGTACGAGGTCAACGAGTCGATCGCCGCGGCGCTCGCGTCCGGCAAGGAGCGCGCGACGGTGCTCATCGAACCCGGATACCATTACATCGCCGACGGCCTGTGGCACATCCCGTCGCACACCGACGTGGTGTTCGCGCGCGGCGCGGTGGTCGAGGGCTCGCTCGTCATCGAACACGCCGAGGACGTGCACGTGCACGGTCGCGGCGTGCTCTACCTCAACGATTTCAAGCGGTTCGCCGGCACGAACGGCATCCTCGTCGGATTCAGCCGCGACGTGACGGTCGAGGACCTCGTGCTCGTCAACCCGCCGCACTACTCGGTGTTCATGGGATCGTCGAAGGGCGTCACGATCCGCAATCTCAAGTCGTTCAGCTGCGAGGGCTGGTCTGACGGCATCGACATGATGGCCTGCGAAGACGTGGAGATCGACGGCTGCTTCCTGCGCACGTCCGACGACTGCATCGCCGTGTACGGCTCGCGCTGGCAGTACCGTGGCGGCTCGCGCAACGTCCGCGCGCACGACTGCACGCTGTGGGCCGACGTGGCACACCCGATGATGATCGGCACGCACGGCGACCACGAGCACGACGGCGACGTGATCGAGAACGTCGGCTTCGAGAACATGGACGTGCTCGAGCACAACGAATATCAGGCCAACTACTTGGGCGTGATGGCGATCAACGCGGGCGACAAAAACGTCGTGAGGGACGTCGCGTGGCGCGGCATCCGCATCGAACGCATCACCCACGGACGCGTGCTCGACATCGAGACCAAGTGGAACAAGGACTACAACCCGGCCGCCGGCCGTCTCATCGAGAACGTGCGCATCGAGGACGTGGACGTGACGACCGGCGCCGTGATCGCCGGGGACGAGGAGCCGTCGCTGGTCGGCGGCTACGACGACGCCCATCCGGTGCGCGGCGTGCACGTGCGCGGCATGCGCCGCGGCGGCAAGGCCTGCACAAGCCTTGAGGAGGCGAACATCCGGGTGATGCCGGGCGCGTCGGACGTGACGGTCGAGGCGTGAGCCGAATACGCGACGCGTGAGCGACACGGCCGTGTCGGAGACCATCAGAGGCGTTCGACCCGCACCAGCGACACGGCGTGCGCCGGCATGACGAACCACAACGTCGCCGGCCGGCCGGACTCGCTTACGTCGAGCGTCAGCGGTTCTCCGATCGTCTCCAGTCCGTCGGCCTGCTTGATCGTCGCATACTTCCGGTCATCCGGGTACTTCGGGCTGCCCTGCGCAAGCCAGACGGCGTGCGCGTTCGAATGACAGTCGTCGATACGGTACTGGACGACGCGATAGCGGCCTTTGCCAAGCCCGTCGAACCGCAGTTCAACGTCGGTGACGCCATCCTCGTCGATGTCGTCGCAATGCGCGTACACCAGCGTGCGCAGGGAACCGTCGTCCGCGCGCGAGGCGAACCCGTCGATTGCGGTCTGCGCGCCGGCGCCCGTGTAATGCGAGGGCGCGGCCTCATCGAAATCGGGGATCAGCCTGCGGTCACAGGCGGGATCGGGCGCACCGTCGCTGCGCAACGGCAGCCCGTGCGATCCCATGCGCGCGAGCATGGCGAACAGGTTGAACACCGGCTTGGCGATGCCCTGCGTGGCAAACGTGCGCGTGCCGGCGAAGCATTCCTCCTGCGGGAACATGAACGCCCATGCCAGCGGGCGCACGTGGACGCCGAACTCGCGCGAAAGATCGCGGATGCGGCTGTAGGCGGCCGCCACGTAGGACGCGTAGTATTCGGTGTTGCGGTAGCGCATGTTGGGATTGTCGGCGATGCCGCCCGCCGACCAGCCGTCGGGATCGGCCTCGGAGACCACCACGTCGAGATCGTCGAAACCTTCCTCCCTGGCCAGTTCGAGACCGAAACGCACCTGATGGACGAGACTGCCGACGCTGGGCACCGCCTTCGCCGCGGTTACGTCGGCCGGGAACACCGAGCCCTTGGCGTGGAAGGTGATGAAGTCAAGGCAGGCACCGGTCGCTCCCGTGCAGGCGTTGCGGCCCTCACGGCAGTGCCGGAGGAAGGCGCGCATCAGGTCGCGGGCGCCGTTGTGTGCGAAGATCCCCGTGCATGCCGGGCCCGACAGCCGCGCGTCCGGCAACGCCTCATGCAGCGCGTGCTCGGTGAAGTCGTACAGTGTGCAGTAGTCCTCGGCGGTGCCGGACCAGTAGCAGATGTCCGGTTCGTTCCACAGTTCGAAATACCATGACGCGATCTCGCTTGCGCCGTACCGTCCGGCCAGATGGCGCGCCACGGCGAGGATGAAGTCGTGCCACTTGCGGTAGTCGGCCGGCGGGTACGTCCAGCCGACCTCCCGGTAGACGTCCATGCCGGCAAGCGACGGCTGGTTGCGGTAGGCGGGATCGGCCAGGGCCTGGGGCATGAAGCCGAGTTCGACGAATGGCTTGTTGCCCGACGTGAGGATCGCGTCGAGGATGAGGTCGTAATAGGTGAAGTCGTAGATGGGATCACCCTGCGCGTTCTCGCGGTAGACGTTCGTGGAGCCGAACTTCTGGGTGCCGTTGCAGCTGCCCGTGCAGAACATGAAATGCGTGCGCACGTAATACGGCGCGTCGGACAAGGTTCCGAACCTGGCGAGCAGCTGGCGGCCCTCGGGCATGTAGGTGTAGTTGCATTCGTCGTATCCGATGAAGTTCCAGGAGTGGTCCAACGGGCCGAGATCATGTGCGGTATCGACGGTGATATGACAGGTGTTTGCCATGGATGGCGCTCCTTGGTGCGGGCTTCGTAGGCGACGCTGCGGTGTAACGATTAACTCATCGCCAAGTGTAGGCCTGGTGTGCGGCGTTCTCAACTGGGGTGGCCGGCGGGATGGGGCGGGCTGCGCCATGGTTGCGCGGGGCGTCGCCGACGGTCGATATCGGACGGTGTTGTGCAATCGCTTACCTTGTCTTGGCGAATGCTGATATGTCGATTATTTCTGCGTGTCATGGGTTTTGTGATTTGCGTTACATGCTGACGCTGTGTATATTGGACATTAATGGAAAGCGCTTACCAAGAGGTGAATGACAGGTTCCAATCGAAACCTGAGGTCGGACATCGTCTGGCATGCGCGTGACAGGGAACCGTGACTGCAAAGCCGCAATCAGCGAAAGGAAACGAACTGACATGGCAGACAAGACCATCGGCGTGATTCTCAACGGCGCGACCGGGCGCATGGGATACCGGCAGCACTTGTGCCGCTCCATCCTGCCCATCATCGAACAGGGAGGCGTGGAACTCGCGGACGGATCGCGCGTCCAGCTCGACCCCATCCTCGTCGGACGCCACGAGGCCAAGCTCAAGGAGGCCTCCGAGAAACACGGCGGCCTCAAGTACACCACTGACCTCGACTCGGTGCTCGCCGATCCGGCCTACCCGCTGTACGCCGACTTCCTCGTCACCTCCGCCCGTCCGGACGCGATCAAGAAGGCCATCGCCGCCGGCAAGGACATCTACACCGAAAAGCCGATCGCCGAAACCTACAAGGACGCTCGCGAACTCGTCGAACTGGCCGAGAAGGCCGGCGTCAAGACCGGTGTCGTGCACGACAAGCTGTTCCTGCCGGGACTGCTCAAGCTGCGCCGCCTGATCAAGTCCGGCTTCTTCGGACGGATCCTGTCGGTGCACGGCGAATTCGGCTACTGGGTGTTCGAGGGCGACTGGCGCGCCTCGCAGCGTCCGAGCTGGAATTACAAGAAGGAGCTTGGCGGCGGCATCATCTCCGACATGTTCCCGCACTGGAACTACGTGATCGAAGGCCTGTTCGGCCACATCAAGTCCGTCTACGCCGAAGCGAAGACCGAGATCCCCGAGCGCTGGGACGAGCGGGGCAACAAGTACGACGCGACCGCCGAGGACGCCGCCTACGCGATCTTCGAGCTCGACAACGGCATCACCGTGCAGATGAACTCCTCGTGGAACACGCGCGTCTACCGCAACGAACTGCTCGAATTCCAGATCGACGGCACGCGCGGCTCCGCGGTCGTCGGCCTGTTCGGCGCCGAGATCCAGGTGCGCGACGTCACCCCGAAGGCGTTCTGGAACCCGGACGTTCCGGACCCGCACGACTACATGGCCGGCTGGCAGGAGATCAACACCGACGAAACGTTCGAGAACGGCTTCAAGGCGCAGTGGGAGGAATTCATCCGCTCGCTCACCGAAGGCACCGACTACCCGTACGACTTCGCCTCCGGCGCGCGCGGCGTGCGGCTGGCCGAACTCGGCTACGAATCCGCCGCCAAGGGCGCGAAGGTGCTCGTTCCGGAAGGCCGCTACTGATCCGTTGATCGTTCCGGTTCCTTTCCGGGAAAGGAGCCGGTTCAAAGGAGCATGAAGATGACTGCATTCACATTGATCGACAAGAACGGCGAGACTCGCACGGTCGAGGCGAACCCGGCCCCCGCGTTCGCCAAGCCCACGCATCCGCTCACCTCGCGCGTCGCCTACGCTGCGGCCCACGTCGTGCCGCTCGCCTGGGCCGACAACACGCCGGGCCGGCCGGCCGAGGTCGACTGGGACGCGACGATCGGATTCCGACGCATGGTCTGGTCATGGGGACTCGGCGTCGCCGACTGCATGGACACCGCGCAGCGCAACCTCGGCATGGACTGGGAGGCCACCGCCGAACTCATGCGCCGTTCCGGAGCGGCCGCCCGCGAATACGCCGCCAAGGAAGGCTGGGGCAGAAGCGTCGCCGACCTCGTGTCGGTCGGCGTCAACACCGACCAGCTCGAGCAGGGCGGCGACTACACGCTCGCCCGGATCGTCGACGCGTACCTCGAACAGCTTGCCGTCTGCGAGGAGGCCGGCGACGGTCCGGTCATCATGTGCTCGCGCCACCTGTGCCGCGCCGCGCGGTCCGCGGCCGACTACGTCAAGGTGTACGACGAGGTGATCGGCGCCGCGAAGCAGCCGGTCATCCTGCACTGGCTCGGCGAGGTCTTCGACGCGCAGCTGCACGGCTACTTCGGCTCGCCCGACTGGCGCGAGGCGTCCAGGACCGTGCTGACCATCATCGAACACAATCCCGGCAAGGTGCGCGGCGTGAAGATGTCGCTGCTCGACGCCGACTCCGAACGCTACATGCGCGCCATGCTGCCGGAAGGCACGATGATGCTCACCGGCGACGACTTCCACTACGTCGACCTCATCAAGAACGCCGAACAGGACGACCCGCGCGCCGGCGGCCGCGCCGTCATGCACTCCAACGCGCTGCTCGGCGCGTTCTCCGTGCTCGCCCCGCACGCCTCCGCCGCCATCCAGGCATTGGACCGCGGCGACGAGGCCGAATACGAGCGCATCCTCGAACCCACGCAGGCGCTCGCCCAGCAGGTGTTCGTCCACCCGACCGAGTTCTACAAGACCTCCGTCGCGTTCATGAGCTGGCTCAACGGCCACCAGCCCGCCTTCCAGATGGTCGGCGGCCTGCAGTCCGCGCGCAGCCTGCCCAACCTGAGCCGCGTCGTCGAACTCGCCAACGACTGCGGCGCGTTCGAGCAGCCCGAACTCGCGGCCGAACGCTGGAACGTGCTGCTCGCCATCAACGGCATCAAGTAAGCGTCATTAAGGAAGCAATATCATGACCAATCCGATCCTGTCCATGAACCAGGCGACGATCAAGCACGCCGACCTCAAGCAGACCATCGACACGCTCACCAAGGCCGGCTACCGCAGCGTCGGCCTGTGGCGAGAGCCCGTCGAAGCGGTCGGCCTCAAGGAGGCCGTCAAGATGGTCGCCGACTCCGGCCTGCGCGTGTCCACCATGTGCCGCGGCGGCTTCTTCACCATGCCCGAAGGGCCGACCCGCCGCGCCTCCATCGACGACAACCGCAAGCTCATCGAGGAGACCGCCGCGTTCGGCTGCAAGGCGCTCGTGCTCGTCGTCGGAGGTCTGCCGGAAGGATCCAAGGACCTCGCCGGCGCCCGCGGCCGCATCGAGGACGCGCTGTTCGAACTCGAACAGGATGCGCTCGACGCCGGCGTCACGCTCGCCATCGAACCGCTGCACCCGATGTACTGCACCGACCGCGCGTGCGTGTCCACGCTCGGCCAGGCGCTCGACATCGCCTCGTCGTTCGACCCGAAGGCCGTCGGCGTGACCGTCGACACGTTCCATATCTTCTGGGACCCGCAGGTGCTCGACTCGATCGCCCGCGCCGGCCGCGAGGGCCGCATCGCCACGTATCAGGTGTGCGACTACCGCACCCCGTTCGAGAAGGACGTGCTGCTGAGCCGCCACTACATGGGCGAGGGCATGATCGACTTCAAGCCGCTCACCGAAGCCGTGGCCGCCACCGGCTGGCGCGGCGACATCGAATGCGAGATCTTCAACCAGGCCGTGTGGGACACCCCGTTCGACGAGGTCGCCAGGCGCGTCTCCGACGCGTTCGACAAGGAAGTGGCCCCGTACTGGCCGGCCGACTGAGGCGTGAGGATTCCTGCATACGGATGACGAAAGGGACGAGGCCCGAATCGTGGCTTCGTCCCTTTCTCCGTGGTGCGGGCGTGATGCGGGCGAGTCCATGATGTCCACATAGCGCGGCGGACGCGTCGGAAACATGGCCGCCGGCGTATCCTCGCACGAGGTCGTAGAAGTGCCTTGAGGAAGGAACCGCCGTGATCGCGGGATTTTCAATACTGACGCTGTTTCTGATCCTGCTGGCCGGCGTCGGCGCAGGATTCGTCGGCTACGCGGTGGGCGCGTCCTCGCTGGTGTCGTATCCCGCGTTGCTCGCGCTCGGCATTCCGCCGGTACTGGCCAACGCCAGCAATACGGTCGGAGTGGTCGGCACCGGCATCGGCGGCCTGATGGGGGCCCGCAAGGAGCTCAAAGGCCAGGCCCTGCGCTCGGCCGCCTACATCGGCATCGGCGCCGTGGGCGGCGTGATCGGAGCGCTGCTGCTGCTCGGCCTCGACCCGAGCGTGTTCGAATTCCTCGCGCCGCTGCTCATCCTGTTCAGCGCGCTCATGATCGCGTTCAACCCGCGCGGACGCATGCAGGCCAAGCAGGCCGCGCGCGCGGCACAGGCCCAGTTGGACGGCGCCGCCCCGGGCGACTTTGACCAGCTGGTGCAGCCCATGAGCCAGGACCGCTGGTGGGTGTGGCTCGGCGTGGTCGCCGTCGCCGTGTACAGCGGCTACTTCGGCGCGGGCGCCGGCACGGTCGCGCTCGCGGTGCTCGACGCGGCGAACATCGGCCCGTTCCACAAGATCAACGCGTTGAAGACGCTGATCGGCACCGGCGCGAACATCACCGCATCCGTCGTGTTCATCGTGCGCGGCGTGGTCGACTGGCCGGCCGCGATCATGCTGTGCATCGGCTGCTTCATCGGCGGCTATATCGCGCCGCCGATCACGAGGAAGATCCCGGCGAACGTGATGCGCGCCGCCGCGGTGATCGCCGGCATCGTATTGACCATCGACCTCGGCATCAAGACATACTGAATACCGGCCCGCGTTCGCCGGAACGACGATGCCCGCCGCCGGACCCATACCTATGGAACGGTCCGGTGGCGGGCATCGTCATATGCGCCGCGTCGTCAGCTTTCGGCGACGGCCTGGATGGCGACCGCGCCGACGAAGTTGATCGGCTGGCTGAAGTTCGGCTGGAAGAACAGGTCGGCGCCGGCCAGCTGGTCGATCGTGAACCCGGCCTGGATGGCGACGGACACGACGTTCGCGGCCTGCGAGATGTCGTGCTTCGACAGGAACTGCGCGCCGAGGATGCGCCGCGTGGCCGGGCTCCACACGATCGTCGCCGTCACCGGCGTGGTCGTGAGCATGAAATCGGGTCGGTAGTCCTGCGTGATCGTCGTGGATTTGGCCGCGATGCCGCGCTTCTCGGCGCCGCCCAACGTCAGTCCGGTCGCGCTCATCGCCAGATCGTACAGCTGGACCGCGCTCGTCGCCTGCGTGCCCGGGTAACGCTTCGTGGCGGACACGATGTTCTCGCCGATGAGCAGGCCCTGGCGCACCGCGTTCGTGGCGAGCGGGATGTAATCGTCCGCGCCGGTCGGATTGTACCGGACCGTCGCGCTGTCGCCGGCCGCGAACACGTCCTCAAGCACCACGTCGTCCGGCAGACAGGCGCGCATGTAGTCGTCGACCACGATCGCGCCGTTGCCCAGCATGCGCAGCTGGTCGCGGAACAGCGCGGTGTTCGGGCGGAAGCCGGCGCCGAGAATCGCCACGTCGGCCGTGTACTCGCCCTTTTCGGTCACGACGGTCACGCCGGAGCCCTCCCTGCCGTCGGAGCCGGCTGCCGGACGGAACGCGACGACCTTCTGGCCGAGCGCGAGCGTCACGCCGTGGGATTCGAACGCGCGCTCCACCTCGTCCGAGACGCTCCGATCGAAATTGTTCGCCAGCACGCGCGGCAGTGCGTCGACCAGCGTGGTCTTGACGCCGATCTCGCTGAACTGCTCGGCCAGCTCCGCGCCGATGTATCCGGCGCCGATCACCACGGCCGACTTCGCGCTCTTCGCACGCTCCTTGATCGCCAGTGCATGGTTCCAGTTCTTGCACAGCATCACCGTGCCGGCCGCCATCGCCGCGTCCAGGCCGTCGATCGGCGGGATGACCGGCGCGGAGCCGGTGGTGATCACCAGCTTGTCGAACGCGTACTCGGTGATCTCGCCGGTTTCCAGGTCCTTCGCATGCAGGGTCTTGCCGGTCACGTCCACGTCGAGCACGTCGTGACGCATGTGCATCGTCGCGCCCGCCCCGGCCAGCGCCTCGGGCGACGAATAGAACATCCTCTTCGGATCGGACACGTGGTCGCCCACCCACAGCGCGATGCCGCACGACAGGAACGACAGCGAATCGTTGCGTTCGAACACGTGCACGGTCCAATCGGGGTGATGCTGCAGGATCGACGTGGCGGCGAACGTGCCGGCGTGCGTGCAGCCGACGATGGCGACGGTGGTCATGAAAGATGCTCCTTTGCTTCAAGGCGACGTTGTCAACCACCCATTGTGCCATCAATCGGCGCCATCCAAGGGGCCGGCTCAGCTGTCAGCGGTATCGGCCGACGAGGGATCCATGCCGGTCTGTCCGAATGACGGACGTGTCGCGACATTTTTCGCGGCGCGCGCGACCGGGGATTGCGCGGCATGAGAACGCCCTATAAGTAACGCTTATGCAAGCCGGTTTGTGCCGGAAACGTTTACCGTCGTACCGTCTTAGGCGTCACGAACGTAAAGCCGGACGCCCGCCGCGCACACCATGAGACATCGAACGGAGGAACGCATGACCGTCGTCACGACACCCGAACAGTACGCCGCCGAATGGGAACGTTGGCATGCGGCGCGCGTCGCCGAACTGGCGCGCCCGGACGGATGGCTGTCGATCACGTCGATCACCTGGCTGCTGCCCGGCGCGAACAAGACGATCGAAGGCTTCCCCGGCTCCTTCCGTGCCACGAAGGACGGCGTCGCCTACACGCCGGACGCGAGTGAGCCCGCCACGGTCCGCGCCACCGGCGAAACGGTCGACGCGGCCGCCACGTTCGCGCCGCAGGTCGACGGCGCATCCGTCACCCTCGCCGCCGGCGGCAAACTCGCCGAGATCATCAACCGGTCCGGCTCCTACGCCGTGCGCATCCGCGACCCCAAATCGCCCGGCCTGCTCGCCTTCCACGGCGTCGACCACTTCGAACCGAACCCGGCATGGGTCGTCCCCGCCCGCTTCGAACGTTTCGAACAGCCGCGACGTGAACAGGTGAACTCCGTGCTCGGCACCGTCACCCACAACAAGCAGGTCGTCGGACTGCTGCACTTCGCCATCGACGGACAGGACCTGACGCTTGAGGCATACGACGACGGCGCGGAATCGCCCACCGTGATCTTCACCGACGCGACCAGCGGCGACGAAACCTACGGCGCCGGCCGGTTCCTGTACCTCGCCGACCAGCTCGACCGGCCCGATCCCGTCATCGACTTCAACCGCGCGATCAACCCGCCCTGCGCGTTCAGCGAATTCTGCACCTGCGCCGTCGCCTCCCCGCGCAACCGGCTGTCCGTACGTGTCGAAGCCGGCGAGAAGAACCCGCACAACCACTGACATCCGTTCCGGCACGGTCCCGGCCGTCCAATCATCCGCACAGACCTTTTCCAAGACAGGAGCACAACCCCATGAACAAGACCATCCGCACCGCAATCGCGGCCGTCGCCGCGCTCGGCCTGATCGCACTGTCCGCCTGCGGCACCGCCAACGACAAGTCCGGCACCGAGCAGACGGCCTCATCCTCCACCAGCGTCCCGACCATCAAGACCGGCGTCCTGCAGGTCGCCTTCGCCACCGCCGACCCGCCGTCCTCCTACCTCGACGGCAACACGCCGGCCGGCTACAACGTCGACCTCATCAACAAGATCGCCGACGGACTCGGCCTCAAGGTCGAATGGAAGAGCGCCGACTACAGCGTGCACATCCCCAACATCGCCAACGGCACGTGGGACACCTCCACGCAGGGCGCGCTCGTGACCCCCGAACGCAAGAAGCAGGTCGCCTTCTCCGAGCCGATCGACTACGCGCAGGCCGTGCTCATCTCCCTGAACTCCGCCAAGTTCTCCACCTTCGCCGACGCGGCCGGCAAGAAGATCGGCGTGTACACCGACGCGCACCAGAAAGTCGCCGAGGAGCAGATCCCGAACGTCCAGATCGTCAAGTTCCAGGATCAGGCTGGCGCGCTCAACGCGCTGCGCATCGGTCAGGTCGACGGCTACGTCAACGGCCAGAACAGCGGTCTCAAGCAGGCCGCCGACAACAGCGACCTCGTCCTGTCCAAGTCCGTGTCCACCGGCCAGGTGGCCATCCCGCTGCCGAAGGACAACGAGAAGCTCGTCAAGGCGTTCGACGAGCAGCTCGACAAGCTCGCCGCGGACGGCACGCTCAACGAGCTGCACAAGAAGTACTATCCGAGCGTCGACGTGCCCGAGGACCTCAAGAAGGCCTACGACACGTTCTCCGAATGACCGACGGCCTTCGCGGCCCGCGCATCCGTCATAGCAGCCATCGTCCTAGCAGTCACCACAGGCATCACACATCATGAAGAACCCATTCGTCGACTGGGACATCTACCGGCAGGTGTTCCCCACATACATCACGCAGGGCCTGGGCAACACCATCCTGCTGTCGCTGCTCGCGGCGCTCATCGGCACCGTGTTCGGCATCCTGCTCGGCGCGCTCGCCGGCAGTCGGCACATCGTGATCCGCGCGGTCTCGGCCGTCTACACGAACATCATGCGCGCCCTGCCGGCCATGCTCACGATCTACATGATCGGCCAGGGGCTGCCTCTCGCCGGCATCAAGCTGTTCGGCGACAGCACCTATGGCTATGCGGCGTTCGCGATCGGTCTCATGGAGGCCGCCTACCTGGGCGAGATCTTCCGTTCCGGCATGCAGAGCGTCGATCGCACGTACGTCGAATCCGGCATCTCGTTCGGCCTGCCGCAGTGGAAGATCCTCGCGACCATCATCCTGCCGATCGGCATCCGGCGGATCATCCCCGCGCTCGCCAACCAGTACATCCTCATCATCAAGTCCACGTCGCTGGTCTACCTGCTCGGCCTGTCGATCGAACAGCGCGACCTGTTCTCGATGGCCAAGGACGACGTCGGCCTGACCGGCTCGCTCGCGCCGCTCGTCATGGCCGGCGTGGCGTACATGATCCTCATCCTGCCGCTCACCTGGCTGGTGGAATGGCTCAACAAACGGCTCAACCGGCGCTACGGCACGGCCGGCGGCGGGCTCGAGTCCAACACGGAGGCGTGACATGACCCAATCGCAGACCGACACCACGGCCGCATCGCAGGCCGGGAACGACGGCCAGTCCGACCGGACGGCCGTTTCCTTCGACCATGTGAGCAAGCGGTTCGGCGGGCGCACCGTGGTCGACTCCGTGAGCTTCACGGTGGAACAGGGCAGCACCGCGGTGATCATCGGACCATCCGGCTCCGGCAAATCCACCGTGCTGCGCATGATCAACCAGCTGGAAACCCCGACGAGCGGCACTGTGCGCGTGCTCGGCAAGGACCTGGCGGATCCGGCCACCGACATCCGCGCGCTGCGTTCCTCCATCGGCATGGTGTTCCAGCACTACAGCCTTTTCCCGCAGCTCAACGTCGTCGACAACGTCGCGTTCCCGCTGCGCCACGCGCAGGGACTCGACAAAGCGGCGGCGCGCAAGGCGGCGCTCGAAGCGCTCGAACAGGTCGGCATCGCGAAGCTCGCGAACCACTATCCGGACCAGATATCCGGCGGCGAACGCCAGCGCGCCGCCATCGCGAGGGCGCTCACCACGAAGCCGAAGATCATGTTGTTCGACGAGGTGACCTCGGCGCTCGACCCCGAACACGTCAAAAGCGTGCTTGAGCTCATCGCCGGGCTCAAGGACCAGGGCATCACGCTCGTCGTCGTGACCCACGAGATGCGTTTCGCCCGGCAGGCGGCCGACACCGTGCTCTACATGGACGGCGGTCACCTGCTCGAAACCGGCAGCAGCGACGAGATCTTCAACCATCCGCGTTCGGAACGCCTGCAAGCGTTCCTGTCCGCGGTCGAATGACCGGCGGCGGCCCGAACCGTCAGTCGGACCGTCAGCAGAGACAATCAGCCACATAGTCAGCCGAACGGCACGAAAGGACACGAACATGACAGGAAGACTCGAAGGCAAGACCGCGATCGTGACCGGCGCGGCGGGCGTGATCGGATTCGCGACGGCGAAGCGGCTCGCCGAGGAGGGCGCGAACGTCGTGCTCTCCGACATCGAGGCGAAGGCCGACGACCTGACGGCCAAGGCCGGCGAGATCGAGGCGGCGGGCGGCTCGGCGAGCGCGTTCGCGGCCGACATCACCGATTATCCGCAGGTGGAGGCGCTGTTCCGTCACGCCGTCGACACGTACGGCCGGCTTGACGTCGTGCATGCGAACGCCGGCGTGCTGTGCCGCACCTCGTCCAAGGACACCGTCGGCGTGCAGGCCGAGCAGTGGAAGCAGGCGCTTGACGTGAACATCACCGGCACCTGGCATACCCTGCAGGCGGCCGCGGCGTACTTCCGCGAGGCCGGGCACGGCGGCAGCATCGTCATCACCAGTTCGGTCGCCGGCGTGCGCGGCGGGCTGAACAACTCCGCGTACAGCGCCACCAAGCATGCGGTGCTCGGCCTGCAGAAGACCGCCGCCCATGAGCTCGGCCGTCTCGGCGTGCGCGTGAACGCCGTGCTGCCCACCGGCGTGAAGACCCCGATGTTCGTGCGGCCCGCCCGCGTGGTGCAGGCGCGCCCCGACCTGAAGAACCCGACCGTGGAGGATGCCGAGAAGGTGTGGAAGCACACCAACCTGCTCGGCGTGCCGTGGGTCGAGGCCGTCGACGTGGCGAACGCCGTGCTGTTCCTCGCCAGCGACGAGGCTCGCTACATCACCGGCATCCAGCTCATCATCGACGCCGGCCAGACGCAGATCAACCCGTTCTCCGTGATCGAGCGCTGGCTGAGCGACGAAAGCGCGGCCGGCGATGAGTGATCCGGCGGCGAACGCTCCGGTGGCGGGCGGACCGGCGGACGCGCTGCAGCCATGGCTGGAGGAACGGTTCGTCTGGTTCCATCGGCATCCGGAGCTTTCCCACCGGGAGACCGGCACGACCGCGCGTCTTGCCGAACTGTTGGACAACGCCGGCATCGAGATCCTCGACACCGGATTGGACACCGGTCTGGTCGCGATCGTGCGCGGCGGGGCGGTCGACTCGGACGCGGAGCCCCGGCCGACGGTCGCGTTGCGCGCGGACATCGACGCACTGCCGGTCGACGAGGACACGGACCTGCCGTACCGGTCGCTCACCCCCGGCGCCATGCATGCGTGCGGGCACGACTTCCACATGACGACGATCCTCGGCGCCGCGCTGCTGCTGCACGGGATCGCCGACCGTCTGCCCGGAGACGTGAAGATCGTCTTCCAGCCGGCCGAGGAGGTGCCGCAGGGCGGGGCGAGCGAAGTCGTCGACACCGGCGCATTGGGCGACGTGCAGGCGATCTTCGGCGCGCACACGACCTCGCTGCTGCCGGTCGGATCGCTGGCGATCGGCGCGGGGCCGATATGCGCCGCCGTCGACCAGTTCACGATCGACGTGCGGGGCACCCAGACGCACGGCGCGCACCCCGACCGCGGCGTCGACGGCATCCTCATCGCCGCCGCGACCGTGCAGAACCTGCAGTCCGTGGTCAGCCGCAACCTGTCGCCCACGCATGACGGCGTCGTGTCGGTCGGGCGTTTCGTCGCCGACGGCGCGTGGAACGTGATCCCCGAACAGGTGACGATGGAAGGCACCGTACGCAGCTTCCACGCCGAAGACCGGCCGATGATGCGCCGACGCGTCGAACAGGTCGCCGAAGGCACCGCCGCGACGTTCGGCGGCCACGCCAGCGTGACATGGAGCGCCGGGCCGCCGTCGGTCGACAACGACCCCCATTGGACCGAGCTCATGCGCCGCACCGCGCTCGAAGACGGGTTCACGGTCGTCGAACCCATCGCCACGATGGGCGGCGAGGACTTCGCCTGCTACCAGCAGGTCATCCCCGGCGCGTTCATCAACGTGGGCACCGGCGTGATCGAGGCGTCCAACCACAGCCCCCGGTTCCGCGTCGATCCGGCCGCGCTCGCGCCCACCGCCCGGTACATGGCGCACGTCGCGCGAGCGGCGCTCGCCGAACTGGCCGGAGCGAGCGGCGCCGGACACTGAGAGACGAGGCCGGCCGGCGCGTTTTCAAGACGCATGCGCGTCACTCCGGCCGATGACGGCTAATATGTCCGTCGTCACCAACTCAAGCAATCAGGGAGCAAACCAGCCATGACGGACCTGACCACCAAGGCCATCCATGCCGGATACGATCGCGCGGACAACGCGCGCGCGGCGAGCGTGCCGATCTACGCGTCAGCCGCGTTCGACCTGGAGAACGCGGCACGGGGACGGGCGCTGGCGGCCGGCGAACTGGACGGCTTCGAATACTCGCGCGTGGCCAATCCCACCGTCGACGTGCTTGAACGCCGCCTCGCCGCCCTCGAAGGCGGCGTCGGCGCGGTGGCCGTCTCCTCCGGCATGGCGGCCGTCTCCTACGCCCTGATGTGCGCGGGGGAACGCGGCGGCCGCATCATCGCGTCGCGCAACCTGTACGGCGCGTCCGTCGACGCGCTCGACGACTTCCTGCCCGGTTTCGGCATCGACGCCGATGTCGTGGACGACATCAACGACCTCGCGCACGTCGAATCGCTGATCGGACCGGACACGCGCGCGATCTACACCGAGACCGTCGCCAATCCGGGCACCGAAATCGCCGACATCGAAGCGCTCGCCGACCTCGCGCACCGCCACGGCATCGCGCTGATCGTCGACAACACCGTGCCCACGCCGTACCTGCTGCGGCCGATCGAATTCGGCGCCGACATCGTCGTCCACTCGACCACGAAAGGCATCACCGGACACGGCAACGCGATCGGCGGCGCGATCATCGACGCCGGACGCTTCGACTGGGCCAACGGCCGGTTCCCGCAGTTCACGCGGCCGCAGCAGGTCATCGCCGACGCGGACGGCACGCCGCGCAGCTTCGCCGGCGCGTTCGGCCGCGAGGCGTTCATCCGGCGCGTCCGCATCAAGTACCTGCGCACGTTCGGCGCGGTGCAAAGCCCGTTCAACGCGTACCTGACGCTCGTCGGGCTGGAGACGCTGCCCGAACGCGTGTCGCGCCAGGTCGCCACCGCCACGAAGATCGCACGCCACCTGACCCACGTGCCGCACGTGCTCAAGGTCAACTATTCCGGGCTCGGCAACACGCCGCAGTACGAGCTCGCCGCGAAATACCTGCCTAACGGCGTCGGCCAGATCCTCTCGTTCCTCGTCGACGGCGACGTCTCCAACGTGCGCCGCATCCTCGACGGCACGACGCTGTTCTCCTACGTGCCGAACATCGGCGACGCGCGCTCGCTGATCGTCGACCCGGCGAACATCACGCACCGCGAAGTGCCGGACGCCGTGCGCCGCGCGGCCGGCGTGACCGGAAACCTGATCCGCCTGTCGATCGGGCTGGAGGACGCGGACGATCTGATCGCCGACCTCGACCAGGCGATCGCGGCCGCGTACTGACGGGCCGTTTCGCGCATCCGTCCCTCACATCCGCCGCGGCGCCGTGGCAGTTGCCGGATCCGGAGGAAAGCCCCCGTTTGCGGCGGTCATAAGAAACGCGTATAGCCACGCCGCCGGCCGGCCCGCGGCGATCGGCTATGCTCGGAAACCGTCCGACAATCGACGACACATCTCAAGGGGGTGCTCCATGACGAGGTTCAACACGCAGCTGGTCCACGGCCTGCCGGTAGGGGACAACAACACCGGTGCCGTCAACCCGCCGATCTACAACTCATCCACGTACGCTTATGAATCGGTCGACAAGATGCCCCGCTGGGATTACGCCCGCTCCGGCAACCCGACCCGCGACTTCCTCGAACGACAGATCGCGCAGCTCGAACACGGCACGCGCGGCTTCGCGTTCGCGTCCGGCCTCGCCGCGATCCACGCGGTTCTGTCGATCTTCAAGCCGGGCGACCGTGTGGTCGTCGGCAAGAACATCTACGGCGGCACCTACTCGCTGTTCAACGAATACTTCGCCGAACGAGGCATCACGTTCGAGCCGGTCGACACCGCCGACTACGAGGCGCTGGACGACGCGGTGTCCGGCCGCGCGCGCGTCACCTTCGACGGGCGTCCGCTGGAAGCGTGCGCGCCGGCCAAGGCCGTGTATTTCGAAGTGCTCACCAATCCGCTCCTGCAGGTCAACAACGTGGCGCGGATCTCCGAGGTCGCGCATCGCCACGACGCGATCGCGATCGTGGACAACACGTTCGTGACCCCGTACCTGCAGCAGCCGCTCGACCTGGGCGCGGACGTCGTCATCCACTCGGCCACCAAGTACCTGGCCGGCCATTCCGAGGTGAACGCCGGACTCGTCGTGGTCAAGGACGAGACGGTCGGCCGCGGGATCTACTTCGCGCAGAACCGTCTCGGCGGCGTACTGCCCCCGGCCGAATGCAACGACGTGCGCCGCGGCATCCAGACGCTCGCGCTGCGCATGGACCGCCAGCAGGCCAACGCGCAGGCCATCGCCGAATACCTGCTCGTGCACCCGCTCATCAAATCCGTGAACTATCCCGGCGTGCGCGGCGACAGCGCCCGCGTGCTCAAGGAGAACGGCCTCAAGGGCTTCGGCGGCGTGCTCTCGTTCGAGGTCGTGCCCGGTGTTGACCCGGGCATCGTGCTCGACAACCTGAAGATCTTCCGCCTCGCTGTCTCGCTCGGCGCGGTCGAAAGCCTCGCGGAACTGCCGTGTCGCATGACGCATTTCGAACTGCCGAAGGCCGAACGGCTCAAGGTCGGCATCACCGACGAGCTGGTGCGTCTCGCGGTCGGCATCGAAGATGCGGCCGACCTGATCGAGGACCTCGGCCAGGCGCTCGACAAGGCGTATGAGGCGTATCTGCAGACGCACGCCGAACTCGACGTGTTCGCGCAGGTGTCGTCTGGCGTGTTCGCGTAGGGGCGTGTCGGAATCGTCATGGCGGATGCTCACCCCCTCAGTCAGCTGCACTGACAGCTCCTCCTTCAGGGGGAGCAGACCAGCCGTTGACATTCTCTTTTCGTTGGCTTGGATATCGCATGATATCCAAGCTTTTTTATTGCGTCGGCTCATATGGTTGGTTATAAGTTTGGTTGGTGAAAACAGCTTCGGTTATAAACTGGGCTGATACCTCGGTATTGGGATAAGCGAACGCGAAAACGGCGGAATTCCGCGGTTTGTGGACGATCATGCGCTAGAGTGGAAATCACTTCCGCAAGGGGAACGCAACCCGGTATGGGACAGCATGACAGGTTGCGAACAGAAGGGCGGAAACCGAGAGAAAGCAATCAGTTCTCCCGATCTCACATCAATCACTTGCAGTTTCGATGATCGTAGCAGCGACATCACCATCTATCGCGGCCGATCCATCGAAACCAACGGGGAAGAGGGGATACCAATCATGATCACCGAACATCGCAGCGCAATACTGAAGGCGGTCGCCGTCTTCGGCACCCTGCTCGCGCTCATGCCGGTCGCCGGATGCAGCATCATCACCACGGACGGCGGCGGCACAAGCAGCGCGAACACCGACAACAACGCCACCACCAAGCAGGTCAAGGACTTCGGCACCATCGAATTCCCGAAGTCCGGCTCCCTGTGCAGCTCGCCGATCGCCATCGCCGTGGAGATGGGCTATTTCAAGGAGGAAGGCATCACGCCGAAACTGGTCACGGCCGACGCGGAAACCCGCAAGGTCGGCCTTGACACCGGCCGCTTCCCGATCACCAACGGCGACTTCCAGTTCTTCCCGTCCATCGAAAAGGGCGTGAAGACCAGCGTCGTGGGCGCCCTGCACAAAGGCTGCATCAAGATCGCCGTGAAAAAGGGATCCTCGATCAAGACCGCCGCCGACCTCAAGGGCAAGACCATCGGCGTGGACGAGATCGGCGGCACGCCGTACATGGCCGCCAACCTGTGGCTCGGCGACGCCGGCCTGAACGTCGACCAGAAAAACGGCGACGTCAAGTACCTGCCGTTCGACGACGCGAACCTCGAATTCGAGGCCCTGCAGAACGGCCAGATCGACGCGGCCGCCCTGTGGGACCCGCTGCCGACCATCCAGGAGCAGAAGGGCACCGTCGACATCATCTTCGACCTCGGCTCCGACCCGAAGTTCTCCAAGCGTTTCTGCTGCTTCATCTACGGCTCCAACAAGGTCATCAAGGAGAACCCCGAGGAGATGGCCGCGATCCTGCGCGCGCTCAACAAGGCGCGCGACTACATCGCCCAGCACCCGGAGGACGCCGCCAAGATCATCACCGAGAAGAAATACTCGACCATCACCGACCAGGCGCTCGCCGTCAAGCTGTTCAAGGACTACGACTACGCCGTGCAAACGGACGAATCCAGCCTCATCGAAAGCGACGTGGACTACTTCGTCGACGGCCTGAAGAAGATCGGCTTCCTCGAGACCTCCGACACCTCCGGCTTCGCCAAGAAGATCTACCAGAAGATCGATCTGTGACCGATCGCCTGTAGTCCGGCCGGACGCTTCTCTACGCATGACGGAAGCGTCCGGCCTGACATACCGAAAGGAATCATCATATGAGTAGCGTCACCGTCGATCTCGCCGAATCCGCGGCCCCGCAAGCGCGCCGGTCCGGGCGGGATCAGTCAGCCGTCAAACCGACGCCGCTGTTCACCCGCCGCCGCAACACGGCCGCGAACACCGTCGCCTCCGCCTCGGACGCGCATTCGCCGGCGCGATCGACGGTCGCGCTGCGTTTCCTGCCGTATCCGCTGGTCGTCGCGTTCACCGCCGCCGGCTTCGTCATCGCGCTGCTGGCCAACATCCTCGTCCCGCAAATCGCCCCCGTCGAATTCAAACAGGGCCAGCTGTGGATCCTCGCCCTCAACGGGCAGGAGGCGTACCAGGGACTGCTGGTCATCCTCGCGCTCGTCTACATCGCCATCGGACTGGCCGATGCGCGCAAGCCGGCGGCCGCGGCCCGTTTCCGCTACCGCGCGCAATTCAGGTTCGCGGCCGGCCTCGCGCTCGCCGCATGGGACATCGCCGGCACCAAGATCCAGTCGCTGCCCCAGCCGTTCTTTCCCGGCCCGGCGCAGGTGCTCGAACCGTTCCTGACCAGCGGCGACTACATCGCGCTCAACACGTTCTACTCGCTGCGCCTGTTCGCCGCCGGATTCATCGTCGGCGTGATCCTCGGCGTGGTCACCGGCGTGCTCATCGGCTGGTTCTCACGCGCCTACTACTGGGTGTTCCCGGTGCTCAAGATCACCGGCGTGATCCCGGCCGTCGCATGGATGCCGTTCGCGTTGACGCTCATGCCGACGCCGTTCATCGCCGCCGTGTTCCTGCTCGTGATCTGCTCGTGGTTCCCGGTCGCGTTCCTGACCGCGCAGGGGATCCAAAGCACGCCGAAGATGCTCGTCGAGGCGTCGCGCACGCTCGGCGCGAGTACCCCGTACATCCTGTTCCACGTGGCTATCCCGCACGCGATGCCGAGCATCTTCACCGGCATCGGCATGGCCAACAGCCTGTCGTTCCTCACGCTCATCATTTCCGAGATGATGGGCCAGCCGGGCGGTCTCGGCTACTACATCGACCAGGCGAAGGTCTGGTCCGCATACAACGAGATCCTCGCGGCGATCGTGGTGATGGCCGTGCTGTTCTCGCTGATCATGAAACTTATCGAACTCGTGCGCGGCCGCGTGCTGCGCTGGCAGAAGGGACTGGTGAAATGAGCGACGTACTGACATCCCCGGTCGAAACGGTCGCGCGATCCGACGAGCGCGCCGGCGAACGGCCGCTGATCTCCATCAGCCATATCGAACGCGACTTCGTGACCGACAACGGCGACGTCGTGCAGGTGCTGTCCGACGTGAACCTCGACATCGCCCGCGGCGAGCTGATCTCGATCATCGGCCCGTCCGGCTGCGGCAAGACCACGCTGCTGCGGCTCGTGTCCGGACTCGACCAGCCGCAGCGCGGCACGGTGACGTTCAAGGGGCGCCCGGTCGACGGACCGAACCCGGAGCGCGGCTACGTGTTCCAGCAGGGCAGCCTGTTCCCGTGGCTGACCGTGCGCGAGAACGTGGCGTTCGGTTTGAAGGCGCAGGGCGTGTACAGGCAGCGCAAGGACGAGGTCGACGAGTACCTCGCCAAGGTGGGGCTGACCGGGTTCGAGAACGCGTATCCGCACCAGATCTCGGGCGGCATGGCGCAGCGCGTGGCGATCGCGCGTGCGCTGATCGACCACCCGGAGGTGCTGCTGCTCGACGAGCCGATGGGCGCGCTGGACTCGTTCACCCGCGCCGACCTGCAGGACCGGCTGCTCGACTTGTGGGAGCAGTACCACATGACGATGATCCTGGTGACGCATGACGTGGACGAGGCGATCTACCTCGGCAACCGCGTGGTCATCATGTCGCCGCGGCCCGGACGCATCAAGAAGATCGTGCCGATCGACCTGGCGCACCGCGACCGCGTGTCCGACGACTTCACCGCGTACCGCAAGGCGCTGCTGACCGACCTGCACTTCACCGTGCACGGCGGGGAGTAGGCTGCCGGAGTTTGCGCCGCCCGGGGGATGAGCTGTTCGCTCGTCCCCCTTTTTCGTTGTTGCGGCTGTGACCGTCGGGATTGTGATTGCCGGAAATAGTTGCGCTGGGAGTTCGGCAGTGCAACTATTTTCGGATGATAAGGACGATTTCCTGAAATAGTTGCGCTGGGAAACCGGCCGTGCAACTATTTCCGGACGATGGGAATGATTTCCCGAAATAGTTGCGCTGGGTAACGGAGAAAATGCGCTGGGAAGGGAGACACGTGCCCGGGAATCGGAGAACATGCGCATGGGACCCGGAAGGCAACGAAACCTGGCATCGACCTTTCGGCGATCGATGCCAGGTTTCGTTGATATCGGCTGATATTGAACGATCTCGGGTCAGGCGCCATAGGTGGCGGCGAATGCCTGCGTGAGGTCGGCGATCAGATCGTCCGGGTCTTCCAGTCCGATCGACAGGCGGATCGTCGTGGGCGTCACCCCGGCGATCTCGCGCGCCTCGGGCGTGAACTCGCGGTGCGTGGTGTTCGCCGGGTCGACGATCAGCGACCGTGCGTCTCCGATGTTCGCCAGATAACTGAACAGCCTCACATGGTTGATGAACGCGGCCGTCTGCTCGGCGCCGCCCTCCAGCTCGAACGACAGCACCGATCCGATGCCGCTCGGGAAGTCGCGGGCCACCAGCTCATGCTGCGGGTCGCCGGACAGGGCCGAATAGTTGACCTTCCTCACATGCGTCTGGCGGGCCAGGAACGCGGCCACCGCGGCCGCCGACGCCGTCTCCTTGGACACGCGTTCGCCGAGCGTCTCCAGGCCGATCAGCTGCAGGTACGCCTCGAACGAGCCGAGCACCGCGCCGCCAAGACGCAGGTACTTGAGCCGGATGCGACGGATGAACGCGAGCGGCCCGGCGGCCTCGACGAAGCTGCGCGGCGCGCGGCCCGCCGCCTCGCCGAGGATGAACTCGGGCGTGGTGAACTGCGGGTAGCGGCCGTTCGCCCAGTCGAACGAGTCGCCGGATGTGACCACGCCGCCGATCGCGTTGCCGTGGCCGCTCAACGCCTTCGTGGTCGAATAGACGACGATGTCCGCGCCGTGCTCGAGCGGACGGTACAGGTAGGGCGTGGGCAGCGTGTTGTCGATGATAAGCGGCACGTTGTGCCGGTGCGCGATCGCGGCCAGCGCGTCCACGTCGGTGACGACGGTGGTCGGATTGGACACCGATTCGGCGAAGATCGCCTTGACGTCGTCGCCGATCTGCGCTTCGACCTCGGCTGGATCGTTGATGTCACGGACGAACGTGGTCGTCACGCCGAACTGCGGCAGCAGCGTGCGCAGCAGGTCGAACGTGCCGCCGTAGATGTCGTACGGGGCGATGATGCGTCCGCCGCCCTCCGCCGCGTTGAGCAGCGCCGCGTTGATCGCCGCCATGCCCGAGGCGAACGCGACGGCCTCCTTCGCGCCGTCGAGCTCGGCGATGCGCTTCTCCAGGAAACCGACGGTCGGGTTGGCGACGCGCGAGTACAGGAAGCCCGGCGTGTCCCCGTTGGCGACCGCGTGGCCGCGCTGCGAGTTCTCCAGCCAGAACGCGGCGTTCGAATAGATGACCGGCGTGACCGAATCCAGGTTGGCGGCCGGATCGTACCCGGCGTGCACCTGCGCGGTGCCGAAACGATGATCTGCTGTCATGAAATCCCCCAATGATGACGTGTGACGCATGATGTCGTCGGAATATGCGGATGATGTGATTGCCGGGTGCAAAACGGTACGCGCCGGCAGGTGGCTCACAATCTACCATGCCCGGCATTGCGCCATTCCGGGCCGATCATCGGGAAAACTTATGGTCGCATACACGCAAAAATTAGAACGGGACATTCCGCTATACCCGCTGCTTATACCGGCGGACGGCCACCGGTTATAGCGAGGTGCCGACTGTGCCTCCCGAACGGTTGCGACATTTCGCCCCGATGACCGGCCCAAACCTCAGGTTATGACGAAAACGGCGGAAAACCGCGGTTTTGCCGGGTTGACGACGGTGTAATCGTCCCATACGATGCAATCAACATCAACGCCATGCAGGGGATGCGCGGCGGACATTCAAGGGGACTTTCCATTTCGGTCATCAGGGGGAACCATCGTGACGAACACCACCGACGCAACCATCGCGGACGCAGCGGGCGCAACCGCGGCGGGCATCACCGAAGCACAGGCCGAAGCGGTCGAATTGACCCGCCGGCTCATCCGTTTCGACACCCGCAACAACGGTGACGGCACCTGCAACGAGCGTCCGGCCGCCGAATGGGCCGCCGAACGGCTGCGCGAGGTCGGCATCGAGCCGACGTTAAGCGAAAGCGCCCCGAACCGCGCGATCCTCGTCGCCGACATCCCCGGCGCCGACCCGAGCCTGCCGACGCTGCTCATCCACGGCCATCTCGACACCGTGCCCGCCAATCCGGACGACTGGTCGGTCGACCCGCTCGCCGGCGTGGTGCAGCCCGATGAGGACGGCATCGAATGCGTGTGGGGCCGCGGCGCGGTCGACATGAAGAACATGGTCGCGATGTCGCTCGCCGCGATCCGCTCGCTCGTCAGGCGGGGCGTCACGCCGCGCCGCAACGTGCGCTTCGTGCTGCTGCCCGACGAGGAGGCCGGCGGTCATCTCGGCTCCGACTGGGTAGCCGAACACCGCCCGGACATCTTTGCGAACATCGGATTCGTGATCAGCGAGACCGGCGGATTCTCCGACTACGTCGACGGACGGCGCGTCTACTACGTGCAGGTCGGCGAGAAAGGCGTGCAGTGGTTCCGGCTCGACGCGCGCGGCACGCAGTCACACGGCTCGCAGATCAACCACGACAACGCGGTGGTGCGCGTGGCCAAGGCCGCGACCCGCATCGCCGATTACCGTTGGTCCGCCGACCTCAACCCGGTGACGCGCGCGCTGCTCGGCGGACTGGACCGGATCGTCAACAAGCGGGATGGCGAGGTCGCGGACGGCGACCTGTACTCGGACGGCAACGTGCGCAAACTGATCGACGCGGCCGGCGCCACCAAACCGTGGATCGCATCGTCGCTGAGCAACACGTTCAACGTCAGCTCGATCGACGCGGGCAGCACCGTGAACATCGTGCCGGCCAAGGCCAGCGCGCTGGTCGACGGCCGCGCCCTGCCCGGCCGGGAGGACGTCGTGTTCGGCAAGCTCAAGGAACTCGCCGGCGACGGCATCGACATCAGCCCGATCCACCGCAGCAACGGCTACCTGATCGACCCGAACGGTGAACTGTTCACCGGCATCACCCGCGTGCTGCGCGAGCTCGACCCCGACGCGGTCGTCCTGCCGTTCCTTTCGTCCGGCGGCACCGACAGCAAAGCCGTCGTCCAGCTCAACCCCGGCGCGCAGTCGTGCGGATTCATCCCGCTGCTTGTGCCGCAAGGGTTCAGCTACATCGCCCAGTTCCACGGCATCGACGAACGCGTGCCGGTCCAGGCGCTGCACTTCGGCGAACAGGCGCTCGAACGGTTCATCGCCACGTTCTGACGGACGCGAGCCGTCACGGTTCGTCGTCGTCCGCCGCAAACCGCCGTACATCAAGATTTTGACCACAAGTCGACACCAACCACACCACCATCCACCTCAACCAAACAACCCAAACCACCGACCACCGACCCGAACCAACCACACCATAGAAGGGAACCCGCCCATGACCAGACTGCTCACCTCCGAATCCGTGACCGAAGGCCACCCCGACAAGGTCTGCGACATCGTCTCGGACACGATCCTCGACGCCTACCTCGAGCTTGACCCCGACTCGCGCGTCGCCGTCGAAACCTCCGCCAAGGACGGCCTCGTCGTCGTCGAAGGCGAGGTGTCCGCGCCCAGGACGCTCGACCACGTGGCCCTCGTGCGCAAGGCCATCGCCTCCATCGGCTACACCGACGCGGCCAGCGGCCTCGACCCGGAAGGCGCCGGCGTGATCAACAACATCCGTCCGCGCGAATTCGACAGCAACGACGGCGGCGCATGGGGCAACTACGGCGACGACAAGAAGGTCAGCAAGGAGGAGGCGTACAACACGTTCGGCGGCGACCAGGGCCTCATGGTCGGCTACGCGTCCGACGACACGAAGGCGCTGCTCCCGCTGCCGATCTACGCGGCCAGCCGCCTCGCGGAACGCCTCGCCTACGTGCGCAAGAACGGTATCATCCCGCTGCTGCGCCCGGACGGCAAGACCCTCGTCTCGGTCGAATACGCGAACGACGACATCACCGACCCGCGCGCCATCCGCCACATCCTCATCTCCACGCAGCACTCCGACAAGCTCGCCCTCGACGACGTGCGCGAACAGGTGCGCAAGGAGGTCCTCGAACCGGTGCTCGCCACGCTCGATGTGGACGCGTCCGAAGCCGAGGTCGTCATCAACCGCTCCGCGTTCATCAACGGCGGCCCGAAGGCCGACGCCGGTCTGACCGGACGCAAGATCATCGTCGACACGTACGGCGGCATCGCCGGCCACGGCGGCGGCGCGTTCTCCGGCAAGGACCCGCGCAAGCCCGACCGTTCCGCCGCCTACGCCGCACGCTGGGCAGCCAAGAACATCGTCGCCGCCGGCCTCGCCCGCCGCGCGCAGGTCCAGCTCGGCTACTTCAACCGCGTCGCCCGACCGATCACCATCGACGTCGAGACGTTCGGCACCGAAACCGTGGACCGCACCAAGATCCAGGAAGCCGTCGCCAAGACCTTTGACTTTCGCCAGCTCGCCATCATCGACGAACTCGACCTGCGCCGCCCGATCTATCGCAAGACCGCCGCGTACGGCCACTTCGGCCGCGATGACGCCGACTTCACCTGGGAGCGCACCGACAAGGTCGAGGAACTGCTGAGGAACGTCAGGTGACGGCTTCGACGACCTTGACGGCCGACCCGTTCCGCCGCGAGTACTTCGACGATTTCGAACGCGACCATCCGAACATCTTCGCGTCGAAACTCGACCTGCTGCGCGTCGCGATCACGTTGAACGGCACCCGCGGCATCGGCCGGGCCGTATCCGTGGGCGCCGGCACCGGCTCGTACGAGGCCGCGCTGCGCGAACGGGGACTCGTGGTCGACCGGATCGTCGAACCGTCCGCTAACCTCGCCGCCGAAGCCCGCGCCCGCGGATTCGACGTGATCGAAGCGTTCGCGCAGGACGTGCCGTTCGCCGACGATTCGCTCGACACCGTGTTCTACAACGGCAGCGCGTTCGGATTCATCACCGAGACGGACCTGCGTGATCTGTTCCGCGCCCACTGGCGGCAACTCAGGCCGGGCGGCGTGCTCGCCCTGCTCGACGTGCCTCCGGCCAGCGCGCTGGGACTTGCGGTGCAGGCGTCGTTCGAACTGCCTGGCGGAGGATACGTCTCGCAGGTGCTGAAGGCCAGCTGGTACAGCGACGACACGCCGCACAAAACCTACTGGCGCACGGCCGAAACCTA
This sequence comes from Bifidobacterium aerophilum, assembly GCF_010667685.1. Lineage (GTDB taxonomy): Bacteria > Actinomycetota > Actinomycetes > Actinomycetales > Bifidobacteriaceae > Bifidobacterium > Bifidobacterium aerophilum. Next base: position 94,719 of record NZ_WHZW01000001.1, on the reverse strand, counting down.
CCGAGAACTGTTGGAATCGGCCGGATTCGCGGACTTCCGCACCTGGCAGACGCTGCGACGGCACCTGATCTACCAGAACGACTCGCCGGAGCCGGTCGCGGAAGGATACCGGGAAGGCAGCTACGTCGCGCTCGTCGCCGTCAAGTAGACGGCTGGCGGATCGTAAGAGAAGGGGAGAGAAGATGACCATTACGACAACCGGCAAGATGTCTGTATGGCTGAAGCGGGCTGCGGTCGGCGTGATCTGCGTGGTCGCGCTGACCGGACTGGCGGCCTGCGGCGACGCGGGGCACGCGGCGCACGTTGGACAGTCGACGACGCAATCGGTGACCGGCGACACGACGGACGGCGCGACGTCCGATCAGTCGACATCGACTGACGACGACGCTGCCGCCGATAACGGTACGGCTGACGAGCAGGATACGCACGCCGATCATGCGGACCATACCGATCACGCGCATCACGACAACCAGTCAGCCGACGGTCAGTCGGACACCACCGACGACCAGTCGGCCGATTCGACCGGCGACGACACCACGTCGGCCATCGACGCGGCGACCTCATACGACCACAGCTGCTGCTGACTGAGGCACAGCTTCGAACAAGGCATAACGGCTTTGCTTCCCCTTGTCAGGGGAACCGTCGGCGGAAGCTGACTGAGGGGACGCAAAGTCACCACGTCACATTCACCGAACCACACACCGACAACGACACTCACGTAAGGGGAACCATCATGGGGGAAGCCTACTTCGACCGCTATCAGGACAACGGCCGCATTCTGGACGACACCTGGAAGGCGCGGCCCAACATCTACGAATCGCGCCTCAGGCTGCTGCACCGGGCGCTCACCACCAAGGATCCGGGCAAGATCCTGTCCATCGGCATCGGCTCGGGCATCTTCGAGACGCTGCTGCGCTCGCGCTACGGCATTGAGGTCGCCGAAGCGGTCGAACCGTCCGCCAGCCTCGGCCAGGAGGCGCGCAGCAAGGGCCTCAACGTCGTGCAAAGCACCGCGCAGGACTACGACTACGCCGGCGCACCCTACGACACGATCGTCTACAACGGATCCAGCTTCGGCTTCATCCCCGACGACGAGATCGAGGCGACGTTTGCGCGCAACCGTGACGTGCTCGCCGAAGGCGGCCGACTGGTGCTCACCGACGTGCCGGAGGAAAGCGCGCTCGGCATCATTCTGAAGCTCGCGCAAAAGTACGACATCGACCGCAACGACATCGACGACCTGCTCGCCGGCACCACGTTCTTCAATCTCAACACGCACGCGTACAAGCCGAACTGGCATCCGATCACTTGGTACGCGAACCTGCTCACGCGCATCGGCTTCACGAACGTCCGCTACTTCCAGACCGTGCTCGCCAACCCGCCCTACCAGAAGGACGAGGTCGAGGAGCCGATCGAGGGATTCACCAAGGGCAACTACGTGGCCATCGTCGCGGAACGCTGAACCGGCCGGCACGCCGCGCGCGTTGCCATGCCGGACTCATGTCGATCGGGGAGACGTACATCACGGTATCTGCTCGATTGACCGGCTCGCGGTGTTCTACAGCGGTTTGCTCAGGGCTGGCTTGGCCAGCCCTTTTTGTGTTGCCGGTGTGATCGTGTGACGCGTTTGTCGTTGTGCCGGATCGATTTGTATGCCGGGATTGGTTCGCGTATCCGTCGCATGGGCCATACCGGTTGCTGCTGCATGTCGTCTGTCACACCTTGCCGAAAACGTCATATGAGGGCCGGTGAGACAAACGACGATATGCAAGAACCGGAATGAAGCATGGAGATCGTTGATATTGCAACGATCCCGTGACATGGAAATTGGCGCACCGATTGCATACGGTCGTTTTTTGTCGTGGTGCGACAAAACCAGCTGTCACACCCGGCGATAATTCGGGAAATATCGAAAGTGCGACAAATGAGGCATGCTTTGCGAAAATATCGGCTCCGTGATGAGAGCCGTGCCGAGTCCTCGTGATCATGGTTTCGGCCGTTCTCATATCACGGTTGCGCTGCCTGCGCGACGATAGCGCATGAAAAAGGGGATATGCTACGATCGCATATCCCCGAGGCCCGGTAACGGCAAAGATCACCAGGTCGGGATCTCGGCGCCCTTGGACTCGTTCTCCATCAGCTCGCGCACGTTGTCCTGATGGTAGGCCTTGATGACCTCCTTGTAGATGTCCTTGTCCTTATCCTCGGTGCGCGCCACGATCACGTTGATCCACGGCTTGTTGATCGCCTTGCTCGGGTCCGGGTTGATCTTGAAGATCGAATCCTTCTCCGGGCTCTTGCCGTAATCGACCACCGCGTTCGCGTTCGCGATGCCCGCGGCCGCGTCCTTGAGCGAGCTCATGATCATGTTGCGGTCGGTCGGCACCAGCTCGATGTTCTTCGGGTTGGACGTGATGTCCTCCTCGGCCGGGTACACGCCGTTCGCCGGATCGTTCTTCTTCGGGTCGATCTTGAGCACGCCGGCCTCCTGCAGCACGATGAGCGCGCGGCCGCCGTTGGTGACGTCGTTCGGGATCAGGATCTTGTCGCCGTCCTTGAGCTCGGAGACGTCCTTGATGTTCTCGGAGTAGATGTTCAGCGGGCTGATGTACGCCTCGCCGATCACCGTGAACTTGTAGCCCTTCTCCTTGATCTCGCCGTTCAGGAACGCGTAGTGCTGCTGCGCGCTCAGGTCGACGTCGCCCGCGGACAGCGCCTGGTTGCCGAGCACGGCGCTCTTCATCGGCACGGTCTTGACGCGGACCTTCGCGCCTTCCTTCTCGAGGTTCTTGTTGACCTGGTCCCACAGCGGGTCGTCGGTCGAGGTGGTCAGGGCCACCTTCAGCGTGGTCACGCCGTTCGCGTCGGTCGAACCGCACGCGGCGGCGGTGACGAGCATGCCGAGCGCGGACACGATGGCCAGTCCGGCGCGCAGGGCCTTTCCGATTCCGGTTCGAGTAAATCTAGTGTTCATTCTTCCTCCCGATGAACGTTCCGATGGTTTGGATGATGGTGATGAAGATCAGCAACGCGATCACGGCCGCCACGGTCACGTCGAGCTGGTTGCGTTCGAAGCCGTAGCGGTTGGCGTAGTCGCCGAGACCGCCGGCGCCGATCGCGCCGATGACGGCGATCTCGGAGTTGAAGCTGATGCAGGTGATGGTGGTCACGCGAGCCAGTCCCGCGATGCTCTCGCGCAGGTACACGTGCCAGATAATCGACAGCGGCCCGAATCCCATCGACTGCGCCGATTCGATGAGCGTCGGGTTCAGGCCGTTGAACACGGACTCGACCTGACGCGAGAAGAACGGCGTGATGCCGACGATCAGCGGGAAGATCGCGCCTTCCACGCCGATGGCCGTGCCCGAGATCAGTCGCGTGAGCGGGAACAGCAGGGCGATCATGATGACGAACGGGATCGAACGGCACAGGTTGACGAGCTTGTCGAGAAACTCGAACACCGGCCGGTTCTCCAGCAGGCCCCCCTTCTTCGTCACGCACAGGACCATGCCGAAGAACAGGCCGAGCACGAACCAGAACGGCGCGGCGGTGAAGAACATCTGCAACGTCTGGATCAGCGACTCCACGAAGACGTCCGGATTCTCCATCACGTCCGGGAACAGGGTGTTCAGGATGCTCATCGCGCGTCCTCCTTCTCATGTGCGGTGTGGTTTGCGGCCGCGGCCCGGACGTCGGTCGTCTCGTCGGCGTCGCTTTCGGCGGCCGCCACGTCGCCCGGCTCGATCAGCGTGGTGCGGATGCCCTTGCCCTTCAGGAACTCGAGCGCCTGGTCGATTTGCTCGTCGCTGCCCTTGTATTTCGCGACGATGCTGCCGAGCGGGTAGCCGTCGACGATGTCGAGCGAGGCGAACAGGATGTTGACCGTCAGGTCGAATTTCGTCGAGATGATCGACACCAGGCCTTCCGACACGGTCTTGTCCACGTACTGCATGTGGATGAGCCGCTCGCCGGCCGCGGTTTTGAGAATCGGCGAACGCTTGGCTATCAGCTCGTAGATGCGGCTCAGGCCGGTCGAGTTGGAAACGAAGCGGCGGGTCAGGTCGGCCTTCGGATCGGAGAACACGGCGAACGCGTCGCCCTGTTCGACGATGGTGCCCTTGTCGATGACGGCCACGTCGGTGCAGATCTGCTTGACGACGTCCATCTGATGCGTGACCACGATGATGGTCAGGTGCAGCTGCCTGTTGAGCCGTTCGACCAGTTCGAGGATCGTTTTCGTGGTGTCCGGGTCGAGCGCGCTCGTGGCCTCGTCGAGCAGCAGGATCTGCGGGTGGTTGGCGAGCGCGCGGGCGATGGCGACGCGCTGCTGCTGGCCGCCGGAGAGCTGCGACGGGTATTTCTTCGCCTGGGATTCGAGTCCGACGAGCTGGAGCAGTTCGGTGACGCGTGCCTTTTTCTGTTCGCGGTTCAGGTTCGATTTGCGCAGCGGCAGGGCGACGTTGTTTTCTACGGTGCGTGACGGCATGAGGTTGTATTGCTGGAAGACCATGCCGATTGATTTGCGCAGTTCGCGCAGTTCGGTGGGCTTGAGATCGGGCACGTTCTTGCCGAGGACCGTGAGCTGGCCGCCGGTGGTGGATTCGAGGCCGTTGAGGCAGCGTACCAGTGTGGATTTGCCGGCGCCGCTCAGGCCGATGATGCCGAAGATGGATCCTTCGTCGATGGTGAGGCTGACGTCCTTGAGCGCCGTGTACGGACCGTTCGCCGTGGTGTATGTCTTGTTGAGATTCGTGATCTCGATGATGGGTTTCGCCATCGGGCAGCGTCCTCCTTCTCTGGCTATGAAATTTCAAATAAGTCCCAACGATTGTCGAGACTAGCCGGGGAGACGGTGCGACGCGGCGGGTCGTTTATCGGCGTTGCTTATGACCGGTTACAAAAGGGCGGCAGTTGTTGTGAGCGCTCACAGCAACTGCCGCCCTGTTGTGCGGATCGGTCACAGGTCGTGGTCGAAGTAGATCACGTCGGGACGGGTCTTCCATCCCTGGTGCTTCCAGAACTCCTGGCCGTTGACGTTGTCGACCAGGACGAGGATGCCGACCTTGACGATGCCGTTGGCCTTGAACACGTCCTGAACGCGGTTGATGAGCGTGGTGCCGATGCCGTGCCCGCGCCACTGCTCGTCCACGGCGACGTGGTACAGGTAGCCCTTGCGTCCGTCGGTCGCGCCGAGCACGGTGGCGACGATCTTGCCGTCGCCGTCCGTGGCCGCGAGGCAGCTGTCGGGGTTCTTTGAGATCAGCAGCGCGATGCCGCCGTACGTGTTGTTCAGCGACTGCAGGTGCATGCCGGGGGTGCGTTCCCACAGCGCGTACGCCTCGTCGTAGTCCTCCGGGGTCATGCGGCGGATATGGACGTTTTCGTCCTGCCAGTTGGTCATTCTTGTTCCTCTCTTTTGCTGGTTGTGATGCTTGTTATCGCGTATTGGTATGGGATCGTACGCACTGTCGTGCGTACGATGCTGTGTTGTTAGCGGCTTCGCCGCGGTACCCCACCCGCCCGACCTGCGTCGGGCATCCTCCCCTAAGAGGGGAGGGAGAGGCAATTCGCTTTCCTCCTTAAGAGGGGGAGTAAATTTATCCCTGCTTCTTTCCTCCCCTCTCAGGGGAGGATGGCGCGAAGCGCCGGGTGGGGTACGCGGCGAAGCCGCCGGAAACACAGCATCGCGCGAAGCGCGATCCCATTCTCACTTCGCGCGCGCCAGGTTGTCGTACGGTGCGATCTCGTGCGGGCTGGTGCCGCCGGTGATGATCGCCAGCGCGTCGTCCAGCGACTGCTGGGCCATGTTTTTGACCGCGATGTCGGTGAAGAACGCGATGTGCGGCGTGATGATCACGTTGTCCATCGCGTTGAGCCTGTCGTAGTACTCGTTGCCGGTCGGCTGGTCGGGGTCGAGCTCGTTGCCGAACAGCTTCGCCTCGCTTTCGAGCACGTCGATGGCCGCGCCGGCGATCACGCCCCGCTCGAGCGCGTCGATGAGCGCGGGCGTGTCGACCACGCCGCCGCGCGAGTTGTTGACGAAGTACGCGGTCGGCTTCATGTGCGCGAACCGTTCGGCGTTCATCAGGTGCCTCGTGGTCGCGTCGAGATACGTGTGCATGGTCACGACGTCGGCCCGCGCGAGCAGCTCGTCCTTGCTCACCCACGTGAGGATGCCGTCGAGATCGTGGTTTTCGGCGATGTCGTTGCCGAGCACGGTCGCGCCGAGCGCGTGGAAGATGCGCGCGACGGTCGAGCCGATGCGGCCCACGCCGATGATGCCGATGGTCAGTTCGCTGATCTCGCGCGAGATCAGGCCGTGGACGGAGAAGTCGTGGCGCTTGGCGCGCGCGTCGAACTGCGGGACGTGGCGGATGAGGCGCATGATGTGCGTGAGCGTGAGCTCGGCCACGGCGGTGGGGGAGTAGGACGGCACGTTGGTGACGCGGATGCCGTTGCGGGCCGCGGCGGCAAGGTCGATGGTGTCGTAGCCGGCGGAACGGATGGCGATCTGACGGATGCCGTAGCCGGCGAGACGGCGGTAGAAGTCGGGGTCGGCGCTCGGGGCGCTGCGCTGCTTGTAGGAGATGCCGTCGAAGCCTTCGACGGTGTGCAGCGTGTCCTCGTGCAGCTCGAACGGGAAGCATTCGACGTGCACGCCGTGTTCGGCGGCCCACTGCTGGGCGAACGGCAGTTCCTCGTCGATGGTGTGGTAGAAGGCGATCGAAGTCATGTGCGTGGTGTCTTTCCTAATCGAAAACGGATAAGTGAATGAGGGAGGGAATTGTCGTTCCGAGTCATTTTCCCTTGGCTCCCCTTCGGGAGAGCTGTCAGCGAAGCTGACCGGGGGTGAGGAAGCAATCGCCTCAAGCCCTGTCGCGGAACGCCGCGATGCGCGCGACCGCTTCCCGCAACGTGTCGAGGCTCGCCGCGTAGCTGAACCGGAAATACCGCGACGGCCGGCTGGTGAACGCCTCGCCCGGCACGCCGGCGACCTTCGCCTCACGGGCCAGCAGCCGCGCATAGTCGAAGCTGGATCCGTCGAACCCGTCGGGCACGGCCACGTACAGGAAGAACGATCCGGTCGGGTTCGCGGTCCGGTATCCGAGCCCGGTCAGCCCGTCCACCAGGAAATCGCGGCGGCGACGGTATTCGGCGACCATCCGGTCGATCGACTCGTCGCCCTTCTCGTAGGCGACCTGCGCCGCGTCCATCGTGAACATCGCCGCCGTGGACACGTGGATCTGGTGCACTTTCGCGATGAACCCGGCCAGCTCGTGCGGCGCGGCGAGGAAGCCGAGCCGCCATCCGGTCATCGCGTATGTCTTCGACGTGCTGTCGACCACGACGGTGCGATCCGGCGCGAACAATGCGATCGACGGCGCGGGCCGCGTCTCGTAGCTGATCTCCGCATACACCTCGTCGCTGAGCATGGTCACGTCGTATCGTTCGACCACGTCGGCCAGTGCGCGCAGCTGATCGGCCGTGTACGTCACGCCCGTCGGATTGTTCGGCGAGTTGAGCACGAGCACCGCGTCACGCCCGGCGACGGATCGCAGCGCGTCCTCCAGCGCCTCCGGCGTGAGCACGAACCCGGTGCCGGTCGTGTCGATCTCGATCTGGTCGGCGCCGGTGAGCTTGGCCATGTTCGCGTACAGGCCGAACCCGGGAACCGTGTACAGCAGCGCCGCGCCCGGATGCAGCAGCGCGGTCAGTGCGCTGCTGACTGCCTCGCTCGCGCCTTCGGTCACGATGATGTCCTCCGGCGCATATTGCAGGTTGCGCCGGCGCGCCAGATAGCCGCTGATCGCCTGACGCAGGCCGGGTGTGCCGGCGTTCGGCGCGTAGTGCGTGCGATTGCGGGCGAGGGAATCGACCGCCGCGTCCTTGATGAACTGCGGAGTGGCGAAGTCCGGTTCGCCCAGCGTGAGCTTGAGAATGCCCGGAATCGTCGACGTTTCGGCGTCGAACGAACGGATGATCGATGTGGTGAGCGTGCGCAGCTGCGGAATGACCGCGTTCGCCGGGTCGAATCCGGCTTCCGCGGTCCGCTGCGATGTGTTGTCGGTTGGTTCGCTCATAGGATGCTCCCGGATGACTGGTGATGGTTGGATTGATGATTCGTGTTGATGCGTGTGGTTGCCGTTACGTTGCCGATGCTCGTGCGATTCGTGCGCCGCGTTCTCAGGTTCCGGCGTGCAACGCGGCCACACCGGTCCGCCGCGCGATGACGGCCAGCTGGTCGAACGTCGCCTGATCGATCGGCACGTCGGTTCGGTTGACTCGTGCCGCGGCACGTTCCTTGTCGCCGGGAACCAGCACGTCGTGGCCGTCGACCGACGGCAGGGATCGCAGTCGTCGCGCCAGATCGGCCACGCGGTCCGCGACCGCGTCGGCGCCGCCGAACACGGCCGGATCGATCGCCGCGAAGCAATGGCAGATATGCTGTCCCTTCATGTCCAATGACAGCAGGCCGCCCGACAGCACGCCGGTCAGGATCTCCACGACCAACGCCAGGCCATACCCCTTGTACCCGGCGTTGGTCTCGCCCGCGCCTCCCAGCGGGGTCAGTCCTCCGGTACGCGGCGTCGCGCGCACGTTGTCCATCGCGCGGGCCGCATCGTGTTCCACGCTGCCGTCATCATTGACCGCCCAGTCCCCGGGAATCGGCTCCCCGATCTTCTCCAGGACTTCGATCTTGCCGAGCGAGACGGTGCTGGTCGCCGCGTCGTACACGATCCGGTCGTCGCCGCGGCCCACCGCGAACGCGATCGGATTGCTGCCGAGCGCGGGCGTGCCGGAGTGCGTGGGCACCGTCAGCGGATTGCTGTTCGTGCTCGCCCAGCCGATCAGCCCTTCGTCGGCGGCCATGCGCGCGTAGAATCCGGCCGTGCCGAAATGGTTCGAATCGCGCACCGCCACGATGCCGATGCCATGTTCGCGAGCCTTGGCGATCGCCAGTCGCATCGCGTCGCGCGAGACCAATTGCCCCATGCCGCTGTGGCCGTCCAGCACCGCGCCGGCCCGGTCATCGCGCACGAGTGTAGCGCGGGCCGCGGGGTCGATCATGCCGTGGCGCAGCTTGTGATCGTACATGGCCATGCGCTGCACGCCATGCGAGGCGATGCCGTGCCGGTCCGCGTCGATCAGCGAATCCGCGATGAACGCCGCATCGTCGGCCTTGAAGCCACGGGCGACGAACACGGCCGTCAGAAAGGCCGACAGTTCATCCGTGTCAACCCGCACATGAGCGCGCATGACCGCCTCCCATTCCGTCATTTTCGTCGTGAAACCCCCGTCCGGACGTCGCACAACCAACAGGACGTCCATATGACAAGACCGAACCTATCAGAATGCGATGCACCCGACCGTGGCGTGGCGTTCGCAAAAACCGATAACCTGCTACAACCCGAGCCTGTACCGGCGGATGGGGATCGGGACCTCAGTCGTTCGTCTCGCTCTCGCCAATCGGGATCGCCTGCGTCGCATCTTTGGCGGCGCAACGAATTTCGGAAATAAGGGGCCATCTCCGAACATCGTTGGCTGAGCCGTAGCCGGCGCAACAATTCTCGGAAAAGAGCGGCTTCGGTCGGAATTTGTTGCGCTGAGATATCGTCAGCGCAACAAATTCAGGCCGAGTGGGGTTATTCCCCGGAATAGTTGCGCCAAGATTCCGTCAGCGCGACCGTTCTTGGAGCCCGCGGACTGCCCATGCCGAACCGGTTGCAAGACGGTATAGATTTTTCGTATGCGAGGGACGGCGTGGCACAGGGAACCGCGGTGTTGAGTGGATACGGAACGTTGAGGGGTGCCCGAGGCATCGGGCATGTCACAGAAGGGGACAGACCATGGCCGACACCGCGCTGCAACGGGAACTGGAAACCTACTACCGCTGGTTCCACCAGCATCCCGAACCCTCGTACCGCGAATACGAGACGACCGCGCATATCCGGCGGATTCTCGAGGAACACGGCATCGAGATCCTCGATTCCGGACTGGAAACCGGCTTGGTGGCACGGATCGTCGGCGCGGTGACAGATGGTACGGATGACACGGATGATCGGATCGGCAGCGAGGCCGCCGGCACATCGGATATTCCGGGCGCGGCGGACGCCCCCGGAACCGGCCATGTCGTCGCCATCCGCGGCGACATCGACGCGCTGCCGATCACCGAGGACACCGGCGTGCCCTACGCCTCGCTCAACCCCGGCTGGCTGCACGGCTGCGGCCATGACTACAACCTCACCACGGCGCTTGGCGCGGCCCTGCTGCTGCAATCGCGACGTGACGCGTTCGCCGGCGCCATCAAGGTGATCTTCCAGCCCGCCGAAGAGGTCGCCGCGACCAAGGACACGCCCACCGGAGCCGTGAGCGTGCTCGACACCGGCATCCTCGACGACGTGGAGGCGTACTTCGGCGTGCACGACACGAACGCCGCCGAACCCGGAACGGTCCTCATCGGCGCCGGCCCCGACTCCGGAGCGGTCGACAAGTTCCGCGTGCGCATCCACGGCAAGGGCACGCACGCCGCCCGTCCGCACGGCGGCATCAACCCGATCCGCACGCTCGCCGCGCTCATCGACGGCATCCAGTCGATCGCCGGACAGGACGTCGACCCCACCCATCCGCGCGTCGTCACCGTCACCCACGTCGAATCCGGCAGCACATGGAACGTCATCGCACCTGACGCGTTCCTCGAAGGCACCGCCCGCACCGCCTACCCCGACGACCGCACGGTCATCCACGACCGGCTGCGATCCATCGTCGACGGCATCGCCGCGGCCTACGGGGCCGACGTCGAATTCGAATGGGAATACGGCTCGCCGTCCGTCGTCAACGACCCCGCGTGGTCCGCGCTCGCCGCGACCACCGCAACCGATCTGGGACTGAACGTCGAGCCGCCGGTGCCCACGCTCGGCGGCGAGGACTTCTCCTATTATCTGCAGCGCTCGCCCGGAACGTTCATCCACATCGGCGTCGGCAACGGCGACCGCCCGATGCACGGACCGACCTTCTGGGCGAAGCTCGACGCGCTCGCCGACGGCGCCGACCTGCTTGCCACGCTCGCCGTGCGCGCGCTCGCCCGACTCGGCGAGTGAGCGCCGTCGCCCTCCGGTCGAACAGACGATGATCCGGGCGGTTCGCATCGCACGCTGATAGGATGGAAGGCGGGAACCGGCGTCGAAGGCGGCGCCGGCCTGAATGGAAGGGGATACCATGCCGCTCATCGTCACGGCCGTGGTGGTAATCATCGTCATCGCCCTGCTGAGCGCCGCGATCTTCGTCGTACCGCAGCAGCAGGCGTACATCATCGAACGCTTCGGCAAATTCCACAAGGTGCAGTTCGCCGGCATCCACGCACGCATCCCGTTCGTGGACCGCATCGCCACCAAGACCAACATGCGCGTCAGCCAGCTCAACGTGCAGCTCGAGACCAAGACGCTCGACAACGTGTTCGTCACCGTCGTCGCCTCCACGCAGTTCCGCGTGAACGCCGAGAACGTGGCCACCGCATACTATGAGCTGCGCGACCCGGCCGGCCAGCTGCGCTCCTACATGGAGGACGCGCTGCGCTCCGCGATCCCGGCTCTGACCCTGGACGACGCGTTCGCCCGCAAGGACGACGTCGCGTTCGACGTGCAGAAGACCGTCGGCAACGAGATGGCGCGCTTCGGCTTCACCGTCGTCAAGACCCTGATCACCGCGATCGATCCGAGCCCGCAGGTCAAGAATGCGATGGACTCCATCAACGCCGCCCAGCGCGAGAAGGAAGCCACCCGTCAGCGCGCCGAAGCCCAGCGCATCCAGATCGAGACGCAGGCCGCCGCCGAGGCCGAGAAGACCCGCCTGCAGGGCGAGGGCCAGGCGAACTACCGCCGCGAGATCGCCAACGGCATCGTCGACCAGATCAAGAGCCTGCAGGCCGTGGGCATGAACATCAACGACGTGAACAACGTCGTGCTGTTCAACCAGTACCTCGACGTGATGCGCTCGCTGTCCGAGTCGAAGAACGCGAAGACCGTCGTGCTGCCGAGCGCCACGCCCGGCGGCTACGAGACGCTCTACCGGCAGATCACCGAGGCGATGCTCACCGCCAACGAGACCAAAGGCGACGACGGCGACGCGCCGTCCGTGCGCGCCAAGTAGTCCGACGGCATCTGCCGTCCGCGCATGAGGCCGTGACCCGGCGACGGAACCATCCGTCCCGCCGAGCCACGGCCTTTTCCATGTCCGCGAAGGACGCCGCCCGGCGGCGCGGCCCCCGTCGGCGGTCATACAATGGGCCGTATGAACAGGATGATCATCAACTGCCTGCCGCTGACCGACGAGGAACGGCGGGCGTTTCGCGACGCGACGGACGGCACCGACGTGCGACAGGAATTCACGGGCGTGGCCGCACAGCGCGGCATGATGGGCTGGAAGGCCGTCGTGCCGGAGAGCCTGCGCGAATCGGCCACGGCGGTGATCGGCAACATCTCGCCAGCCGACTGCGCGCACTATCCGAACCTCGAATGGCTGCAGACCTGGAGCGCCGGCGTCGACCCGTACCTCGCGCCCGGCGTGCTGGGGGAGCGGACGCAGGTCACGAACGCGACCGGCGCCTACGGGCAGTCCGTCGCCGAGCACCTGTTCGCGATGATGTGGTCGCTCATGAAGAACATCCCGATGTACGCCCGTCAGCAGAACGACAACCGCTGGCACGACCTCGGGCGGGCGCTCTCCCCGGCGGGCGCCACGGTGCTGGTGATCGGCACCGGCGACATCGGCTCGCATTTCGCGACGCTGTGCAAGGCCGTGGGCGCGCATACGCTCGGCGTGCGACGCGATCCGTCCCGTCCGGCCGACGGCCTCGACGAGATGCACGGGTTCGACGAACTGGACGCGCTGCTGCCCGACGCCGACGTCGTGGCCATGGCCGTGCCCGCCTCGCCCGACACCCATCACCTCATCGACGGGCGTCGCCTCACGCTCATGAAATCCACCGCCGTGCTGCTCAACGCCGGTCGCGGCACCGCCATCGATCCGCGCGCGCTGGCCCGTGCGCTGGCCGAGGACCAGCTGCACGGCGCCGGTCTCGACGTCACCGAACCGGAACCACTGCCCGCCGACAGCCCGTTGTGGAAGGAGCCGCACTGCCTGATCACCCCGCATGTCGCCGGCGGCAACCATCTGGCCGTCACCGAACGTCGCATCATCGCGATCGCGCTCGACAACGTCCGCCGCTACGCGCACGGCGAGCCGCTCGCCAACCGCCGGAAGTGAGTGCGGGCATGGGCGCGACAGACCGGTCCTCGATTGCTTCGGACGATATCGTCCGCGTTCATGCCATTGTCACCGGACTGGTGCAGGGTGTGGGATTCCGCTACTTCGCCGTGACCAAGGCGCGCGCGATCGGCGTGACCGGCTGGGTGCGCAACCGCTACGACGGATCGGTCGAAGCCGAGGCGCAGGGTGCGCGCGCCGACGTGGAACGGTTCATGGCCTGCCTGCAGTCAGGTCCGCGGTTCTCGCGCGTCGCCCATGTCGCCGTCACGGACATCGCCGTGCGTGACGACGATCCGCGGTCGTTCCGCGTGTTCGCGTAAGCCGTTGCGTTGAGTCGTCGTGCCCGCGCCGGCATCCGGCCGTACGACGTCTCGTCTCCGCGCTCGCACGGCCGGACGGTGGGTATCGGACGGCTTGCGCGGCCGAAGACTCGCCGCGCTTGTCGTTATTCTGATGCTGTGCTAAAATCTGAAATTTGCGTATATGCATGTCATATTGCGGGCATGCTGACAAAGACGAAGCGCCCGCAGTTTCAGGCATATGGCGGCCTGAACGGCGCTTGTCGGGGAACTAAGAACAGTATCGAACGAACAAGCGAGCGATAAGGAACGTCCATTGGCTACTGAGTCTACGACGAATACCACCACCATGATCGCACGCGCCGACCAGCACGACATTGACGTGCACAAGGCGTCGGACCGTGTGAACTTCGGCTCCATCCGCGAGCCCATCGATGTGCCCTACCTGCTGGGCGTGCAGACCGACAGCTTCGACTGGCTGATCGGCTCGGAGCGCTGGAAGAAGCGCGTCGAGGAGGACGAGAAGAACGGCACCAACACCGTGCCGCATATGTCCGGCCTCGATGAGGTCTTCAACGAGATCTCCCCGATCGAGAACTTCGCCCAGACCATGTCGCTGACCTTCTCGGACCCGTACTTCGAGGAGCCGCGCCACACCGTGCAGGAGTGCAAGGAGAAGGACTACACCTACTCCGCGCCGCTGTATGTGAACGCTGAATTCGAGAACGGCGACACCGGCGAGATCAAGTCCCAGACCGTGTTCATGGGCGACTTCCCGCTGCAGACCCCGCACGGCACCTTCATCATCGGCGGCACCGAGCGAGTCATCGTCTCCCAGCTCGTGCGCTCCCCGGGCGTCTACTTCGACCGCTCCACCGACCGCGCGTCCGGCAAGGAGGTCTTCGGCGCGAAGATCATCCCGTCGCGTGGCGCCTGGCTCGAGTTCGAGATCGACAAGCGCGACGTGCTCGGCGTGCGCGTCGACCGCAAGCGCAAGCAGTCCGCGATCGTCTTCCTCATGGCCATCGGCATGACCAAGCCGGAGATCCGCGACGCGTTCGAAGGCTACCCGCTGGTGCTCGACGCCCTCGACAAGGAGACCGTCGAAACGCAGGACGAGGCCCTGACCGACCTCTACCGCAAGATCCGCCCGTCCGACACCGCCACCCCGGAAGCCGGCCGCAACCTGCTCGACTCCTTCTACTTCAACACCAAGCGCTACGACCTGGCGCGCGTCGGCCGTTACAAGATCGACCGCAAGCTCGGCCTCGAGCACGAGATCAACGATCGCTCGCTCAAGCGCGAGGACATCATCGCCACCATCAAGTACCTGGTGACGCTGCACGCCGGCGACGCGACCTTCCCGGGCAAGCGCAAGGGCCAGGACGTGGACCTGCGCGTCGAGACCGACGATATCGACCACTTCGGCAACCGCCGCATCCGCCAGGTCGGCGAGCTGATCCAGAACCAGCTGCGCACCGGCCTGTCCCGCATGGAGCGCGTCGTGCGCGAGCGCATGACCACGCAGGACGCCGAGGCGATCACCCCGCAGTCGCTGATCAACATCCGTCCGGTGAACGCCACCATCAAGGAGTTCTTCGGCACCTCCCAGCTGTCGCAGTTCATGGATCAGAACAACCCGCTGGCCGGCGTGACCAACAAGCGCCGTCTGTCGGCCCTGGGCCCCGGCGGCCTGAGCCGCGACCGCGCGTCCATGGAAGTGCGAGACGTGCACCCGTCCCACTTCGGCCGCATGTGCCCGATCGAGTCCCCTGAAGGCCCGAACATCGGTCTGATCGGCTCGCTGGCGACCTTCGGCCGCGTCAACCCGTTCGGCTTCATCGAGACCCCGTACCGCAAGGTCATCGACGGACAGGTGACCAACGAGGTCGAATACATGACCGCCGACCAGGAAAACGACCATGTGATCGCCCAGGTGAACCAGAAGCTCGACAAGGGCGGCAAGTTCGTCACCGACACCGCGCTGGCGCGAGCCGACGAGGAAGAGGCGGTCGACGTTCCGGTGAGCTCCGTCGACTACATGGACGTCTCGCCGCGCCAGATGGTTTCGATCGGCGCCTCGCTGATCCCGTTCCTTGAGCACGACGAGGGTCACCGAGCGCTGATGGGTACCAACATGCAGCGTCAGGCCGTGCCGCTGGTCGAATCCGAGCGCCCGCTCGTGGGCACCGGTTCCGAATGGCGCGTCGCGTACGATTCCGGCGACGTGATCATCGCCGACAAGGCCGGCGTCGTGACCTACGTGTCCGCCGACCTGATCCGCGTGATGAACGACGACGGCACCCAGTCCAGCTACAAGCTGGCCAAGTTCCAGCGTTCCAACCAGACCACCTGCTACAACCAGCGTCCGATCATCAAGAGCGGCGAGCGCGTCGAGGCCGGCACCGTGCTGGCCGACGGCCCGGCGATCGAGAAGGGCGAGATCGCGCTCGGCAAGAACCTGCTGGTCGCGTTCATGCCGTGGAACGGCTACAACTACGAGGACGCCGTGATCATCTCGCAGCGTCTCGTGCAGGACGACACGCTGTCCTCGATCCACATCGAGGAGTACGAGATCGACGCCCGCGAGACCAAGCTGGGCGCCGAGGAGATCACCCGCGACCTGCCGAACGTGGGCGAGGACGCGGTGGCCAACCTCGACGAGCGCGGCATCATCCGCATCGGCGCCGAGGTCGAGGCCGGCGACATCCTCGTCGGCAAGGTCACGCCGAAGGGCGAGACCGAGCTGACCCCGGAGGAGCGCCTGCTGCGCGCCATCTTCGGCGAGAAGTCCCGTGAGGTGCGCGACACCTCGCTGCGCGTTCCGCACGGCGAGACCGGCACCGTGATCGCGGTCAAGGAGATCACCCGCGAGGATGCCGAGGAGGACGGCGACGAGCTGCCGAACGGCGTCAACCAGATGATCCGCGTGTACATCGCGCAGCACCGCAAGATCACCGTCGGCGACAAGCTGTCCGGCCGTCACGGCAACAAGGGCTGCATCTCGCGCATCCTGCCGGAAGAGGACATGCCGTTCCTCGCGGACGGCACCCCGGTCGACATCATGCTCAACCCGCTGGGCGTGCCGTCGCGAATGAACCTCGGCCAGGTGCTCGAGCTGCACCTCGGCTGGATCGCGCACTCCGGCTGGGACATCTCGCTTGACCCGGACCTCGAGGCCGAGTGGAAGAAGTACGTGCCGGCCGGCGCCGAGAAGGGCGAGCCGGGCACGCCGATCGCCACCCCGGTGTTCGACGGCGTCAAGCCGGAGGTCATCAAGGGCCTGATGAAGTCGACCCTGCCGAACCGCGACGGCGACCAGATGGTCGGCGAGGACGGCAAGGCGTGGCTGTTCGACGGCCGCACCGGCGAGCGTTTCGGCAAGCCGATCTCCGTGGGCTACATGTACATGTTGAAGCTCCACCACCTGGTCGACGACAAGATCCACGCGCGTTCCACCGGTCCGTACTCGATGATCACGCAGCAGCCGCTGGGCGGCAAGGCCCAGTTCGGCGGCCAGCGCTTCGGCGAGATGGAGGTGTGGGCCCTCGAGGCCTACGGCGCCGCCTACACGCTGCACGAGATGATGACCACCAAGTCCGATGACGTGGACGGCCGCGTGCGCGTCTACGGCGCGATCGTCAAGGGCGATAACCTGCCGCCGGCGGGCATCCCCGAGTCGTTCAAGGTGCTGCTCAAGGAAATGCAGTCCCTGTCGCTGAACGTCGAGGTGCTCAACGCCGAAGGCGTGGCCATCGACATGAAGGACGAGGACGACGACCCGGTCTCCGCAGGCGACGATCTGGGCTTCAACATCGGTGCCCGCCCCGACGCGGCCGCCAAGGAAGACCAGAAGGCCGAGACTCCGGAATACCAGTGATCCGCAAGGCGTGCGGCCTGGCTCGGGCGCGGGGAGGAACGCGGCAATGCGTTCCCTCCGCGCCGGCGCCGACCGGACGCCGTCCCACGAAACCGTGAACGATCCGACGCGTGCGACGCGTCGAACAACGTATCGAAACCATCGATAGATTTACAGACAGGACAATAGAGTGCTGGACGTCAACGCATTTGACAAAATGAGGATCGGCCTGGCCACCGCCGACGACATCCGCGGCTGGAGCCACGGCGAGGTCAAGAAGCCCGAAACGATCAACTACCGTACCCTCAAGCCCGAGAAGGACGGTCTGTTCGGCGAACAGATCTTCGGCCCCACCCGTGACTGGGAGTGCGCCTGCGGCAAGTACAAGCGCGTGCGCTTCAAGGGCATCGTGTGCGAGCGATGCGGCGTCGAGGTGACGAAGTCCCGCGTGCGCCGCGAGCGCATGGGCCACATCGAGCTGGCCGCCCCCGTGACCCACATCTGGTTCTTCAAGGGCGTGCCGTCGCGACTGGGCTACCTGCTCGACATCGCGCCGAAGGACCTCGAGAAGGTCATCTACTTCGCCGCGTACATGGTCACCAAGGTCGACGAGGAGCAGCGTCACCAGGACCTGCCGGACCTGCAGGACGAGTTCGACACCGAGATCAGCCACCTGGCCAAGCGCCGCGACAACGAGATCGAGGAGCGTGCCAAGAAGGTCGAGGCCGATCTGCACGAGCTCGAGGACGCCGGCGAGGCCACCGGCGCCAACAAGGCGAAGCTGCGCAACGGCGCCGAGCGCGACATGGCGGCGATCCGCCAGCGCTACGACGACCAGATCCAGCGCCTGAACGCCGTGTTCGACCGCTTCAAGAACCTCAAGGCGGGCGACATGGAAGGCGACGTCGACCTGTGGCGCGAGATGGAGGACCGCTACGGCGACTACTTCGAGGGCTGCATGGGCGCGGAGGCCATCAAGAAGCGCCTGCAGGACTTCGACCTGGAGGCCGCGTCCAAGCAGCTGCGCGAGGAGATCGACACCGGCTCCGGCCAGCGCAAGGCCCGCGCCCTCAAGCGTCTGAAGGTTATCAACGCGTTCCTGACCACCGAGAACAAGCCCGAGGCCATGGTGCTCGACGTGATCCCGGTCATCCCGCCGGATCTGCGCCCGATGGTCCAGCTCGACGGCGGCCGTTTCGCCACCTCCGACCTCAACGACCTGTACCGCCGCGTGATCAACCGCAACAACCGTCTGAAGCGACTGATCGAGCTCGGCGCCCCCGAGATCATGCTCAACAACGAGAAGCGCATGCTCCAGGAGGCCGTCGACTCCCTGTTCGACAACGGCCGTCGCGGCCGCCCGGTCACCGGCGCCTCGAACCGCCCGCTCAAGTCCCTGTCCGACATGCTCAAGGGCAAGCAGGGCCGTTTCCGCCAGAACCTGCTCGGCAAGCGCGTTGACTACTCGGGCCGTTCCGTGATCGTCATCGGCCCGTCGCTGCGCATGCATCAGTGCGGCCTGCCGAAGCCGATGGCCCTCGAGCTGTTCAAGCCGTTCGTCATCAAGCGCCTCGTCGACATGAACTACGCGCAGAACATGAAGAGCGCCAAGCGCATGGTCGACCGCGGCGACACCGAGGTGTGGGGCGTGCTCGAAGAGGTCATCTCCGAGCATCCGGTGCTCCTCAACCGTGCGCCTACGCTGCACCGTCTGGGCATCCAGGCGTTCGAGCCGATCCTCGTCGAGGGCAAGGCCATCCACCTGCCGCCGCTCGCCTGCGCCGCGTTCAACGCCGACTTCGACGGCGACCAGATGGCCGTGCACCTTCCGCTGTCCGCGGAGGCGCAGGCCGAGGCCCGTTCGCTGATGCTCGCGTCCGACAACATCCTGAAGCCGGCCGACGGCCACACCGTGACCATGCCTTCTCAGGACATGATCCTGGGCCTGTACTGGCTGTCCACCGTGCTTGATGGCGCCAAGGGCCAGGGCCGCGTGTTCTCGTCCATCGCCGAGATGCAGATGGCGCTCGACCTGCACGAGATCGACATGCAGGCCAAGGTGCTTGTGCGTCTGCCTTCCGACTTCGTGCTGCCGACCGGCTGGGAGCCGGGCGAGGTCGAGGTCGTCGACCCGGAGCCGGGCAGCCCGGCCGTGGTCCGCGAGGAGCGTTTCAAGGACGGCACCGTCCTGTTCGCCACCTCCATGGGCCGTCTGCTGTTCAACGAGACCCTGCCGACCGACTATCCGTTCGTCAACGAGCAGGCCCCGAAGAAGGTCCTGTCCCGCATCGTCGACGACATCGCGACCCGCTACTCGACCGCCCAGGTGGCCGCCACGCTCGACGCGCTCAAGGATCTCGGCTTCACCCGCGCGCCGTGGTCCGGCGTGACCTTCGCGTTCTCCGACGTCACCGAGCCGCCGGAGCGCGAGGCTCTCGTCGCCGAATCCGAGGCCCAGGTCAACAAGATCAACCAGCAGTACGACCTCGGCTTCTTCACCGAGGACGAGCGTCGCCAGGCGATCATCGACGAGTGGACCAAGTGCACCGAAAAGGTGTCGGACGCGGTCGTCAAGCACTTCGACCCGCGCAACAACCTGGCCATCATCGTCCAGTCCGGTGCACGAGGCAACATGACCCAGATCAACCAGATCGCGGGTATCCGTGGCCTGGTGAACAACCCGAAGGGCGAGGTCATTCCGCGACCGGTCGAGTCGAACTACCGTCAGGGCCTGTCCGTCCTGGAGTACTTCATCTCCGAACACGGCGCCCGTAAGGGCCTGGCCGATACCGCACTGCGTACCGCCGAGTCGGGTTACCTGACCCGTCGTCTGGTCGACGTCTCGCAGGACGTGATCGTGCGCGAGGAGGACTGCGGCACCAAGAAGGGCCTGCCGATGCGCGTGGCCGACCGCAATGCCGACGGCACGCTGCAGCTCGTCAAGGCTGCCGACGGTGGTCCGTACTCCCGTCTGCTGTCCGCCGACGTGGTGGATCCGGCCGACGGCACCACCGTGCTGTACAAGCGCGGCGACGCGCTGAGCATGGACGTGCTCAAGGACCTCGTGGCGCATGGCGTCGAAGAGGTCAAGGCCCGTTCCGTGCTGACCTGCGAGTCCAAGCGCGGCGTGTGCGCGAAGTGCTACGGCTGGTCGCTGGCCACCAACAAGCTGGTGGACGTCGGCGAGGCCGTCGGCATCGTCGCGGCCCAGTCCATCGGTGAGCCTGGTACCCAGCTGACGCTGCGTTCCTTCCACTCCGGCGGCGTTGCGGCGGCTTCCGACATCACGCAGGGTCTTCCTCGTGTCACCGAGCTTTTCGAAGCCCGTACCCCGAAGGGCGAGGCGCCTATCGCCGAGTTCCCGGGCGTGATCAAGACCGACGTGGAAGCCGATCATGTGTACCAGATGACGCTGACCCCGGACGACCAGTCCGTCGAACCGATCGTCTACAGCGTGACCCGTCGCGCGCCGCTCAAGGTCAAGGACGGCCAGCACGTCGAGGCCGGCACCCAGCTGACCGAAGGCTCCGTGGATCCGAAGAAGATCCTTCGCATCCTCGGACCTCGCGCCGCTCAGGTGAACATCGTCGAGGAAGTGCACACCGTGTACCGCGACCAGGGCGTCGACATCCACGACAAGCACATCGAGGTCATCGTGCGCCAGATGCTGCGCCGCATCACCGTCATCGACTCCGGCGACACGTCGCTGCTGCCGGGCGAGCTGGTCGATCAGGCGCGCTTCAAGGAAGCGAACATGAACGCCGTGAAGAACGGCGGCAAGCCCGCCGCCGGCCGTCCGGAGCTCATGGGCATCACCAAGGCCTCGCTGGCCACCGACTCGTGGCTGTCCGCCGCCTCCTTCCAGGAGACGACGCGCGTGCTCACCGAGGCCGCCCTGAGCCAGAAGGTCGACGACCTCAAGGGCCTCAAGGAGAACGTCATCATCGGTAAGCTCATCCCCGCCGGCACGGGCCTCGCCCGTTACCGCAACGCGGTGGTCGAGCCCGACAAGGCGATCCGCGACACCATCTACCCGAACTTCGGTCTGGGTGGCGGCACCGACGCGGACACCGACTTCTCCGATGCCGACCTGTCCGACGTGGACTTCGCGAACATCGATTTCGGCGATCTGAAGCTCGGCGACGACTTCAACCCGGACGACTACCTGGACGACCAGGGCGGCCAGGGCGATTTCGAGTGATCCGAGGGGATCGCGAACGAGGCTTCCGCGCATAGGAGCGGAAACCCTAGGCCACGAACATGAGCCGATCTGAGGGGGCGGCCGGAAGGAATTGACCTTCCGGCCGCCCCTCTGTCGTTCGGAGCTTCTTTGTGGCATACCATTTCCGCGTGTACGGCCATACGGGGCGACGCGACGGATGCCATGCGGGGGCTGCGAGGATGGGGAGGCGAGCATGCCGGCGGCGAGCGTCGCGGTCGGTGCCATGCATGAGTTGCGGGGACGGGGACCATTGGGCGGGAATGTCGCGTACGAATCCTGGCTGTCGGTCGTGTGGCGTGCGATTGCATGGCGTGCGATTGCATGGCCTGTGGTCGCATGGTGCGCGGCCGCGGACATGGTTCAGCACCGCCCGATCATTCCGCGGCAGGACAGTCTTGCCCTCACGCGCCGCGGCCGGGAACACGCCTTCAGCAGGCCCCGTCGTAGGAGCATCACCTCCTTCCAATAGGTGCGTGCATCATCATCGTCCGGCGTACGACCGGAGAACATCGCATCATCCGCGAACCGTGCCGCGGCGAGCAGCCGCATGACCAGCCTCGTGACGGAATCCGTGCCGGTGCCGGGAAGGGCTTCGGCGATCCGTCGCGCCTGCTCGAGTCGGGTCGCCGTCCCCCGGGTCTCCTGCGGAACAAGCATGCCGCATTGCAACGCCTGCGCCATGAGCGCGCGCCATCCCTCCTCGATCCGGCGCCCGGGCGAACCGCGGCAACGGATAACCGTCGTCATCAGCCATTTGAACGCCATCAGGGACAGGCACGCGGACAGCATGACCCATACCGGACCGCCGTACGTCAGCACCATGACGACGATACGCGCCGCTATATGCCATGGGGAATCGGGGGCTGCGGGTTCGGCGTCGTCGCCTCCGACCGTCGACCGTCCCTGTACCGTATGATCCTCATCCGGCGGGTCGGTCAACGGCGGCAGCGGATGGCGCATCATCGTCCGCGCTTCGGGGATCGACTCGGCATTGGCCTCAAGGGTATGCGATTCCTGCGGCGACGGGCGGAACATGACCCATCCCAGTCCGTCCAATTCGATTTCCACCCATGCGGCGATATCGTTGCCCGTGAACTCCACATGGGTCGTACCGTCCGCCCGGACCACGGTACGACCCATGTCCGGATCGCCCGTCTCGTCCTTGGGCAGGAAACCCATCACCACGCGGGAGGGCAATCCCACATGGCGGGCCATCAATGCCATCGCCGAAGCGTACTGCTCGTCATCGCCGACCATGACGGTGCCGGACACCAGTTCGTCAAGACGTTTGCTTCCATGGCCCGGGGCCGACGGGTATTCGTCCCGGCCCCCGTGCGAAAACCATCCGCGCTCCCGCAACGCGCGCGTCAGCAGTTGGGCCGCATGCCCGTCCGACCGCCGGGCGGACACGGCATCGTCGGCGAAACGCCGCAACGATTCGGGAATCTCCTCGGGAGCCGGAAGAACGGCATTCCCCGCATCGGCTTCGGCGACGGCGGAATCATCCGGTTCGGACACGACGGTACCGACCTGCACGTAGGAGGTTCCCCGTCTGAGACCATGGGGCAATATCGCCGAACCAGTGGCATCATCGTGGAACGCGACGCCGTCGACGGCCTCATCCGATACCGCGATGGCGGATACGGTGCCGGCGGTCGGCAGCCATATGTCACCGAAATTCACTCCCACGGTGAACGTCGCCGTAAACGGTTCCCCGGTTGTCTGCCCGCCCGTTCCGGTCGCGTCCGGTCCGGAACGGGCGGGCGAAGACGCCGAAGGCTCCATTGGCGCAGGCGTCGCCACGGAGCGTATGCGACTGAATCCTTCCCGTCGCGATGATGCGCGTCGCCCGGCAGACAGGTTCCACACGGTGCCGTCGAACGCCTCCATGACGGCGAGTCGTATCGGCGTTCCGGCCGGCAGTCCCGTGACGCTCAGCGCGACGTCGTCTCCGAACCGCTTGACATAAGCCCGCATGCCGCTGAGCGGACTCGTATGATCCTGCAGGATGACCGGAGGCTCATAGCGGTCCCGTAGCGTGAAACGTCGCGCTTCGACGAGTCCGCAGACGGCCATGGCCGTCAGAACGGTGACCAACGTCATCGACACGGGGATTCTCCAACGCGCGAACGGCCGGATCGTCTTGCCGTGAACATGTTGCGCGCCGGCATGTCTTCGTGACGTGGCATCGGTCCGGGACGACGCATGCGCCTGCCGGGATGAGGAAGGGGCCAGAGCGGCCAGCGTCATCAGCGTGGCGGCGATGCCAGCCTGCGCCCGCAGGAATCCAGCAGCGGTTCCCAACGACGCGCACAGGCCGAATGACGCCATGGACAGCACCGGCGTCAGCACAACCGGCATCATTCCGACGCGCGGGCGAAGCGGCGCATGCCCTTCGAACAGACAGACCCCCAAAAGGAGCGAGACCCACAGGCAGATGGTCCATACCGCGGACAGCGACCCATCGGAGGTTCCTATCGGCGGGGCCACGGCAAGCAGATACTGAAATGAGCCGACCGTTCTCACCCACCCTTCGGACACCACGGAGAACATGGATGCCCGGTCCGAGCCGCTTATGCCGCCGACGGCCAGCGGGCCGACGAGGAACTGTCCGGCCGACAGCAACGACAGCCTGAGCCAAGGAACGATCCGTGACATGACACGGTCGAATACGCGGCCCGTCTCCCGGATGGCGTCGCTCCGGCCGGAAGCACGGCCGGGCATGCCGGATTGCCCGGTGTCGCGCGCCGTGGAACCCATGACAAGGGGAAGGACCGCCGCGGACATGCCATATACGCATGCAGCCAAGGCGACGAAAGCCCAGCGCAGAACATCCCCGTAGACATCGATGAGATTGGACGATGCCAGCAACGGCAACGATACAGGCAGACACATGCGCCTCAGGACCGATGACCGGTCATGACACGGAACGGAACGAGTGACGACGTGACCGGTCATATGATCGCCCCCATGACCTTCGGCAGATCGGCCAACGCGCCCACGACCGCCACCGTGCCCCATGCCGCCGTCCTAACGGAAGGTCTTTCGCCAAAGCGGATACGGAACGACACCTGACGTGTGCCGGACGTTTCGTCCCGCGTGTGATGACCCGTCCATTCGGGAGACGTCGCCGACCCGGAGACCATGAACCGGTATGCGACTCCTTCGCCGCCGGACCACATCGTGGATGTAGGGAGAGCGGAGGCCTCCGGGCGTTCACCGCGACCGGCATCGGACCCATTCGGCGCGATCCCGCTGCAATGATCCAGCCACGCCGGCACGGATGCCGGGCGCAACGTCCATGTGCCGTCCGTGACGATCAGCGGGCGGCGAACGGACAGGCACGCCTCGCCCAAGGACGCGTACACCGCCACGGCGAGCTCGAATTCGTCCGATCCGGAGTAACCATTCGGATCGGCATCCACCGCCATCACGGTGGCGATCCGCATCCATGGCTCATATTGGCGAACCATCGGCACGCCGGTCTTCGCCGAACTCGGCCAGTGGATGCCACGCACGGGATCCCCCGGACGGTATTCGCGCAAGGACAGGAAATCCAGACCGTCATCGACCGTGCCGTTGACGGGGGATCCCTCCGGCGATCGCAACGAGCCGGAGGCCGGCAGGAGACACCACACGGTTCGAGGCCAAACCCGCACCGTAATGGCGTCGGACATGTACCGTCGGCGCAAGACAAGACCGAACGGATCGCCGACACGCATGCACGCCGGTCCGATACGCAATATGGTGCGTGACGACGCCGTCCATGAACGGTCCAAGGTCACGGATGCCCCATCGGCCAACGGCGGAATCTCGAACCACTCCTCCGTGCGGGACGTGGACGACGGTTGCGGGACCGAGGTTCCCGTCGCGTCGTCGAAGGAACGCGTTCCGGCGATCGGAACGACCAGCCGGATGACGAACCGTCGTTTTCCGCAGCCGAACCGTCGTCGTGCGCCATACGATGCCGTGAGCCGCAATCGAACCTCATCGCCCTGCACGATGGCGTCGGGAGCTTCAAGCGTGACATGCAACCGGCCGCCGCCCCGTGCCATCAGCATCGCGTATGCCAGCGGAATGCCGAACGCCATGCCGGCCGACAGAAATTCGCGCCATCCGGTCAACGGCCAGACCATGAGACACACCAAGGTCATGCACGATGCCGTCCATCCGCGTGGGGACAAGCCGACCGACCTTATCCGGTCATCCAGCATCCGACGCAAGCGATGCATCCGCACTGGCGGAAACGATACGAACATGCCGGGCATCGACGTACCTCCCCTCATGCGTCTCTCTGCGGCATACGCTTGCGCGCGTACGCGGCAGAAGGTTTGCCGGACTTCGATGAGGTGCCTGATCGGGGAACAGGCACCTCATCCAACGCCCGCGACACCACGGTTCCGCCGGTGTCTCCCGCGAGCACCGCATCGGGACGGAGCGTCAGACGATGCGCGATCACGAACGGGGCCAACGTCTTGATGTCGTCGGGAATCACATGACCCCTGCCGTCGGCTGCGGCCCAAATACGGGCGCATCGGACCAACGCCAATAACCCGCGAGTCGAGGGCCCGCTTGCCGTGGCTTCGGAGCTTCTGACATGTTCGACCACCCGAACCGCATAATCGAGCATGCCGGCGGCGACATGGATGGATCCTGCCATGCGCCTCAGTGCCAATACCCGTGGTCCGTCAAGCACCGGTGACACCGTGGCGGAACGGTCCGGAACGTCAAGCTGACGCGCCAGGGCCAGGCTCGTCTCATGACCGGGATGCCCGAGCGCGGCCACGATCATGAAACGGTCCAGCTGCGCTTCCGGAAGACGATAGGTGCCCAGATGATCCGCGGGATTCTGCGTGGCGACCACCATGAACGGCTGCGGCACGTCATGCACGGTGCCGTCCGCCGTCACGCGGTGCTCATCCATGACCTCCAGAAGCGCCGACTGGGTTTTCGCCGACGCGCGGTTGATCTCGTCGGCCAGGACGATGGACGCGAACACCGGTCCGGGGCGAAACGAAAACGATGAACTGTCCCGGTCATAGAACGTCACTCCCAGGATGTCCGACGGCAAGAGATCGGCGGTGAACTGGATTCTGCCGAACGAAACGTCAAGGGAACGGGCAAGGCCCTTCGCCAACTGGGTTTTGCCGGTGCCCGGCTCGTCCTCGATCAGCACATGACCGTCGGCCAGCAATGCGGTGACGCACAATCGCACTGGCAACGACTTGCCCACCACGACTTTGCCGATATTGTCCGCCAGCGCGTCGAATCCCCGCTTCAACGCGAGAACGGCATCCGTATCGTCGCAGGAGGCCGTATCATGTCCGGGCCTCCCATTGACGGTCATGCCCTGCGATGCGGTCATGCCCTGCAGAGTCGAAATCCGTGATCCGGCGTACTCCGGGACACGGTGGACCGGCCCCTCGTCCGCATCGGTTGGAACGGACCGGTGTGGGAAGCCCATAGGCCGGTTCGGCCGGGAACGTGTGTCATCGTTCCTGATCCACGTCGCATCGTCCGAGGACGTGATGAGTGTCGTGTCATCCATCATGCCTCCTTGCCGGGTATGCGGCCGGACTGCGTAAAGACGTTGCCGGCTTGGCCGGTTCCGAATGGCGCTCGGCCTCGGGAACCGGCGTGAACGTGATGCTGGTGCCGGCAGGCGCCGCCGACGCCTTGAGCGGATGCACCGTCGCGGTTATCGTCAACGCGGCGGCATCGCCCTTGCCCTCGTCGCGGTCCGGATCGTCTGAGAACGGCGCATCCTCGTGCGTCGACTGCCGGAGCCGCCGCCATAGGTGACGAATCGAGGAGGAGTCCTTCGGTGTGGGGCCACCGCCTTCCTCGATCTCGTCGAGTCTGAACGATGCCGACGGCTCGTCGCATCGCAGTTCCCGCGACACGGAACCTCCCAGTATGATCTTCGAACAGCCGGCGTTGCGCAGGTTGCCCAATGTCACGTTCACCGTGAACGTATCGGCGTCCTGTCTTACGTCCACTTGCGGAGGGTCGGGGTCGCTCCAGACGAGGGCATCGTCGCCGGACGTGCCGGAGACGCCTGCGCCCGCCTGGTTGTGAGCCGTTACCGTTGCCCGGAATCCGACGCCGTCAAGGACCGTTTCATGCGCGACGGCGAACGTCGCCTGCGTCGCATCCACGGTTTTCGTGTCGCGATGTCCGCCGGCCGTGTCAGACAACGTCACGGTATACCGTTGCGGACGGCTTCCCGCATACGACGGTTCCTGCCATCGCACCGTCACGGTGCGATATCCCGCCTCCACGGTGATCCCGGTCGGTTGCGTGGGCACCGTATCCGGCATGACGCTGACGGAAGCCGACGCGTCGGACCATCCGACGTCATTGCGCGCCCGAACGACGAACGTATGAACCCGGCCGTTTGCCAACCCGTCGATCAGACAAACAGTGGCCATGCCGCAGGATTGCGAGCCGTCACCCCATTCGACCGCGTATTCGATGATCGGGCTGCCGTTGGCGGCACCGGAAACCCATGACAGTTCCGCCGAAGCATTCGAAGCCCGGGCATCCGACGGCAGCATCAGCGGGGCGGACGGGCGGTCGATCACGGTCACGGCGATCGACGTGACCACCTGACGGTCCACGGTATCGGTGGCGTCCTTCACCGTCACCCGTACGGTACCGGACACGGCTCCGGATCCTTCGGCAGCCGACACCGTGACCATGCCGTTCCCCGCGCATTCGGTCACATCGATCGCGTCGGAACCCTCGACCGTGCAGGCAGCCACCGACAATCCGACGTCCGGGAACGGATCATAGGCGCCTTCCAGCACGTTCGTCGATTCCCGGGATCCGGCACGCAGGGTGAGCGTACGGCCAACGATCTTTGCCAAGGGGCGTGAGGAGGCCGACACCCGTACCGTGATACTGCCGTCGACCGTTCCCCGTTCATGCATGATGCTGACCGGAATGACGCGGATGGTCCCCGGCTTCGTGTCATCGGGCGCGCCCACCGTCAACCGTCCATCCTCGCTTACGGAGACATCAAGCATGCCGGCCTCGTCTCCGGCGCTGGAGTACCGGTAGGTGCGGGCGGCGCCATCCGCACCCGTGGGCGTTCTGGTGAGCATCGTCAGGTCAAGCGAGACGGCCGGCTCTCCCGCCGCCACATCGACGGTCGTTGACAGGAACGTCGGGGGCGGAGCATCGCCGCCGATCACGGTGATCCGTAACGTCAGGACGGCCGTGTTGACGATGCGGCCCGTGCCGGACTCCGCCGGCGGCACATCGGATACGGAGAACGTAATGGACGCCGGACCGGAATAGCCGGTCTGCGGAACGAACCGCAACGTCTGCGCGTCGACGTACGGCGATCCCTCCGACGCCTTGGTCGCGCTCACCGTATCCGGTGCCGTCACGTACGCCGTTTTTCCCGGCCCCACCCGCACATGTTCGGCCAGTCTGATCGTCAGCGATTCGCCGTCGTTCACGGTCAACGTCGGCGCCTGCGGGCGGAGCGTCGGCGCGAACACGCCATAGGCCGGCACATGGATGAACGCGGTGACGGCGATGCCATGGGTGACATTGGTCACCGTATAGGGGATCGCGCGGGCCGATGGCGTCAGATCGATGGAAACGATCGTGGAACCCGCGTCGCCCCGACGTCGCGCATGCGACGCCGCCGACGGATCCACGTCCACGACCAGCTCTTCCACGGTGCCGGACGGGTTGCCTATCCACGCCGAGACATCCACCTCGACGGATCGCTTGTCGACCGTATCGGACGGCGGCACCCGATAATCACGGGCGGTCGGTGCCCTGATCGGGGCCTGCGCGTCGACGCGTACGCTCAGGGTCGCCGTATCGGCCAAACCGGTTTCATGCCGCACCGTATATGCCGCATGATACGTTCCCGGCTCGGACGGCGTGACGAACGACAGCATGTCATGCTCCACCTCGACCGCGGACAGGCCCTGCACGTCGGCCACCGCCTCCAGTGACAGCGCCGAGCCGTCCGACGACAGATCGTTGTCCGCCACCGCAACCGCGGCGTTCACGTTCGGACGCAGCGTCACCGTGTCGTCGCGAGCCATCACACCGAAACCGGAATCGCCCTGGCATACGGCGACGCGCACCGACGCCTGCGCCCGTCTTCCGGACCAGTCCTCCACGGCGTAGGAGAACGAATCGGTGCCCGATGAATCCGGATACGCCTCATAGGTCAGGTGTTCCGCTCCGACCTCCACGATCCGGCCCAATCGTGGGACCTGATCGCCCAATCCCAGCAGCATGACGTCGTCGCCGTCCACGTCGATGCCGGACAAGGGAATGTCGATGCGAACCATTCGCCCGGCGGTGGCCTGCGCCTGAACGGAACGCGGCAGGGGAGCGGGCTTGTTCCGCGCATCGGCCTGATGCACCTCGAGACGAATGACGCCGTCGGCGACGTTGCCGGAGTCATCGCGCACCGTGTACCTCGCCTCGTACGATCCCGGATGATCCGCCGCCTGATAGCGGATGGTATTGCCGGATACGAAGATCAGACCATCGAATGACGTCGCTTCGTACTGAAGCCCATTGTCCAACATAATGATGGAGCCGGTCGCATGACGGACATGATCCCGGATGTCCGTCGACGTGATGCCTCCGGTACGGACCCGCAACGTGATGTCCTCCGCCACGATCATATGCGCCGTTGCCGGCGCCGGAGGCTGCACCGTGATCGACCCGTATGCCGTGCCGGCGGCATTCGCCGCAACATAACGCACCGTGACGGATGATGCAGGAATGCGCGTCGCCGACAGATGCACGCGGCCTGCGACGACGATCGCGTCGATGCCCGATTCCGTATCGGGTTCCACCGCAATCAGACCAAGCGCGCCGGCCATGGGATCGACGTCGTTGTCCAACGGATCGACGACCGCCGAACCGTCCTCGCCAAGCAATGCCACGTCATTGACCGTAATCGGAGGCGCATGGCGTTCCGTTGCCGAATGCACGTCCACGCGAACCAGTCCGCCGGTGGATACGGTCCCCTGCATCAAAGTGAACGGCAGATAATAGGTGCCCGGTTCGTCGGCCGTGACCGTGAACGACAGACCGTCCTCATCCCGGTCGACCGTCATCCCCTCTGCGGTCTGCACGTCGTCCAACACCGTTGTGGCGGTAGACGTGACATGCACGTATGGCTTCAGATCGACGACGGCCGGCGTTCCCGGGCTGGCCGTCACCGTCACGGGATCGACCCTCGCCGGCAATGTGCCGGGCGGATGCACCGAGCAGTATATGGTTCCGGTGCCTATGGCGACGCCGTCATACACCGTCAGTTCCACGCCGACGCGGCCTTGAGCAGTCGGACCGGCGATGAATTCCACCAACCCGTCCGTCCGGACGCCGACCTGCGTGCCGTCATCCCGTGTATCGGGAATCGTCGCCGCCAGCAGCGTCAGAGGATCCCCGTCCGGGTCAAGAAACGATTCCAACGCGTTCAGATCGGCCAATGTCCCCTGTTCCACGTCGTATTGCATAGGAGTGCCGATCTGTCGCGGAGCCCGATTGCCGTCCGACCCGACCACCTCCATAACGACCTGCGCCGTGGAAACCCGTCCCCGTCCATCGTCGACCTCATAGGTGAACCGAGCTTCGACGGTGTCCCGGTCCGAGACGGACACCCGTTGCGCGTCGATCTGCAGATATCGGCCGTCGTGAACCGTGGACACCGAGATATCCGCGCCCGATGGCGCGCCGACACGACTGATCCGCAATACCGCGCAGTCGGCCTGCTCATCATTGCCCAACACGTCCAGTAGTCCCGAAAATCCCGCTCGTATGCCCAGCCTATCGTCCACGGCACGCAACGAACCCGAATCCTGGGTGCAGGATTCGGCGTATTCCCGCCGTTTCCCGGCAATGGCCGTCGATTCGCCTTCGTGACGATCGTCGCCGTTCTCGGCGGAAGGCGCATGCCACGGGACGTCCAGGGCCTCCATGGCGGTGTCCGGATCCCACAGCGTGCCGGTCGTGACATCGTTCAGCACCACCAAACGATGGTTCGTCCTGAATCGCAGATCTCCGGAAGCGGATACCGCATCCAGGCTTTGGAATACGCCCGGCGTTCCATCCGCATCGCGTCCGTCGGAACCGCAGACCCGACGGTAGTTGAATGCCCTCTGGCTCCATGCCGCATAGACGCAGCCGCCTACGGACACGGGTCGCGCCGGTTCGCCGCCGCCCGTGGTACGCAGCACGGTAGGGGTCGCTTCACGGTCTTCGGAATCCAGCTTGATCAGGAACAGTCCGGTGTCATCGGACGCCGCCACCCAAGAGCCCTGATCGCCGTTGACATCCGGATCCTGCAGGGTCAGCCGACGGTCGGAGCCGGTATCGGCGGAGCCTTCCCGCCATCGTATGACGCCCTGCGCCGCCACGACCGGCACGCCGGAGACGACCGTGAAATCATCGGCATCGAGACGGGCTCCACCGCTGAGCGATCCGAGTCGGGAAACGGAACAGGAGACGTCGGAGGACAGCACCATACCGTCATGAGGGCGATAGCCATACACCGTACCCGTATGATCCACCGTCATCAGCCCGCCGGAACCGAGTTCCATGCAAGGCCTTGACGACTGATCGGCGGCGTTCAGATCGTCCACGCGCATGATGCGCACGCCGCCGTTTTTCGGATCAAGCAACGC
Source organism: Bifidobacterium aerophilum (assembly GCF_010667685.1). Taxonomy (GTDB): domain Bacteria; phylum Actinomycetota; class Actinomycetes; order Actinomycetales; family Bifidobacteriaceae; genus Bifidobacterium; species Bifidobacterium aerophilum. The sequence continues at coordinate 62,403 of NZ_WHZW01000001.1, read as the reverse complement.
GACCACGTCGGACCCCAACGATGCCCGCACATTCGCGGGGAAAATGGCCTGGGCCTTTGCCTGTGCGGTGGAGGCGCCCAGCGAGGTCACGGTGCCGTCCTCGACAAGCACCGTGACGTCGTCGTGCTGGACGACGTCGAATCGTGCCGTACCGACCGGCACCGATGCATCGATCTCACCGGCACGGACATTCAGCCTTGCGGCGGTCCGGCCGGACGAGGACGTCACCCACACCGTGCCGTCATCCAAATGGACCATGCGGCGAGCCGCGGACACGGAATATACGGCGCCGACGATGACGGCGACGAGCGCCAGTGCCGTCAGGACCGTGGCGATGCGATGAGTCTGCGAGCCGTGTGCGGTTTTTCCGTTCGTCGTGCGTTTCTTGTGTCGGGTGGGGTGTTTGGAGAGGAGGGGAATGTTGCGGTTCATGGTGTGTCACCTGTCGGCATCCGGTTCGTTGCGTTGTTCGTGTGCGTCGTGTGGGGCGTGTTGTCCTGGGCCGTGTGATGGTCGTTGTCGGCAGTTGCGTCGAGTAGGTCGTCCGGCATGGACCGTCCGCGGCGGTTTGCGCTCGGGGTTTGGGGATCCTTGTCGGTTACGATGCCGGACGGTCCGATTTCGGCAGGGTGTTCGGATGATGGCGTGATGCTTGCCGGTGGGAGCGGTATCGCCAGTGCGACGACGAGCAGCGTTATCAGCGGTGACATGAGACGGGGCAGGGGAGCGATCGCGCGTTTCGCGTCTGTCCGGGGAGCGGATCCGTTCGCGGCGTTTTCGGTTTGTGGTCGATCGGAACGGTTCGGCGTTCCGGCGGAGGTCCGGTTATGCGTGGCGTTGCGTGCCGAGTCGTTCCCCCGGCCGTGACGTTCGTGGCGGGCCGCGTGTTCCAGGGCGTTTCGGAAGTCGGCCATTGACGCGAACCGGTCGTCGGGGTGCTGCGCCATCGCCCGGTACAGTACGTTGAGAACCCGTGCATGAGTGTCGCCAGGGGGCATATGGCCGTTGCCGGAGCGAGTCGGATCGTCCGTGGCGGGCCTGTCGTGTGATTGCGAGGAGGCGGTATCGGGACGTTGGAGGGGAGGTTTCCCGGTCAGCAGCGCGAACAGCGTCGCTCCCAGCGAGTACATGTCGGATAGGTCGGTGCCGCCGTTGATGCCGGCAAGCACTTCGGGGGCGGACCAAGCCGGTGACAGTCCGGTGACCGTGTCCGAGCCATAGAGGTCGGCGCAGATCCCGAAATCGGCGAGCAGCGGCATTCCCTGTTCGTCGAGCAGCACGTTGGACGGTTTGATGTCCCGGTGCACGATGCCGTGGCGGTGCGCTTCATGCAATGCGTCCGCCAGTCGCATCCCCATGTCGGCCACGTGATCCGCGCTGAACGGACGTTTGCCCAGAAGGTCGGCGCACGAACCGTTCGGAGCGTATTCGAGCAGCAGACAGCCACGTCCGAGATCGTCGACGAACGCGTCGTGTGCGGTCAGGATGTTCGGATGGTCCGACAGCGTCGTCAGGGCGCTTGTTTCCGCCTGAAACCGTGCGAGGTCCGTATCCGAAAGGCGACGTTTCGTGATTTTCACCGCGAGGTCGCCGTCCTGTCCGTGGTCGCGGCCGGCTGTCCGGTACAGGCATACGTCGGCCGTGGCCCCTGAACCGAGCACGTGCGAGAACGTGTATCCGGGTATCGTCGCCGGCCGCCAGGGGAGTTGGGCATCTCGGCCGGGAGCATCGTGACCGGTCATCATGTCACCTCCTTCGTCGGATGAGCTGCGAGTGTAGCCGGTTCGTCCTCATCGCAGAGCGGGATGCAAACCATGTGGTCGAACGGTCCGAAAACGTTGGAAAACCGGCATTGTGAAGAAATCGTGCGCATGAAAATGTGGATAACTCAGCGAGCGGGAATCCTGAAAACGCTGGAAAATCAAGGTTTTAGCGGTTCATCGATGCGGGACGCGTCGGCCGGTGAACGGCCATGCCGATTTGTCCGACGGCGTGTCGTGGACGCGACACGACGAGGCTTCTCGCCAGCCGCAAGGGCTGGCCCGTCGACGTGGCGGACGTCGGGCTGACCGTCATTTACGCTGGGGAACATGAACGGGAACGAGTCTGGAATCCGATATACGCTGCGCGACGGCGCACGGCATGCAGATGCCGTCATCGCCGCCGCCGACGTGCTGTCGTCGCTGCTGCGACCTCATGAGGCGCCGGTCCTGCTCGTCTCCGGCGCTCCCCGCTGCGGCAAGACGGCCTTCGCGTTCGACGCGCTGATGCATGGGCTTCGCGCAGAGAACGGCGGCACCTCGACGATGGTCGTGCAGAACCGTCGCGTGGCCGATCTCCTGGGAGACGAGGCGATCCGCCGCGTCGGTTCCCTGTCACAGGCAAGACCCGTCACCACGCTGTCCGCCATCGCGTTCCGGATCATCTCGGCCATACGCAAACGGACGAACGAACCGTTGCCGAGACTGCTGAACGGAGCGGAACAGGATGCGATGCTGCGGACGGTGACCGACTCGCACGTCGGACACGTGCGATCCGGCGACCCCTGTGGCACCTGCATGCTGTTGAGGGATTATTTCGGCGTCGACGAATGGGAGGATGTCCTTTCCGGCGGCGAACACGCCGACGGAGAAGTGACGGCACCCGGGATCAGCGACGCGTTCATCATGCAATTGCGCGACATGCTGTCGCGTATGAACGAATTGGGCGTCTCGCGGCGGAACGAGCCTGAGATATTGGCTTCGCTGGGGGATTGGACGCCCCATGTCGAACGGCTGCGCGTGCAGTGGCGTCTCGCGTTCGCATTGCGACGCCAATACGAGGATCTCATCGGACGCACATACGTCGACGAGCTCCGTCTTGACTCGTCCCGTCTGCTGGTGGAAGGAACCACGGCGATAGGCATGGCCTCCGACGACGACCTGCCGCGCCTGCTGGTGGTGGACGACTTCCAGGACCTCACCTTGGCGGGATTCTCGTTCCTGGAAGCGTTGCATGACCGGGGTGTGCCGCTGGTGCTGGTCGGCAACCCCGACGAGGCGGTGCAGACATTCCGAGGCTCCTACCCGGATTACCTGTTCGCCCAGGCCCGTGAACGGTTCGGCGCTCGCCGGTTGCGCATCGAACGCGCCGAAGTCGGCACGACCGTCCGCGATCCCCGGGAACGGTCCGGAAGCGTGAAGGGTTCCCCGTGTTATCGGGATCTGATCGCATCCAGGATCTCGCTCTCCATCCAACCGGATCTCGATGATGATCTGGCGTTGCCCGAACGGCCCGGCAAATTGCCCCGACTGGCTGGAAGTCTGCCCATCGCGACATCCGAGGAGTCCGAGACGCTGTCCCGGGACGGCAGTCTGCGGACGGCGCTGTACCGCAGCGAAACCGAGGAGCTTGACGATGTGGTCTGGCACATCAAGCGAGCGCGTCTGACCGGCGGGCTGGCCTGGAACGACATGGCCGTGATCGCGCACGACAACGCCACGGTGCGCCGGTTCGGCGAGCGGCTGCGCCGTGACGGCGTGCCGGTGAGGTACTCATCCGTCAGCCGGCCGCTCAGGGACGAATCGTTCGTACAGGGATTGTTCGCATTGCTGGAGCTCGCGCATATGCGTCGGCGAACGCTGTACGACATGACGATGAGCCTGTCCGCGGCGGCCGCCTTCGTGCGTTCGCGGGTCGCCACCCTGATGGGCTGCCCGCTGATCGGCGTCGGCGCCACGCGCAGCCATGAGGGACGGCCCGCGCGCCTGTCGGGAGTGGAAGCCGCGATGGGCGCTCTGGACTCGCTGGCCGGTATCGTGGACGATGACGGGAACGGGCGGCCGACGGGCGATTCCGTCACGGTTCCGGACGATCACGCGTCGTCGCTCGTCGCGTTGATGAACCGGTGGGCGGCCCTGCGAGATGATGCGCTGACGCGTCGCCGTGAGGGGAACGTGGAACATGACGACACGTTGATGGACGGTGACGGTTCCGGAGATGACCTGCCGTTCGGCATCGACGCGCTGTATCTGATGCTGGAATTCGACGACGCCGACGCAGTGCTTGCCGCCATCCAGTCGGTATGCGGGTCGGATCCGCATGCCAAAGCGTTCGCGCATCTGTGGAACCTCGTATCCACGGTCGATGCCGGCCTTCGCGCATTGCCGTCGGACGAACCCCAGTATGCGTTGACCGTGGCGTGGAACGCGTGCGCGGTGGCCGACCGTTGGCAGCGCGAAGCACTGGACAACACGGACGACGGCCGCACCGCCAACGACCGGCTGGATACGGCGATGCGCCTGTTCGACTATGCGGCCGGCTCGGCATCCTCCGATGATTGGCGCGAGTTCATCGGACAGGTCCGTTCCATGCGCATCGAAGCCGACTCGCTGGCCAAGGTCGCCCCCGTCGACCAGGCCGTGACGCTGACCACTCCGGCGGGCGCCGCGGGACGGTGCTGGTCGCGGGTATGGATACCCGCGGTGCAACAGGACGTGTGGCCGAACCTGGCCGCGCGCAACACGATGTTCGGCGGTGAGGAACTGGCCGACATGATGCTCTTCGGCCGCATCTTCGACGGTGCCGACGTCGCATTGGACCCCGGCTTGCGATCGGTGCTGTCCTCCGAACAGAAAAGCCTGCTGGTGGCCGTGACCCGTGCCGAAAGCGAGGTGACCGTCAGCGCCGTATGCAACGATGCGTTGACCCCCTCCGATTTCCTGTACGGCTATCTGCCGGAACGGTTCGACCGGAAGAACCACGCGCAGCCGAACCAACGCGAATACGCCCGGGTCGCGGGAAACGACCGATTCGGCGGCATGGACGGCACCCCTCGCGGGTTGGTGGCGGCGGCTCGCACGGTACTGGCCACCCAGCCGCATGACAGCACGCAGTGGAGGGACGCCCTCGACGCCCTGCACGTGCTCCGCGACCATGGCATCGCCGCCGCGGATCCCCGCAACTGGCCATTCGTGGATGATGGCGCCCGTGGTGCGGACCGGCATGAGGAACGCTCCGAATCCGAACCGAACCCGGACATGACGGTCACGATGTCGCCTTCCGACGTGGACGCCATCTGGGCATGCCCGGTGTGCTGGCTGATGGAACGCCGTTTCTCCGGACCTCGCGCCGGCACCGTGGAAGCGTCCTTCGGCTCGCTGATCCACGCGGTGGCCCAGCACGCCAGCGAAGAGGGACTGGACCTGCCGTCGGCGTTCCCCGACCTGTCCGTGGACGGCCGCGTGAAGGCCGTCACCGACCGCATGATGGAGATATACCGCGAACTGGCGAAACAGCCGTCGCCCGGCACGGAAGCGAGCCTCCGGTACGGTGCCGCGCGCAAGGACGCCACCGCCCGCGACGTGCTCGAACGGATCGCCTCGTACTTCGTACGGTCGAACACCGGCGACTATCTGGCGGGCAACTCCGGCAGCTTCTCGGTCGGCACGCTGACGTCGGCGGAATGCGAACGCTCGTTCGCGGCCCGGTTCTCCCTGGACGACATTCTCGCCGCATACCGTCGCATCCCTGGCGCGGAACATACGACACGGCATGAGCTGACCGCCATCATGGGCATGCTGGTCGGCGGCTGGCCGCAAGGCATGGACGAGGGGCTCGTCATACGGCTTACCGGCCGCATCGACCGGTTGGAGCATCGCACGCTGTCCGACGGCGCCGAGCGAATCCGCCTCATCGACTACAAGACCGGCGGCGTGCCTTCGGTCAAGGGGATCTTCAACGATCTGCAGCTGGTGTGCTACCAGCTGGGACTGATATTCCCCGAACACGATTCCCGTAAGGACGCTGAGACGGCCCCGTGGCCGGACATCGCACAAAGCGCCCTGTTCCACGTCGCGTCGAACGACGCCCCGGCGAAAAGCTATGCCCCGGAAAGCCTCTACCAGCCGGCGCTGTTTCTCGCGGACCGGCTGAATGACGGCACATTCACGCCGCGCTACCATTACCGGGATCCCGCGACGCTTATGGACATACCCGATCTGGACACCGACCCGCCGGCCGGAATCGGCGATGCGGCATGGCGTTCGTTCCTGACATTGCGCGGCACGCAGGCGACATGGGCGCTGACCATGATCTCCCGCGTGTTCTACGCTGCGGCGGCAAGCCGTTCGGCATCGCTGACGGCGCACCCCACGCCATCCCATCTGAAACATTGCCGTATGAAAGAAGCGTGTCCCGCCTGCGCCGGGCAGGTCGACACCGTATTCGAAACGAGGCAGCCATGAGCGGCATCATCACCGACAGTCCCGAACAGGCACAGGTCATCCACGCGCCGGCGGATGATGACGTGCTGGTGGTCGCCGGCGCCGGCAGCGGCAAGACCTACACGATGACCAGGCGCATCCTCGGCCTGATCGACGGCGGAGTCCCGCCGGAACGCATCCTCGGCCTGACCTTCACGCGCAAGGCCGCCTCAGAACTGCTCTCCCGCGTCTCCGCCGCCGTAAGCGACCGGCTGTCCGGCGGCGACGAAAACGCCACGCGCCGGGATCCATCAGGACGAAGGCACGCGCCGAACGCGTTCCTCAAACCCGAAGTCTCCACCTATGACGCGTTCTTCCAGTCGATCGTACGCCAATACGGTCTGCTTGTGGGGTTCGACCGGGATACGCAGCCGCTGAGCGACGCGGGCGCGATGAACCTGGCCTCCAACGTGATCGGCCGTCATCTTGACCTGTTGATGCCCTATGATTTCGGCGCGTTCTCCACGATCGTCGACAAGACGCTCCTGCTGTCGCATGCCATCGGCAACGCGATGATCGGCGGCGCGGTCGACACCGTCGACGAGGCGATCGCGCGCATACGCCGATGGGACGCCGACTTCATCCGTCAGCTGGACAAGGCGATCGGGCAGGAGCCGGTGCCTCAGGAACAACCCAAGGTGAAGGTTCCCGCGCGCAGGAAAAAGGACACGGACGCCGCATTCGCCGCCAAACAGGATGCCTACCGTGACGAACTGCGCCAGTTGTGCGTCTGGCGTTGCGCCGCACTGCGCGACGTGACGCGCAAGCGGGAGGTCCTGTTGGAGCTCGTCGAGGAATACGAGCGGGAAAAACGCCGCCAGAACATGGCGGAATTCAGCGACTTCACCGTCGCCGCCTACAAGCTGGTATCCCGCTTTCCCTCCATCGGGGAACGGTACCGCCACCGGTACACGCATGTGCTGCTGGACGAATACCAGGACACGTCCACCACGCAGGCCATGCTGCTGGCCGCGCTGTTCCACCCGACGGATCCCGGCACGTTCTCGGTGAAGGCATCCGGGAACGGCGTCGCCGCATCCGCGGTGAACGCGGTGGGCGACCCGTTTCAGTCGATCTACGCGTGGCGAGGGGCAAGCCCCGGCGCGTTCCGCATGTTCCAACGTGATTTCGGCATGTCCGACGACGCGAAGCCATACCCGCTGAGCGTCACCCGCCGCAATACGAGCATCGTGCTGGAGGCAGCCAACAACCTGACCATGCCGCTGCGCCTGCCGGACAGAAGACCCGGCAGCTCGCTCATGAGGGAGGTGGAGGTCGGCGAACTGTCCGCCCTCGACGACGCCGCGACCGGCACGATCGGGGTGCTGGGATTCGACACGTTCGGCCAGGAGATCGACGCGGTGGCACGGTTCGCGCGCGAGGCGATGGCACGGTATGCGACGGGCGGATCCTCCGGTGCGGCCGGCATGGACGACCACCCCCATGTGGCGGTGCTGTTCCGAGGCAAGAACCGTATGGTCGAATTCGCCCAAGGCCTGGAACGGGCCGGCCTGCGCACGCTGGTCGTCGGACATTCGGCACTGCTGGAACGTCCCGAAACGCGCGACCTGCTCGCCCTGCTGCGCGTGGTGGCCGACCACACCGATTCGGATTCGCTGATGCGACTGCTCGCCACCCCTCGGTTCGGACTCGGATCGCAGGAGCTGACCGTTCTGGCCGATCTGGCGAATCGGCTGGACGCGCAGTACCGGTACCGGGCCCTGGTCCAAGCCGGTCTGATCGACGACATCGCGGCGAAGGACGGGTGGGCGGCGGATGGCGGCGCGCCGGAAACCGACAGGAGATACATGGACATCGTGCGCGCGTACCGCGACCAGGTGCCGCACGCCGTGTTCCTCGCGGACCTGCTTTCCCGCAAGGACCTGGAGACGCTGGTGCGACGGGACGGGCGGATGGACGGCCGATCCGTCGCCGCGGTCGTCCGCGCCGGCCAGACGCTGCGTCAGGTGCAGGCGGTGGAGAACCATCCGATCGGCGCGGTGATCGAAACCGCGGTACAGGCGCTGAACCTCGACATCGACATGATCGTGGCGCAGGCGATCGCGCACCCGGACAAGCCGGTCACCCCGTCATTGGCCAGAGCGGGAGTGGATCCGATCATCTCCCTGGTCGACACGTACACCCAGGAGATCATCGAGGGGCAGAATCCCAGTCTGCGGGGTTTCATGGCCTGGCTGGACTCGCTCGGACGCGTCGAAGAGGAGAACGCCGTCATGCCTGACGTTCCCGCGGACGTGGTGCTGATGACCATCCATCAGTCCAAAGGGCTTGAATGGGATGCCGTCGCCGTCGTCGGCATGGGGGCCGGCATGTTCCCCAGCAACAAAAGCCGGCTGACCATCATGCCCGACGACCGTCATCCGGGCGGCATATCCGAACGGTCGGGACGATGGACGCCCCCCGAATACCATGCGACCGTGCCGACCTGGCTGGACGACGAGGCCGCCGTGCCCGTACCGGTCCGCGTCGACGCCGGCATCCTGCCGAGGTTCCCCCACGACGCCGAGCCCGGAGCCGACCCGTCCGACACGCTCGGCATGCTCGACGACGTCGAAGTGATCGACGACGAGATCTATGGCGACATGCGCGGCGCCGACATCGGCGACGGCATGGGCGAAACGGATCCCGACACCTGGTATCTGACGCAATCCGAGGAATACGGCCGCCGCCTGTTGGCCGACGAACGACGATTGGCATACGTGGCGCTCACGCGCGCCAAAAACGATGCGCTGCTCACCTACAGCAGGTATCCCGACGCCGGCCTCGATCCCAGGGCGGTGACGCAGACGGGAGGCCGCAAGCCCAACGCCACCAAGCCGTCGGTGTTCTGGACCGAAATATGCGATTCGCTGTGCCACAGGGACGACATCGTCATGGCAAACGGGCCGCAACCGTCGGAGCATCCGCAGAACACCGATGCGCCCGAACATCCGTCGGCCGCGCGACATGACGGCCATAAAGACGAAACCCCGCTTGCCGTCACGCCGCAGGAAGCCGGCCTGCCACGCCCCGACGGCTTCTTCGCCGGGGATCACGCCGCCTCGTACGAACATGCGGTGGTGGAGGAGGCCTGGCGGACGCCGATGGAATCCGGCATCGCGCATGATCCGCTGCCGTGGCCCGCCTCGCTGTCCGAAGACGTCATGGAACGCCTGCGATCGGGAATCGACCTGATGGAACGGGAGCCGGGAGACGTAGGCGCGGGAGCGGACGCCGCGACCGGATCGGATACGGGCGCACCCGGGTCCGACGCCCGCGATTCGCTGCTCACACGCGCCCGCATGCTGGTTTCGGATCCCGATCTGATGCCACGATCCTACGAAGACGACACGGAACTCGACTCCCGGGTCCGCCGGCAGGCGATGCGCATGCTCGCACAGGGCCGGCAGTCGGTCACCGCACTGCAGGCGCGCGCGGGCGCGTCGAACGCGCGCGAGACTCGAACCCTATGGCGCGGGCTCATACGGCCGGTCCCGCATGTCGCCACGCCGGCGGCCGAAGCCGGCACGCTGTTCCACGCATGGGCCGAACGATTCGTCAACGCCTATGACGACGGTTGCGGAACCGGCGGCCTCATGGCGGACGGCATGCCATCGGACGCCGGCGCCGACGGCATGATCGCCGATGCGGCCGCACCGGCATCACGCGACCTCATGGTCTCCGAACTGGTCAAGCGAGAGCAGGCGATCCGCGAAGGAAAGGAGCGTGCGGCCAAGAACCGTCACCTTGCCGTCTGGCAGCGTCGTCTCGTCGAATCGACATGGGCCGCACGGCGGCCGGTATGGGCGGAACGCCAGATCGTCGCGGCCCTTCCGCAACTGGGCGGCGGCATCGTCAACGGCAAGCTCGACGCGGTGTTCGAAGGAGGACTCGACGAACGTGACACGTCGAAACGGTTCGTCATCGTCGACTGGAAAACCGGCGCCAAGCCAAGAAAACCCGACGCCGTGGCCGAAAAGCTCCTGCAGCTCGACTGGTACCGACTGCTGCTGTCGACGATCGAACGCGTGCCGCTGGACAGTATCGACGCCACCCTCTACTATCTGAGTGAGCCTGACGAACAGGCGCGCGAGCTGCATGCGGCCGCGAAAACCGAAGAGGAGATCCTTGCCGAGTTGAGCTCCGGCATCCCCGAACAATCCGACGACGACTGACGGGCGGCGAACAGGCCGTACGGGCCCGCGGGAGAAACGCACCGCGGGCGTCGCGCCGGAGGGGGTTCCGCGACCCTTGGCCGGCATGTGTGGGCGGGCACACATGCAGGACAACCAACACAAAGGAGCAAAGATAACCATGGCTGCGACGGACGCAACCAACCGCATTCCCACCACCGCGACGGCACGACCGGCCGTCATCTACCGGGACATGACCCGAACCGACATCGACGCCGTCGTCCGGGAATTCGACGACACCTGGGGAAACTGGTCGAGCGCCGCAGGCACCCCGGCCTCCATCGAACTGTCACGGCATTTCGTGCTGCACTATCTCGAACCGGCGACGCACGCGACCATCGCCGAATGCGACGGCCGGTTCATGGGCGTGCTGATCAGCCGCATCGCAGGCATGCCGGTCATGTTCCCCGAAGCCGGCGGTGCGCTCGCCGAAACCGACCAGCGACTGGAAACGGATCCGCACGGCGCGGACGCCTTGCGGGAGACCCGGCAATGGCATGACCTCGAAACCGAGCTGGAACGCGAATGTCATGTCAACGAGATGACGCAGGCCGAAATCGAGCTGTTCCTGGTCTCCGGCGCGGCACGCGGGCACGGCGTGGGCGGCTCGCTGTGGCGCGACGCGATGAACCGTTTCACGGAACTCGGCGTGGAACGCTATTACCTGCACACCGACTCCAGCTGCGACGTGAGCTTCTACGAGCACAAGGGCCTTGACCGGCTGATCGCATGGCACGCCGCGGAACATCCGCAATACGGCGACGACATGGACGACATCTTCATCTACGCCGGCGCGCCGTCCGCGCGCCGGACGTCCGTGCCCCAGCCGTCCTCGAAACAGGCACACGAACGCGAATCGCAGACGTCCGGACGGAACGCGAAGGGGGAGACCCGATGACGGCCGACGCCAGCCGGACCGTCGTCGAGCGCCGATCCGGATCGCCTTACGCGCGACTGTTCTCCATTCCCGGCACGAAGGCGTTCTGCATCGCCGGAGCGGTCGCCCGACTGCCGATCTCCATGATGAGCCTGGGAATCGTGCTCGCGCTCAACCATCTGTATGACAACTGGACGATCGCCGGTTCGATGAGCGCCGCCTACATCCTCGCGGTCGCGACCGTCACGCCGTTCTACGCGCGGCTGTTCGACCGGTTCGGGCAACGCCGGGTCGGTTCGGTCGCCCTCGCCGTGCAGGTGATCGCCATGCTCGGCTTCGCGTTCGCCGCGCTCGTACGCGTGCCGATCCCGCTGCTGTTCGCATTGGCCGTCGTCATGGGATTCACCCAGTTCTCGTTCGGCGCGCTCGTGCGCACGCGATGGGCGTATGCGTTGCGCGACTCCGGCAACATGGGCCTGCTGAACACCGCGTACGCGCTGGAATCCGCCATCGACGAGATCGTGTTCATCGTCGGTCCGATCCTCGCCGCATTCCTTGCCACATCGGTGCACCCGGTGTCCCAGCTGTTCGTGCCCACCCTGGCATGCGGCATCGGCGGCGCGGTGTTCTTCTCGCTCAGACGCACCCAGCCGCCGGTCATGGAACCCGTCACGGTCCCGGCGCGCAAGGCCGATGGCGACGGGCAGGCGGACGGCAAGGTCGACCCGCTGACGATCCGCCAGCTGCGCACCGACGCTCCGAAGGCGAAAAGCGCGTTGGTCTATCCGGGCGTCATCCCGATCCTCATCGTGTTCCTCGTGTTCAACATGAGCTTCACCGCGTTCGACGTATCGGTCACCGCATCGATGAAGGCGGCCGGCATCGAGCAATGGCTTGGCCTGCAGCTCGCCATGTTCGCGGTCGGCTCATGCATCGGCGCGGTGATCTTCGGATCGCGCGAGATGAAGGGATCCCATTGGCGCCACATGGTCGTGTTCCTGGTGCTGCTGACCATCGGATTCGTGCTGTTCCGCATCATGATGGACGACTTCGTCATCCTCGGCGTCCTCGAGGTGCTGACCGGCCTGTGCGTCTCGCCCCTGTTCGCCACCGGCAACCTCATCGTCAAGGGCGCGGTTCCCGAACGGTCACTGACCGAAGGTCTGTCATGGCTGACCACGGCCGGTTCGGTCGGCACCTCGTTCGGCTCCACGTTCGCCGGCGCGGTGCTCGACGCGGCCGGTACCCACGTAAGCATGATGATCCCCTGGATCGCGGTCGCCTGCTCGGTGCCGCTCGCATTGATCGGATGGGCGCTGTCCAGAAAACGCGGCTGACGGATGATACGAACGCCGGCCATACGGCGCGGCCACGATACGATGGACGCATGCGATGGCCACGCATGCGCACCGGCACATACGGCGGCCACGAGATGACACACAGACGATAAGGAGATACACATGGTTCGAGTTTCCGTAGTCGGCGCCAAGGGACGCATGGGATCGCACGTCGTGGACGCCGTCAACGCCGCGCCGGACACGCAGCTCGCGCTCGCGCTCGACGCCGGCGACGACCTCGCGGCGATCACTCCCGACAACACCGACGTGGTCGTGGAATTCACCGTGCCGAACGTCTCGCTCGGCAACGTGCTCGCACTCGTCAAACAGGGCGTGAACGTCGTCGTCGGCACCACCGGCTGGACCGACGACAAGCTCGCGCAGGTCAAGGACGCGCTCGCCGAAGCCCCGCGCGACAACCAGACCGTGTTCATCGCGCCGAACTTCGCGATCTCCGCCGTGCTCGCCGACCACTTCGCCAAGGTCGCCGCACCGTACTTCGAATCCGCCGAGGTCATCGAACTGCACCACCCCACCAAGGTGGACGCGCCGTCCGGCACCGCCATCCACACCGCCAAGGCCATCGGCGAGGCACGCCGCGCGGCCGGACTCGGCGACATGCCCGACGCCACCCAGACCGACGGCGGATCGCGCGGCCAGGTCGTCGACGGCGTGCACGTGCACGCGGTGCGCCTGCGGGGCCTCAACGCCCACGAGGAGGTGCTCTTCGGCAACGCCGGCGAGCAGCTGGTCATCCGCGCCGACAGCTTCGACCGCATCAGCTTCATGCCCGGCGTGCTCCTCGCCGTACGCAAGGTGGCCTCCGGCGCATATCCGGGACTTACCGTCGGCCTCGACCACTTCCTCGACCTGTAGGGCCGTGGGCCGGCAGATCCGGTAGAGATAGAGATATGGACGGCCGTATCACGCTCGACGATGTTCGCGCGGGATACGGCTTTTCCGTGTCTTGAGACGGATGATCCCGGCGCGTCCCGACCGAGAAGTACCGTAACTCATATGAGTGAGACGATGCATCTTCTTGATCCGGCCCCGTTCGGGCGCATTCTGCCGGCTATGGTCACCCCGATGAAATCCGATGGCTCCGTCGATTTCGACGCGGCGCAGAAACTGGCCAAGCAGCTGGTCGAGGACGGTGCGGACGGCATCGTCGTCAACGGCACCACGGGCGAATCGCCCACCACGCATATGGACGAGAAGGTCGAACTCGTCAAGGCCGTGCGCGAAGCGGTCAGCGTGCCGATCATCTCCGGTGCCGGCTCCAACGACACCGCGCACACCGTGCGCATGGTCGAGCAGACCCAGGAGGCGGGCGCCGACGCGGTGCTCGTCGTCGCGCCGTACTACTCGCGCCCGTCCCAGGAGGGCGTCTTCCAGCACTACAAGGCCGTCAACGACTCGGCCGACAAGCCGATCATCATCTACGACGTGCCCGGTCGCACCGGCCTGCACATCCAGCTCGAAACCTACCGCCGCATGGCCGAACTCGACCATGTCAAGGCCGTCAAGGACGCCACCGGCGACATCGCCGGCGCGGTCCGCAAGCGCATGGAGACCGGCCTGACCTGGTACTCCGGCGACGACGGCCTCTTCCTGCCGTTCCTGTCGGTCGGCGCGGTCGGCATCATCTCCGTCATCGCGCACGCGGCAGCCGGTCCGATGCGCGACCTTGCCGCCGCATTCGACCGCGGCGACATCCACGAGGCGCAGCGCATCGCCGTGCAGCTCGCGCCGCTCGTCGAAGCAATGAACGGCAACGGCTTCCAGGCCGTCATGGCCAAGGCCTCGCTCAAGGTGCGCGGCATCCTCGACGACACCACGATGAGGCTGCCGAACGTCGGCCCCGGCCCGGACGAGTTCCACCGCGCCGAAGAAGGCATGAAGGCGTCCGGCCTGCTGTAGGCCGGAACCGCGAGGCGGGGCGCCGCGGCGCCCACCACACACGTCGTTCCCAGCACAGGCGGGAACACCAAACAATGGAAATCCAACTAGGAAATGGTCACAGAACAAGAAACCACACAACATTCCGCGCGTAAGCGCACCACCAAGCGTTCGGCGGCACAGCCGCAGAGCGAATCCGAGCAGATGGCCGCCGCCCAGGCGGCCGTCGACCTGCTCGACAGTCTGGACGGCGAGGATCGCAAGCCGGCCAAGTCCACCCGTACCCGCAAATCCACGAAGTCGGCCAAATCCGCCGACCGCGCCGACGAGCGTTCGGAACACGGCGAACACGCGGAGAAGTCCTCCGGGCGGTCCCGTTCCTCCCGCGGCGGCCGTTCCGGCAACGGCTCGCGTTCCGGTGGCGCCGGCCGCCGCATCTCGCGTTCAGGCCAGCCCGCCACCGCGCCCCAGCAGGACGCCGTGCTCATCGCCCCGCCGAAGTACCGCAAGGGCTCCATGCGCATCGTGCCGCTCGGCGGCCTCGGCGAAATCGGCCGCAACATGAACGTGATCGAATACAACGGCCACCTGCTGCTCATCGACTGCGGCGTGCTGTTCCCCGAGGAGGAGCAGCCGGGCGTCGACCTGATCCTGCCGGACTTCGACTACATCAAGGACCGTCTCGACAAGGTCGAGGCGCTCGTGCTCACCCACGGCCACGAGGACCACATCGGCGGCGTGCCGTACCTGCTCAAGCTGCGTCCGGACATCCCGCTCATCGGCTCCAAGCTCACCCTCGCGTTCGTGGAAGCCAAGTGCAAGGAGCACAACCAGCGTCCGACCATGATCCCGGTGTCCGGCCGCGACAAGATGAAGGCCGGCCCGTTCAACCTCGAGTTCATCACCGTGACGCACTCCATCCCGGACGCGCTCGCCGTGTACGTGAAGACCCCCGCCGGCTCGCTCATCGACACCGGCGACATCAAGCTCGACCAGCTGCCGCTCGACCACCACATCACCGATCTCGTCGAATTCGGCAAGATCGGCGAGCAGGGCGTCGACCTGCTCATGATGGATTCGACCAACGCCGAGGTGCCGGGCTTCGTCAAGCCCGAGACCTCGATCGGCCCGGCCCTCGACCAGGCGTTCGCGCAGGCCAGCCGCAAGATCATCGTCGCCAGCTTCTCCAGCCACGTCCACCGCGTGCAGCAGGTCGTCGACACCGCGCACAAGTACGGCCGCAAGGTCGTGTTCGTGGGCCGTTCGATGGTGCGCAACATGTCCATCGCGGCCGACCTCGGCTACCTGCATCTGCCGGAGGACACCGTCATCGACCTCAAGCAGGCGCACGACGTGCAGGACGACAAGCTCGTCTACATGTGCACCGGCTCCCAGGGCGAGCCGATGGCCGCTTTGGGACGCATCGCCGACGGCAACCACCGCGACATTACCATCAACGAGTTCGACACGGTCATCCTCGCCAGCTCCCTGATCCCGGGCAACGAGCACGGCGTGTACAAGGTCATCAACAAGCTCGTGCAGCTCGGCGCCCGCGTCGTCAACCGCGACAACGCGGCCGTGCACGTCTCCGGCCATTGCAACGAGGGCGAGCTGCTGTACATGTACAACATCGTCAAGCCCAAGTGCGCGATGCCGATCCACGGCGAGAACCGCCACCTGGTCGCCAACGGCCTGATCGCCGTCAAGACCGGCGTGGACCCGGACAACGTCGTGCTCGCCGAGGACGGCGACGTGGTCGACCTGTACCACGGCAAGGCCGCGGTCGTCGGCTCCGTGCCGTGCGGCTACGTGTACGTGGACGGCGACTCGATCGGCGAACTGACCGACGAGGAGCTCGAAAAGCGCCGCATCCTCGGCACCGAGGGCTTCGTGTCCAGCTTCGTCGTGGTCGACACCGACAACCGCGAGGTCGTCTCCGGCCCGAAGATCTACCTCAACGCCGTGGCCGAGGACGAAAGCGAGTTCGACAAGGTCCGCCATCAGATCGTCGAACAGCTCAACGACGCGATGATGTCCGGCACCCGCGACACGTACAAGCTGCAGCAGATCATGCGCCGCACGCTCGGCGGATGGGTCGCCCGACAGCTGCACCGCAAGCCGATGATCGTGCCGGTCGTGGCTGACATCGCCACCGACGTGATCGAACGGTAAAACGGCGATCCGCAAGTAATTTTGCACAAATCGAGGCGGCGTGACCGGCACAACCGGTCACGCCGCCTCACGTTGACAAGGAGTGACATGCCAGGAGCAAACCTCACCCGCATCGAGGCCGAGGAACGAGCGGGAATCGTCCTCAAGCCCATCCACTACACCGTCGCGCTCGACCTGACCGTCGGCGCGAAGAACTTCGGTTCGACCTCCACCATCGAGTTCGACGCGACGCCGGGCGCCGCCACCTTCCTCGACCTCATCGCCGACGAAGTGAGCGCGATCACGCTCAACGGCCAGGCCCTCGACCCGGCCACGGCCTACGCCGACAGCCGCATCGAACTGCCGAACCTCGCCGAACACAACACGGTCACGGTCACCGCCCTGTGTCGCTACTCGAACACCGGCGAAGGCTTGCACCGCAGCGTCGACCCGTCCGACGGCAACGTGTACCTCTACTCCCAGTTCGAAGTGCCGGACGCCCGCCGCGTCTACGCCGTGTTCGACCAGCCCGACCTCAAGGCCACGTTCGACTTCTCCGTGCTCGCCGCCTCCAGCTGGATCGTCACCTCGAACATGCCGGTCAAGTCCGTCACCGCCACCGACCGCACCACCGCGGAAGGCACCCTCGGCGACCACGAGGCCGAAACCGCCAAGCAGTGGACGTTCGAGACCACGCCGACCATGAGCTCCTACCTGACCGCGATCTGCGCCGGCCCGTACGCCGAATGGCACACCGCCTACCGCAACGAGGACGGCCGCGTCGTGCCGATGGCCCAGTACTGCCGCCAGTCGCTCGCCGACGCGTTCGCCAAGGACGTCGACTACCTGTTCGACATCACCAAGAAGGGCTTCGCGTTCTACGACAAGACGTGGGGCGTGCCGTACCCGTACGCCAAGTTCGACCAGATCTACGTGCCCGAATACAACGCGGGCGCGATGGAGAACATCGGCATGGTCACCATCCGCGACTCCTACGTGTTCGACTCCAAGGTGACCGACGCGCTTGCCGAACGCCGCGTCGTGACCGTGCTGCACGAGCTCGCCCACATGTGGTTCGGCGACTACGTGACCATGAAGTGGTGGAACGACCTGTGGCTCAACGAATCCTTCGCCGAGTTCACGTCCACGCTCGCCACCGCCGAGGCGACCGAATGGCACGACGCCTGGGCCACGTTCTGCTCCGGCGAAAAGAGCTGGGCGCTGCGTCAGGACCAGCTGTCGACCACGCACCCGATCGTCGCCCCGATCAACGACCTCAACGACACGTACGTCAACTTCGACGGCATCACCTACGCCAAGGGCGCCTCCGTCTTGAAGCAGCTCGCGTTCTACGTGGGCCGCGACAAGTTCTTCCAGGGCATCAACGCGTACCTCAACAAGCACGCGTACTCCAACGCGACGCTCGCCGACCTGCTCGGCGAACTCGAAGCCACCTCCGGCCGCGACCTCAAGGCGTGGAGCGCCCAGTGGCTCGAACAGTCCGGCATCAACACGATCACGACGCAGGTCAAGACCGCCGCCGACGGCACGATCGAACAGCTCTCGCTCAAGCAGACCGCGCCGATCGAACACCCCGTGCTGCGTTCGCACCGTCTCGCCGTCGGCTTCTACAACGAGGACCCGGCGACCGGCAGGATCGTGCGCACCGACCGCTTCGAACTCGACGTGGACGGCGAGACGACCGTCGTCGCCGAGGCCGCAGGCAAGGCCCGTCCGTTGCTGATCCTCGTGAACGACGACGACCTGACCTACACCAAGCTGCGTTTCGACGACGAGTCGCTGAAGTTCGCGATCGAGAACCTGCACCGCTTCGACGACGCGCTTGCCCGCGCCGTGATCTGGCTCGCACTGTGGGACATGACCCGCGACGGCGAACTGGCGGCGACCGAGTTCGTCGACACGACGCTGCGCCTGCTCGCCACCGAAACCGAATCGACCACGTTCCGTTACGCGCTCGCCTGCATGAGCACCGCGGCCTGGCATTACACCGCGCCGCTCGCCCGCGCGTCCGTGATCGAGCACGTGGCCGCCGAACTGTGGAAGCTCGCCTCCGCAGCCCCGGCCGGCTCCGACCAGCAGTTCCAGCTCGCCACCGCCTACCTCGGCTACGGCGAGGAAGGCGACGAGGCGTTCACCGCGAACGCGAAGGGTCTGCTCGACGGATCCGTCAAGCTCGACGGCCTCGACATCGACAACAACTTCACGTGGACGCTCGTCAACGCGCTCGCCTCGGTGAACGTGTTCGGCGAAGCCGACATCGACGCGCAGCTCGCCAAGCGCGACACCACCGAGAACCGCGAGTTCGCCTACGGCGCCCGCGCGGTGCGTGGCACGGCCGACGCGAAGGCCTGGGCATGGGATCAGGCCCTCAACAACGACGAGCTGACCAACTCTCAGCTTGAGGCCGTGGCCCGCGGATTCGCCGCCACGCCGCGCGCCGACCTGGCCGAGCCGTACGCCGAACGGTACTTCGCGACCGTCGACTGGATCTGGGAGCACAAGACGTTCCACATGGCCGAAGCGCTGCTCGAAGGCCTGTACCCGGGCTACGCCGATCCGGCCGCGCTCGTCGAGCTCGGCAACGAGTGGCTCGCCAGTCATGAGACCGCCGACAACGCGCTGCAGCGCATCATCCGCAGCAACGTCGAGTCCTCGCAGCGCACCCTCAAGGTCCGCGACTTCAACGCGGCCCTGTAAGCGCGCCCGCAACGGCGATCGGTCATCGGCTGAGTAATCGGCACGGCTAATCGGCGCCGGGCAATCGGCCGCAACTGGCCGCGATCGGTCGCCTCGGCACGTCACGGCAGGCTCCTTACCGGGGAGCCTGCCGTTTTTTCATACCGCAAATGCGGGGAAACCGGGCAATATCCCGCAAGGGAGTGACGTTGCCGGTCCGGTTGAGTACGATGGTGCACCGTAGACTGACAACGAAACAGCGAGGAAGTAACGATATGCCACGTATGTTTGGAACCGATGGTGTTCGTGGATTGGCCAACAGGGACCTGACCGCAAAACTGGCGCTCGAACTGGGCGACGCCGCCGTGCGCGTGCTCGGCAAGTCCGACGCCCGGCGCGACGACCAGCCGGAAGGACGTCGTCGTGCGCTCGTCGGCCGCGACACCCGCGTCTCCGGCGACTTCCTCGCCGCCGCGCTGTCCGCCGGCATGACCGCCGGCGGTTTCGACGTGATCGACGCGGGCATCATCCCCACTCCGGGCATCGCCTACCTCACCTCCGTGCTCAACGTCGAAATGGGCGCGGTGATCTCCGCATCCCACAATCCGATGCCCGACAACGGCATCAAGTTCTTCGCCCGCGGCGGCTTCAAGCTCGCCGACGGCAAGGAAGACGAGATCGAAGCCGTGCTCGGCAAGGAATGGGAACGTCCGACCGGAGCCGGAGTCGGCCGCATCAGCCACGATTCCGTCACCGCCACCAACCTGTACATCGACCACCTCGTCTCCACGATCGCGCCGCTCAACCCGGACAAGACCCAGCCCAAGCCGCTGCGCGGCCTCAAGATCGTCGCCGACTGCGCCAACGGCGCCACCTCCGTGGTCGCCCCGGAAGCGCTGCGCCGCGCCGGCGCCGACGTGATCGTCATCAACGCGTCCCCGGACGGCTACAACATCAACAAGCACGCCGGCTCCACGCACCCCGAACAGCTGCAGGCCATGGTCAAGGCCACCGACGCGGTGATGGGCGTCGCGTTCGACGGCGACGCCGACCGGTGCCTCGCGGTGGACGAGGACGGCAACATGGTCAACGGCGATCAGATCATGGGCATCCTCGCGCGCGCCAAGAAGGAGGCCGGCAAGCTCGCCGACAACACGCTCGTAGTGACCGTCATGAGCAACCTCGGCCTGAAACTCGCCCTGAAGGACATGGGCATCAAGACCGTGCAGACCGCCGTCGGCGACCGCTACGTGCTCGAGGAGATGCTGCGCGGCGGCTACACGCTCGGCGGAGAACAGTCCGGCCACGTCATCAACCGCGAATACGCCACCACCGGCGACGGCACGCTGACCGCGCTCACCCTGTGCAACGAGGTCGTGCGTTCCGGCAAGAGCCTCAAGGAGCTCGCCGCCGACTTCCCGCAGCTGCCGCAGACGCTCGTCAACGTGCCGAACGTCGACAAGCAGGCCGCCACCACGAACGCCAAGGTGCAGGCCGCCGTCGAACGCGAGGAGAAGCTGCTCGGCGACACTGGCCGTGTGCTCCTGCGACCCTCCGGCACCGAACCGCTCGTGCGCGTCATGGCCGAGGCCGCCACGCAGGAGCAGGCCGACGAGGTCTGCAACCGCCTCGCCGCGGTCGTCGCCGAGGAACTCGCCCTGTAAACCAAGCCCCGCACCATCCGGTGCAGTCCCCGCAAAGGAACAACGGAACCATGTTCGCAAAGAACTCCAAAGTCGACATCGAAATCAACCGCGCCGTCGAACAGCTCATCAAAACCGGCGGCAAGGAGCACATCCTGCCGATCGTGCAGGCCGGCGAACCCGTGCTGCGCGAGCAGACCATACCGTACGCCGGCCAGCTGAGCCGCAAGACGCTCGACAAGCTCATCGACACGATGCACACCACCATGCTCGAAGCGCCCGGCGTCGGCCTTGCCGCCACGCAGATCGGCCTCGGCCTGTCGCTCGCCGTCGTCGAGGACCATATCCGCGACGACGAGGACGATCCGCGCGAGATCGGCGAATTCCCGTTCCACGTCATCATCAACCCCAGCTACGAGCCGATCGGCGAGGAGACCCGCAGCTTCTACGAAGGCTGCCTGAGCTTCGACGGCTACCAGGCCGTGCGCAAGCGCTGGCTCGATATCACCGCCCGCTGGCAGGACGAGGACGGCAAGCAGCACGAGGAGCACCTGCACGGCTGGCCGGCCCGCATCTTCCAGCATGAGACCGACCATCTGAGCGGCGAACTGTACATCGACAAGGCCGAAATCCGGTCCCTGGCCACCAACGAGAACCTCGAGGACCTGTGGGCCGACGACCCGGTGCCCACCGCTGCCGCCGAGGAACTCGGCTTCGAACTCTGATAGGAACTTCCAGAAGCAGGATCCCGATGTCCGGCCAGTGCCGGCGCTACAATGACGAACGGCGGTCGACCCGTATGGGCGGCCAGCCGTTTCGTCATATATTGCGATAATTCAAGAGGAAGAACCATGTCAGACAACAATGGTGCGCACGGCCAGACCGGCGCAACCACGGACAGCAGTCTCGAAGGCCGCGCCAAAGCGCGCAAGAAGAACGGCCGCTGGTGGCTGGGAGCCATCATCGGCGTGATCGTCGCGATCGCGATCATCGTCGGCGTCAACATCGCCAAGCCGAAATCGTCAACCAATCCGAACGTCGTCGGCGACGGCAGCGCCACGTCCGGCAACGCGGCCGACACCGTCACGATCGGCCTCAAACTCGCGCCCACCAATCTTGACATCCGCAATACGTCCGGATCCGCGCTTGATCAGGTGCTCATCGGCAACGTGTACGAAGGACTCGTCGCCCGCGACGAGAACAACCAGGTCGTGCCGTCCATCGCGAAAAGCTGGGACGAAAGCAAGGACGGCCTGACCTACACGTTCCATCTCAACGAGAACATGACGTTCTCCAACGGCGACGCGCTCACCGCCGAAGACGTCGCATGGTCGATCAACGAGCTCATCAAGAACCAGTACCACGACGCCGATTCGCTGAGCATGGTCAAGTCGGTCGCCGCAGACGATAGCGCGAACACCGTGACGATCACGCTCAAGACCGCCAACTCGAACCTGCTGTGGACGCTCACCGGCCGTCCCGGCCTCGTCTTCGACAAGGACGCCAAGTACGACGCGAAAACTGAAGCGATCGGCTCCGGCCCGTACACCGTCGCCAAGTTTGTCACCAACGATTCGATCACGCTCAAGGCCAACCCGAAGTACTGGGGCACGCACAAGGCCAAGACCGAGAACGTCGTCATCAAGTACCTCGCCGACGACAACGCGGCCGTGAACGCGCTCAAATCCGGCACCGTGCAGGTGCTTGCGCCGATCACCGAAAACCTCGCCTCGCCGTTCGTCTCCGACGGCGAGCACTACACGGTCAAGGCCGGCGACGACACCGACAAATACGTGATGGCGTTCAACTCCAAGGGCAAGAACACGTCCGACAAGCGCGTGCGCCAGGCCATCCGCTACGCCATCAACCACGACGAGCTCATCGCCTCGCGCGGCGGCGCCGACAAGGCGCTCGGCGGCCCGATCCCGTCGCTCGACCCCGGCTACGAGGACCTCACCGGCCTCTACCCGTACGACCTCGACAAGGCCAAGGCGCTCATGGCCGAAGCCGGATACAGCGAATCCAAGCCGCTGACGCTGACCCTCACCTACGCGAACATCTACGGCACCGAACTCGGCGACCAGCTACGATCGCAGCTCGCCAAGATCGGCATCGACCTCAAGGTCAACGTGGTCGAATTCTCCACGTGGCTGCAGGACGTATACACGAACAAGGACTACGACATCTCGCTCGTCGACCACAACGAAAGCCACGACTTCTACCAGTGGGCCGACCCGACGTACTACTACAACTACGACAACAAGGACGTGCAGCAGCTGTACGCGCAGGCCATCGCCGCGACCTCCGACGACGAGCGCGACGAGCTGCTCGCCAAGGCCGCCAAGCTCGTGTCCGAGGACGCGCCGGCCGACTGGCTGTTCAACTACCGCGTCACCACCGTCTGGGCCAACGGCGTCTCCGGCTTCCCGGTCAACCTCAACCAGACCCTCCTGCCGCTGTACGACGTGACCTACACGAAGTAGGGACTGACATCGCGGACGGTGCGGTGACCGCGTGGGACCGGGATATGCCATTCGCGACACACTCAAGGCCGTTCGGCCAAGCCTACGGTCTCGAACGGCATATCCCGGTCCCACGCTCGTCGGTCTGTTCTGTCGCGTTTGTTGGTCGTGATTTTATGTGGATTATGAAACGTAACGTAACGGACTAACTGAGCGTGGGATCGGGGCATCCTGTTTCCGACCGTATGACTTGGCCGAGCGGCCCGGAGCGTGTCGGGAATAGGATGCCCCGGTCCCACGCGGCCACCGGATGATCTAGTCTCGGACGAAACGATGCCGTACATACAAGGAGCCGTATATGCGATTTCTTCTCAGACGTCTTGCATTGTTCGTCGCGGCGTTGTTCGGCATATCCGTCGTCGTGTTCGCGGCGCTGCGGATCCTGCCGGGCGACGTCGCGTCGGTGATGGCCGGATTGAACTCGCCGGCATCGCGCGTCGAGGCGCTGCGTGAGCAGTTCGGATTGAACCGTCCGTTGGTCGTCCAGTATGCCGACTGGGTGGGCGGATTGCTGCGCGGCGACTTCGGCACGTCGATTCTGACCGGACGATCGGTGACCTCGCTCGTCGGCGCGCGTGCGGCGATCACGTTTCCGCTGATCGTGTTGGGTCTGCTGATCGCGATGCTGATCGGCATTCCGCTCGGCGTGGCGGCGACGCTGGCGCGCTCGTCGTGGGCGCGGACCGTGTTCCACGTGGTCGGTCTGATCGGCGGCGCGATTCCGGCTTTGTGGGGCGGTCTGCTGCTCATCCTGCTGTTCTCGCGCGGCACCGGTCTGATCGGACTGTTTCCCTCGCAGGGGTTTCCGATGTACGGCTGGGGGGCGCCCGGGGAGGCGCTCTGGTCGCTGGTATTGCCGGCGTTGTCGGTCGGCATCATCGTCGGGGCCGGACTCATGCGCTACACGCGCTCGGCGCTGGGGGAGATCGCGGCCTCCGGTCATATCGACATGGCGATGGCGTGCGGCATGACGCGCCGTCAGGCCGTGATCCGTGTCGGGTTACGTCTCGCCATGCCGCAGCTGGTGTCGGTGATCGGGCTGACGTTCGCGGAAATGATCACCGGCGTCATGGTCATCGAAAACCTGTTCGCGCTGCCCGGCATCGGCTCGGGCCTCGTCACCGACGTCGGCAACCGCGATCTGATCGCCGTGCAAAGCGAACTGTTCATGCTCGCCGCGTTCTTCCTGGCCGTCGGTTTGCTCGTCGACCTCCTGCACCGCGCACTCGACCCGCGGCTGGCTACCGCGTCCACCATTGCGGAGGTGATCGCATGATCGTCGTTCGTTCCATGTGGCGACGGGCCGAAGGCAAATTCTCGCTGATCGCGCTCGGATTGTGGCTGGCCGTGTCGCTGGTCTCCCTGTTCTGGACGCCGCAGCCGCTGCTGGCGACCGACGGATACCATGTCTGGGCGAAACCGTCCGCCGCGCACTGGCTCGGCACCGACGGCACCGGTGCGGACGTGCTCAGCTGGCTGATGGCCGGCTCGCGCACGAACCTGCTCATCGTGATCCTGACGGTGCTGTTCGCGGCCGCGTTCGGACTGCTGCTCGTCGCGGCGATGGTCGCACGGTCGTCCGCGCTCACCTCCGCATCCGTGGTGATCGTCGACGCGTTGATTTCCATACCGACCGTGCTGCTCGCGTTGATCCTCGCCGTGCCGCTCGGTGCGTCGATCGTCGTGATCGTCGTCGCCTGCGGATTCGGGTACGGGCTGAACCTCGCGCGCGTCGCACGTCCCGCCGCACTGCTCGCCGCGCGGTCGTCGTATGTCGAATCCGCGCTGTCCAACGGGGCTTCCGGCTGGTGGACATTCGTGCGGCACATCGTGCCGAACACACTGCCGGTATTGCTCGTGCAGCTTTCGCTGTCGGCCGGAACGGCGGTGTTGGCGGAAAGCGGACTGACATATCTGGGCATCGGCGTGCCGAGCGGCGTGCCGAGCTGGGGGCATTCGCTCGCCACGTCGGTCAAGTTCATCAACGTGTATCCGCTGACGGTGCTGTGGCCGGGATTGATCGTCACGGTGATCGTCGTCGCGCTCAACATCTTCGGTGACGTGCTGCGCGACGCCATTGACCCGCTGACCAATCCGGAACTGCGGAAGGAGACCTCGCGGTGAGCGTTGAGATTCGGGGATTGAACGTTGCGATCGGCGGGAAGTCCATCGTTCGGAACGTGGATATGGATATCGCCGATGGGGAGCGCGTCGGGTTGGTCGGCTCGTCAGGGTCGGGAAAGTCGATGATCTCGCGCGCGATCATGGGACTGTTGCCGGCGAATGCGACGGTATCCGGCTCGATCATGGCCGGCGATCGGCAGATCGTCGGAACGGATGATGCGACGTTGGCCGATCTGCGCGGCCGGTATATGGGCATGGTGTTCCAGAATCCGGCCGTCTCGCTCAATCCGGTGATGACCGTCGGCCAGCAGATCGCCCTGCCGTTGCGATTGCATTATGACCTGAACCGTGCCGAACGGCAGGATCGCGTGCGGGCGATGCTCGACAAGGTCGGTCTGCCGTCCGACGTGATGGACAAGTATCCGCATCAGCTGTCCGGCGGACAACAGCAGCGCGTCGGCATCGCGACCGCGTTGATCACGTCGCCGCGGTTCATCATCGCCGACGAGCCGACCACCGCACTCGACTCGATCGTCCAACGGCAGATCGTCGACCTGCTCGTCTCGCTGGTCGACGACGCCGGCGCGTCCATGCTGTTCATCACCCACGATTTCGCCGTGCTCGCCCACGCCACCACGCGCTGCTACGTGCTCTCCGACGGTGCGATCGCCGACTCCGGCTCCACCTCTGGCCTGCTCGAACGCCCGACCACTCCCGAATCCACTCATCTCGTCTCCGCGGCCCGCACGTTGTCACTGATTGTCGAAGGATGTTGATCATGACCGTAGCCTCGCTCCTCTCCGCCCGCCATGTCAATAAATGCTTCGGCCGTCGTTCCGCGCGCCGTCAGATGCTTTTCGACGTGTCCGCCGACGTGTATCCGGGAGAATGCCTCGCCGTCATCGGCGGTTCCGGTTCGGGCAAATCGACGTTGACCCGCATCATGCTCGGCCTTGAATCCGCAGACTCGGGCACCGTCGATTATGCGGGAGGCGATATCCGTCGCGAATCCGGCCTCGTGTTCCAGGACCCGTTCTCCTCGCTCGACCCGCGCTGGCGCGTCGCACGGTCCGTTGCGGAACCGCTGCTGATCCAGCGCCGCGATCTGTCCCGTGCCGACATCGACGCACGGGCCGCCGCGGCGCTGCGTACCGTCGGCCTTGATCCGGCGATCTTCGCAGGCCGGTATCCGATCGACCTGTCCGGAGGCCAGGCGCAACGCGTCGCCATCGCGCGTGCGATCGTGAACGAGCCGAAGATCATCCTCGCCGACGAACCGATGAGCGCGATCGACGTGGCGGCCCGCATCCAGATTCTCGACGCGTTCGCCACCATCCGTGAAACACATCGTGAAACGGCGATCGTCATGGTGTCGCACGATCTCGGCGTCGTCCAGCACATCGCCGACCGCATCCTCGTGCTCCACGACGGACGCGTCGAGGAATGCGGGTCGGCCTCCGCGGTGCTTGGCGATCCGCGATCCGCCTACACCCGTCAACTCATCGAAGCCGCATCGCTGTAGCGCGACACGATCACGGTGCGTTATTGACGTTCCATCCCATTGGTTATATGGTTAGTTACATAAGTAATGAACCAATGAGGTTGTGTCGTATGCGTGGCACGGCCGAGGGGATCAAGGAGGTGACCGCAACCCGTGCATTTCGACGATTCCAACGGCGTCCCGCTGTTTAGACAGGTCGCCGACCAGCTCAACGAGGCGATCATCGCCGGCACCTACCGCGAAGGCGACCAGGTACCCAGCACCACGGAAATCTCCTCGGCCTACCGCATCAACCCGGCGACCGTGCTCAAAGGCATGAACCTGCTCGTCGAACAAGGACTGCTCGAAAAACGCCGCGGACTGGGCATGTTCGTCACCCCGGGAGCGGCGGAACGGGCGAAGGCCGCCAAACGCGAGGAATTCCTCACCGAACAGGTCGCGAGGTTCGTCGCCGAAGCCAAACGGCTCGGCATCACCGCCGACGAACTCGCCGACATCGTCAAGAAAGGCTACCGGTCATGAGCCTCACCGTCACCAACCTCGTCAAAACCTATGGCAACGGCGCCAAACCCGCGCTCGATCATGTCAATCTCGTCCTGCAGCCGGCCATCTACGGACTGTTCGGCCGCAACGGCGCCGGCAAATCCACTCTGCTTGGGCTAATCGCCAATCGCCTGCTGCCGAGCGACGGCATGGTCATGCTCGACGGCGCCAACGTGCGCGACAACGAAACCGCGCAGGGCCGCATCTACCTCGCCAACGAAACCCGCCCGTTCCTCTGGCCGGTGCGCCTGAGCACATTGTTCCGCCGCGAGGAACGCTACTACGGCGGCTTCGACTGGGGATTCTGCTCGCGCATGCTCGCCGAATTCGGCATAGCGCCGGGCATGATGTACGGCAACCTGTCGCTCGGCCAGAGGCAGATCGTGCAATTGGTCGCCGCGCTGTGCGTGCCGGTCGACGTGCTACTGCTCGACGAACCGGTGCTCGGACTCGACGCGGCCAATCGGCAGCTGTTCTACCGGTTCCTGATCGAATCGTACGTCGAACGACCGCGCACCATCGTCGTCTCGACGCACATCATTGACGAGATCACGCATGTCGTCGAACGTGCGATCATCCTCGACCGGGGCCGCGTCGTGGACGAATTCGCCGCCGAAACGGTCGGTTCCCGCGCCGCGGTGCTGGTGGGCGACGAGAATACGGTGGACGATTTCATCGCGGACGCCGGACTGGGCGTCGTCGCGAAGGAACGGATGGGCCGACTGGCCAGTGTGACCGTCCGTGGCGAGATCGACGCGAACGACCTGCCCGAAGGCATCGTCGCCAGCGGACTGAGCTTGCAGGATTACGTCATCGCAGCGACCGGGCAATCGGGCAATGTTGCGGGCGATGTCGCGGACGACCCGACACCAATGACAACGAACGCAGGGGAGCGGTGAACCATGATCAGACCACAATCGCATCTCAGCCGCCAGTTTGTCGCGATGGCGAAACGTTGCGCGATTCTCTATGCGGTGATGCTCGCCATTCCTTTGGCGACGCTCAGCATCTCCGCCTACCGCGTGTATGCGCAGCTCACGGAGTCGGGTTCCGAATCTGCCGCATTTCCCGTGGACACCGAAGCCCGCATGTTCCCGTTCCTGTTCCTGGTCGGCGTGATCTGGTTCGTCGGATTCTTCGACGTCGAACTGTGTCATGGCGTATCGCGCCGATCGTTCGCGAACGTCGGCATGATCGCGAACGTGGCGATCGCCGCCGCGACGACGCTCATTCTCATGCCGGTGCAGTACGCCGGTGCGTTACTGACGCGAACGGTGCGATCCGCGACGGAATCCCAGCAGGCCGATCTGCTGCGCTCGCCGTCGGGCGTGCTGCTGTATCTGCAAGGAGATCGGTCCGGACGCTTCCAGTTCGCGGGAACCGATTGCCCGGTCGGAACGTTGGCGAGCCGCGCGGTGTGCAGCGAACCGGCCGTCGTGCCGTTCGATTGGCTGTATATGTCGATGAAGATATTCTCGATGATGCTGATCGTCGCCTCGTTGGGCATGTTGGCAGGCGCGTTGATCGCATGGGCGTTCAACGGCGGCGTGATGCGCTGGTCGGGCGGTTCGCTGCTGCTGATCGCGGTGGTCGCCGTATATACGGTGGCTAGTTCGTGGTGGTATACGGGCGACACATATGACGAGGCGTTGCCGCGGGCGCTGTACTGGGTGAAGAACCTGCTGTCCGGCAGCGTGATCCGTTACGTGGGGACTCGGCAGGTCATCTCGTACGTCGCGTGGATTCCATTCGTGTTCTCGATCTTGGTGTTCACGGTGTGCGCGTTCGCCGTGGACCGGATGACAGCACGGCGCGAGATCCGACCGTTCCGTCGAAGCCTGATCGGATGATCGGGCTCAGTTCGCCACGTTGAAGTCGCCGCCGGTGAAGAACGATGCGACCGACTGCACGACCTGCCTGGTGAGGCTCACGTATGCCTCGTCGTTGCGCCACGCCACATGCGGGGTCAACACGATACCCGGCACGGTACGCAACAGATCGTCCATCGGCAGCGGCTCATGGTCGAACACGTCCAACGCGGCTTGGACGTCGCCTCGCAGCAGCCGTGCGGTCAGCGCGCCCGGCTCGATGATCTCAGCTCGCGCGGTATTGACGAACAACGTGCCCGGACGCATACGGTCGAGCTGACGGGCCGTGATGATGCCGGCCGTGGACTCCAGCAGCGGCAGGTGAAGGCTCACGATGTCCGCGCGTTCCATCAGATCTCCCATATCGTCGATCAATTCCACGCCGAGTTCGGTTGCCGCGGCCGGGTCGACGTGTGAATTCCATACGGCCACATGCATCCCAAACCCGTTGGCGATACGGGCCACGGTCTGGCCGATGCCGCCGAATCCGATCAGGCCCAGTGTTTTGCCATGCAGCGCGTAGCCTTCCGCGCCGGTCCAATCGTCGGCCTTCACCTCGGCGTCCAGCCGGCCGGTCTCGCGGGCCAGTTCCAGAATCAGCGCGAACGTGTGCTCGGCCACCGCATGATCGCCGTAATGCACGATGTTGCATACGCGCACGCCGCGTTCGCGGGTCTTCGCCATGTTGATGTAGCTCGCCACGCCGGTGCCGCCGAATGCGAAGCAACGTACGTGGCCGTCGCCGCCGTCGAAGCCGCAGAAGCGGTCAAGCGCCGCGTCGGGAATGTGGAATCCGATCACCATCACCGCGTCCGCGTCGGCGGACCGCGCGAGCAGCGTCTCCTTGTCCGTCGTGCGATCCGTATACATGCGCACGCGTGCGATGTCGTGCAGCAGGGGCAAATTCGCCTTGAACGGCTCGATCATCGCCTCGAACACCGTCGGCATCACCGCCAGCGGCAGATCGGTGCGGTCGGGTTGCGTTTCGATGATCTGCGGCATGGATTGCTGTTCGCTCATGCCTTCACTGTAATGCGACACGTCGAACGGGCTTCGGCGCGTCGTGTGGCTGATATGGTCGACGCCTGGAACTAACATGAAGTCAACTTCATATGAAGCATGCTTCAGTTTATGATCGAACGATGATCGCCGGCGGCGTTGCGGGCAATGCCTCCGGCGGCATGACGGGAGGTGATGCGGGTCGATGAAGACCAAGGTTCGCGAATACCGGAAAGCAGCCGGCATGACGCAACAGGAGTTGGCGGATGCGGTGCATGTGTCGTCCCGCACGATCATCTCGATCGAAAAGGAACAGTACAACCCCTCGCTCATGCTTGCCTACCGCCTGGCGCGGGTGTTCGGCACCAGCATCGAAGACCTGTGCATGCTGGACGAAAACGAACGCATCGAGGACGGCGAATAGGAATCGAACAGGAACATGGATGGAAAGGCAGGGATTGCAATGAAACCGAGAATACGAAGTCGCAAGGCGTTGCGCAGCGCGATCTGCATGGGCTTGGCCGCGCTGTTGCAGCTTGGATTGGCGTTGGGGGCCTTTGGCGGTGGCCGTTCGGAACGCTATGCGTGGTCGCGGGCATTGGAGGTGATCACGTTCGTGATGTTTCTCGCCATGGCCGTCATGTGGCTGTGCGCGGCGTATTCCGAGACGGCGGCCCTTGCCTTCGGCGAACAGAAACCGGAGGACGAGCGTGACCGCGCGGTGCTGACCAAAGCCAACGCGAAGGCGTTGCGGGTGCTGGAGATAACGATGCTGTCGGTTGCGATCGTCGCGCTGTTCGCCGGCATCGCGTTGGATAGCGCGATCCTGGCCGTCATCGGATTGACGGTGATCACGTGCGGATTGGTGGCGTTGATATTGCAAATCGGACTGGCATGGTGGTATTTCCGGCACTGATTGCCCGCGAAATACCACCGATGATGCCGATTCGTGCGAGGCGGGCCGATTGAGGTCGGATGCCGATGGCCCCGATCGGTTCGACTGATTGTGACTGGTTGCGTCTCACCAGTTCGGATTGACGGTCTGCATGGCCACGCCGTCGGTCATGACCTTGAAACCGAAGCGTTCGTAGAACGATGCGTTCTTGCTTTCCTCCGGCATGACCTCGACATAGAAGAAGTCGCGGTACTTCTCCTGGATCATGCGCACCATGTGCCCGGCGATGCCATGGCCCTGATAGGCGGGGTCGACCAGCACGTAGTGCATGTAGGCCAGCATCGCGCCGTCGTCCAATGCGCGCACCAGACCGACCAGACGGTCGCCGTCCCACGCCGAAACCACCGTCGACGATCCCATCAGCGCCTTGTACAGCTGATCGGGATACTCGCCCGACACCCAGCCGACCGATCGGAACAGTTGCTGGACCTGATCCTTGGTGAAATTGCGTTCCTCGGTGTATGCGATGGCCATGTGATTCCCCTCCGTCATGGTGTGATATCGGGGCTGATGCGAGCGAGCCGTGTCCGCCCCGGCGTAATGTATCGATAACTCGGTCGATGCCGGTTCATCGTAGGGCATGAAAGCCCGGGAAATCAGATGCCGTCCGGAATGCGGCGATCCCGCCAATAGTATTCCCGATCATGATCGTTGATCTCGCGCACCACACGGCATGGGGAGCCGAACGCGACCGAATCGGCAGGAATGTCCCGCGTGACCAGGCTGCATGCGCCGATCACCGCATTGTCGCCGATCGTCACCCCGGGAAGCACCGTCACGTTCGCGCCGATCCACACGTTGCGTCCGATATGGATCGGTTCCGAGAACTGCGCGATGCGTTCGCGCAGATCGGGTCGGATCGGATGGCCGGTCGTTACCAGCGTCACGTTCGGGCCGATCATCGTGTGATCGCCGATGAAGATCTCGCCGTCATCCACCAGCGTGAGATTGAAATTCGCGTACGCATGGGCGCCCCAATGCGTGCCGCACCCCCAGTTCGCGTGCACCGGAAGCTCCACGTAGGCGCCCTCGCCGAACTCGGCGAAGAACTCGCGCAACAGCTCGCCGCGTCGCGGATCGCCGGGCAGGGTGCCGTTGAGCTCGTGAAGCATCCTCATCTGCCCGAGCTGCGCCGCGTCCATTTCCGGATCGCCGCAAAAATACACGCCGGGGGAGTGCATGATGTCAAGTACGCGTTGCGGAACGGTCATAGTCACCTCGTTGTCGTCGTGGCCGTATGAAATGCCTTCGTTCAGCATAGCGGAGCGCGTCATGTCCGTCCGGATCCGGCGCGTCCGGCCCCGGGTGCGGCGTGCGGGGCTGGACGCGCCTCGTATGGACTTGTCTCTGTATGCGAAACGACGCGACACGCGGATGCCTGGCGAGGTGCTATCGTATGAGCCATGACGTATCTCATGTGTTGTTGTTGTCGCTGACCGCGCCGCCCGTATCGGGCATGTGGCGAACGGTCGACAACGCATAACTTGAGATAGGATTCATGCTTCTGAATCACGGCTGGTCCATGGCGGATCGCGTACGGTTCCATAATATGGTTTCATGCGATGCCCTGATGGTTGTTTCAAATGGTTGTTCCATGAGTATCGCGAGCGGCCGTAACCCCCTCGGTCAGCTTTGCTGACAGCTCCCCTGGTAGGGGGGCGCAGGGAAGAAAAATCACTTTTCCGTGACATGGCGGAGGCATCATCTCTCCTGTTTCTCGTAACCGCGGCGTCGGCCGATGAGCCAAGCCCCCCCCCATCCATCCGTATAGCAAGCTCCAAGCACACCGCCAGCAGAAGAAACGAGAAACGAAATGACCATCCACGCTTCCATCGTCGAAACCATCGGCAACACCCCGCTCGTCAGGCTCAACCACGTAGCCGAAGACGTCCGTGCCACCATCGCCGTCAAGATCGAATACCTCAATCCCGGCGGCTCGTCCAAGGACCGCATCGCCGAACGCATCATCGACGCGGCCGAACGATCCGGACAACTCAAGCCCGGCGGCGTGATCGTCGAACCGACCTCCGGCAACACCGGCGTCGGTCTCGCGCTCGTCGCCCAGCAGCGCGGCTACCGCACCATCTTCACCTTGCCCGACAAAGTCAGTGAATCCAAGCGCGCCGTCCTGCGCGCGTACGGCGCGGAAGTCGTCGTCACCCCCACCGATGCCGGCCCCGACGACCCGCGATCCTACTATCAGGTCGCCGAACGGCTCGCCAACACCATCCCCGGCGCATTCCGCCCCAACCAGTACGACAATCCGAACGGCCCCGCCAGCCACTACGCCACCACCGGTCCCGAGATCTGGGAGGCCGCGGACCACAAGGTCACGCATTTCGTGGCCGGCATCGGCACCGGCGGCACGATCTCCGGCACCGGCCGCTACCTCAAGGACGTCTCGGACGGCGCGGTCAAGGTCATCGGCGCCGACCCGGAAGGCTCGATCTACTCCGCGCCCAGCATGGACGCGGTGCACCAGTACGACATCGAAGGCGTCGGCGAGGACTTCTACCCGAAGGCGTTCGACCGGACCATCACCGACGACATCATCAAGATCGACGACCATGACGCGTTCCTGATGACGCGACGTCTCGCCGGGGAGGAAGGCCTGCTCGTCGGCGGATCCTCCGGCATGGCCGTGGCCGCCGCCGTACGATACGCGCGCGAACGCGACCTGGACGAGAACCAGCTCGTCGTTGTGCTCATGCCGGACTCCGGACGCAGCTACCTGGAAAAGATCTTCAACGACGACTGGATGCGCGACCACGGGTACGGCGACATCGTCGAAGCGACCCGCAGGCCCTCGCTCGCCGCGCAATACCTGTGAACACCGGTACGGCCGTCGCCTGCCGGATCCCACGCCCATAACACGCTATCGGCAACGCCGATAGCCACGCCATCACAAAACGAGAATCACGACACTACCCTCGCAAGAGGAACACTCGAAAGGAACCGACCATGACCATCTCCACCAACGCCGCCGCCCTCGCAGCCTCCCAGCTCGCCACCCGCGCCATCCACGCCGGACAGGAACCCGACCCGACCACCGGCGCGGTCGTCACCCCGATCTACGCCACCTCCACGTTCAAGCAGGACGGCGTCGGCGGACTGCGCAACGGCTACGACTACAGCCGTTCCATCAACCCGACGCGCAACAGCTTCGACGCGCAGCTCGCCTCCGTCGAAGGCGCGAAGTACGCGCTGTCGTTCTCCTCCGGCCTCGCCGCGATCGACGTGCTGCTGCGCTCGACCATCAAGCCCGGCGACAACATCCTGCTCGGCAACGACGTGTACGGTGGCACCTACCGACTGCTGTCCAAGGTGTTCGTGCCGTGGGGCGTGGGCCTCGACGTGGTCGACATCACCGACCTGGACGCGGTGGCCGCGGCGTTCAAGACCAAGCCGTACGCGTACATCTGGGTGGAGACCCCGTCGAACCCGCTGCTCAACATCACCGACATCAAGGCCGTGGCGGCGCTCGCGCACGAGCATGGCGTCAAGGTCGCGGTCGACAACACGTTCGCCTCGCCGGTGCTCCAGCATCCGCTCGCCGAAGGCGCGGACGTGGTCGTGTACTCGACCACCAAGTACATCGGCGGCCATTCCGACGTGGTCGGCGGCGCCGTGGTCCTCAACGACGAGGAGACGCGCGACAAGGTGGCGTTCCTGCAGAACGCGGCCGGCGCGGTGCCCTCGCCGTTCGACTCGTGGCTCGACATCCGCGGTCTCAAGACCCTTGACCTGCGCGTCAAGCAGCACAGCCGCAACGCGCTCAAGGTCGCGCAGTGGCTGGAGGGCCACTCCGAGGTGGAACGTGTGTGGTACCCGGGTCTCGAATCGCACCCGGGCCATGAGATCGCGGCCCGTCAGATGCACGGTGGCTTCGGTGGCATGGTCTCCGTGCAGATCAAGGCCGGATTCGAGGCGGCCAAGCGTTTCGCCGGCGCGACGCAGGTGTTCACGCTCGCCGAATCGCTCGGCGGCGTCGAATCGCTCATCGAGCACCCGGGCGCGATGACCCACGCATCCGTGGCGGGAACCACGCTCGAGGTGCCGGCGAACCTGATCCGCCTGTCGGTCGGCATCGAGGACGCCGACGATCTGATCGCCGACCTCGATCAGGCGTTCAAGGCGATCTGATTCCCGCCTCGCGGCGAATCGTCGCGTTGTGAATCATCCCGTATCGGCCGTGCCCGTCGTCTTTCGATGGGTGCGGCCGATGTCGTATGCGGGTCTCCTATGCGGGTCTTCCGGTTTCTGCCTGTATGGTTTCGGGCCGTGTGGATCAGCGTGGAACGAACGGATCCGTGCGGACGATTTGGTTCGGGAGTCGCGTCAGGCTCCGGCGGATCATGCCGTCGAGGGGACGATCCCCCGATGAAAGTCTTGGGGGGGGGGGTATCCTTTGGAGCCGATTTATACCAGAAAACCGAGGAGGATTCTCGATGACCGACCATCCGCTCGGAGAACGAACCCGCGCCTATCTACTGACCCTTCCGGCGGTTCGCGATGTCATCGGGGACCGCATCTACTATACGGACGAGTTCATCCGAGGCGCCGTCGAACAGGACCGTGACGGCGTCGACCCCATGACCATCTTCGACAAGGCCGGACTGTATCCGAAGCTCATCGGTCACCAGCGTATTCTCAGCGCCATGCGACGTTGGCGGGCGAGCCACGCCGCCGACGAATCCCTGCCGACATACGTTCCGGACGCGCGCGACCGTCTCATCGCCGAACAGGCGCTGCGCATCCGCGCCCTCGAACGGGAGATCGAAGACCTGCGGCGGGCGTGCGACGGGGCGACGCCCGTCTGACCCGCTCCCGTCCGCAATTCGCCGTTCCGTCGCCTACACTGGGAAACCATGACAGACCAAGCGGCGGCGCTGGGGGCGCTCAGACAGTATTTCGGCTACGACTCGTTCAGGCCGGGCCAATCCGGGCTGGTCGAGGCGATCCTCGCCGGGCGGGACGCGCTCGGCGTCATGCCCACCGGTGCCGGCAAATCCGTGTGCTACCAGATTCCCGCCATGCTGCTGCCCGGCGTCACCGTGGTCATCTCGCCGCTGATCTCCCTGATGCGCGACCAGGTCGACGGGCTCAACGACGCCGGAATCCCCGCGGCGTTCATCAACACCACGCAAAGCCCCGACGAACAGGGCATGGTGCTCGCCCAGGCAGCCCAAGGCGACGTGAAACTGCTGTACGTGGCGCCAGAACGCCTCGAAACCGAGCGGTTCCGCGATTTCGCCGCACGCACCCCGATCTCGCTCGTCGCCGTGGACGAAGCGCATTGCGTCTCCCAATGGGGACAGGACTTCCGCTCCTCGTATCTCGGCATCGGCGAATTCATCGCCGGTCTTCCCGTTCGCCCGGTCGTCGCCGCGTTCACCGCCACCGCCACCGAACGGGTACGCCGGGACGTCGTCGCCATGCTCGGTCTCAACGATCCGCAGATCACCGTCACCGGCTTCGACCGCGACAACCTGTATTTCGACGTCATCAAGATGGAAACCAAACGCAAGGCCGCATGGGTGGCCTCGTACATCGCCGCGCATCCGGACGAGTCCGGCATCGTGTACTGCGCCACGCGCAAGGCGACCGAGGAACTTGCGGCATCGCTCAACCGGGCCGTGCCGGCGATGCGCGCGGCGTCCGGCACGGCCGGAGCATCGGACGAGACGGTTGCGACCGACGGGGGGTCATCCGGCGACGATGCGGCGCGTCTCGGTCCGATCGCCGTCGCCTACCACGGCGGCATGTCTGCCGAAATCCGCGACCGGGCGCAACGCGACTTCGTCACCGACCGCATCCCCGTCGTCGTGGCGACGAACGCGTTCGGCATGGGCATCGACAAGTCGAACGTGCGCTACGTGATCCATCACAACATGCCGGACTCGATCGAAGCCTACTATCAGGAGGCCGGGCGTGCGGGCCGCGACGGCGAGCCGAGCCGGTGCACGCTGCTGTGGAACGACGGCGACATCGTCACGCGCCGCCGCCTGCTCGACACCGATTACGACAACGAGCGCATGACCCCCGAGGAACAGGAGATCAACCGCGTCAACAAGTGGCACAAGCTCGATGCCATGATCGGCTACTGCCGCACCACGGACTGCCTGCACGAGTACATGACCCGATACTTCGGCGAAACGGCGCCGGCCGACGGCGCTCGACCCGGCACGTGCAAGGGCGGATGCACGAACTGCAACGGCACGTTCGAAACCCTTGACGTGACCGACATCGCGCGCGCCATCAGCCGATGCGTGCATGACGTGATGTACGACTACGACGAACAGGGGCGGCCCACGCGCATGCCGATGCGGCAGGGTCTCGGCTCCGGAAAGATCGTCGCCGTATTGCGAGGATCGCGCGCGCAGGACGTGCTCGGCCGCGGGCTGGACCGGTGTCCGAGCTACGGACGGTTGCGTGAGACGCCCGAGGCGCGCGTGCGTGACGTGCTCAGCCAGATGACGACCGACAAGTTCCTGTTCGTGTCGGAAGGGCGTCTGCCGATCGTCGGATTCGGTACGCGGGCCGCCGAGACGGTCGCGCCGGATTTCCATTACGAGATCAAGCGGGTGGAACGCAAGGCCGCCCGCGTATCCGGCGGCGCATCGGCCGGCATGGGGGAGACGGGCGCCGCGCTCGGCTCGTTCGAACCCGTCAGCGAGGCCGACGAGGCGTTGTTCCAACGGCTGCGCGCCCTGCGCCGCGACATCGCGCAGGAAATCGGCAAGCCGCCGTACATCGTGTTCTCCGACAAGTCGCTGCGCGACATGGCCCGCGTCAAGCCGGTCTCCGACGACCAGTTCCTTGAGGTCAACGGCGTGGGCGAAAGCAAGCTCAAACAGTACGGCGAGCGGTTCATGAAGGCGATCGCCGAGTTCGATGCCGGAGCGTGAGTGTGGCGGATGCTGTTTGTGGGGCACGTCCCGGGTGACCCCCTCAGTCAGCTTCGCTGCCAGCTCCCCCTATCAGGGGGAGCAGAGGAAGGTCGTATAAGAACTCGGAAAGCAACCGCCTATAAGCAACGTCTATAGGCGATTTGCGCCGATTCATCCTCGAATGCCGTCAATGGTGGAACAATGGGTAGCGGACACGAATCTTCAAGGCAAGGAGTCTGAAATGGCCGACAAGCCAGTCGTCGAAAGCTTCCAGTTGGACCACACCAAGGTGAAGGCGCCGTATGTGCGTTACATCGATACGCAGACCGGCCCGAACGGCGACGTGATCTCGAACTATGATCTGCGTCTCGTCCAGCCGAACGAGAACGCGATCCCCACCGCCGGACTGCATACGATCGAACACACGATCGCGGTGCTGCTGCGCGAGCGCATTCCCGGCTACATCGACTGCTCGCCGTTCGGCTGCCGTACCGGATTCCACCTGCTGACGTGGGGGACTCACTCGACCGAGGACGTGGCGAAGGCGCTCAAGGAATCGCTTGAGTTCATCGCCTACAAGGCCACGTGGGACGACGTGCCGGCCACCACGATCGAAAGCTGCGGCAACTACCGCGACCACAGCCTGTTCACCGCGAAGGAGTGGGCGAAGGACATCCTCGCCAAGGGCATCAGCTCCGACCCGTTCGAACGCAAGGTCGTCTGAGCCGCCGCATCCATTGCGGACGGCCGGTTCCGCATGACGGGATCGGCATGACGACGACGCCCGGTCTTTCCGTCGTTCCTTGACGGAAAGACCGGGCGTCGTGCGTTGGCCGGGTATGTTCAGCGCTCTCCGTTCGAGCCGAGCTTCATGATCGCGGCGTCGGACTCGTCCACGATCCTGCGCATCGCCGCTTCGGCGGCCTCGCCGTCTCCCTTGCGTATCAGCGCGGCGATCTCGACGTGGAGGTTCAGCGCGTTCTGGTCGGCCGTCCGGGGCATCAGCTCGTGCTGCGTGCGGCCCTTCAGGGTCGAGGCGATCACGTCGCCCAGTTCGGCGAACATGCGGTTGCCGGACGCCTGCAGCAACGTGCGGTGGAATCGCATGTCCGCGTCCAGATAGTCCTGTCCGTCGGCGTGGTCCGAGTGCGACACCATGCCGATCGCGGCTTCGGTGAGTGCGGCCCATTGCTGCGGCGTGGCCGCCGAGGCCGCCAGCCGTGCCGCCATCGGCTCGACCGCCGCGCGCAGTTGGGAGAGTTCGTGCAGCGCGTCCAGGCGGTGGGTGCCGCGCAAACGCCAGCCGATGACCTGCGGGTCGAACATGTTCCACTGGCCGATCGGATTGA
The DNA here is from genome assembly GCF_010667685.1 of Bifidobacterium aerophilum. Classification (GTDB taxonomy): domain Bacteria; phylum Actinomycetota; class Actinomycetes; order Actinomycetales; family Bifidobacteriaceae; genus Bifidobacterium; species Bifidobacterium aerophilum. The sequence continues at coordinate 22,613 of NZ_WHZW01000001.1, read as the reverse complement.
CGGTCGCGCCGGTTTTGCGCTTGACGCTCACCAGTCCCATGGATTCGAGCACGCGCGTGGCCTCACGCGTCACGGTGCGTGACGGCTGGGCGTCGCCGTCCATCGACGGGTCGGGCAGGCGCTCTCCCGCGGCGATGTCGCCGTTGACCACGGCCATGCCCCATTCCTCGAGCAGCCGGTCGTGCAGTGGCCGGTCCGTGCGGATGTCGCCTTTGATCGTCTTGACAGTCATACCGTCCAGTATCGCACATACAAAAACCGGTTATGCCGTTTCTTATGGCATACGTAAATAAACGTCGACCATCTTTCGTATTGCGTATTACTACATCTGTGATATAGTTGATAAAGGCATACAAAATATGTGCCACATAGTAAAACGTAATGCAAAAAGAATGGCTCGCGGCAGCGGACCGGACAACAGGAGCGGCAGATGACGGATACAGCTGCATTGAACACGACCGAACCGCGCGCGACGGACGGACTCATCTCGGCGAACACCATTCCCGAAGGATATTTCGACCACACCAAGCCCATCGCCATCATCATGGGCGTGTGCGGATGCGGCAAAACCACCGTCGCCGAACATCTCGCCGCCGAACTCGGCGTGAAATACGCCGAAGCCGACGATTTCCACCCGAAAGCCAACATCGAGAAGATGGCCTCCGGACACCCGCTCACCGACGAGGACCGCTGGCCGTGGCTCGACGCGCTCGCCGCATGGATCGACCGGCGCGTGGCCGCGGGAGAACCGGCCGTCGTCACCTGCTCGGCCCTCAAGAAGGTCTACCGCGACAAGCTCCGCCGTCCGGGCGTCGTTTTCGTCTACATGAAGGGCACGTACGACGAGGTGCTCGCACGCATGTCGCACCGTCAGGGCCATTTCATGAAAACCGACATGCTGCGCTCGCAGTTCGACATCCTCGAAGAGCCCGGCGACGACGAAGTGCACGTCGACGTCGAGATCGGCCACGGCACCACCCCCGACCAGGAGGCCGCCGCGGTGATCGGAGCGCTCGGCCTGTGACGCCGGGCCGCTGAGATTTCCACCCACCAACCACCAACAACATCAACCAACCACCAAAGAAGGTGCCAACATGCAAATGGGAATGATCGGCCTCGGCCGAATGGGCGGCAACATGGTCAAGCGGCTGCGCGAAGGCGGCCACGAGATCGTCGGTTTCGACATGAACCCCGAATCCGGCCGCGACATGGACTCGCTCGAAGCGCTGGTCGGCGCGCTCAAGACCCCGCGCGTCGTATGGGTCATGGTGCCCGCCGGCGTACCCACCGAATCCACGATCGCCAAACTCGGCGAGCTGCTCGAGCCGGGCGACATTGTCGTGGACGGCGGCAACTCCAAGTACACCGAGGACCGCGAGCATGCGGCCTCGCTTGCCCAGCGCGGCATCGGCTTCCTCGACTGCGGCGTCTCCGGCGGCGTGTGGGGCGCGGAACGCGGCTACGCGCTCATGGTCGGCGGCTCGGCCGAGGACTACGCCACCGTGCTGCCGATCTTCGAAACCCTGAAGCCGGAAGGCGAATACGGCCTCGTGCACGCCGGTCCGGTCGGCGGCGGCCATTTCGCCAAGATGGTGCACAACGGCATCGAATACGGCATGATGCAGGCCTTCGGCGAAGGATTCGCCACGATGATGCGCAGCGAATACGTGACCGACCCGGCCAAGACGATGGCCTCGTGGCGATCCGGCTCGGTCGTCGCCAGCTGGCTGCTCGACCTGTTCGAAAACGCGACCAAGGACGACCCGACCCTGCACAACGTGCCGCCGGTCGCCAACGAATCCGGCGAGGCCAAATGGATGGTCGAGGCGGCGCTCGAACTCGGCGTGCCCACGCCGACCACCGCCGCGGCCCTGTGGCAGCGTCAGGATTCACGCGGCGCCGCCGACGACATCCTGCGCGTCGTCACGGCCCTCAGGGCCCAGTTCGGCGGCCACGTCACCAAGATCGACGAAATCGCCACGCACTGAGTCGGTCCGGCGGCCATAACTCAGCGCCATGACGAACTTCCTGTTGAGTTACGGTCGTTACGGAGGGCGAAAACGACCGTAACTCAACAACATCGGCACCGGCTGCATCACGCGCGGCCGATGCCGAGATAAACGTGCGGGGCGTGACCGTTGCAACAGGCACAACGGCCACGCCCCGTCTTCGTCTGTCCGGCGCGATATTGGTTTCGCCGTTTGCATATCGAACAGCCCCGTCGTGAACGCCGTCGATTGTGACGCAGACGTGGTAGCCTATCGGCTCAGTTACGTTCCCTTCGATCATGAGGTGAGTTGTGGGTTCCGAAGCGTCATCCGCCACGTCGTCCCGCCGGTTCCGGCACGCGACCATGCGTGACTTTCCGCAGATGCAGAAGATCTACGCGCACGCGCGCGAACTCATGGCGCGCAACGGCAACCCGACCCAGTGGGGCAGCACGTTCCCGCGCGAAGAGGTGATCCGCGACGACATCGCCAACCAGCGCACCATGCTGCTCGTCGACACGGCCGGCGGCCACGAACGCATCCTCGCGCAATTCGCCCTGTGCCCCGGCGAGGATCCGACCTACGCGCATATCGACGGCGCATGGCTCGATGACGACACGTACGTGACCATCCACCGCATCGCCTCGTCCGGACTCGTCAAACACGCCGCGCGCGACTGCATCCGCTGGGCACTCAAGCATTACGGCAACGTGCGCGCCGACACCCACCCCAACAACAAGGCCATGCAGCACGTCCTCGAAACCAGCGGCTTCGCCCGCTGCGGCCTCATCCAACTCATCGACCGACCGACCGATACTACGAGAATCGCCTACCAACGCCACGAGTGGTAGCGAAAACGGCACGATGATGGAGCGTTATCTGCGTTGCTCCTCGGTCGACGCACTGTAGTGCGCCTTCCCTCGGTGCTTTTTGAGGGCATTATCGCGTAGACCGGCAGGGTCCGGCATATACAACGTCCGACACGCTCCAGGCCGCTCGGCCAAGTCATACGGTCGGACATTGCATATGCCGGACCCCGCCTCGTTTCAGCGAACGTCACGTAGGAGGGCATAACAGCTGAGGGGTGGTCGAAAGAGCATGAGCAACTTTCGACCACCCCTCGGATCCCTACGCGTGGTGGATCAGGCGGCGGCGTTGAGCTTGGAGCGCTTGCGGCTGTAGGTGAAGTACACCACCAGGCCGAGTCCGAACCAGACCGCGAACCGCAGCCACGTCTCCCAGTTCAGGCCGGCGATCAGGATCAGGCAGAACACGATCGCGCAGATCGGCGTGAACGGCACCAGCGGTGCGCGGAAGCCGCGGTGCGCGTCCGGCTGGGTCTTGCGCATCCACAGGATGCCGGCCGACACGATGATGAACGCCGACAGCGTGCCGATGTTCACCAGCTCGAACAGCACGTTGATGTTGATGAAACCGCCCGCGACCGCGGTCAGGATGCCGAAGAACCACGTGCCCTTGAACGGCGTGCGGTACTTCGGATGCACCTCGCCGAAGAACTTCGGGAACAGGCCGTCACGGCTCATCGCATAGCAGATGCGGGACTGGCCGTACAGCTGCACGAGCATCACGGTGGTCATGCCGATCAGCGCGCCGAGGTTCACGATGAACGCGAGCCAGTTCATGCCGGTCGCGAGGATCACGCCGGCCACCGGCGCGTCGATGAACTTCGCGAACTCCTGGTACGGCACGATGCCGGTCATGATGAACGTCATGACGATGTACAGCACGGTCGACACGGCCAGCGACAGCAGGATGCCGCGCGGTAGCGTCTTGTTCGGCTCGACCGTCTCCTCGGCCGACGAGGACACCGCGTCAAAGCCGATGAAGCTGAAGAACACGATCGACGCGGCCGGCACGATGCCGTACGGCTGGGTCGAATTCGGCTGGAACGTGTACACGCCGTACGGGGAGAACGGCTTCCAGTTCTCCGGGTTCACGTACCAGACGGTGCACACGATGAACAGCACGATGATCGCGAGCTTGATCATCACCATGATGTCGTTGGTCTTCTTCGTCTGGTTGATACCGATCGACAGCACCCAGGTGATGAGCAGCACGATCACGAAACCGGGCAGGTTGAAATACGTGGTGACGCCCGGCGTGGTGCCGTATGCGGCGGTCAGCTCCACCGGAAGATGCAGCCCGAACCCTTCAAGGAACTTGTTGAAATATCCCGACCATCCGGCGGACACCGTGGCCGCCTGCAGCGCGTACTCGAGAATCAGATCCCAGCCGATCACGAACGCGATCAACTCGCCGAACGCTAGATAGGAGTAGGAGTAAGCGGAACCGGAAACCGGGGCCATCGACGCGAATTCCGCATAGCACAGGCCGGCGAAACCGCAGCAGACCGCGGCCAGCAGGAACGATACGGACAGCGCCGGGCCGGCGGTCAGCGCGCCCTTGCCGGTCAGCACGAAGATGCCGGTGCCGATGATCGCGCCGATGCCGAGCATCGTCAGATCGAACGTGTGCATCGTGCGCTTTAACGGAGTGGATTCAGCGACCAGCTGATCCACCGATTTCTTGCGAAAAAGATCCATGATGAGTCTTCTCTCAATACGGAATGGATATGGGCTGGACCGGACGGTTTTCCGGGACCCCGGCACGCCTCAACGCCGGGAATCAGAATGCTCGCGGGGTGCCCGATGAACAATGACGGCACTGCGAACGAGTGGTAGACAGTGTATGGCCGTGCCGTGGACAAGGGCGGGGATGTCGCGGCCATCGTCTCGATGCGTGGGATGATGTCGCTCGTAATCGTCGGCATCGCGACGGGCGCCATATGGCTGTTCGGGCCGCCTCCGTGACGCCGAGCGTCGGGCCGGGCGGCGCCCGGGCGATTCGTCATTGTGCCGAGCCACAATAGAGGCCATGACTTTGAACGCAGTATCGAATTGGCAGTTCTCATCACCGGACGGCAAGGCGAATTACGAGGCCGCGCGCCGACGCTATCCGGCGCAGGCGATCGTCGACATGGCCGCATTGCGCGACAACATGCGCCACTTGGTGGATGTCGTCGGAGGTCCGAACTCCGGCACCGCCGTGATGGGCGTGGTCAAGGCCGACGCCTACGGCCACGGGCTGCTGCCGACCGCGCTGGCCGCATTGGCGGGCGGTGCGACCTGGCTCGGCACCGCGCAATCGCATGAGGCGCTGCTGCTGCGCAAGCTCGGCATCGGACCGGACCGCTGCCACATTCTCACTTGGGTCTACAACGGCCTGGAAGTGCCGTTCGACGAGCTCATCGACAACGACATCGACGTGTCCGTCGGATCCCTGCCGGGCATCGACGCCGTCGCGGCCGCCGCCCGACGCCTCGGCAAGACCGCGCGCGTGCACGTCAAGGTCGACTCCGGGTTCGGACGCAACGGCTTCACCGAGGAATCGTTCGACGCGGCGCTGGCCAAGCTCGTGCCGCTCGCCAAGGAAGGCGTGCTTGACATCGTCGGACAGTGGAGCCACCTCGCGGTCGCCGATTCGCCGGACGTGCCCGAATTCGTGGCGTCCACCGACCGTCAGATCGAGAACTTCAAGGCGTTCACCGCGTGCATGGAGGCCGCCGGCATCGCGCCGCGCATCCGTCATCTGGCCAACACCGCCGCCACTCTCGACCGTCCCGAAATCCACTTCGAACTCACCCGTCCGGGCATCGGCCTGTACGGCTACGAACCCGACCCGGCGATGGGAACGCCGCGCGACTGGCACCTGAAGCCCGCCATGACCCTGCAGGCGCAGCTCGGCACCGTCAAGCACATCGACAAGGGCCACGGCATCTCCTACGGCCGTACCTATCTCACCCCCGACGACACGTCCACCGCGATCGTGCCGCTCGGCTACGCGGACGGCATCCACCGCTCCGCCTCCGGCTTCGACATGCAGGGCGCCAAGCACATCGAGAAACTCGGCGGCCCGGTGCGCGTCATGACCGCGGAAGGCCCCAAGCTGTACCGCGTGTCCGGCCGCGTGTGCATGGACCAGTTCATGATCGACCTGCACGGTTCGTGCGACTCGCTCGGCGTGCACGAGGGCGACACGGTCGAGCTGTTCGGACCGGGCCGCGGCGAACAGTACGCCGAACCGACCGCCGACGACTGGGCCCGCGCCGCCGACACCATCAGCTACGAGATCTTCACCTGCCTGCGCAACCGCATCCCGAGGCTGTATCTCAACGCGGCGGACGTGCTCGCCCCCGACGATCTCGCCAAGCTCGACCCGACGACGCTGCTGTAAGCCATACGCGAGCCGACTGCCGGCCCGCACATCGTCGAATGACATGACGGTGATATGTGGGCCGGCCGCCAACCGATGCCACGGCCGACACCAAGGAGGCGGACGATGCGTGAGACGATACCGGCCGGCGAATGCTACACCGCCTTCGACGAGGAACGCTGGGCGGCCGAACCTCCCAAATCGCGTTCGCGCACCGCATTCGAACGCGACCGCGCCCGGCTCATCCACTCCTCGGCGTTGCGTCGGCTCGGCGCGAAAAGCCAGATCCTCATCGCCGGCACCGACGATTTCGCCCGCACAAGGCTCACCCATACGCTTGAGGTCGCCCAGATAGGCCGGCAGATCGGCAAACTGCTCGGTTGCGATCCCGACGTGGTCGACTGCGCCTGCCTCGCCCACGACCTCGGCCATCCGCCATTCGGACACAACGGCGAACGCGCGCTGGCGACCATCGCCGCCGGCATCGGCGGATTCGAAGGCAACGCGCAGACCCTGCGGCTGCTCACCCGCCTCGAACCCAAGGTCTTCCACGCGGACGGCCGCCCGGCCGGCGTGAACCTCACCCGCGCCTCGCTCGACGCGGTCGTCAAATATCCATGGACGCTCGCCGAAGCCGACCTGCATCCCAAAGGGGAGCGCAGCAAGAAGTTCTGCGTCTACCCGGACGACGAGGCCGTGTTCCGATGGCTGAAAACCGGAATATCCGACGTCGCCGCCAGGCCGATCGAATGCCAGGTGATGGATCTGGCCGACGACATCGCGTACAGCGTGCATGACGTGGAGGACGCGATCGCCACGGGCGCGTTCGATCCGGTCGCGCTCGTCGACCCGCGCGTGCTGGACGGCATCGTGACCGCGGCGCGCGAATGGTACGGCAGCCGATGGGACGCGGACGAGCTGCTCGACGCCCTCCGCCGGCTCAAAACCCTGCATCTGTTCCCCGATCATTTCACCGGTTCCAGATCCTCGCTCGCACAGCTTAAAAACATCACCAGCGATCTGATCGGCCGGTTCTCGTGGTCGGTCGAACAGGCCACTCGCGACACGTACGGCGACGGGCCGCTCGCGCGGTACGGCGCGAACGTGGTCATCCCCGACGAGACAAGCTATGAGATCGTCGCGCTCAAAGGCATCGCCGTGTACTTCGTCATGGCCCCGAACGAACGCGAACCCATGCACCAGGAGGAGCGCAGGATCATCGAGGACCTGATCGATGTGCTCATGGCAAACGGCGCCGCGCCGTCCGACGCGCTCGAAAGCGTGTTCCTCGATGATTGGAACGAAGCCACCAACGACGACGAACGCCTGCGTGTCGCCGTCGATCAGGTCGCCTCCCTCACCGACAACTCCGCCCTCGCCCTCCATTCGATTCTGTGCTGACGGTATCCTAGATCGTTATGGCCGGGATGATCAGGAAAGAAGACGTGGAGAAGGTGCGCGCCGCCGCGGACCTGTACGACATCGTATCCGCAAGCGTGACGCTCAAGGCGTCCGGCACGGGCACGTTCGTCGGCCTATGCCCGTTCCATGACGAAAAATCCCCGAGTTTCAACGTGCGTCCCGCGCTCGGCGTCTGGCATTGCTTCGGCTGCGGTCTCGGCGGCGACGTGTTCAAATTCGTCGAACAGCAGGAGAACATCGACTTCCGCGAGGCGGTCGAACTGCTCGCCGACAAATACCACATCGAACTGCACTACGAGAACGGCCAGTCGACGGACCGTCCCACCGGTTCGAAACGCACCCGTCTGCTCGAGGCGAACGAGGAGGCGCAGCGCTTCTTCGTCTCCCAGATCCTCACCAAGGAGGCGCTGCCCGCACGCAAGCTGCTCGGCGGGCGCAACTTCAGCCAGGCCGACTGCGAACGGTTCGGCTGCGGCTACGCGCCGCAGGGTTGGGACAATCTCGTGCGGCACCTGGCGGGCAAGGGATTCACGCAGCAGGAGATGCTCGACGCCGGCCTCGCGAGGCAGGGCCAGCGCGGCGTCTACGACTATTTCCGCGGCCGTGTGACCTGGCCGATCCGCGATTCGACCGGCCGTACGCTCGGCTTCGGCGCGCGCAAGCTGTATGAGGACGACGCGATCAACGCGAAATACATCAACACGCCCGACACGCAGCTGTACCGCAAGACGCAGGTGCTGTACGGCATCGACATCGCCAAGTCCGCGATCGTCAAGAAACGCCAGGTCGTGATCGTCGAAGGCTACACGGACGTGATGGCCATGCATCTGGCCGGCATCGACACGGCCGTGGCGACCTGCGGCACCGCGTTCGGCGCGGAGCACGCGAAGATCGTGCGCCGACTCATCGCCGACGACTCGCTCGGCGCGGTCCAGCTGGTCGGCCCGCTCAAGGTGGAGGGCCAGTCGCTCAGCTCGCGCATCGTGTTCACGTTCGACGGCGACGCGGCCGGCCAGAAGGCCGCGCTGCACGCGTTCGGCCTCGACTCCGCGTTCCTGTCGCAGACGTTCGTGGCCGTGGCCGACGACAACCTCGACCCGTGCGACCTGAGGATCGAACGCGGCAACGAGGCGGTGCGCGCGCTCATCGCCGGCGCGAAACCGTTGTACAACTTCGTGATCGACGCGGCGATCAACCGGTTCGACCTGTCCTACGAAACCGGTCAGATGGGTGCGGTGAAGGCGTCTGCGCCGCTGATCGCGCAGATCCGCGACCGTTCCCTGCTGGACTGGTACACGCGCAAGGCCACCCGACGCATCGGCATCGACCTGGACATCATGCAGCGCGAGGTGCGTGAGGCCAGACGTCAGTTGCACGTGCGCGACGAGGATGCATACGCGCCGAAACGCCGGAACTTCGGGCCCAATGCGGGCGGCGACTTCGGCGAACCGGGGCAGGCATCCGGTTTTGCCGGGCGCGGGCAGAACGGCCCCTCCGCCGGCAATCCGTATGCGAATCCCGCCGAACGCCGCAATCTGGAACGCCGCGACGCCAACGAACAGACCTACTATCGCATCGACGACGCGGTGTTCATCTGCGAACAGCAGTTCATGGCCATGCTGATCCAGGTGCCGCGCGCCGTCGATCCGTCCATGTTCGCCTCGCTGTCGCTGTCGAACTTCATGACGCCGGTGTTCCGTTCGCTGTTCCAGGCGATCGCCGCGGCGGGAGGACTGCCTCCCGAGGACATGCCGCAAGGACTGTGGCTGCATAATCTCGCGAAGGCGGGCGGCCCGCTGCTCGAACCGGTGGTCAACGAGCTGGCGGTGATGCCGCTTCCCCTGCCTCCCAGCGAAAGCGACCTGCGCGCGGGGGAGCAGACCGCCGACGCGCAGGCGAACGGCGCCGCGGCCCAGCTGCGACCGGCGTCGCCCGCCGAAACCCAGTATGCGGCGGAACTGACCGCGAAACTGCTCGACATGGGCCTGATGCGGCGCATCGGCGCGGCCAAACGGCAGATGGCGTCCCTGCCGGACGGCTCGCAGAAGATCGCGATCCTCGGGCAGATCACCCAGATGGAGGCCATGCGCAAGGATCTCGCCGCGCAGATCTTCGGCAACAACGTCGGCTGACCGCGGCGCCGGTCGGGGGACGCCTGCGGCCGGCCGACGTGTCCGACAAGTGAACTTTGCCTACGTTGAAGTGACATCTTGCCGACCGGCATGGCCGTGTCGATATGTCGGCCATAGGCTGAAGGCATGAAGCAGTGGCAGGATGACGGTAGGGTGGAGTTGGATTCGGGCTCGCAGATGATGGCTGCGATGCAATCCGCGGTGAGCATGCCGGAACCGGTGGGATTGCCGGGATCGGCGTTGGCTCCGCGTCCATTGCGCCATCCGTTGGGCGACGTGCGCGACCGTGTGCGCGAACGGCTGTCGTCATCCGTCCGCCGTCTGCGTCCGGAACGGGACCGGGGCAAGGCGGCGCGGACCGTCCGGGCACGTCGTCCTTTCCCGTGGTGGACGTATGCGATCGCGTTCCTGCTGTTCGCGTCCGCCGCCGTGCTCATGCTCCAGTGGAGCGTGATGATCGCCCGCAGCCGCACCACGCCGTGGGAGTTCGTCGTCAAGATGTTCGGCGTCGGTCCGGACGGGCGCGCGATATCGTCCGGCCAGCTCCAGTTCCTGCTCAACCTGCTCGTGATCGGCGTCGTCTACGCGGTGCTCGTGCTGGCGATCAACCGGTTCTGGATCGCCAGCGGGCTGTTCGTCACGGTGATCGGCGTCATCGCCGTGCTCGAACGCATGAAGGTGCTCGTGCGCTCCGAAACGATCCGTCCCACCGACATCACGCTTATGGCCAGCGGCGGTGCGGGCGGCATGGGCGACACCGTCACCAACACGCCCGCGGGTTCCACGGAGGCGATCGTCCAGATGTCGGTCACCGTCGTGATACTGCTTGCGATCTGCGCCGCCGCCGCGATCCTCGACGGGCGTCGCTCGCTGATCGCCACCCCGCGCCGGTTCGTCGGACGCATCCGCCGCGGACTCGCCGCCGTGATCTGCGCGGCGATGCTGGTCGCGTTCTCGGCCGACCTCGGCACCACCGGATCATGGGCGAACTCGTTCGCGTCCGGCTTCGGCGACAAGGCGAAACTGTGGGATTCCATCGAGGACGCGCAGTCGAACGGCGTCGCGGTCGGATTCCTTCGTCTCACACGTCCCAAAGTCATGGACAAGCCCGCCGGCTACAGCGAAGCGGCCATGCGCGACCTTGCGAAACGATACGCGACCCAGGCCGCGGCCATCAATGCGGGCCGCACGACGAACCTCACGGACGGCACAATCGTCATGATCCTGTCCGAATCGTTCTCCGACCCGACCCGTGTGCCCGGCATAACGCTCAACGCGGATCCGATGCCGTACATCCGCGCGCTCAAAAAGACCACCACATCCGGACTCATGCTGTCGTCCGGCTACGGCGGCGGCACCGCGAACCTCGAATTCCAGGCGCTCACCGGCCTGAGCATGACCAACTTCGATGCGTCGCTGTCCAGCCCCTACCAGCAACTCGTGCCGCAGATGAGCTGGGCGCCGGCGTTCAACCAGATCTGGAACGCGGGCGGCGCGGGCAGCCAAGCCGTCCACCCGTACAATCCCGCGCTCTACTCGCGTACCACGAACTACCGCAAGTTCGGCTTCGGGGCCTTTTATTCGCAGAACGATCCGCTCATCGCCGATCATGCGAAACGGCTCGACCGATCGCATTACATCAGCGACGAAACGTCGTACGACAGCGTGCTCAGACTCATCGACGGCAAGGCAGGCGGCACGTCGGACGGTTCCACAAGTGGCGCATCCGGCAAGTCCGGAGGCCGGTTCATCCAGTTGGTCACCATGCAGAACCACATGGGCTACGAGAACTGGTACGACCACAACCAGTTCAAGGCGTCCTCCACGACCGGAACGCCGCTTGCGGCCGACGAGCGAACGCACATCGACACGTACGCCAAGGGCATGAGCTACACCGACCAGTACACCAAGGAGTTCCTCTCCGCGCTCGACGCGATGAACAAGCCGGTGACGGTGATCTTCTACGGCGATCACCTGCCGAGCATCTACAAGCATGCCAGCGCCGACGACCGCAACTCGATCCCGCTGCACGAGACGGACTACTTCATCTGGTCGAACAAAGCCGCGCGCACGGCGACGGGCAGGTCGGAGGCGGAGGCCGCAGACGAGAAGAACGGTGAACACGCGGGCGGCGAAGGTTCGAACGCCGCCGAGAACGCGTACACGTCGCCGAACTACCTCATGGCGCAGGCCGCCACGCACCTGAACGCGCGCGTCTCGCCGTACCTCGCGTTCCTGACGGCCATGCACCGGGCCGTGCCCGCGATGGAACCGCCTGTGGTCAACGTGACGCAGGGCTGGACGCGCATCCCCGAAGGCACGCCGCTCTACCTCGACGCGAACGGCAAACGGATCGACGTCAGCCGCGCGTCGGCCGGGACCAAACGGCTGCTCGACGACTACCGGCTCATCCAGTACGACATCACCGCAGGCAACGGCTACCTCAAGTCGCTGGGATTTATGGACGTGCCGGCGGAATGATCGGCCCCTCCCTTTTCGGTTCCCCTTGTCGGGGGAGCCGGCCGACGATGTCGGACTGAGGAATGGTCGACCGGTAACGTGCCTGAATGCCGACATGATGAAAATAGTCGTCGCGCATTAAAAAATTAACGACAAACGATAAATTTGGCGTATACTGGAAGCGTAAGCACCACTATCGATGACAAGGAGGTCATCATGGTCACGCAATCCGCATCCGCAAACCGGCAGCCCAAACCGGACTTCCTGCTCGACCGTGCCGGCGGCGTGGCCGTCGTCATCGCGCGCATCGCAGCGGTCGTCCTCGCGTTCTTCGCGGTCATCCAGCTCGTCATCACCGTCCTGTTCATGGTCGACGGCCATGCGTTCGCGCCCGACGCCACATCGGACTACGCCGTATCGATGGACGCCGGCATCGGCACCGCGATCATCACCGGGCATTTCCTCGACAGCGACATCCGGCTCGTCGACTGGACGACCGACGTGGTCAACGCGCCGGCCGTCGTGCTCGTCAGCCTCGAACGCACCGTCATCTTCGTGCTGCTCGCGCTCGTCTTCGGCGAACTCGCCGCGTTGCTCGCGAACCTGCGCGACTGGCTGCGCGAGCGCGCGCGTTACGCCGATACCGACTCCGGCACGCCATCGCCGTTCCGCACCGTGCCGATCGAACGGCTCGACCGCGTCGGCTGGTACCTCATCGCCGCGCCCGTCTCGGCGCTCGCCGTTTCCGGCATCTGCGCGCTGCTCGGCTGCGCGGTTTCGGTGACCGGCGGCGCATCCACGGCCGTCCTCATCATGCTCGGCGTTCTTTCGTTCATGTTCGCGCGGGTGTTCGGCTACGGTGCCGCGCTGCAGAACGACGTCGACGGGCTGCTGTGAGCGTGGCGATGCACGTGACGAGAGGAGCGTGGAGATGAGCGGGCGGATCGTGCTCCGGCTCGACCGGATGATGGTCGAGCGCGGACGGTCGTTGAACTGGCTGGCCGAACAGGTGGGCATCACGAACGTGAACCTGTCGAAGATCAAGAACAACCGCGTCTCCGCCATCCGGTTCAGCACGCTTGCCTCGATCTGCGAAGCCCTCGACTGCCAGCCCGGCGACATCCTCGAATACGAGTACGACGAAGCGTAACGGCCGCTGCGATCACGCGACGGCGAAGGCGGGCGATTCTCCGTCGCGTGACCAGCCGGCGGCGGTGCGTGCGGACGACAGGAGTCCCGCGCCGCCCGTCTCGCCGGCGAACGGCATCAGCGCCAATGCCGCCGCGAACCCGACGATCGCATACAGGAACATCCACCGGTACGAACCCGTGGCCTGCTGGATCAGGCCGAACAGCGTCGGGCTGATCGCCGCGCCGCCCGACGTGGCGAGATAGTAATACGCCGTCAACGTGCCGGTGTGTTCGGTGCCGCCCAGCTCGGTCGCCCACGGCAACGCGTTGACCAGCACCATCATCCACAGGATCCCGAATGCGAACGCCAGCCACGGCAGCAGTTCCGCGCGGCCGGCCCACGGCATCGGCGCAAGCATCGCCATCGCCAGCACCAGTCCCGCGCTCATCGTCTCGCGTCGCCCGAACCGCGTGCCCATCCAACCGGCCGGAATCGCGAACAGGATGCCGCTGACCGCGAACCAGACCAAGCCGCCGCTCGCCGAGCCCGCATCCATGCCCAGATCGTGCGTCGCATACAGCGTGAAATACGTTTCGATCGCGCTCGACCCCATCGTGTACAGGAACAGGACCAACAGGATCATGCGGAACCGCCGGCGCGCGTCGCCGTCGAGATCAAGCCGCGGAATGGCGGCGTCGCGGAACTCTCGCCATCCGACGAACGGCAACCGCGCCCGATCGTGCGGTTTCGTGCGGTATTCCGCCGGCTCGCGCACCAGGCAGGCCAATGCCGCAATCGCGCCGACCATGATGAACGCGCCCGCGACGAACGTGACGGACATGCCGTAGCGCCGGTACAGGAGGCTGCCGCCGCCGAGCGCGAGCACGTTGCCGATCGAGCCCATGAAGTTGATGACGCCGTTCGCCGTGCTGCGCTGGACGGGTGCGGTCACGTCGGGCATGAGCGCGACGATCGGCGCCCGGCAGGTCGACATGAGGACCGCGTAGGCCACGACCGCGACGATCGTCAACGGGGCGTTCGGCGCGGCGGCGATGAGCATCAGACACACGGCCGCACAAGGGATGGCGAACAGCGCGAACGGGATGCGCCGGCCCCAACGGGTGCGTACCTTGTCGGACAGGATGCCGCACAACGGCTGGACGGTGAAGCCGCACAGGTTGTCGATGCCCATGACGACGCCCACGATGGCGGTCGGGATGGCGAGCTCCTTGAGCTTGATCGGCACGAACGCGTTGTACATGGCCCAGGCGGCGGCGATGGCAAGCATGCCGAAGCCGATGGAGAAGGTCTGGACGAGGTCGAGGCGCGGTGCGGTGTTCGAGGGGGTTCGCGCGGAGCGTGCGGGACCGGACCGGATATGTGGCATGCGGACTGTTGCTTGGTGTGCGGCCATCCTGATCTGCATGCTTCCAGTAGTAGGTGAGCGACCTGTCGGAGCCGTTGACCGAATGGTGTGTTGCAGTGAAGTGAAGATGAATTCTTGCGGACCGGGCCAGGTCGCGACCGTGCGACTGGCGTTGGCGTGCAGCTGCGCGGACGACGGACGAACCGCGATTGGACGGGTCGACAGCCATTGGATTGGTCCGATCCGAATTGGACCGGTCCATATGCGGGCAACGTGAGCGTCATGATAATGGTCGCGTTGCCAATCGCACTTCAGCGGACTGCCGGCCAGTCGTGGCCGGCCCATCCGCGCAATCACCAGGGGGACACCATGACGCAGAACCGCGCCGAACTCAACCGCAACCTCGCCCAGATGCTCAAGGGCGGCGTCATCATGGACGTGACCACGCCCGAACAGGCCAAGATCGCGCAGGACGCCGGAGCGTGCGCCGTCATGGCTCTCGAACGCATCCCGGCCGACATCCGCGCGGCCGGCGGCGTCTCGCGCATGTCCGACCCGGCCATGATCAAGGGCATCCAGGCCGCCGTATCCATCCCGGTCATGGCCAAGGTCCGCATCGGCCACATCGCCGAAGCCCGCATCCTGCAGGCCATCGACATCGACTACATCGACGAGTCCGAAGTCCTCTCGCCGGCCGACGACGTATACCACATCGACAAGAACCAGTTCGACGTGCCGTTCGTGTGCGGCGCGAAGAACCTCGGCGAGGCGCTGCGCCGCATCGCCGAAGGCGCCGCCATGATCCGCACCAAAGGCGAGCCCGGCACCGGCGACGTCATCCAGGCCGTGCGTCACATGCGCACCATGGCCAAGCAGATCCACGAACTGACCGCCCTGCGCGACGACGAGGTGTACGAGGCCGCCAAGCAGCTCGCCGTGCCGTATGACCTCGCCAAGTACGTGCACGACAACGGACGCCTGCCCGTCGTCAACTTCGCCGCCGGTGGCGTCGCCACCCCCGCCGATGCGGCGCTCATGATGGAACTCGGCGCGGAAGGCGTGTTCGTCGGCTCCGGCATCTTCAAGTCCGGCGACCCGGCCAAGCGCGCCGCCGCCATCGTGCAGGCGACCGCGAACTGGCAGGACGCCGACCTGCTCGCCAAACTGTCCGAAAACCTCGGCGAGGCGATGGTCGGCATCAACGAGGACGAGATCCAGACCATCATGGCTGCCCGCGGCGAGTGACTCCGCGCCCGTTGCATTGACCCGATCGGAGGTTCGTTCATGGTCGTAGCCGTCCAATACATCTCCAAAGAGGAATCCGACGACGCCGAAACAGCGAAACACGGCGTGACCGGCATCCTCGCCGTCCAAGGCGCGTTCGCCGAACACGCGGCCGTACTCGACAGGCTCGGCGCGCCGTGGAAGCTGCTGCGCGCCGCCGCCGATTTCGACGCGTCGATCGACCGCGTCATCCTGCCCGGCGGCGAATCCACCACCCAGGGCAAGCTGCTGCGCTCGACCGGCCTGTTCGAGCCGATCGCCCGGCACATCGCCACCGGCAAACCGGTGTTCGGCACTTGCGCCGGCATGATCCTGCTCGCGAATCGTCTTGACAATGACCCGAACGTGTACTTCGGCGCTCTCGACGCGACCGTCCGCCGCAACGCGTACGGACGCCAGCTCGGCTCGTTCGAGACGACCGCCGACTTCGGCCGGTCGGGCGACGCGGACTATCTCGCGGATCTGCCGCTCGTGTTCATCCGTGGACCGTACGTCGTCTCAACCGGACCCAACGCCGACGTGAAGACGACGGTCGACGGGCATCCGGTCGCGTTGCGGCAAGGCAACATCATCGCCACCGCGTTCCACCCCGAACTGACCGGCGACACACGCCTGCACGAACTGTTCCTCTCGCTGTAACGAGACGGACGGTCCTGTTCCGCGTGGCGGTTTTCGCTCGGTGACGGGTCCGTCACCGAGCGAAAACCGCCACGAAGAGGTAGGGTGACGGGAGACTGTGACGCATGGCGACGGACAGAGGGGGTGGACGCATGCAGCTGCGACTCGATCGGCACAGCAGCGTGCCGATGTATCGGCAGCTGGCCGGCGAACTGCGCGAACAGATCGTCTCCGGCGCGCTCGCCGAAGGGTACCGGCTCCCGCCCGAACGCGAACTGGCCGCACGAATGTCGGTCAACCGCGCCACCGTCCTGCAGGCATATCAGCAGCTCAAGGACGAAGGGCTGATCGCATCCCGGGTAGGCAAGGGCACGTTCGTGTTGCCCGCCGCGCCGGCACCCTCCGCAGTTCAACCATCTGCGCCGCCGGCATGGGGCCGGTCATCGTCCGTGTCGGCATCGGGGTCGTCGACCATCCCGGCCATCGCGGCGTCGTCCGCGGGATCCGGCACCGGTCATGATCGCACCCTCCCGCAGGTCGTCACCATCCGCGACACGCGTCCGCCGGTTTCGGCCCCCGAACCGTCCGTCATCCGACCGCCGTGGTCGGTGCTGTTCAGCGACTATTCCAACCGCTTCACCTACCACGACATCGCCGAGGCCGAACGGGCGCAGCGCGGCGGCACACGCGGGAACGGTCCCGTCATCGACTTCGCCACCGGCTCGCCCAACCCGGCCGACATCCCCGACGACCTGCTGCGCGCGGTCAGTCTCGAAGCATTCTCCTCGCACGACTTCGACGGTCAACCCGAATCCCCGATCGAGGGTTTCGACGAACTGCGCGAACTGCTCGCCGGCCATATGCGCGACCGCGGCGTGCATTGCGACGCGCGCAACGTGATGGTGCTCTCCGGCTCCGAACAGGGCATCGACCTGATCGTGCGCGCGTTCGTCAACCCCGGCGACCGCGTGCTCGTCGAACAATCCACGTTCTTCCCCGCATTGCAGGCGTTCCGCTCGGCCGACGCGCGCATCGTCGGCATGCCGATGGACGAACATGGCATGCGCACCGACCTGCTCGACGGCTACTGCGCGCGCTTCCGTCCCAAACTCATCTACACCGTGCCCACGTTCCAGAATCCGACCGGCACCACGTTGTCGATCGAACGACGGCGCGAGCTCGTCGACGTGGCGCGGCGGTACCAGTGCCTGATCGTCGAGGACGACGCATACGGGGAACTGTGGTATGGCGGCGCGGCCGAACGGCCGGTGCCGCTCGCCGGCATGGAAAACGCGGGATACGTGATGTACCTGTCGACGTTCTCGAAAACCGTGACCTCGGGCCTGCGCACCGGATGGGTGGTGGCCGACCCGCACGTGATCGCGCGGCTGGCCGCATTGCGGCGCATGGTCGACCAGCATACGAGCACGTCGTCGCAGCGCATCTGCCTGGAACTGCTGCGCGAAGGACGGATCGCCGCACACGTGCGCGGACTGACCGGGGCATACCGGGCGCGGAGGGACGCGGCCGTGCGCGCGTTGGAACGTTACGCGCCGGACGGCATGCGCTGGAACGTGCCCGAAGGCGGGTACTACGTATGGGTCGCCCTGCCGGACGGCGTGCGATCGCTGGACCTGCTGGCCGACTGCCGATCGCGCGGCGTCACGTTCATGCCGGGAGGCGTGTTCGACGTGGACGAGACCGATGACGCACATATCAGGATCAACTTCGTGCGGCCCGATGCGACGGATATCGAACGAGGCGTGCGCGTGATCTGCGAGACGGCCGATAATCGTGTCCGGAATCACGGTCGATAGGGCTGCGAGGGTAGTAGACAGCCATTGACCATTTGGCCGTCAACGCGTTAAGGCCAATGCGTTGGGAAAGGGACACATCATGACGCAACAGGGAAGCGCGCCGCTGGCGACCGTCGAATCGGCCGGCGGCGAAAGCGGCATCACGTTGATCATCCACGCAGGGGCCGGCGATCGCGGCAGACACCACACGCCGGAACGTTCGGCGCAGGTACGGGTCGACCTGCGGCGCGCCTTGGACGCCGGATACGCGGTGTTGGAGACAGGCGGTGCGGCCGAGGACGCGGTGGTCGCGGCCATTCACGTGATGGAGGACGCGCCCGAATTCAACGCGGGACGAGGCGCGGCGCTCACCGGTGACGGGCTGGCGCGCATGGACGCGTGCCTGATGGACGGCGACGGGGAGGTCGGCGCGGTCGCAGGAGTCAGCACGGTGAAGAATCCGATTGATGCGGCGCGTGCCGTCAAGGATCGGACCAAGCATGTGCTGTTCGCCGACCCGACCGACGAGGAAATCGCCGCGTGGGGCGTGGAAACCAGGCCGAACGAATATTTCGTCACCGAAGCGCGGCAGCGTTCGCTGGCCGAGGCACAGGCCGGCGGCGACGCGTGGGAGAAGCGCGCCGGCGAGCCTGTTGGTGCCGGGACATCGGGCGGCGGCGTGATCGGCGACGAAAAACACGGCACGATCGGCGCGGTGGCGCGCGATGCGGCCGGACATATCGCGGCCGGAACCTCCACCGGCGGCATCACGAACCAGATGCATGGCCGCGTCGGCGACTCGCCGTTGCCCGGATGCGGCACGTTCGCAGACCAGCGCACCGTGGCCGTCTCGTGCACCGGCATCGGCGAGGCGTTCATCAAGGCGGTAGCGGCGCATCAGGTGGCCGACCGCGTGCGTTTCGCCGGCGAATCCGTGCACGACGCGGCCGTGGCCACGCTTGGGGAAGTCGCCGCCCATCGAGGCGACGGCGGCATGATCGTTTTGCCCGCGCAAGGTCGTGGCGTGGTGGCCTACAACAGCGAAATGATGAACTTCGGCTATCGCAGCGCCGCCGGGGAACGCGTCAACGGGTGATCGTGCGTCCGTCGGCGGCGCTCGCGTCTATCCATTCCGAATCAGGGCCATGCCGCAATGGTCGATTCGCAAATCCTGAGGCAGTTTCCTTCGTGCGCACGGCTCTTTCTCCAAAGCCTGAGGCAACCTCGACGCGCATAACCGCCAACCACGTCCGCTTATAGGCGAATTTCAGGGCGATAACAGCGATAGGACATTGAGCTGTTGCCTCAGGCTTTGGAGAAAGACCCATACATACGAAGGAAACTGCCTCATACTATGCAAAAGCCGGTGTTCGTCAGCTCTTCAAGAGCTGACGAACACCGGCTTCTTAACGGCGTAACCGAGGAAAGTCAGGCGAGCTGGGCGAGCAGCGCGGGCAGCTCCGCCATCGTGTCGATCACGGCGTCGGCGCCGGCCTTGACGAACGCGTCGCGCGCGGCGGCGCGGGCCGCGGCCTGGTCGGCGGGGGAGAGCGCCTCGAACTCGGACTGGCTCAACGCCATCTGCGAGCTGCCCTCGGTCACGCCGATCGTGAACACGCCGGCGTTCTTGCCCTCGCGGATGTCGGAGAGCGTGTCGCCCACCTTGGCGGCGCGGCGCACGTCGGTCACGCCCAGCATCTCGAGGTTGCGGAACACCATGTACGGGTAGGGGCGGCCGAATCCGTTCGTGGAATCCGGGCTGAACCAGCAGTCCGGCGCATAGCCGTTCGCCGCGGCCTGCGGCACGACGATGTCCATCATCTTGTCGGTGTATCCGGTGGTCGAGCCGATCTTGATGCCGGCCGCACGCAGCGCGGCGACCGCATCGGTCACTCCTGGCTTCGGATCGGCGAACTCGTGCAGGATCGACAGCAGCTTCGGCTCGAAATGCGCGTACACGGCATCCACGTCCGCGTCGGTCGGGGCCGAGCCGTGCTCGTCCTCCCATGCTCGGGCGATGCGGTCCATGTGCAGCATCGTGCTGATGTGGTCGTGCTTGAGCATGCCCATCGGCTTGCGCGTCTCGGCCATCGTCGGCATGATGCCGAACTCCTTGAACGCCTCCTGGAACGCGCGCACCGGCGCGAAGCACCCGTAGTCCACGGTGGTGCCGGCCCAATCAAAAATCACGGCCTCAAAACGATTGGTCATAATAAACTCCTTGATAGCAACAGTATGTATTGCCGGTATGCCGTGTCTGTCCCCGGCATGTGTTGCCCGATACGCTCCGAAGCCGCTCGACTTCGCTCCGGCGTGTGCTCGCGGAGCTTAGCACACGCCTTCGCTGCTTACGATCTGGCAACACATGCCGGGGACAGACACTCCGCGATGACTCTGACTGATAACGATCCGAGATCCGAAAAACGTCTCAGGCGGAGAGCTTCACGCCGGCCGGGGCGGCGGCCTTGATCGGCTCTCCGGCGGCGTCCATCGCGGCGATCGCAGCCGGTACGGAATCCGAACCGGTGGCCGCCTTGAGCAGTCCGCGCTCGCCCATGTACAGCGCCAGCAGCTCGGTCACCTTCTCGATGTCGTCGGCGTAGATCTCGCCGATGTTGCCCAGGCGGAACGTCTCTTCGGTGGTGAGCTTGCCCGGGTAGATCGCGTAGCCGCGCTCCTTGATGAACTCGTACATGTCGTGGAAGTCGAACTTCGTGCCTTCCGGGTACAGGAACGTGGTGATGATCGGACCTTGGTGCTCGTCCAGGAACGTGCGGAAGCCCAACGCCTTCATGCGCGCAATGAGCAGGTGGTTGTTGAGCGCGTAACGGGCGGAACGCACGGGGATGCCGCCCTCGGCGAACATCTCGTCGAGCGCCTTGGAGAACGCGAGCACCACGTGGGTCGGGGAGGTGTAGCGCCACTTGCCGTTCGCCTTCTCGAGCGTGTTCCACTGGTCCCACAGGTCGAGGGAGAGCGAGCGCGCCTTGCCTTTGGACGCTTCGAGCTTCGCCTTGTTGCAGATGATGAAGCTGAAGCCCGGCACGCCCTGGATGCACTTGTTGGCCGAGGAGACGAGGAAGTCGATGCCCCAGCCGGACACCGGGATGTCGACGCCGCCGAACGAGCTCATCGCGTCGACCATGAACGTGCAGCCGTGCGCGTGCGCGACGGTCGCGACCGCGGCGATGTCGTTGAGCAGGCCGGAGGTGGTCTCGGAGTGGATCATGGACACGTGCGTGATCGACGGGTCGTTGCGCAGGTATTCGTCGACCTTCGCCGCATCCGGGATCCGGTCGTACGGTTCCGCGTACTGGACGTAGTTGATGCCGGCGTGCTCGCAGATCTTCACCTGGCGATCACCGTACGCGCCGTTCGTGCACAGCAGCACCTTCTCTTGCCGGCCGATAACGGAGGTGAGCACGCTTTCCACGCCGAACGTGCCGGAGCCCTGCATGAGCACCACGGTGTACTCGGACGGATCGCAGTGCGCGAGTTCGAGCAGCTGGCGGCGGATCTTCTGCGTGATCTGCTGGTAGTCCTCGTCCCAGGTGCAGTGGTCGAAGAGCATCTCCTCCTTGACGGTGCGCGTGGTGGTCAGCGGGCCGGGGGTGAGGAGCTTGTATTCGTTTGCCATGATGGTGTGTTCCTTTCCTGATTTCCGTTTGCCGACTGTAGTCATTCGCGTAGTCACTGGCATCTTCTACGTAGTTTGACGACTTCCGTCGGCGTGTTGTCTGTAGTCCTGTTGGTTTGTTTGATTTCCGTTTACGATTTGCTGGTTAATGGTTGGTTGGAGTGGTTCCAGCGTGGGCTGTTGGCTGGGATATATGTCGCTTGACACGCTCCGGGCCGCTCGGCCAAGTCATACAGTCGAGCGACATATATCCCAGCCAACAGCAGTTTGATCCGAAACCTTACGTGAGATATATCAAACGCGACGTTGAGCGAAAACGTAGGGGTGGGGTCGGGGATGCGTTGTCAGACCGTAAGACTTGGCCGAGCGGCCCGGAGCGTGTCAGATAACGCATCCCCGACCCCACCCCGGTAGGGGCGCCTACATAACGATGTTGTCGGAACTTATTAGGGTGTGTTTACTCTATGGTGCTTTGGTGACATGATGGTGGTATGTGTACGCCGAGGTATGACATCACGAGGGAGCAGTTCGACAGGATCTCCCACT